>JANYLH010000042.1 GCA_025357915.1 Gammaproteobacteria bacterium
ACCGCGGCGCCGGCGCCGTGTTCCGCAACATTCCCTCCACGATCCTCAGCCTCGATGAGCTGCAGGCGCCCAAGATCTTCCGCGACCTGTGCATGCTGCCGCGCGGGCTGGTGCTGGTGACCGGGCCCACCGGTTCGGGCAAGTCCACCACGCTCGCGGGCATGGTCGATCACTGCAACGAAAACCGCCCTGATCACATCATCACCATCGAAGACCCGATCGAGTTCGTGCACGAGTGCAAGCGGTGCCTGATCAACCAGCGCGAGGTCAAGCGCGACACGCTCGGCTTCAGCGAAGCGCTGCGCTCGGCGTTGCGCGAAGACCCGGATATCGTCCTGGTCGGCGAAATGCGCGACCTGGAGACCATCCGCCTGGCGCTGACCGCCGCCGAGACCGGCCACCTGGTGTTCGGCACGCTCCACACCAGCTCGGCCGCCAAGACCATCGACCGCATCGTCGACGTGTTCCCGGGCGAGGAAAAGGAGATGGTGCGTTCGATGCTGTCCGAGTCGCTCCGTGCCGTCATCTCGCAGACCCTGCTCAAGCGCACCGGCGGCGGCCGCATCGCCGCGCACGAAATCATGATCGGCACGCCGGCGATCCGCAACCTGATCCGCGAGGGCAAGATCGCGCAGATGTACTCGTCGATCCAGACCGGCGGCGCCACCGGCATGCAGACGCTCGATCAGTGCCTCGCCGAGATGGTCAGCAAGGGTCAGGTCAGCAAGGAAGAGGCGCGCTACAAGGCCCAGAACAAGGACGCGCTCTAAGCGAGGTGGCCTGTGGACCGCGAACAAGCCATCAAGCTGATGCAGGACCTGCTCCGCCGTGTCGTGGAGCGGGTCGCATCCGACCTGTTCATCACCGCCGGTTTCCCGCCGGCCATCAAGGTGGATGGCGAGATCCGCCCGCAGATGGACCGGGCGCTGAGCCCCGAGCAGTCGGCGGTGCTGGTGCGCTCGCTCATGAGCGACCGGCAGTCGAAGGAATTCGACGCCACCAAGGAATGTAATTTCGCGATCGCGCCCCCTGGCATCGGACGCTTCCGCGTCAGCGCCTTCGTGCAGCAGGGCTGCACCGGCTGCGTCATTCGCCTCATCAACGCCAAGATCCCGACCTTCGAGGAGCTCGACCTGCCGCCGATTCTGCGGGAAGTCGTGCTTTCCAAGCGTGGCCTGGTGCTGGTGGTCGGCGGCACGGGCTCGGGCAAGAGCACCACGCTCGCCTCGATGATCGGCTACCGCAACGAGAAGACCCGCGGCCACATCGTCACCATCGAAGACCCGGTGGAATACGTGCATCCGCACAAGGGTTGCGTCATTACCCATCGCGAAGTCGGCGTGGACACCGATACCTGGCAGGCGGCGCTGAAGAACACGCTGCGCCAGGCACCCGATGTGATCCTGATCGGCGAGATCCGCGACCGCGAGACCATGGAGTACGGCATCCAGTTCGCCGAGACCGGCCACCTGGTGCTGGCCACGCTCCACGCCAACAGTTCCAACCAGGCGCTCGATCGGATCATCAACTTCTTCAGCTCGGACCGCCGCGAGCAGTTGCTCATGGACATGTCGCTGAACATCCGGGCGATGATCTCGCAGCGGCTGATTCCGCGCGAATCGGGCACCGGCCGCATCGCCGCGATGGAGATCATGCTCAACTCGCCGCTGATCCAGGATCTCATCTTCCGGGGCGAGGTTTCCAAGATCAAGGAAGTCATGGGCCGCTCGACGCGCCTGGGGATGAACACTTTTGATCAGGCGCTGTTCGAACTGTACGAGAAGGGCATGATTTCCTACGAAGACGCGCTGCGCAACGCCGATTCGAAGAACGAGCTGCGCCTGCGGGTCAAGCTCGAGAGCAAGCGCGACAACAAGCCGGTCGAGGGCGATGGCGACCTGTCGATCCTCGATGAGGAAGCCGAGGGACGCAGCCTCTAGGGGGCTGATTACCCAACATGAGTGATGTTGCCGATCTCAAGATCACGAGCAGCGGCCCGCAGCCGGTGCTCAACACCAAGCCGCTGTTCATGCTGATGGTCGAGCGCCACGCCTCCGACCTGTTCTTCACCTGCAACGCCCCGATCAAGATCAAGATCGAGGGGCAGATCATGCCCGTCAACAAGCAGGTGCTGTCGCCGGACGCCGTGCGCTCCGCGGCCTTCGGCATGATGACGCCTGAGCAGATCGAGTATTTCCAGCGCGAGTTGGAGATCGATTTCGCGATCTCGGAACCCGGCCTCGGGCGTTTCCGTGTAGCCGTGTTCTACCAGCGCGGCTACCCCGCGATGGTGCTGCGCTACATCACCGCTGACATGCCCAAGCTCGACCAGCTCGGGCTCCCGGATGCGTTGCGCGAACTGACCATGTTGCGCCGCGGGCTGATCCTCATGGTCGGCGCCACGGGTTCCGGCAAGTCGACCACGCTGGCGGCGATGATCAACCACCGCAATGACACCGGCTCCGACCATATCGTCACGATCGAGGACCCGATCGAATTCCTGCACACCAACAAGCGCTCGATTATCAACCAGCGCGAAGTGGGCCTCGACACCAAGAGCTACGAGCGCGCGCTGCGCGGGGTGATGCGGGCGGCGCCGGATGTGATCCTGATCGGCGAGGTGCGTGACCGCGAGAGCATGATGGCAGCCATCAGCCTGGCGGGCACCGGGCATTTGGTGCTCTCGACCCTGCACGCCAACAACTGCGCCGAAACGCTCGATCGCATCATCAACATGTTCCCGCACGACCAGCACAAGCAGGTGACCCTCGACCTGTCGCAGTATCTGCGGGCGGTGCTGGCGCAGCGCCTGGTGCTGGGCAAGGACCAGCGGCGCGTGGCTGCGGTGGAGGTGATGCTCAACACCCCGCACATCGCCGAGCTGGTGAAGCGGGGCGACGTCATCGGCATCAAGGAAGCCATCCAGCTTAGCAGCGAGCGCGGCATCCAGAGCTTTGATATCGCGCTGCTCAAGCTCTACAAGGACGGGCGCATTACGCTCGAGGAAGCGCTCAGCAACGCCGATTCACGGAGCAACCTCGAGACCAAGATCAATTTTGGCTGAACAGACCGCGGCCAAAAAAAAGCCCGGGTTGACCCCGGGCTTCTTTCACACCTTGGTAGTGCAGGTGTCGGTGTTACCAGCGACCGCCGCCGCCGCCACCACCACCGCCAGTGCCGCCACCGCCACCACCGCGATAGCCGCCGCCGCCGCCACCACCACCGCCGCCACCGCCGCGATAGCCGCCGCCGCCGCCACCACCGCCCGTGCGCGGCTTGTCCTGTGCCTCATTGACACGCAACGGCCGACCGCCCAGGTCCTTGCCGTTCAGGTTCTGGATCGCCCGGGCCGAATCGGCCTGGCTCATTTCCACGAACCCGAAACCGCGCGGCCGGCCGGTCTCACGATCGGTCGGGAGCGACACGGACTCGACCGTGCCGTGCTCGGAGAACAGGGTGCGGACTTCCGCTTCCGTCGCAGTGAAGGGCAGGTTGCCCACGTAAATCTTGGCCATAAATAGACTCTCTCCAAACTCAAAACAGGCCGGCCGCTATTTATATGCAGACCGCGCCTCTATTACACGGCAGGAACTCGGAAGAGGTCAGAGGAGATCGTCTCCAGCGGGCCATCGAACCAATGATCCTGTCACCTGATCGAGGAAGTTCGGCTCGGGCTCATGGCGCCAAATGAGGCGCGCTGGGCGATACACGGACATAGACGATCGGTGGGCAGTCTACCACAGGCGGCCAGGCATTGCTGCGGGACCGGTTTCAGGCACGCCCGGCGGCGTGCTGGCAGGCGAGGCCGGGGATCTAGCCGGAGATGCCCGGGGGCGAGGCGGTTTCCGGGTCGACCGGCTGGGCAGCGGGCTGTACGGCCGGGGGGTGGGCCCGGTTGTGCTGTTCGGCCTGCACCTGGGCCATCGTCAGCCCGGTCTGAGCGGCGATGACGCCAAGCAGGCGATGCTCGGCGTCCAGCGGCATGGTGATCTCGTGCAGCCGTTCCCATATGCGGATGCGCAGGTCGGGCGAATTGATGGTCGAGGCCTGCTCGACCAGTTCGCGCTGGCGCACCTCGGCGGCCTCGGCCTGGCGGCGCGCGATACGGGCGCGGAAATCGGCATTCGGTTCGCCGGCAAACGGCAGGTGTTCGAGCATGGTGGGCATCCTGGCCGTAGTGGTTTCAGTCTGAGCGGACGATGACAAGGCGCCAGTTCAGCGCCATGGGGCAGGGCGTCGCGGTGGCGCGCTCCCGGAAATGCACGCCCTCGCAACCCATGCGCCCGGAGGCGGTGCGGGCGGAGGGGCGTTTTACTTCCGCCAGCTCGGCGACGCTGGCGCTGAGATCGAATTCACCGTCGCATTCCGAGCAAGGGCAGGCGAAGCGGAAGAAAGCGCGCGCCGGCGGATAGAAACTGTGCGACTGCGGGGACGGGGGTGGCCGGCTGCTGCCCGCGAACGTAAGGTCGATCTGCAGTTTTGCGATCGTCGCGTAGCGGCTGCGCATCGCCGGCGCCTGCAGGCGATCGTTCTGCCGCCCGGCGCGGCGTTGCTCGCCAAAGGTGGGCACTTTGCGTGAAGTGAGCTTCATGTTTCGGCCTGCGCTGGGCTGACGTCGGGCGGCAGCGTCGCGGCGTCATCGGCCGGGGACGCCACGACGTTCCCGTCGGCGTCGGTCCGTGCGGCCAGCCGGCGATTTTGCTTCTCGGCCTGCCGGAGCTTGCGGGCCTGTTCCTTCTGCTTCTTCTGATGACGGTAATTGGGCTTGGCCAAGTTCTGTTCCACCTGGAATGCAAGGGAGATGCGGCGGCTGCCGGCTACTGAAAGCTGGGCTGGTCCGCACGCGAAGATGTGCGGCTGGCCTCATTCCGGAGGCAGTCGCAGTGCAACAGCATAGCACAAAGGGGGGGTCCCCGGCGGCCAAATGCGCGCTGCTGCCGGCGGCCGCAGCAGCGCTGTGCATGTCTGCGCAGGCCTCAAGCGGGCTGCGGGAACACGCTCTGCGCCTCGAACACGGGGCCATCGACGCAGACGCGCTTCATCGCCGGGCCAGCGCTGGTGTGCACTTCGACGGCGCAACCGGCGCACCCGCCCACCGCGCAGGCCATGTATTCCTCGAGCGAGACCTGGCAGGGCAAGGCGAATTGGCGCGCCAGCGCCGCCGTGGCCGCCAGCATTGGCGTCGGGCCGCAGGCGAATATTTCCACTGCGGCGCGTTCCGCGGCCGTCAGCGCCGCGAGCCAGCGCGAGGCAAGCTCGGTGACATGGCCGCTGTAGCAGCCGGCGTAGCCGGCGTTGCTGGCCAGTCGCGAGGGCACGCCCCATTCGTCGAGCAGCGGCATGCAGGCGATCGCCTCGTCGGGCGCGGCGGGCACCAGGATGCGCGAGGGGCGGGCGCGGAACGGGAACGGAATCTCCGAACCCATCAGCACCAGTGGCTTCCACGTCGTGCGCTGGTCGGATAGCAGGCGCTCGGCCAGGAACACCAGCGGCGGGATGCCCACGCCGCCGCCGATCGCCAGCACGCGCGGACGCTCCGGATGGAGTGTGAACCCGTGTCCGATCGGGCCCATCAGGTTCAGCGTAGCGCCTGCCTGATGCGCGGCGAGCGCGGCGGTGCCTGTGCCCACGACCTTGAAGAGCACCTCGATCCAGCCCGACTCCGCATTGGCGCGCATGATCGACAGTGGCCGTCGCATCGGCAGCGCGGCGTCGCACCGCAGGTGCACGAAGCTGCCGGGCGTGGCGTGGCGCGCGGTCTGCGGCGCGGCGATGCGCAGGATGTGCTGCCGGGCTTCGCACACCGTGTGCTGCAGGATCGCGCCGTCCTCGACGTGGATCGTGCCGCGGTGCGCGCGCGGCGGGGCGCTCGCCGCGGCGGCGGCTGCGCTCACGCGCGCACCGGACGCGGCCGCAGCACCGTCTCGAGCACTGCCATGCGCACGGCCACGCCGTTGCGTACCTGGTCACGAATCACCGACTGCGGCCCGTCGGCTACTGCCGAGTCGATCTCGACGCCGCGGTTCATCGGTTGCGGATGCATGACGATGGCATCAGGCCTGGCGAGGCGCAGGCGCGCTGCGCTCAGGCCGTAGCGCGCGAAATACTGGTCGCCGTCGGGGATCTCGGCCTGCGCCATGCGCTCCTTCTGGATGCGCAGCATCATCACCACGTCGGCGCCCATGAGTCCCTGCTCGGGCGTGGCATAGCGCCTGCCGGCCGGAAATAGTCCTGCTTCGGGCATCAGCCCCGGCGGCGCGACCAGCCGCAGTTCGCCGACCCCGAGCGCCGTGAACGCCTCGTACGCCGAGCGCGCCACGCGCGAGTGGCGGATGTCCCCGACGATCGCGATGCACAGCGCTTCGAAGCGCGCGCCCTTGTGCTGCCGCACGGTGAGCGCGTCCAGCAACCCCTGCGTCGGGTGCGAGACGTGCGCCTCGCCCGCCGAGAATACGCTCACGTGCGCGGCGACATTGGCGGCCACGTGCGCCACCACGCCGGGCTCGGAATCGCGGATCACGAAGCCGTCGAAGTGGAGCGACTCGAGCGTGTGGATCGTGTCCAGCATGGTCTCGCCCTTGGCGCGCGAGGACAGCTGCACTTCGAGATTGATGACTTCAGCGCCGAGGCGCCGGGCGGCGAGTTCGAAGGAGACGCGGGTGCGGGTCGAGGGCTCGGTGAACAGGTTGCCGATCGTCATGCCATCGAGCGCGCGGTTCATGGGTGGGCGGGCGCCGCTCGCGCACACGTAGCGCTGCGCGTGCTCGAGCAGCGCGTCGAGCTCCGCGCGGGTCAGGTCCTCGAGCGTGATCAGGTGGCGGAGCGACCCGTCGCCGCGCCGTTGCTTGTTCATGCGCTCAACTTCATGTGTTCAACTCTCCCCGTGCAGCCAGCGCTCGAGAATGATGGCGGCAGCCAGGCTGTCGATATCGGCGCGCCGCACGCGCCGCCGGCGCGTACCCGCCGCGCGGCGCTCCTTCAGCGAGGCGGCCGCCTCCTGCGAGGAGAACCGCTCGTCGACGCGCGCAACCGGCAACCCCGAGCGCTGCTCCAGGGCGAGCGCGAAGGCCGTCGCGGCGCCAGCCAGGGCCCCGGCGCTGCCATCATCATTATAAGGGTAGCCCACCACCAGCTGCGCGGGCTGGTATTGGGCGAGCAGGCGATCGATGGCGTGCCAGTCGGGCCCGTGCTCGCCATTGGCCAGCGCGGTGAGGGGTGCGGCCGAGCGTGTGAGGGTGTCGCCGGAAGCGACGCCGATGCGGCGCAGGCCGAAATCAAAACTGAGCGCGACGGCGCCGTTCAGGCGTGGCCCGCCACCAGGCTGACCCGCGAGCTGTGCACGCCGAGCATCTGCCAGGCAGCCTGCCAGCGCTGTTCGAAGGGTACGTCGTACACCAGCTGCTCGCTCATGGGCAGGGAGAGCCAGGCGTTGTCGAGGATCTCCTGCTCGAGCTGGCCCGGTTCCCAGCCGGCGTAGCCCAGCGCGATGAATGCGTCGCGCGGGCCTTCGCCGCGGGCAATCGCGGCCAGCACGTCGCGCGAAGTCGTGACCTGGATCTGATCGGAAATCCTGTGGGTGGAGTCCCACTCGCCGCCGGGGCGGTGCAGCACGAAGCCACGGTCGGTATGTACGGGTCCGCCGCGCAGCACCGGCTGCGACGCGATCGCCGCCTGCAGGGGGTCGAGCTTCATCTGCGCCAGCACGTCGCCGAGCTTCATCTCGAGCGGCTTGTTGAGCACGATGCCCAGGGCCCCCTTGTCGCTGTGTTCGCACACCAGGGTCACGCTGTGCGCAAAATCGCCATCGGCCAGCGACGGCATTGCGACCAGCAGGTTGTTGGCCAGGGAGGTGACCACGGAGTTGGAATCGGCCATGGCTGCAGTATGGGGGCGCTTTCCGGCGCTCTCAAGGGTTCCCGGCGCTGTTCGCGCCGGTGGTCACGGTTCCGGTCCCCAGTTGGCCGCCAAAGAACTCCCACTGGTAGGCAAAGCGCAGTGCGTCATAGTCGCGGGCCAGCTCGCGTGGGAACGGTTCAAAGGGACTGGCCAGCTGCAGGATCAGCAGCGCCGCCTGGTCGATTTCCGCATGCCCGCTGCCACGCCGGATGGTGGCCTCGATCAGCCGGCCATCGGCCCCGAGGGCTACCTCGATCACCGGGCTCCCGGAAAGGTCGGCGCGCCGCGCCGCGGAGGGGAAATTCAGGGTACCGACACGCTCCACCTTGCGCCGCCAGGCGTCGAGGTAGGGGGCGAGTCTGGAGGCCCGGGTATCCGGGCTGATCCAGCGGCCGGTTTTCGGGTCGCCGCGCAGCACGAGTTCCTGGGCGTCGCCGCGCCCGCGCCGCGCCACCTCACCGCTGTCGGCCTGCCGAGCCGCTGCCGCGGCGTCGTCACCAACCTGCCCGAGCCAGCGGATCACGGGCGCGGGTGCGCCGGTCGTGAGCGTGCGCTCCTCGCCCAGCGTGCCGCCGGCAGGTACGGTTTGCGCAGATTTCCCGTGTTCGCTGGCGGTGTCGTGCGCGGATGCGGCTGCGAGTTGCGCCTCCGGGCTCCCGGTCGCGAGCGTGCGCGTGTTGCCGGCGCCCAGCTGCGTGCGCTGCGCCAGATAAGTTGCCTGGTCATTGCGGCTCGCCTCGGGCAGGTCTTCGCTCACCAGCAGCACTTCCATGCCCGGTGCCTCTGGCAGTGTGCCGCCGGCGCTGAAGCTCAGGCCGAGGATCACGATGGCGTGGGCGATTGCCGCCATGAACAGCATGCTCATCAGGCGCTCGCGCACCGGGGCGCCCCCTTCGCCCGGGCTGGCCAGGCCCTGCGGCGTCATGCGCCGTTCCCGGGCCACCGTGTTCACCGCGCGCTGGTCCCCGCCAGGTCCGCGAGGCGCTTGTCGAGGGCCTGGATCAGCAGTTCCGCGGCGTCGACACCGAACTGCGCCTGCAGTTCACGCACGCCGGTGGGGCTGGTCACGTTGATTTCGGTAACGTAGTCGCCAATCACGTCGAGTCCCACAAACAGCATGCCCGCGGCGCGCAGCGCCGGTCCGATCTCGCCGGCGAGCCACCGGTCGCGCGCGCTGAGCGGGCGGGCGACGCCCCTGGCCCCGGCGGCGAGGTTGCCGCGGTTGTCGTGGGCGGCGGGGATGCGCGCCAGCGCATAAGGGAGTGGTTCGCCGTCGACCAGCAGCACGCGCGCGTCGCCGGTGGTGGTGATCTCGGGCAGGTATTTCTGCGCGATGGCGAAGCGCTGGCCGTACTCGGTGAGGGTCTCGAACACGACCGCCGAGTTCTTGTCGCCGGGGGTCAGCACGAAGATCGAGCGGCCGCCCATGCCGTGGAGCGGTTTGCAGACGATGGTGCCGTGGGTGGCCGCGAAAGCGGCCATTTCCTCCATGTCGCGCGTCACCAGCGTGGGCGCGCAACACTGCGGGAACCAGGCCGTGTAGACCTTTTCATTCATGTCGCGGAGCCCCCGCGGCCGGTTCACCACCAGGGCTCCGGCCAGCTCGGCGCGCTCGAGAATATAGGTGGCGTAGATGTATTCGGTGTCAAAGGGCGGGTCCTTGCGCATCAGGATCACCTCGAACCCGCCCATCGCGCTGGTGGCATCCTCGCCCAGGCTGTACCAGCTGTTCGCGTCGGCACGCACCTCGAGTGGCCGCGTGCGCGCCTCTGCCACCCCGTCGCGCAACCGCAGATCCTGCAATTCGGCGTAGTGAAGTTCAAAGCCGTGCTCTTTTGCGGCCAACAGTAGTGCCAGCGTGGTGTCCTTCTGGTACTTGATGTGATCGATCGGATCCATCACCACCAGGAGCCGCTTCGCCTTATTCATGTCGCTTTCCTTGCATGACGCCGCGCGCGCGCGCCGTTCAAACTCGAATTATGTCCCGGCAACAGGGGGCTGGCTGCTCAAAACGTGACGCAGGTGGCATAGCCGGAGGGGTGCCGATATGTTAAAAAGATCAAATCTATTGAGGGCGCAGCACAGGTCACAGCATGAGCGCCCGCAGGTAACGATCATGGAACCCAATGCCCAGAGGAGTGAGCCGGATTTGAACGACGCTGCCTCGCCGTTCCGTGGCCTCAAGGTGCTGGTCATCGATGACAGCAAGACCATCCGGCGCACGGCCGAAACGCTCCTGGCAAAGGAGGGCTGCGAGGTATTCACCGCGGTCGACGGGTTCGACGCGCTCACCAAGATCGCCGACCACCAGCCCGACATCGTCTTCGTCGACATCATGATGCCGCGGCTCGATGGCTACCAGACCTGCGCGCTGATCAAGCACAACAAGGTCTTCCGCACCATACCCGTGATCATGCTGTCCTCCAAGGACGGGTTGTTCGACCGTGCCCGCGGCCGCATTGTCGGATCCGAACACTATCTGACCAAGCCTTTCACCAAGGACGAGCTGCTGGGCGCCATCGAAGCGCAGATCGGGAGATAGGCCATGGCGCTGATTCTCATTGTCGACGATTCGCCCACCGAAGTGCACGTCATGCAGAAGGCGCTCGAGCGCCACGGCTACCGCACCGCCGTGGCCGGCGATGGCGAGGAAGGCATCCGGCTGGCGCGAGCGATGCATCCCGACCTCATTTTCATGGATATCGTCATGCCCGGCGTGAACGGCTACCAGGCCACGCGCACGCTGTCGAACGATCCGGACACCCGCACCATCCCGATCGTCATGGTCACCTCCAAGGGGCAGGAGACCGACCGTATCTGGGGCCTGCGCCAGGGAGCCGTGGATTACATGGTCAAGCCGGTGTCGATGGATCAGCTGGTCGAGAAGGCGCAGGCCGCGCTCGCCGCCTGAACATGCTGGCGAGCGCATCGTTAAAGGCACTGCGCGACCGGCCGTATGAACTCCTCGCGGAGCTCGAACGGCGTGGCCGCGGCGCAACCGCCAGCCCGGAAACCCCCGGCGCCGCGGGCGCCGAGTGGGTCGGCGTCGCCGCGCGCATGGCCGGCGAGCTCTACCTGGTCGCACGCGAGGAAGCGCGCGAAGTCCTGGGCATCCCCACGCCGCTGACGCGCGTGCCGGGCGCGAAGGCCTGGGTGCTCGGCCTCGCCAACATCCGCGGCCAGCTGTTCCCGATCATCGACCTGCGCCAGTACCTGGGGGGCGGGGCGACGCCGATCACGCGCCTGACGCGCATCCTGGTGGCCAACCATCGCGACGTGCCCGCCGGCCTGGTGGTCGACGAGGTGCTCGGCTTCCGGCGTTTCAGCGAGTCGTCGTTCAGCAGCGAGGTGCCTACGACTATCCTGCAATGCAAGCAGGTCCTGGCAGGATCATTCCGCCACGAGCAGGAGCAGCTGCCGGTGCTGAGCCTGCGCAAACTCCTGGAAGACCCGGCGTTCACGGCGGCCTCGGCTTGAACGCGGAAGACCTCATCGATACCCGACTGCTGCGGCGGCTGACGCTGGTCGCTGGCGGCCTGCTGGTGCTGGGCGCGCTGGCGTGGTTGCTGGCCTCCGGCGGCGGAACGCTTGGCATGGTGGGCGTGGCGCTGGTGCTGCTGGCGCTGGCGCCGCTCGGCATGTTGCTGGTACAGCTCGGTGCGCTGCGCCGTGCCGCCGAACGCCAGCTGCAGGCGACCAATACGCAGCGCCAGGAGAACGAGCGCAACCAGCGCTCCATCCTCAAGCTGCTCGACGAAATGGCGAGCCTCGCCGACGGCGACCTGACCGTGCAGGCGACCGTCACCGAAGACATCACCGGTGCCATCGCCGATTCCGTGAACTACGCGGTCGAGGCGCTGCGCAAGCTCGTGGCCACGATCAACGCCTCGGCCATGCAGGTCGATGCTTCGGCGCGCCAGACCCAGGCGCTGGGCACCCAGCTCGGCAAGGCCAGCGGCGTGCAAACCAGGCAGATCGCCTCGGCCACCGAGTCGATCGCGGCAATGGCCTCATCCACCGAGGAGGTTTCGGGCAACGCCGAGCGCGCCGCCGACGTCGCCCGCCACTCGGTCGACGTCGCCCACAAGGGCGGTGAAGCCGTGCGCCGCACGATCGATGGCATGAACACGATCCGCGAGACCATCCAGGAGACCAGCAAGCGCATCAAGCGCCTGGGCGAGAGCTCGCAGGAGATCGGCAATACGGTCGAGCTGATCAGCGACATCGCTGAGCAGACCAACATCCTGGCGCTCAATGCCTCGATCCAGGCGTCGATGGCCGGCGAGGCCGGCCGCGGCTTTGCCGTGGTCGCCGATGAGGTGCAGCGGCTCGCCGAGCGCGCCGCGACCGCTACCAAGCAGATCGACGTGCTGGTGCGCACTATCCAGACGGACACCAACGAGGCGGTGGTGTCGATGGAGCGCAGCACCACCGACGTGGTCGGCGGCGCGCTGCTGGCCGAAAACGCCGGTGCCGCGCTCGAGGAGATCGAGCAGGTCTCCAACCAGATCGCCAGCCTGGTGCAGAACATCTCGGTAAGCTCGCGCAGCCAGTCGGCTGCGGCGCAGAATATCGCCCGCAACACGCAGGTGCTGCGCGAGGTGAGCACCCAGACGGCCGAGAGCACCCAGGCCACGGCGCAGGCGATCCTCAAGATGGCCGAGCTGGCTGCGGCGCTGCGCAAGTCGGTCGCCGGGTTCCGGCTGCCCGCGGCCGCGGCCGGCACGGCGGGCCGTGCTGCCGCGCCGGCAGCGGCGCCGGCGAGCGCCGACAGCAGCGGCCAATCGCGGCTCAAGAAGCTGGGCGGGGCCTGAGCTCGCTGCTGCTGTCATGACCGAACTCGCCACCCAGACAATGCAGCAGACCGCGCGCGAGATCGGCGTGGCGCTGACTGACGCGCGCACGGCGCTCGAGGCCCACGTCGAGCAGCCCGGCAACGGCGCGTTGCTCGAGCGCTGCGCCTTCGAGCTGCATCAGGTGCAGGGCGCGCTGCGGGTGCTGGAAATCTACGGCGCCGCGCTGCTGGCCGAAGAGATGGAGCAGGTGGCGCGCTACCTGATCGGCGCGCGCGAAGAGCGCAAGAACCAGTCCGAGTCGCTCGATGCGCTGATGCGCGCCATGGTGCAGCTCCCCGGCTACCTCGAGCGCGTGCTCGCCGGCGGGCGTGACATGGCGCTGGTATTGCTGCCGCTCCTGAACGACCTGCGCGCCGTGCGTGGCTGCGCGCTGCTTTCGGAAGGCACACTGCTGTTGCTCAATCTCAAGTCCGACCGGCAGGCGCAGCCGACTTCACCGGCGCCCGGCGAGCCGCCACTGTCGCCTGCGCAATGGGCGCGGCGCCTGCGCGCGCGCTTCCAGGCCGGCCTGGTAGGCTGGATCCGCGGCGAACGGCTCGAACAGAATCTCGAGATCCTGGCGACCGTGGCCACGCGCCTCGAGCAGGTGGCGACGCAGCAGTGCGTGTTCCAGCTGTGGTGGGTGGTTGGCGCGCTGCTCGAAGCCTTGCGCGAGAACGGCACCGAGAGCAGCGTTTCGGTCAAGCGGCTGCTGGGCCTCGCCGATCGCGAGATCAGGCGCCTGTACGAACTGGGCGAGGCACGCTACGCGCAGACGCCGCCGATCGAACTGCTGAACAACCTGTTGTACTACGTCGCGCGCTCCAGCACCGCTGGGCCGCGCGTCGCGGCGGTGCGCGCTTCATTCCGCCTCAACGAACTGCTGCCAGTCGACGACAACATCGAGCAGGAACGCGAGAGCCTGTCGGCCCCATCGGTCAAGCTCATGCACACGGTGGCGGTGGCGATCCGCGAGGACCTGACGCGCGTCAAGGACGTGCTCGATATCTTCGTGCGCCGCGGCGGCGGCCAGGTCGAGGAGCTGAAGCCCCAGATCGAACTGCTGCGCAAGATCGGCGATACGCTCGGCGTCCTGGGGCTGGGTGAGCTGCGCGGTCGCGTGCAGGAGGCGAATGCACGGCTCGAAGCCGTGGTCGCGGGGCGCGAAAACGCCGATGAAGCGACGCTGGTGCAGGTCGCGGCCACGCTGATCCAGGTGGAAGACCGTCTCGAAGGCCAGCTGGTCGGGTTAATCCTGCCGAAAGCAACGCGGTCCGAGGCTGACGGCGAGCCAGTAGACCAGGATTTCGAACAGGTACAGGGCGCGGTGCTGCGCGAGTGCGTGGTCAACCTGGCGCGCGTCAAGGAAAGCATCGCGCAGAACGTGAGTGGCACGCTCGACGCCTCCGGGTTTGATTCCTGGCTGGAGCTCATGCGCGGCATCAAGGCCGGACTGCTGATGCTGGGCAAGGCGCGCGCGGTCGACGTCGTCGATGCCTTGACCGTCCAGTTGCGAAGGGTCATGCAGGCCGGTGGCATGCCACTGTCTGGAGCCTATCTTGACCGGCTCGCCGACGCGGTGGTCAGCCTCGAGTACTACATCGAAACGCTCCAGGCGGGACGCAGTGACCCCTGGTACATGCTCGATAATGCGCAGGCCTGCCTCGAGGTCCTCGGGCACGAGCCCGACCAGGTGGTGCCGACAGTGCCGCCGCTCAGCGCGGGCAACTATGCACGCACGGTGCGCATCCCGCCGCCCGAGCAGACGCTTCCCGGCGGGGCCCTCGATCCCGACAGCACTGCTCGCGTGCGCACGCCGCCGGTGCTGGCGGCCGCGCCGGCTCCGGAGGCGAACGCGATCGCCCGTGATCCGGAAATGCTGGCGCTGTTCGCCGAGGAAGCGCGCGAAGAGCTGGAAAAGGTCCGCGCACAATACCCGGTGTGGGACCAGAACCCGCTGGAATCCGCGGCGCTGGCCACCGTCTGCCGCTCGTTCCATACGCTCAAAGGGAGCGGTCGCATGGTTGGCGCCCGCGAGCTCAGCGAATTTTCATGGGCGCTGGAGAACCTGGTGAACCGGCTGCTCGATGGCACGCTGGCGCGATCGCCCGAGATCCTCGGCACCCTGCGCGAGGCGATCGAACTGCTGCCGACGCTGGTCGCCGAGATCGGCGCCGCGTCCGCGAACCGCACGCAGCCGATGCAACTGGTGGCCCGCGCCCACGCACTCGCGGCCGGGCGCGATGCGCGCGCGCCCGCTGACGCCGTGGCGGAAACCGCGCCGGAGCCCGCGCTGGCCGCGAGCGCGGACACCTCTGCCGGTGCGGCCCGCGAGTGGGCGGCCACCGAACGGCTCACGCCGCAGCAGGCGGCCGCCATCGTTGCGGCAGCGGTCCCGCCCGTCCCCGCGACCGGAGCGCTCGCGGAGGCGCCGCAGGCTCCCGCCGCGGACAGCGACGCGGCACTGCGCGAAATCTATGCGCGCGAGACCGCGACCCACGTGGCCACCGTGCGTGCCTGGCTGACGCGTGAGCAGCCGCACCCGGCGCCGCACGTGCTCACCGAAGAGGTCTATCGTGCCTGCCACACGTTGTCGGGCAGCTCGAAGATGGCCGAGGCCCGCCACGGCATCCGGCTCTCCGAGCCGCTGAATCACTGGCTGCGCAAGTCCTTTGACAGCGGCGTCGGGCTGGACGCGTCCGACCTGCTGCTGCTCTCCGACTGCATGGTCGCGATGGCGACTGTCGCGATGCAACTGGACGAGAGCACCGGCTATTTCGTGGCGCATGACACGCTGCGCGCGCGCATCGCCCGCGCCGAATTTGAACTCGACCGGCGTATTGCCGAGGCCAACGAACACAGCGCGCGCACCGGCGCGCACTCGCTGGCCCTGATTCACGACCTGCAGCAGCCGGCACCGGCGCCCCCGCCGGCCGCGAGTGCGCGCGCGCCCGCACTCGACTTCGATCCGGAAGTCGCTGCGATTTTCTGCGAGGAGGCCAGCGAGCTACTGGAAGCGGCGCAGTTCGCGCTGCAGTCCTGGAGCGCCGCGCCAGCAGCCGACGAGCATCTGGCCGCGCTCAAGCGCTCGCTCCACACCTTCAAGGGCGGCGCCCGCATGGCCGGCGTCAGCGCGATGGGCGACCTGTCGCATGAACTCGAGAGCCTCGTCGTGCAGATCGGCAACGGTACTGCCGCGGGCGACGAGCGCGCCCGCGCAGTTGCGCAGGAAGCGGTCGATGAGCTGGCGCGCATGCGCGAGCAGGTGGCAGGTGGTCGCGCCGCGGCACCTGCGGATGCGCTGATTGCGAGCATCCAGGCCATTGCGCGCGGCGCAGAGCCCACGCCAGCGGCCGCCGCGGCGCCAGCGCCGCTGGTTGCAGACGCACCGCCGCCGTCCGCGCCGGTGGTGGTAGCGCCAGTCGCGCTGCAACCCGACCCGCTGCCGCTGGTGCCGGCAATTCCCCCGCCCGCCGCACTCGGCCAGGCGGCGCCCGTGCCTCCCGGCCGTGAGCCCGTGGCCGGCGCCGAGCGCGGCGAGATGGCGCGCGTCAGCGCGGAACTGCTCGATCAGCTGCTCAACAACGCCGGCGAGGTGAGCATCTCGCGCGCCAGGCTGGAACAGCAGCTCGGTTCGGTGGAATTCAACCTGGCGGAGCTCTCGCGCACCGTCACGCGCCTCAAGGAGCAGCTGCGCAAGCTCGAGATCGAAACCGAGGCGCAGGTGCTGCACCGGCACGACCAGGAGCCGGGCCATCGCCAGGATTTCGATCCGCTCGAACTCGACCGCTATTCCTCGATCCAGCAGTATTCGCGCGCGCTGGCCGAATCCGCCAACGACGTCGCCAGCCTGCAGCAGCTCATCGAGAGCCTGGTGGGTGAGGCACAGAACCAGCTGCAGTTGCAGTCGCGGACGGTCACCGAGCTGCAGAACGGCCTGATGCGCACGCGCATGGTCTCGTTCCAGCGCCACGTGCAGCGCCTGGCGCGCATCGTCCGCCAGGCCGCGGCCGACACGGACAAGCAGGCGGAGTTCGTGGTCGAGGGCGCCGCCGGCGAACTCGACCGCCAGGTGCTCGAGCGCATGCTGCCGCCGTTCGAGCATCTGCTGCGCAACGCGGTGGTGCACGGCATCGAGCTGCCCGCCGAGCGGCTTGCGCACGGCAAGGGCGCGGCGGGCCGCGTCCACCTCAAGCTCCAGCGCGAAGGCGCGGAAGTGATCGTCGAAGTCAGCGACGACGGCGCCGGCATGGACCTCGCCGCGATCCGCAGCAAGGGCCAGGCGCTGGGGCTGATCCACGCGGACCAGACGCTCGCCGACGACGATGTGATGCAGCTGGTGCTCGAACCGGGTTTCTCCACGGCCGGCACGGTGACGCAGCAGGCCGGGCGCGGCGTCGGCATGGACGTGGTCGCCACCGAGATCAAGAAGCTGGGCGGCGCGCTGCACATGGACAGCAAGCCCGGCCAGGGTACGCGCTTCACGATCCGCCTGCCACTGACGCTCGCGGTGAGCCATTCGCTGGTGGTGCGCACCGGCGATGAGTATTACGCGCTGCCGCTGCCGACCATCGAGGGCGTGGTGCGGCTGCCGCGCGAGGAAGTCGCCGCGCACCTGCGCAGCGACAGCGCCACCTTCAGCTACGGCGAGCACAAGTACCGCCTGCAGCCGCTGGCGCTGTACGTCGGCATGGAGGCTGCGCCGCTCGCGGAAACCGACGCGGCCATCCCGGTGGTGCTGGTGCGGGCCGGCGAGCATTCCACCGGGCTGGTGGCCGACGAGCTGATCGGCAGTCGTGAGATCGTGGTCAAGCCACTCGGACCGCAGATCGCCTCGATCCGCGGCATCTCCGGCGCTACCATCCTCAGCGACGGCCGCGTGGTCATTATTCTTGATATCGCGGCGCTGGTGCGTGCCGAATGGCGCGTGCGCGCCGCGCCCGCACCGCTGCGCGAACGCGGCGACCGGCGCACCTTCGCGCTGGTGGTTGACGATTCGATTACCGTGCGGCGCGTGACGCAGCGGCTGCTCGAGCGCAACGGCATGCGCGTCATGACCGCGCGCGACGGTGCCGATGCCGTGGCACTGCTGGCCGAGAACGTACCGGATATCATCCTGCTCGACATTGAGATGCCGCGCATGGACGGCTACGAAGTGGCTGCGCAGGTGCGCGCCGATCCGCGCCTCGCCGACGTGCCGATCATCATGATCACCTCGCGCGTCGGCGACAAACATCGCGCCCGCGCCATCGAGCTCGGCGTCGACGATTATCTGGGCAAGCCCTACCAGGAGAGCCAGCTGATCGATGCAATCGCGCCGCTGGTGGCGCGGCGCCGCGCGCTGCAGGCTGCGGGCGCGGCCCGATGAGCGAAGCGGGCGGCGAGATCTACAGCCTGCTCGTGCCGCTTGCCACGGGGCGGTTGCTGGTGCCACGCGCCTGCGTCGCCGAGATCGCCAGCTACCAGGTGCCCGCGACCATGGTCGGCGCGCCGCCCTGGTATCTCGGGCTGGTCAGCTGGAACGGTCGCCAGCTGCCGCTGGTTTCGTTCGAAGGCCTGTGCGGACAACCGATGCCGGCCGTCAGTTCGCGTTCGCGCCTGGTCGTGCTGCACGCACTGGGAGAAAGGATCGAGGCCGGAGCCTATGCGCTGGTCTCGCAGGGCTTCCCGCAACTGGTGCGGGTCGGCGCCGATGTCATCCAGCCCGATATGTCGGCGCCCGTGCCGGAGGGCGACCCGGTCGTCTGCCGCGTGCGCATGCTCAACGAAACGCCGTGGATTCCCGATCTCGAGCGGCTCGAGGTCATGATCGCGGACGAGACTTCAGTCACCCCCGGCTAGGGCCGCGGCGCGATCGCTAGCCCAGGTCTCCGGCCAGTACCTGGAGCGCTGCCAGTGCCGCGAGCGGCGCGGTTTCGGTGCGCAGGATCCGCGGCCCGAGCCGGCAGGCCAGGAACCCGTGCCGTTGCGCCAGCAGCTGTTCGCGGCCGCTGAGACCCCCTTCGGGGCCGACCAGCAGCGCCGTCCGGCTGACGCCGCGCGCCAGCGCGGCGAGCGTAGCGGGCGCTTGCGGCACCAGCACCAGTTTCAGCTCAGCTTCGGTTGCGGCGCAGGCCACCTCCAGGTCGGCTAGGGGCGCGAGCTGCGGCAGCCGATTGCGGCCGCACTGCTCGCAGGCGGCGATCGCCACGGTGCGCCAGTGCGCGCCGCGGCGCTGCAGTGCGGCGGCGTCGAGCCGCACCACGCTGAACTCGCACGACAGCGGCACGATGGTTTGCACGCCCAGCTCGGTGGCCTTCTGGACGATGAAATCCATGCGCTCGCCGCGCGCCACGCCCTGCAGCAGCGTGAGCTGCAGGGGCGATTCGCGCTCCACTGCGGCGTGCGCGCCGACGCGCAAGCGCGCACCCGGCTTGTCGGCAGCAACCAGTTCCGCGGTGTATTCGCCACCGTGCCCGTTGAACAGCGTGACCACCGCGCCGGGGCGCAGCCGCAGAACCCGCAGCAGGTGCGCCGACTGCGCGCCGGGCAGCAGCAGGTCCTGTCCGGTCACCAGATCGGCATCGACATGGATTCGCGTGGTGCGCATGGTGTGCCGTGTCAGGGCGCGCAGGCCATGTCGACGCACTCGCCGGCCACGCCAAGCATCAGTTCGATTTCCTGCGGCGTGATCACATAGGGCGGCATGCAGTAGATCACGCCGCCGAGCGGCCGCAGCAGCACGCCGCGCGCGAGCGCATGGCGATAGGCGCGCAGGCCGCGACGCTCCTGCCAGGGGTAGGGTGCGCGCGTGGCGCGATCGCGCACCGTTTCGATCGCGAGGATCATGCCGCACTGGCGCACCTCGGCCACGTGCGGATGAGCGGCGAGCGGCGCCGCACAAGCCGCCATATGCGCCGCCAACGCGCGGTTGCGCTCCAGCACCGGCTCGGTGGCGAAGATGTCGAGGGTCGCCAGCGCGGCGGCGCAGGCCAGCGGGTTGCCCGTGTAGCTGTGCGAATGCAGGAAGGCGCGCTGCTGCGCGTACTCCGCGTAGAAAGCGCCATAGACGTCTTCGCCGGTCAGCACTACGGACAGCGGCAGGTAGCCGCCGGTGAGTCCTTTCGACAGGCACAGGAAATCGGGCGTGATATCCGCCTGCTCGCAGGCGAACATCGTGCCGGTGCGACCGAAGCCGACGGCGATCTCATCGGCGATCAGGTGCACTCCGTGGCGGTCGCAGGCGTCGCGCAGCAGCCTGAGGTACAACGGGTCGTACATGCGCATGCCGCCCGCGCACTGCACCAGCGGCTCGACGATCACCGCAGCCAGCTCGCCGGCGTGGCGTTCGAGCGCCGCTTCCATGTCCGCGAAGCTGCGCCGGGCATGCTCCGCCCAGCTCTCGCCGGCTGCGCGCAGGTAGCAGTCGGGCGAGGGCACGGTGATCACCGGCAGCAGCAGCGGCTGGTATGTCTCGCGATAAAGTGGCACGTCGCCGACGCTGAGCGCGCCCAGCGTCTCGCCGTGGTAGCCGTTGCTGAGCGCGAGAAAGCGGCGCTTGCCGGCCTGGCCGCGATTGAGCCAGTAGTGAAAGCTCATCTTCAGCGCTACTTCGATCGCCGCCGAGCCGCTGTCGGCGTAGAAGCAGCGCGTCAGTCCAGCCGGTGCCAGTGCCGTAAGCTGCTCGGCGAGGCGTATCGCCGGTTCATGCGTAAAGCCGGCCAGCATGACGTGCTCGAGCGTTCCCGCCTGCGCCGCTACCGCGGCACTGATGCGCGCGTTGGCGTGCCCGAACAGGTTGGTCCACCAGGAGCTGACGGCGTCGAGATAGCGGTTGCCGTCATAATCTTCCAGCCAGACTCCCGCTCCGCGCCGCACCGGGATCGGCGGCAGCGCTTCGTGGTCGTGCATCTGCGTGCACGGATGCCACACGTGGCGCAGATCACGGGCCGCAAGTGTGGCATTGTTTGCCCGGTTGGCGTCCGCGCTGCCGGCGTGGTGTATATTTTCGCTCACGCGGGCATTTTGGCATCATGGACGACATCATGCAGTCCGGTTTTGAGATCGACCCGGTCACCGGGCTCCTGCGCGCGGCGCGCCAGGTGCTCTCGCCGCACTGCGATGAGCGGCCGCCGGGCATGGCGCCCGAACTCATCGTCGTGCATGGCATCAGCCTGCCGCCCGGCGAGTTCGGCGGTCCGTGGATTGAACGGTTGTTCACGGGCGGCCTCCGCCCGGACGCGCACCCCTATTTCGCCACCATCGCGGGCCTGCGCGTGTCAGCGCACATGCTGGTGCGGCGCGACGGCGAACCGGTGCAGTTCGTGCCCTTTGGCCTGCGGGCCTGGCATGCGGGCGTGTCGAACTGGCAGGGCCGACCTGCCTGCAATGACTTTTCGATTGGCATTGAAATGGAGGGCGCGGATGAGGGCGTCTACGAAGCGGCGCAGTACCGGACGCTCTCGGCGCTCATCGCCGCCTTGTGCCAGGCCTACCCTACGCTGGCGCGCGAGCGGGTCGTGGGCCACAGCGACATCGCGCCAGGACGCAAGAGCGACCCGGGCCCGACCTTCGAATGGCAGCTGTTGCGGGAACTGCTGGCCTAGGCCCTGTTGACAGGGCCTAGCGCCCGCGATCGCGCCGCCACATTACTTCGCTCCCGCTGTTAAGTCGCGCCAGCACGCGCGACAGCACGAACAGCAGGTCGGATAGCCGGTTGAGGTAGCGCAGCGCCTGCGGCCCCACCGGCTCAAGGCGCGAGAGTGTCCAGCAGCGCCGCTCGGCGCGCCGGCAGATGGAACGCGCCATGTGGCAGCTTGCGGCCGCGCCGCCGCCGCCGGGCAGCACGAACTCGCGGAGCGGCGGCAGTTGCGCGTTCCAGTTTTCGACCAGCGCTTCCAGCGCCTCGACCTGCTGGGCGTGAATCACCACGCTCCCGGGAATCGCCAGCTCGCCGCCCACGTCGAACAGATCGTGCTGGATCTCGAGCAGCTGCGCTGCCATCGGGGCAGGCAGGGCGGGGCTCGCCAGCAGCACGCCCAGCGCGCTGTTGAGCTCGTCGACCGTGCCGCAGGCCTCGATGCGCGCGCTCTCCTTGGGCACACGGCTGCCGTCGGCCAGGCCAGTACTGCCGTCATCGCCCGTGCGCGTCACGATTTTGGAAAGCCGGTTACCCATGCGATCAAGCTACCTCAAGTGACAGCGGCTGGCGAGTATTACGCACCGGTCGCGCTTGACGCGGCTGGGATCTGATTGAGACACTGCAGGCTGTCAGGTGCTCGTGCGGCGATTGCGCCGGCGAGTGAAACGGGAAACCGGTGCAGCCAGATAGGCGAACCCGGTACTGCCCCCGCAACGGTAAGTGAGTCAATCCAGGTCACGCAGCCACTGTGCAAGAGCACGGGAAGGCGACCTGGACGGGATTACCCACTCACGAGTCCGGAGACCGGCCTGGCAAGTAAACCGCGGTGCGGAGGGCATCGGGCGGCGCCCGTGCCTCCCGTGAGCACGCGGCAACGCCCCCATCCTCTGCAGCGCGGCCACTCGATCCGAACGCGGGCCATGCGGGCGAGCATGGCGAGGAGAGTTGCCGATGACCACCAAGAATCCTCAGGGCGCGCTTGCCCTGTGTGCCCTGCTGTCGATTACGGCTGCGCGGGCGCAGACCGCGCCGGCTGTCGCCTGGAGCGACGACCTGCTCGGCGAAATCGTCGTGACGGCGACGCGTGTCGCGCAGCCAGCGAACCAGCTGCTGGAACCGATCATTGTCATCGACCGCAAGGCGCTCGAGGATTCGCTCGCCACCGATGTAGGTGACGTGCTGCGCTTTCACGCCGGCCTCGATATCGGCCGCAGCGGTGGTCCCGGCCAACCGCTGGCGCTTTTCATACGCGGGGCCAAGAGCGACCAGTCGATCGTGATGATCGACGGCGTCCGCATCAACCCGGGCACCTACGGCGGGGCGCCGCTGCAGAACCTCGCCCCCGAACTCTTCGAGCGCATCGAAATCGTCAAGGGTCCGCGCTCCGCGATTTACGGGACCGACGCCATCGGTGGCGTGGTGAACCTGATTACGCGCCGGGGTGGGCCGACCGGTGCAGACGCGATGCTGGGTTACGGACGCTACGGCACCGGTGAATTTTCCGTCGCCGGGCACTACGCGGCAGGTGATTCCAGCGCAGAGGCCGCGTTGACCGGCCAGCGAGCCGACGGTTTTCCCACCTTTGCCGCCGATTCCGAGGATCGCGGTTACCAGAATCTGTCTGGCACCGCCGCCGCAGCCACCAGGATCGCTGCCCTTGACGTTGGCGCGTTTTACTGGCGCTCGACCGGCACCTCGCACTATGCGGAGCCTGTTTATACCAGCGACTACAGCGCTTTTGCGTCCTTCAATCCTGCCGACGAACGCTTCGCCAACAGCGTGTTCGCGGTGCAGGCGAGCGGCAGTGTGACCGACAACTGGCGCGCGCGAGTGAATCTGAGCCGCAACATCGCCGATCTGCGCCAGGGTCAACCCGACGCCGTCGATGCTGGCCTGGGCAGGGATTACGACCACACCTCGCGCGACACGGTGGATCTTCAAAATGACGTCACGCTTGGCGGCGCGCAGCTCAGTCAGGTGTTCACGTTTGGTGCCATCCTGAGCCAGGAACAGACCGACTCACTCTCCTTTGCCACCCGCTATTCGGTCGGCACGCACGCGCAGACCTATTACCTGCAGGACCAGCTCAAATTCGGATCCCAGCGCCTGCTGCTGGCCGGCGGTAACTATCGGCACCCCTCATTCGGCAACCATGCCACGTGGAATGCGGAATACGGCTATGCCGCGACCGAAGACCTGCTGCTGACGGTTTCCGCCGGTACCGCCTTCAGGGCGCCGTCCGCGACCGACCGGTTCGGGTATGGCGGCAATCCCGACCTGCGGCCCGAAAGTTCGCGCAACTTCGAGGCCGGTATCAAGGTGCGCATGAGCGCATCGCAGGAGCTGAGCTTCGCGGCCTTCGAGAACACCATCAGCAATCTGATCGTGTCGGTATTCAACCCGGGCGATTTTACTTCGCTGAACCAGAACATCGACCAGGCCCGGATCCGCGGGATCGAAGCCAGCTGGGAGCTGCGCTCCGCGCCCTGGTCACTGCGCGCCGAGGCCGATCTGCAGGACCCGCGCAATCTCAGCAACGATAGCCAGTTGCTGCGCCGGACCCGGCAGAGTTTGACATTCAGCGGCGGACGTCAGATCGGGCGTAGTGAGTTTGGAGTCGACCTGTTGCAGTCCGGCCCGCGGCGGGACATCGACGTCGTCAGCGGCGCACCGCGGCGCGATGGCGGCTACCTGCTGGTCGCACTGCGCGCCCGGCTGGCGATTACGCCCGCCTGGTCGGTGACCGCGCAGCTCGACAACGCGCTTGACCGGCGTTACCAGCTGGCCAGCGGGTACAACAGCGCCGGGCGGGCTATCTTTGTGGCCACACGCTACAGTTTTCGCTGAGCGCCGACCCGGCGCAACCCGCGTTAGAATCGCGCCATGGCATCCCGGGAACTCATCGCCGCCCTCGAGGCGGCGCGCGCCGCCGCCGCGGTGATCGAGCGGCTGTACCGCAGCAACCTCGCGGTCAGCATCAAGGCCGACCGTTCGCCCGTGACCGAGGCCGACGTGCTCGCAGAGCGCGCCATCCGCTCGGTACTCGAGGCGCAATTCCCGGACTACGGGTTCTACGGCGAGGAGACCGGCCAGCGGGCCATGGACGCCCAGAACATCTGGCTGGTCGATCCGATCGACGGCACCAAGTCCTTCGTGCGTGATTGCCCGTTCTTCTCGACGCAGATTGCCCTGCGGCGCGCGGGCAAACTGGTGCTGGGCGTGTCGAGTGCCTCTGTCTACGGCGAACTCGCCTGGGCGGAACGGGGCGGCGGTGCGTTTCTCAACGGCGAGCCGATCCACGTGAGCGCGGTCAGCGCGTTGTCGGAAGCGATCCTGTCGACCGGGAATATGAAAACCCTGGCGGCCTCACCTATTGGCTGGCGGCGCTATGGCGCGGTGGTGGGGCGGGTCAACCGGCTGCGCGGTTACGGTGATTTCCTCCACTATCACCTGCTGGCGCGCGGTGCTCTCGACGTGGTGATGGAGTCCGACGTCAACATCCTCGATATTGCGGCGCTCAGCGTGATCGTCCAGGAGGCGGGCGGTACCTTCACCGACCTGGATGGTGGCGGCATCGATCTGGGCACCACCACGGTGCTCGCGGCCAACGCCGCGCTCCATGCGCCGGTGCTGGCGGCTATGCGGGAATGAACGCGCGCCGGCCCGCGCCGGCGAGCTCGCGCATCGGCGTCGCGTAAAGAAGCGACAGCTCGGCGGCGTTGAGCACTGCGTCCGTGGCGCCCAGGCGCCAGCGGCCGTCGCCATACATCAGCAGCACGCGGTCGGCGCAGCGCTCGGCGAGCGCCGGGTCGTGAAGCGTGGCGATCACGGCCGCGCCTGTCGCGCAGCGCTCACGGAACGCCAGCAGCACGTCTACCTGGTGGTGCGGGTCGAGGTGATTGGTGGGTTCATCGAGCAGGTACACCTGCGGCTCCTGCGCCAGAAGCCCCGCCATCGCCGCGCGGCGCTGCTCGCCGCCGGAGAGCGTGGTGAGCATGCGCGCAGCGCAGTTGGCCACGCCCATGCGGCCGAGCGCGGCGTCGACGATCGCGTGGTCGCGGACTGATTCGCCGCGCAGCCAGCCGATGTGCGGATGGCGGCCCAGCAGCGTCGCCTCGAACACTGACAGCGGCAGCGATTCCTCGCGATCCTGGGGCAGGAAGGCGAGGCGCCGCGCGATCTCGGTGCGCCCGAGTTCTCCCAGCACCGTGCTGCCGAGCGCTACGGCGCCCGCGGCCGGTGCGCGCAGCCCGGCGAGCGTGTGGAGCGTGAGACTCTTGCCCGAGCCGTTGCGGCCCAGCACGGCGATGAATTCACCGGAGCGCACTTCGAGCGACAACCCGCTCAGCAGGGCGCGCTCGCCGGCGTGCACGTCCAGCGACTGTGTCGACAGCAGGGCGCCGCCTGTGGCGACCCCGGGCATCAACGCCGACTCCAGCCGATTTCCCGCGCCGTGGCCGGGCCGACCCGTGTCTGCGACAGATCTTCGGGCATCTGTTGGCGGTCTGGCGAGAGCGGCACGCGTCCGGCCATGATCTCGGCATAACGCTGCGGGAATCGTGGCACGCGCCCGGGTTCGGCGTAACCATCCGGAAACAGCGGCGCATCGCTGTCGGGCGCGTATTTGTCAGTGGCGCCGAAGGTGTGCAGCAGTTCGTGGGCGATCACGACCGCATTCTGCGCCGCCTGGCTGCGCGCGGCGAACAAATGCACCACGCCTGTGAGTCCGCGCTGGAGTCCCAGCGAATGCGGCAGCAGCGGAGTGCGCGCCGGGTCGTGGTAGAGCAGGAACAGCGCGATCTTCGGGCGGGCGCGCTCAATGGCGCCGACCACGTGCCAGCGGTAGCGACGCAGGCGCAGGCTCCACAGGATCCGCTCGATGACACTGGCGTTCGCAGCCAGTTGTGGCGGCGCCGCGCTCAGCACCGGGTAGAGCCTGATGCCGATGGGTGCATCGATGAGCACGCCGTAACGATGCGCTTCGGCGGCCACGAAGTCGCTGACCGGTTGCAGGTCCGCCTCGGAAAGGGTCGAGATATAGTCGGCCGCGGCCGCGCTGCCGTCGGCGTTGACCGGAAACGCACCCACCCACACGGTGTGCTGCCAGCTGGTAGTGCGCTGCCGGTCGAGCCAGGCGCCGCCGGCCACGATCGCCAGCACGACCAGCAGGATGGCAATGCGCAAGTTCCGCCACATCGCTCGTCGAATTCCTCAGCGACTCACGGCTGGAGCCGTGATACGGACCAGGGACCGGGCTGGAATCCCTCGCCCTGCGGCGTCAGCGCACGTTCCCAGCGCGCGCGATCATGGATGCGGGCGCTTCCCTCGACCCACAGTTCGACCGCTTCCGCCCACAGGTGATAACCGCCCCAATGCGCCGGCCGCGCAATGCGCAGGCCCGGATCGCTCGCCTGTTCATCACCGGTTGGTACGGGGAGCGCGAGGCGCAGCGCCGTCTTCGCCACGTTGCCGATCAGCTCAGCGCGTGAGCCGATCGGCTCGCTCTGCTGGCTGGCCCAGGCGCCCAGGCGGCTCTGCCAGTTGCGCGTGGCGAAGTAGGTGTCGCTTTCGGCCGCGCTCGTGCGCACGATGCGGCCCTCGACGCGCAACTGGCGATGCAGCTTGTCCCAGTGCATGACGATCGCCGCCCGCGGGTTGGCCTCGAGCTCGCGCCCCTTGTGCGACTGGTAGTTCGTATAGAACGTCAGGAACCCAGGATGCGGCGTGATCTGCTTGCACAGCACGACGCGCGCAGAAGGGCGCCCGGACGCATCGGCGGTCGCCAGCACCATGGCGTTCGGATTGGGCTGGATCTCGCGCCGCGTGGCCTCCGCCAGCCAATCGGCAGCCAGTTCCAGCGGCTCGGCGGGGAGCGGGTCAGGGAGATGTTCGCGGTGCCAGGCCATGGTGGGGCCATGTTACTTGATGAGTGCATGGCGCTCACCAGGGCCTGTCAACGCCTGTGAAACCGCGACGTTACCTTGGGGTATCGCGGGTTGCCGGACCAGCCGCCGGCCACGGTTCAGGCCGCGTTCAGCGTGTTCCCGGTAGGGTAACAACCGCAAGCTCAAATCTACTTCGAGGAGTTCGCCATGAAACGAGTCATCGCAGCGGCCGCCGGCTTCCTGGCAGCCTTGGGTATGGCCGCTCAGGCCCAGGCTCACGGCTGGGACAACGATCGTCCCGGCGGGCAGGATCGGGGCCGTCATGAGCGCGGCTGGCAGGACAACCGCTCGTACGATAATCATCAGTGGCAGGACCGTGGCCGCGACCGCGGGGGTTGGCAGCAGTCCCGCCAATGGCACGATCGCGACGACTGGCGAGACCGGGATGACGGTCGCTGGGCCGAGCCGCGCTACCGCGGCTACGACTATCGCTATCCCCGCTACTACAGCCGCCCGTACTACGGCTACGGATCGCGCTACAGCTATCCGCCCGCATACCGCCACGGCGGCTACAGTGATTACAGCGGGTACAGCGACTACGACGATTGCGACGACGACGATGTGTCGTTCTTCCTCAGCCTGCCGCTGCGCTTTTAGGCATTAAGCAGCGGTTTTGGGGCGGCGCGGGCCGGGACTTTCTCCGGCCCGCGCACTTGCGGTGCGCTGGCTTTGCCTTTACAAAGGCTTGCGACCCGCCACCGGAAGCCCCTGCATGAATCTTGATGAACTCCGTCAGCGCCTCAATGCCCTCGACCGACGCCTGCTCGAACTGATCGCCGAACGCCAGGCCGCCAGCCGTGAGATCGCGCGCGTCAAGCGCGCCACGGGGTATCCGACCCGCGACTATGGGCGCGAGCGCGAGGTGATTCTCGCGGTACGCGCCAGCGCCGCTGAGCTCGGCGTGCCTGCCGACGTCGCCGAGGCGGTGATGCGCCTGCTGATCCGTTCTTCGCTGACCACGCAGGAGCAGGCCAGCGTCGCCGCCGGCGGTGCGGGCAGTGGCCAGCGTGCGCTGGTCATCGGCGGTGCGGGCAAGATCGGCGGCTGGTTTGCGCAGTTCCTGGCCTCGCAGGGCTTTGCGGTCGAAGTGGCCGACCCGGCCGGTGGCGCCGGTGCCCTCACAGACTGGCGGACCAGCAAGCTGGAACACGATTTCATCGTCGTCGCGACGCCCCTTGGCGCCACCGACGCAATCCTCCGCGAACTGGCCGCGCGCCGCCCCCGCGGCGTGGTCTTCGATGTCGGCTCGCTCAAGACACCGCTGCGCGGCGGGCTGGCCGCGCTGCGCGAGGCGGGCGTGCGCGTGAGCTCGATCCATCCGATGTTCGGGCCGGACACCGAGCTGCTTTCGGGTCGCCACGTGATCTTCATCGACCTGGGGGCCGGCGATGCGCTGGAGCGCGCACGTGCGCTGTTCGCGCCGACCATGGTGGAGCAGGTGGTCATGAGCCTCGATGAGCATGACCGCCTGATCGCCTACGTGCTGGGACTCTCGCACGCGCTCAACATCGCGTTCTTCACGGCGCTCGCCGGGAGTGGCGAGACCGCGCCGCGCCTGGTGCAGATGTCGAGCACCACGTTCGATGCGCAGTTCGATATCGCCGCGAAGGTGGCGCAGGAAAGCCCCGAGCTGTATTTTGAAATCCAGCGCCTGAACGACTACGGCGCCGAATCGCTCGACGCACTGGCGCGCGCCGTCGAGAGCCTGCGCAGTGCGGTGCACTCCGGCGACCAGGCGCGATTCTCCGCGCTGATGCGCGCCGGCCAGGAATACACGCAGGGCCGGCGCAGCGTAACGCAGCGGCGGGCCTGAGCCGCGCGGGCCCTAGCGCCCCACGCGCCGCCGCAGCAGCAGCAGGAACACCGGCGCACCGATCAACGCGGTGATCGCACCCACCGGCAACTGGCGCGGCGCGGCGATCGTGCGGCTGGCGATGTCGGCGAGGCACAGCAGCGCGCCGCCGCACAGCGCTGCTCCCGGCGCGACCAGCCGATGGTCCGAAGTGCGCAGCGCCAGTCGCACCAGGTGCGGAGCCACCAGCCCGACGAAACCGACCGGACCGGCGGCCAGCACCGCGAGCGAAGTCAGTGCGGCGGCGACCAGGAACACCACCGGCCGCGCCAGGCGCGCATCGAGGCCGAGCACGGCACTGCGCATTTCACCGGCAGCCAGTACGTTGAGCGCGCGCCCGCCCAGCAGCGCGACGACCAGCGCGGCGCCGGCGGCGGCGAGATCGAACCAGGGATGCTGCGCCCAGCCGAGGTCACCGGCGAGCCAGAACACCATGCCGCGCAGCTGCCCGTTGTCCGCGATCGCCAGCAGCACGGAAATCACGGCACCACAGGCGCTCGCGAGCACGACACCCGAGAGCAGCAGCCGCCCTGAATCGCCGCCGCTCCCCATCCACAGCACCAACGCTCCAATGCAGAGTGCACCGCCGGTGGCGGTCCACTCCAGGCCCCCGAGCGTAAAGCCCGCCAGCATGCCCGCCAGCGCGCCCACCGATGCGCCGCCCGAAACCCCGAGCACGAAGGGGTCGGCGAGCGGATTGCGGAACAGCGCCTGCAGCAGGACTCCGGCCAATCCCAGCAGGCTCCCGACCGCGAACGCCGATATGCTGCGTGGCAGCCGGATGGTGCGCACGATCGTGCCGGCCAGTTCATCGCCCCCGCCGCCCAGCGCGGCCAGGGCCCGGCCCAGCGACAGGTCGGCGGACCCGGCGAGGAGGGAGGCCAGCAGGCAGGCGAGGGCCAGGGCTCCGAGGCCCGCGAGCGTCCAGATCTGTGTCGGCCTGGTCATACATGGAGCCTAAAGAGCGCCCGGGGTCCATAACAAGACCCAGGTGCTTGAGCGCGGGCACCGGTAAAGGGTAAAAGTGACCTCATTATGGGCGATGTGATCGACCGGGACGGGTTTCGGGCCAATGTCGGCATCGTGCTGATGGCGGATGACGGTCGGTTGTTCATTGGCCGTCGGTCCGGGGGGCGCGGCTGGCAGTTCCCGCAGGGCGGCATGAGGCGGGGCGAAAAGGCCGAGGAGTCGTTGTTTCGTGAGCTCCAGGAGGAAATCGGCCTGACGCGGGACGACGTGGAAATTGTCGGCCAGACGCGGCGCTGGCTGCGCTACCGCCTGCCGGCGCGCTTCCAGCGGCGCGAGTCCCAGCCCCGTTGCATCGGCCAGAAGCAGCGCTGGTTCCTGCTGCGCCTGCGGCGCCCCGATCCGCAGTTCCGGTTCGACACCACGGGCGAGCCCGAGTTCGACCGCTGGCGCTGGGTCGATTACTGGGAGCCGATTCGCGAGGTCATCTATTTCAAGCGCACGATTTACACCCGCGCCCTCCACGAGCTTGGCGCGCAGGCCTTTCCCGGTGGCCTCCCGCACTATCCGGACTGGTGGCACCAGGATGCTGCAGCCGAGGCGGAAGCGTCGTGAGCTGCCCACAGGCTTGCTGATGGAAATACCCGGCAAGCTGGTCGTCCGCACCTACGCGCCCGCGCGGCGCTGGACCATGCTGGCCTCGGCGCTGCTGCTGGGCGCGGTGGGGCTGTACCTGGCGTTCCAGATCGGTCGGCAGAAGGCCGGGTTCGATGGTATCCAGGCGGCCCAGCAGCGCGCGGCGCTGGAGGGGCAGATTGCGGCGCTCCAGAACAACGCCCATGACCTGCAGGTGCAACTCGCGGCCGCGGACGAGGCGCGGATTTCCCAGGTGCGCGAACGGAGCGAGGTGGCACGAACCATCGGCGAACTGCAGGCTGCGCTCGGCCGCGCGCAGCAGGATCTCGAGTTCTATCGCGGCATCGCCAGTCCGCTGGCCGCCGCCAAGCCGCCAGCGGTACGCGTGCAGCAGTTCCAGGTTCTGACCGTCAACGCCGCGGCGCGCCGCTATACGCTGCGCTTCGCGCTCAATCGCCCCACGCGCCCCGAGGAATCCTCCTCCGGCACCCTCGCCGTGACCATTGACGGCGAGCGCGCGGGCGCGGCCGCCAGCCTGGATCTGGCAATGCTTACGGACGGTAAGCAAAAGGATCTGCCCTACAGCTTCCGTTATTACAGCAATGTGGAACAGCAGGTGACTGTGCCGGCCGATTTCAGGCCCGAGCGCGTTACTATAGAAATCCGCCCGGCCCGCAAGGGCCTCGCGCCTTTCCGGCAAACCTTTGTCTGGAACCCGGACGTCACTTGAAACGCCAACCGGCCCTAAGCGAGTAGCCATGTTCAACCGCAGTGAAAAGCACACCGCCCGCATCGACACGCTCATCGGCCGTTCGGCCCGCGTGCAGGGCGACATCGAGTTTTCCGGCGGCCTGCACATCGACGGCCGCGTCACCGGCAACGTGCGCGCCGTGCCCGGCGCGAAGGCTTCACTGTCGATCAGCGAGCACGGCGTGATCGAAGGCTCAGTCGAGGCGCCCCAGGTGGTGCTCAATGGCTCGGTAAGCGGCGACATCATCGCCTCCGATCGGGTGGTGCTGGGCACCAAGGCGCGGGTGCGCGGCAACGTCAGTTACGGCGTGATTGAAATGGCCCTCGGCGCGGAAATCACCGGCCGTCTGATTCCGGGCGGCGCCCCGGAAGAGCCCGCCGCGGCCCAGGCCAGCTGAGCCTGGCCGGCTGGGCCGGGTCAGCCGGAATCGCCCATGAAATCAGCGTGGTTAACACTTCCTGCGCCGCTGCTTTGACGGCCCGGGATGGTGCGCCTACACTGGAGCGACCATGGACGCACCGCTCAACGACACCCCGCCCCAGGATCCGCCGCTGGTGTTTACCGACGCCGCGGCGCTCAAGGTGGCCGACCTGATCCGCGCCGAGGGCAATCCGAAGCTGATGCTGCGGGTCTTCGTGCAGGGAGGGGGCTGCTCGGGCCTGCAGTACGGCTTCGAATTTGATGAATTGCTGCAGGAGGGCGACACCTGCGTCGAGAACCAGGGCGTGAAGCTGCTGATCGACCCGATGAGCATCAACTACCTGGGCGGCGCCGAAATCGATTTCCGCGACGGGCTCGACGGCGCGCAGTTCGTGATCCGCAACCCACAAGCCACGACCACCTGCGGTTGCGGCTCGTCATTCTCCACGGGCTCTTAAAGCCTTCGTGAGTCGCGCCGCCCGCACCGTGCCCGACGTGCTGGCGGCCGTCGACCTCGGTTCGAACAGCTTCCACCTCGTCGTCGCCCGCTACTCGCATGGCCAGCTGGTGGTCATCGACCGCATGCGCGAGATGGTGCGCCTGGGCGGCGGCGTCGGCCCCGACGGCCGGCTCGATAAAGTGGTAGCCGCACGCGCGCTCGCCTGCCTCGAGCGTTTCGGCCAGCGGCTCCGGGACATGCACGCGCGCAGCGTCCGTGTCGTGGGCACCAATGCGCTGCGCATCTCGCGCCGCAAGCAGGCCTTTCTCGAGCGCGCCCGCGATGCGCTCGGCCATCCGATCGAAATCATCTCCGGCATGGAGGAAGCGCGGCTCATCTACGCCGGGGTCGCGCACACGCTCCCCTCCGAGCCCGGGCGGCGCCTGGTCATCGACATCGGCGGCGGCAGCACCGAGGTCGTCATCGGCGAGGGCTACGAGCCCCTGCTGCTCGAGAGCCTCAAGCTCGGCTGCGTTTCACTCAGCCAGCGCTACTTCCCTGAAGAGCGGCTTTCGGAGCGGCGTTTCGAGCGGGCGCGGCTGGCGGCGCGTGTCGAGATCGAGCCGATGCAGACGCGCTTCCTGCAGCACGGATGGGAGAGCGTGGTGGGGAGCTCGGGCACGGTGCGCGCGATCGGCGAGTGCCTGCACGAGCGCGATCCACAGGCGACCGCCATCACCGCCGAGGGCCTGGACAAGCTGGTGGCGGAAATGGCCCGTGCGAGCCACTGCCGCGAACTGGAACTGGAATCATTGACCGAGGAGCGGCGGCCGGTGTTCCCCGGCGGGGTGGTCATCCTCGCTGAGCTGTTCGCGGCGCTCGGCATCGAGCAGCTGCGGATGGCCGAGGGCGCGTTGCGCGACGGCTTGCTGCACGACATGGTGGGCCGCCTCACCGACGAGGACCCGCGCGAGCGCACCGTGGGCTCGATGGAGCGGCGCTATCACGTCGACACCGCGCAGGCCGCGCGCGTCGAGGCCACGGCGCTCGGTTTCCTGGCGCAGGTGGCCGAGAGCTGGGAGCTCGACGATCCGCACGCCGAACTGGTGTTGAAATGGGCCGCGCGCCTGCACGAGATCGGGCTCGACGTCGCGCACAGCGGCTACCACCGCCACGGCGCCTACCTGCTCGAGAACGCCGACATGCCGGGCTTCGCGCGTGAAGAGCAGCTGCTGCTCGCGCGCCTGGTCGGCGCCCACCGCCGCAAGCTCATGCTCACCGGGGTCGAGGACCTGATTCCGCCGTGGGACCGGCTGGCCATCCACCTGATGTTGCTGCTGCGGCTCGCCGTGCTCCTGCATCGCGGCCGCAGCGCCACCGCGCTCCCGCCGATCGAGCTGACCGCCCGCGCACGCACGCTGGAGATGCGTTTCCCGGCGCGCTGGCTCAAGGACCACGCGCTGTCGGTGGAAGACCTGCACCAGGAAATCGAGTACCTGCGCACGCAGGACGTCAAGCTGCGGATCTACTCCGGCAGCCGCGCCGCCGCGGAGTAGGCTTCGAGCAGTTGCGCTTGCGCGTCGCGCGGCGCCGTGCGTGCGGCCGCCTCGGGAGCGGCCCGGGCGTAGCTCCCGTCGCTCTGCAGCAGCCAGGCGTTGCTCGTATCCTTGAGGTAGCGCTCCAGGTCCTCGCGGATCCGCGCGCGCAGCTTCGCCAGCTGGATCGGGAAGGCCACTTCGACGCGGCGGAAGAAATTACGCTCCATCCAGTCGGCGCTCGCCAGGTACAGCTGCGCGCGCCCGGCGTTCTCGAACCAGAACACACGCGAGTGCTCGAGGAAGCGGCCGACGATCGAGCGCACCTGGATATTCTCCGACACGCCCGGGAGCCCGGGCCGCAGCGCGCAGACGCCGCGCACGATCAGGTCGATGCGCACCCCGGCATTCGAAGCGCGATAGAGATTTTCAATGGTGGCCGGATCGACCAGGGCATTGAGCTTGGCGATGATGCGCGCACTCTTGCCGGCGCGCGCGTGGGTGATCTCGCGCTCGATCAGCGCCTGCAATGATTCGTGCAGCTTGAAGGGCGACTGCAGCAGCCGGCGCAGGCGCGGGGTCTGCGTGAGGCTGGTGAGCTGCAGGAAGATCTCGTGGACGTCGGTGCCGATGGCCTCGTCGCAGGTGAACAGGCCGTAGTCGGTGTAGCTGCGCGCGGTGCCGGCGTGATAGTTGCCGGTGCCGAGGTGGCAATAGCGCCGCATCCCGTGCGCCTCGCGCCGCACGATCAGCAGCAGCTTGGCGTGGGTCTTGTAGCCCACCACGCCGTACATGACGTGCGCGCCCGCCTCCTGCAGGCGCGTCGACAGCTCGATGTTCGCCTCTTCATCGAAGCGCGCACGCAGCTCGATGACGACGGTGACGTCCTTGCCGGCCTGCGCCGCGGCCACCAGCGCGTCGACGATGTGCGAATGGTCACCGGTGCGATACAGCGTCTGCTTGATCGCCAGCACGGTCGGGTCGGCGGCCGCCTGGCGCAGCAGGTCCATCACCGGCGTGAAACTCTGGAACGGATGGTGCAGCAGCACGTCGCGCTGGCGGATGGCGTCGAACAGGTCGTGTACGCCGCTGAAGCCCTCGGGGAGCCCCGGCGTGAACACCGGGTACTTCAGGTCCGGCCGCGGCACCAGGTCGTAGATTGCCGAGAAGCGGTTGAGATTCACCGGACCCGGGACCGAATACCAGTCGAGCGGCTCGAGCGCGAAATGCTGCAGCAGGAAATCGACCATCTGCTGCGGGCAGTTGGCCCCGGTCTCAAGCCGCACCGCCGCGCCATAGCGGCGGTGCGCGAGCTCGCCCTCGAGCGCGCGGCGCAGGTCGTCGACCTCTTCGTCGTCGATGAACAGGTCGCTGTTGCGCGTCAGCCTGAACTGGTAGCAACCCTGTACTTCCATGCCCGTGAACAGCCGCGGCACGAACGCCTCGACGATGGTCGAGAGGGCCACGAGCCGTTGCCGGCCGCCGGCGGCCGGCAGCGCCACGATGCGCGGGAGCGAACGCGGCGCCTGCACGATCGCCATGTCGCCGTCGCGCCCGAACGCATCCTTGCCGGAAAGCTTGACGATGAAGTTGAGGCTCTTGTTCTGGATGCGCGGAAAGGGCCGCGCCGGATCGAGCCCGAGCGGGCTCAGGACCGGCTCGACCTCGGAGATGAAATGCTGCTCGAGCCAGGCGTGTGTGTCCGCGTCCCATTCGGTACCGGCCAGCAGCTCGATGCCCTCGGCGTGCAGTTCGCCCAGCAGCACGTCGTTGAGCGCGCTGTACTGCTCGCGGATCAGGTGCAGCGCGCGCGCGTGAATGGCGGAGAGCTGTTCGGGAATGTTCAGCGTGTCGGGCGCGCTCTGCGTGGAGCCGAGTTCGAGCAGCTGCTTGAGCCCCGAGACGCGGATCTCGAAGAACTCGTCGAGGTTGGAGGAGCAGATGCACAGGAACCGGAGCCGTTCGAGCAGCGGCACCCGCCCGTCCTGGGCCTGCGCCAGCACGCGCGCGTTGAACTCCAGCGCCGCTAGTTCGCGGTTGATGAAGTGCTGCGGTGCACGGAGCGGTAGCTGATCCAAGGCCGGACACCCGTCAGGGGTTGTGGGGGTCCATTGTAAGGGCTACCCCGGCCGGAACTGTGTTACAGCGCCAGGTAGCGCCCCCGGGGGGGTCAGCGGGCCGTCACCGCAGATCCCGCGGGCTGCAGCTCGAGCGCGGCCAGGAAGGGAGCAGTCTGGCGCCGGAAATCGTCCGCCAGGGCGGGCTCGAGGGGGGTCGCGTCGGGTAGCTTGACGTGCTGCGGGTCGAGGTAACGGCCGTTCAAGCGGTACTCGTAGTGCAGATGGGGCCCAGTGGCGAGCCCGGTCATGCCCACGTAGGCGACTGTCTGGCCCTGCTGGACACGGGCGCCGACCCGGGCCGCCGGGGCGAACCGCGACAGATGCCCGTAGACCGTGACGATGCCGCCGCCGTGGTCTATTTCGATGAGATTGCCGTAACCGCCGCGGACGCCACGAAAGCGGATACGCCCATCGCCTGCTGCCCGCACCGGTGTGCCGGTGGGCGCCGCGTAATCGACGCCCTGGTGTGCGCGTACCAGGTCGAGGATCGGGTGGTAGCGCGCGTGGCTGAAGCGCGAACTGACGCGGCGGAATTCCAGCGGCGCGCGCAGGAACGCCTTCTGCATGCTGCGCCCGTCGGGGCTGTAGTAACGCGCGCTCCCGTCCGGCGCACGGTAGCGCAGCGCGCGTACTACGCGCCCCTGGTTGGTGAAGCGGGCCGCGAGGATCGGGCCGTCCTGCAGGTACTCGCCCCGCTGGTAGAGACGCTGGTAGCTCACGGTGAATTCGTCGCCGGGATGCAGGCCCTGCGCGAAATCGATGTCCCAGCCGAAGATCTGCGCCAGCTGCAGCACGGTCTGCTCCTGCATCCCGGCGCCCTGCGCGGCGTCGAACAGCGAGGAATCGACGACGCCATGCGCGACGATGACGCGGGCCTCGATGGGCCGCGCGCTGACGTCGGCCCGAAAGCCGTCCGCCTCGCGGGTGACCCTGAGCTGCTCGGTGAGCGAGAGATTGCGCTCGAGCGTGACCAGTGCGCCGTCGCGATGGGTCAGGCGCAGCGATTCGCCCGGGACCAGCCGATCGATCAGGGCGCGCGCACCAGCGATTGCACGCAGGTTGGCCAGATCGGCGAGGCTCAGTTCCAGTTTGCGGAAGATCGCATCCAGCGTGTCGTTGCGCCGGACGATGACTTCGATGGTGTCGAGGCCGGCAGCCATCGAGGCCGTCTGGGCGACAAGCGTCGTGGGCACGGGACGCGGCTGGGGCACGGCCGCCGGGACCTGCAGCTGCGGGTGATGGTCGTTGGCGACCAGCACCAGGCCGAGCAGGGTGTAGCTCAAGATGGCAGGTCGCAGCAGGGCCATCGGCGCACCGTAGCCGAGCCTCGGGCACCAGGTCAACGTCCCGGCCGCGTCATCCTGCTAAAGTTGTGATCTATGGCAACCATCACCCATTCCGTGGCCGAACAGATGGCGGAGCTGCAGCGCGGCGCCGCCGAAGTATTGACCATTCCTGACCTGGAGAAGAAGCTCCGCCGCGGCGTGCCGCTGCGCATCAAGGCCGGGTTCGACCCCACCGCGCCCGACCTGCACCTCGGGCACACGGTGCTGATCAACAAGTTGCGCCAGTTCCAGCAGTTCGGTCACGAGGTCACCTTCCTGATCGGCGACTTCACCGGCATGATCGGCGATCCGACCGGACGCAACGCCACGCGTCCGCGGCTCACGCCCGAAGAGATCAAGAGCAACGCGCGCACCTACCAGCAGCAGATCTACAAGATCCTCGATCCGGCCACCACCCGCATCGATTTCAATTCGCGCTGGTTCGGTCCCATGAACGCGGCCGGGCTCATCGAGATCGCCGCGCGCCACACGGTGGCGCGCATGCTCGAGCGCGACGACTTCAGCAAGCGCTTCAGGGCCAACCAGCCGATCGCGCTGCACGAGTTCCTGTACCCGCTGGTGCAGGGCTATGACTCGGTGGCCCTTCGTGCTGATGTTGAGCTGGGCGGTACCGACCAGAAATTCAACCTGCTGGTCGGCCGCCAGTTGCAGGAGCAATACGGCCAGGAGCCGCAGGTGGTGCTGACCATGCCGCTGCTCGAAGGGCTCGACGGCGTCAACAAGATGTCGAAGTCGCTCGGCAATTTCATCGCCATCACCGATGCGCCGGACGACATGTTCGGCAAGCTGATGAGCATTTCCGACGATCTGATGTGGCGCTACTTCGAGCTGCTCTCCTTCCGCCCGCTGGCATCGATCGCGGCCCTTAAGAGCGAGATCACAACGGGCCGGAATCCGCGCGACGTGAAGTTCGAGCTGGCGCAGGAGATCGTTACCCGCTTCCACGATGCGGCGGCGGCTGGGCGTGCGCAGGCCGAGTTCGTAGCGCGTTTCCGCCAGGGGGCGCTGCCCGAGAAGATTGATACCGTAACGGTGCCGACCGACGGCAAGCCGCTGCGCCTGGGCAATGTGCTCAAGGCCGCGGGTCTTGCGGCGAGCGCCTCGGAAGCCAACCGGCTGATCGACCAGGGTGCCGTGCGGCTGGGGCAAGACGCCGCCACGCTGGAAAAGGTGTCGACGCGCGACACGTCGCTGGCAACGCCGGGCAGCTACCTGCTGCAGGTGGGCAAACTGCGGTTCCTGCGGGTAAACCTGCAACCGGCGGAGCAGCGCTAGAGGGCTGCGCTGCTCCGCCGCGTCGTGCCTGCGCGGGTTACTTGACCGCGCAATACCTGCGCGTGCACTGCTTCGCGCACGCGGCTGCGTCCGTCAGTGTCACGACCAGGTTACCATCCGCATCACGCGGATCGGTGGCACCGACGTGCTTCCCCGCTGCCTTGAGGATCGCAAAGATATCGTAGGCGTCGATGTCATTGTCGGCGTCGACATAGCAGCGCCGCACGGGCGGGGGCTCGCAAACGTCGCCAACGCCGTTGCCGTTGCTGTCCTTCTGATCAGGGTTTGCTACCAGCGGGCAGTTGTCGCAGGCGTCGCCCACTTTGTCACCGTCCGCATCGGCCTGGCCCGGATTGGCCACAGCGGGGCAGTTGTCAATCGAGTCGGGCACGCCATCGTGATCGGTGTCGACGACGGTCGCCCCGCACTCCGTTGCCGACAGTTTTCCACCACAGAAATGGAAGAAATAGTCATTGCTGGCCAGCAGGGGGCTGGCAAGTGAGGTGGTGTTGCTGCCAAGCACGAACCCGGGAATGCCCGGTGGTACGGCATAGCTGTCGGTGTCGTTCATGCCATAGCGAATGCGCAGGTCAAAGTCGCCGTCAGCCGAACTCGGGTGCGCGTACAGCACGACCTGCGTGTAGATGAATACCGCCGGATTAGTGCCGGTCAGGAAGGTGGAGGCCCAAGACATGTGGAAAGCCTTGACCGCATCGGCGGGGGAGTACACGCCTGCCGAATCAGCAACGGGGTCGGCCTCGCCACGGCCGTAGAGGGTGGCTTCGTTATGCGACCCGTCAAACACCAGATTGGCGGCATCAAGGACATACTGCCCCGATTGCATGTCGGCGTAGAACGGCGCTATCACCGGCAGTCCTATACCGGCAAGCGTGGTCGAGGGCGCCGGAGTAGCAGGCAGCGCCGCATCGAAGGAGGCAATGCCGTTCTCGTTGGCGAACAGCGTGTGCCTGTTGCCGGTGCCGAAATTGACGTTGAAGCCCAGTTCAATTTCTTTCGAGCCATCGAGTGTCAGGTCCAGAAAGCAGGACTGTGGCAACACCGAGAGGCTGTTGCTGCAGGCGGCCGTGCCGTCGGCAAGCTGGTTCCCAGCCGTCAGGAAACCCATGTTCTGGCCGCTGCTGAAGTAGCTGTCACCGAAATCAATGGCGATCTTGCGCGCCTCACTGGGTGCCGACCACAGCGCAGCCAGGGCGACTGCAGCGCAAAGAGCGATCGCACGCACTGATCGGCGCGGGTATAACGTAAGGCCCATGACTGCTCCCTCTATCTGTGTTTGTCTATGTTGTTCCGCGAGCCGGTATTTATACGCTCGAATTTGAGATAATGTAAAGAAGGGCGCGATGACTCCGCACGCGTTGCTTCAGGGTTCGCTGCATTATGTCTGACCGGAACTACGCGGCGTTCATCAGCTACAGTCATACCGATCGCCGCTGGGCGCGCTGGCTGCACCGCGCCATCGAAACCTATCAGTTACCCGAAGCGCTGGGCCGCGAGCGCGAGGCGCACACGCCCGCGAGCAGTTCTCTGACGCCGGTGTTTCTGGATCGTGAGGAGCTGTCTTCAGGATCGAACCTGGCCGATGCAGTGCGCACAGCCTTGGTGCATTCCCGGACGCTGATTGTCGTTTGTTCGCCGGCCGCCGCCGCATCGCGCTGGGTGGATCAGGAAATACGTGAGTTCAAGCTGTTGCGTCGGGGCGATCGGATCCTGTGCCTGATCGTCGCCGGCGAGCCCGACGCGATCATCCGGAATTTTCCGGCAGCGCTGGAATGCTTTCCGCCCTCACTGCGTTTCGAAATCAGCAATGGCGAGCTGACTGACCGGCCTGCCGCGGAGCCGTTGGCGGCGGATGTGCGCGCCGGCGCCGACGCGCGCGGCGACGCCAAGCTGAAGATCATCGCTGGTATGCTCGGCGTACCACTGGACGAGCTGCGCCAGCGCGACCACGTGCGCCGACAGCGCCGGCTGGCGCTGATCGGCACCGTCGCCAGTGTCGGCTGTGTGTTGCTGGCGGCGCTCGCGGCCTATGCCTGGGTGGCGCGCAACGAGGCTGTGAGTCAGCGACGACTGGCCGAGCAGAAGTCACTGACCGCCGAGCGCACCACGGGTTTTCTGGTCTCGCTCTTCAAGGTGTCCGATCCGGGCGAGGCGCGCGGCAACTCCATCACCGCCCGCGAGATACTTGATCGCGGCGCCACGCAAATCGATGCCTCGCTGCGCGACGAACCGCGGGTGCGTGCCGAGCTGCTGGAGATGCTCGGCAAGGTCTACACGGGTCTGGGCCTGTATACGCCGGCCGCGAGGCTGCTTGGGCAGGCGCGCGCGATTCCCGATCAGTCGCCGGTGGCGCAGGTCGGGCAGACCATCTCCTTCGGTGAGCTGGAGTTCCAGCGAGGGAACGATCAGCGTGCCGACCAGTTGCTGGGCGAGGCGGAGCACCAGCTGGCCGTGGTTCCCGATGCGGGTATGTCCAGCCGTGCGCGCCTGTGGCTGGCTCGCGGCCAGGTGGCGGCGAAACTCGAGCACGATGCGGACGCTGAAAGATACCTGCGCCAGGCGTTGCAGTCGGCGCAGTGGGCGGCCGACGCCGAGCTCAAGGCGCGAGCGCTGGCGGGTCTGGGCATGACGGCCTTCTACGCCGGCGACATGAATGCCGCGCAGCGCTGGTATGACCAGGCACTGGCCGAGCGCATCAGGATTTCCGGCGAGTTTCATCCGGAGACATCCGAATCGCTCAATGCGCTGGGATCGATCGCCTATATGCGCGGCGATCGGCGCGCGGCTGAACACTACTTCCTGCGCTCGCTGGTGGTCGACCGCAAGGTGCTCGGACCGACGCACACCAGTGTTGCTGTAACGATGAACAACGTCGGTCGCTTGCGGCTGGAACGGCGCGACTTCCCGGGCGCCCGCGACATCCTCGACGCCGCGCTGGCACTGTTCCGGGCAAACCGCACCGAAGTGCATGATGAGACGATCTTTACCCTTAGCAACCTGGGACTGGCTGAGCTTGGACTGGGGCGCAGCCGGGAGGCCGAGGCGCTGATGTCCCAGGCGCTGCAAGCCGCCGTGGCCGACAAGCAGCGCCTGCACGGTCCGATCCTGGGCGATTTGGCGGATCTGGATTGCCGACGCGGCCGCTATCGCCTCGCGCTCGCGCGGCTGGATGAAGCGCGACCCATCGTCGCGACGCGCTATGCGGATGACCCGTGGCGGGCAGCGCAGATCGACAACGTGCGTGCTGGGTGTCTGACCGAGCTCAAACAGTACGCCGAGGCGGCTACGCTAATGGTCGCGAGCCTGCCTGTCATCCTGAAGAAGTGGCCGCCAAATACGCTTTTTGGGCACGATGCGCTTGAGCGCGCCGTGCGCTTGTACACCCGCACCGGCGATGCGGCCAGGGCCGCTGCGTATCGCGCACAACTGCAGGAAAAATAGTCCTGCATGGACTCGCCGTCGCATGGATGAAGACGCTCCGCCGGGCTCCGCCGACGCGTACCGCTGTTGAAAAAATCGGAAATCTGCGCTGTTTGGGCCACGCCAGCATGGCGGAACACGCCAAAAGATTTTGGCGCACCGCGACAAACGCCACGGCGGCTTGTGCTGGCAGGGTTTCGGTGCGTCGCGGCACCGCCAGGAAAAATAGTTAAATCAGAGAGTTAGGTGGCGCCCGTGGTCATTTGTTGCGAATCGTTGACAGGCGCCAATCCAGCCCTATAATGCGCGCCCTCGGCAGGACACGTCCCGCGGATCACGCGGTGGCGTACCAGCGCATGTACTTATTTGACGAGGAGAGCCGCAGGGCTATACTCCTCGGCCCTTTCTTCGGCCCTAGAGACCGAAGTGCTGTTTAACAATTTGGCAGGTAATTTGTGTGGGGACTCGCGTCGATTGTGTTCTTTTGAATGCAAGATGACCGAGTGACCAAGAGTCCAGCGATGGGCCTTTGATTCACTCTTTTTGTTGAAAGCTCAAAGCTATCAAGTGAAGAGTTTGATCCTGGCTCAGATTGAACGCTGGCGGCGTGCTTAACACATGCAAGTCGAGCGGTAACAGGCGTAGCAATACGTGCTGACGAGCGGCGAACGGGTGAGTAATGCTTCGGAATCT
>JANYLH010000043.1 GCA_025357915.1 Gammaproteobacteria bacterium
TCTTTAACCACGAATCACCGCTCCGTTCGCGCCGCTTTGTGACGCGCAAGATCATCGCTACGGCTTGCGCCATTGCGCGCGGGAGCGGCGAGCGGCTTACGCTCGGCAACCTGGAAATTCACCGCGACTGGGGTTGGGCGCCCGAATACGTCGAGGCGATGTGGCTGATGCTGCAGCAGGGGCGGGCCGACGACTACGTGATCGCCACGGGCCAGGCTCATTCGCTGGCGCAATTTGCCCATGCGGCTTTCGCGCATCTTGGGCTCGACTGGCGCGAGCACACGGACAGTTCGCCCGGGCTCCTCCGCCCCGCCGACATCGCCTACAGCTGCGGCGACGCGGGCAAGGCGGCCGCGGCGCTCGGCTGGCGGCCGCTGTGGACCATGACACAAGTGGTGCGCGGCATGATCGATGCGGAACTCGCCGGAAACGAGGCGCCGGCGTCGCCCGCAGCCAGCTAGCTGCTGCAGCGCCCCACCAGCTTCCAGCGCGATTTCGCCAGCCACCCTGAAAAGCCCCGGTCCATAGTCAGGGCGCCGCGCTGGCGCAGGTAGTATTGCTTGGCCACCTCGTAGGCGCCGACCAACTCGCTCATCCGGCCGCTGCGCCCGGCGTTGGTCGTAATGCTCGAGGGGTGGGCGAGAAAGTGCGACAGCGCCTTGGGCAGGTGGGCATAGCGCGGGTAGTCGAGCGTGGCCAGCAGGAACAGCAGCAGGTCCTCGCCGACCCCGGAATTCCGGCCATAGGTGCCGGTCGCGCCGGGCACCTCAGCCAGCAGATTCTTCAGTACGTCGCGCCGGCGAAACAGCGCACTGCCCGGGCTGATCGGCAGTTTCTCGCGCAGCAGGCACTGGACGATCTGCGCCACCGGCCGCGTGCCGGGAGGGTGGCGCAACAGCACCCGGGTGGCCGCCTTGCCCGGTTCATGGATGCGCGTTCGTGTGTAGACGAAAGCCGTGTCCGCGCGCAACAGCGGCAGCGTGCTGGCGACGAAAGTCGGGTCGATCCAGTCGTCGTCGTAAGTCAGGTGGACCAATTCACCACTGGCGCTCTCCACGCCGTCCCGCCAGCAGGCGATCGGCCCGCGGTCCTCATCCCGGCGGACATAGCGGATCCGCGTGCCGTAGCCTGCGGCGATCAACGGCGTGTGATCCGTACTGCCGTGATCGCAGACGATCACCTCGACCGGGACGGTCTGCGCGAGCGCACTGTCGATGGCACGCGCCACGAGCGCCGCCCGGTTAAACGTGGGAATGACAATGGAAACACGGGCCGTCACGACTCGTGCACCCTGTCCGCTGAGCGGATCTGCAGTAGCTGGCGCCACTGTGCGGCGACCACGCTGAGGCGGAAGCGCGGGTCGGGCCCGACGTGCGGCCGGCCGCCGGCACGCCACGCCGCGATGCGTTCGACGTAGGCATCGAAGAGCCCGAGGCGGTCTGCCAGCCGCGCCGGACCGTGGCGCCAGCCGAGCGGCAGGGCACCCACGACACTCTCGTAGGCGCGGTACGCGGGCCGCACCGGCAGCACCTGGCGCGCATCGCCGACCACCTCGGCCGCGGCGCCGCACTCGTGCGTGAGCACCGGCGTGCCCAGCGCCTTCGATTCCGCGAACACCAGGCCAAAGGTCTCGGGCAGCACGAAGTTGGGCGCGAACGTGCACAGCGCGCTGCGCACTTCCTCGTGGATGCGCGCCTGCGGCTGCGGACCCAGGTATTGCACGCCCTCGTTGCCCGCGACGGCGCCGGCCTTGTAGGCGGGATTGCCCACCGTAAGCCGCAACTCCGGCATGCGCCGGCGCAGCGCACCGAACACATCGAGCGCATACGCCAGGCCCTTGTTGGGCGAGGAAAAGAACACCAGCTTGCTCGTGTCGATCTCGCGGCCGTCCGGCGCGAGGCGATCGTCCACCGGGTTGTAGACGGTGAGCGCCTGGACGCGATCTGCGACGCCGATGCCGCGCAGCGTCGCCTCGACCTTGCCCCGGTGCGTGTCCGATACGCACACGACCGTCACGCCCAGCTCGCGCAGCAGCGGCGCCGTCGTGCTGAGCCGGCGCGCGCGCTTCGAGCCCGGATTCATCTGGTCATGCACCCACAGGTAGAAACGGGCGTGCGGATAAAGATCCCGGAGCGCACCCAGGGCGCGCGACTCGCGGACCACGACCACGTGTTCGATGCCCTCGATGCGGCCTGGCGGGCGGTACCTGCCGTGCGCTTCGGTCCGGTTGTGCTGCGAGACCCAGGCCCCGAGCGCGTCGGCAATGCGCGTGACGCTCGCCTCGGTCCCGCCGGTCGCCCGCTCCTGCAGCGTGCGCGTGTCGTAGGGCTGCCGACAGACCGGATCGTGAAAAAGAATCGAACTCATGGCAGCAGAAGCCCCGCAAAGCCGGCCTCGAAGGCCCGCAGCGAAGGCGGTGTCCGGTAGAGATCCAGGCGCCGCCGCCGCTGGTATTCACGTGGATCGTCGTCCAGCCGCGCCAGCTCGGCCAGATAGTCCGGCGCCGAGGCATCGACGATGGCGTCGCCATTGAAGAGCTCGAGCCCGCCGCCATCGTAGATGGGAATAGTGCCGGCCAGCGACGCCTGCAGCGCCTTCTCGGTGACGTAGCCGGGCGCCTTGCTGTTCTCCAGGCAGATCATGAATTTGTACTGGGCGATCCAGTCCAGAAAATCCGCGCCGCGCGGCGCGCGATACCCGGTGTTGTTGAGGACGGATCCCGCGGAATCGACCGGCCCGCGGGCATTGATCTGCTGGAACACTTCCTGGCGCCGCTTTGCCAGCTCGCCCACGTTATTGGAGACGACGAAACAGCAGTAGCGGGTCTTCGGAACCTGCAGCCGCCGCTCCCGCAGCCCGAACAGCGTGTCGATCGGCAGGTCAAAATGCACGGCCTCGTATGGGTACGGGATGAACGGCAACGGCCCGGGCGGGCCGTCCCCCCACAGGTACGACGGCGGTGGGCACACGCCGATCACCGCCTGGTAGCGGCGCAGGGCAAAGTGCGGCGGGAAAACCTGCCAGTTCTCGTTCGTCACCAGCGCGACCGGCAGCCCCGGGGGAAATTTGTGGCGGCGCCAGATGCTCGCCAGCATGAGATCGGGCCGGTCCTTCTGGCGGACGATAGCGACGCGGCCATCGGCCAGGAAGCTGCGCAGGAGGTTCCCGGTCCAGCGAATGAAGTCCTTGTCCCTCTCCTCCGCGTAACAGATCTTGAGCATGATCGGCGCGATTGTAACAGTCCGCTGCGCGCGGCAGTCCGGCGCCTGCCGCCCATCGCCGCGGTCCGGCTTGGGCTCTGCTCCCGGTGCGATATCATGAGTGCATGAATCTTCCCGTTCGCCTTGCGGCCGCGCGTCCCGCGCCCCGCGTGCTGCCGCTGGTGCTGCTGGCCATGCTGCCCGCCGGTCGTGCCGTGGCCGCGGTGAGCGCCTACCTGCCGCTTAATCTGCAGCCCGAGCTGGAGTCGCGCATCGAGCGCGTCCTGGTCCTCGCCGGGGTGCCGGTGATGACCCGCCCGGTGCGCGTCGCCACCGTGCTCGAAGCGCTCCCTGCTGTGTGCGCGCGCAACAGGGTGCTGTGCAGGCAGGTGCGTCACGGCCTCGCGCCTTACCTGGCTGCGGCCGCCGTGACCCACGCGCAGGTCGAGGTGGCGGCAACCGAAGACAGTGTCCTGCCCCAGCCGGACCGGCACGGTGCGCCCATGACCAGCGCGTGGGAAGCCGATGCAGGCGCGCTCGCCCGCTTCAGCGAAGGTGCACTGTTGAGCGTGGGCGGCATCGGCTACCAGGGCCGCTTCACGCCCACAGGCACGATGCTGAGCCTCGGCGGCGAGCGCGCGCAGCTCGACCTGGGCTACCGCGATCACGGGTGGTCACCGCTCCGTATGAGTTCAATGCTCATCGGCACTGAAGCACCCACCATGCCCTCGTTCACGCTTTCCAACGTGGAACCGTTGACGCGCGCGAACCTGCGCTACGAGCTGTTCCTGGCCAGCATGTCCTATTCCAGCCGTATCGCTTTCAACAATGGCTTTACCGCCGGGCACCCGGAGCTGTTCGGGTTCCACCTTGACATGGAACTGGCGCCGGGCTGGTCGCTCGGCGCCAGCCGCCTGCTGCAGTTCGGTGGCGGTGCGCGAGCGCATTCCTGGGGTGGCCTGTGGCGGGCCTTTTTCAATACCACGCGCTACGAAAACACCACCACGCAGCTGAACAGCGACCAGGAGTTCGGCAACCAGCAGTTCGCGGTCTCGAGCAGCCTGGTGCTGCCGGTGCGCATGCCCATGTCGCTCTACATCGAGTACTCCGCGGAAGACACGTTTCATGCCGAGAACACGCGCTTCGGAAGCAGCGCGATCGCCGCCGGGTTTTACTTGCCGCAGCTCCGTCCCAACCTGCAGCTCCGGTACGAATTCTCCGAGTGGCAGAGCAACTGGTACGTGCACCACATCTATGGCGACGGCATGACGAACTTCGGCACCGTGATT
>JANYLH010000057.1 GCA_025357915.1 Gammaproteobacteria bacterium
GGGCAGGTCAGGGACGTGGTCCAGGCAGTTGCGGTTGGCGTATTCGAACAGTACCGCCCTGCCCTGTGCCGGTACGACACAGTAGCGCCCCATGTTGTGCAGCATCCACACGGTCATGTTGCGCGAGTCGGTGGCGTAGCGGATGTTGATCGGGTTGTAGAGGAGCGCCGCCGCGCAGTCACTGGCACGGAGCTGTTGCTGCACGCGCTCCAGCCGGTAGGCGCGCAGAGCGGCGAGGTCGATGCCCGGCGCCGCGTGATTCGACCCACCGCTGTGGGACGCGTGGCCGGCCATGATCCGATTGCTCATAGAAGCTGGACGGTTCCCGTATGATATTACGCGCGTTCAAGTATAGGGGGTCAGCGTGCTCAAGTTGAACCGGCATTTTTTGCCCGCCATCCTGGCTGCTTTCGCTTCGGCTCCGCTCCTGGCCCAGGTTGACCGCGCACGTGTCGATACCGGTCCGGACGTTGCCGAACCCGGGTCGATCGCGGAAATCGCCAGGGCCACCACCGAGGCGCGCTTCATGTCGCCCTGGGTGAGTTACCTGCCGGCCTCGGCCACCGTGCCTTCGCCGCGGGCGTTTCTGCACCGCATTGCAGGCGCGCCCGGCGAACTGGTCAACACGGCGACGGCGCAAGGCTATTGCCGGGCGCTGGCCGCCGCCTCGCCGCGCGTGCGCCTGTTCACGATCGGCCGCTCCGAGGAAGGGCGCGACATCGTCATGCTTGCCATCGCCGATGAGCGCGGCATCGCCGAGCTCGAACGCCTCAAGGCAGCAACGGCTGCGCTGGCGGACCCGCGTCTCACCGATCAGGCTGCGGCCGACCGGCTGATTGCGGCCGCGCGGCCGATCTACTATTTCAACGCCGGCCCGCATTCCGATGAGACCGGTTCGGCCGAATCGATGCTGGAACTGGCCTACCGGCTGGCGGTATCCGAGCAGCCGATGATCCGGCGGATTCGCGAAAACATGGTGGTGCTGATCAACCCAGTCTCTAACCCGGATGGACGTGACAAACAGGTCGAGTGGTTCTATCGCTATCTCAAGGGCAAGACTGACTACGCCACCCTGCCCCGCCAGGCGCCGCCTTACTGGTCAAAATACACGTTCGTTGATATCAACCGCGATGCGCATCAGGTGACGCACGAGACGACCAAGGCCGTGCAGAAGATGTTCTTCGACTGGCATCCGACCGTCGTTCACGATTTGCACGAGAGCATAGCGCTGCTCATGAGCTGGAACGGCACGGGTCCCTACAACCCCAACATCGACCCGCTCACGTTCAGCGAGTTCCTGGAACTGAGTTTTCATGAGATGCAGACCATGACCGGGTTCGGGATGCCTGGCGTATGGACCTGGAAGTTCGGCGAGTCGTTCTCGCAGCTGTACACCGACTCTGTGGCGATGAACCACAACTCGATGGGCCGGGGCTACGAGACCTTCGGCAACGGAACCGCGGAGACGCTGACGCAGAGTGTGGACCAGGGGCTCTCGGCGCTGGGCCCGTATACGACGCCCGAGTGGTATCGCGTGCTGCCCGCGCCATCCACGCCGTTCCAATGGTCGGCGCGCGACAACCTCAATTACAATGAGACGGGCGCGCTCGCCGCGCTCGATGCGGTCGCGGTACAGAGCAAGGCACTGCTCGCGAACTTCTACCAGAAGGGCTATCACGCCTGGCGCAAAGGTGTCGAACAGGCCCCCTACGCCATCGTGATTCCAGACGACCAGGGCGATCGGCGGCGCGTGGCGCAGCTGGTGAGGTTTCTCATGAACCAGCATATCGAGGTGCACCGCGCCAGCGCGCCGCTGCGTCTCAAGGAGGGCGATTTCCCGGCGGGAACCTACGTGGTGCGGCTCGACCAACCCTATCGCAACTACGCGCTCGACCTGCTCACCGCCCAGAATTATCCGAAGGGCCAGGGCGATCCGTACGACGATGTGTCCTGGGAATTGCCGGCGCATTACCACCTCTCGGTCGTGCCGATTGCCGATTCCGAAGTGCGCAAGGCCGAATTACAACTGGAGACTGAGCCGCCGCAGCCGACGGGCACGGTATCCGGGAGCGGCCGTGTGTACTTGCTGCGGGACACGGGCCAGGAATCACTCCTCGAGGCGCGCTACCGCCTGGCCGCGTTCCGCATCTCGATCGCGGAGCGGGCGTTTATCGAGGGCGGCGTGGAATATCCCGCCGGCTCATGGATCGTGCCCGATCAGCCCGGGCTCGAGGCGGCGCTGCGGGCGACGGCGACCGCACTGGCGCTGGACTTCTCCGCCGCCGGTGCCGTGCCCGATGTGGTGAGGCACGAGGCAAAGGCTCCGCGGCTCGGCCTCTGGGTGCCGTGGGCGGACACGGATTCCATCGGCTGGGTGCGCTATTCGCTCGACCAGCGGCATATCCCCTACAGCTACGTGCGTGACGAGGATATCCGCACGGGGCATCTGCTCGAACATTACGACGTACTGCTTTATGGCCACGTCGATCTCGAACTCGCTGAGCAGATCCACGGCATCCCGAAGTCCTGGGGCCCGATGGCCTTCAGAAAGACGGCGCAGACGCCGAGCTTTGGAACGCCCGCCGCGTCCGATGACATTACGGGGGGCATCGGCTGGGCCGGGCTGGATGAAATCCAGAAGTTCGTCGAAGGCGGCGGTTTGATGGTGACGCTCGGCAGCGGATCGGTGTTGGCACTCGAGGCTGGCATCGTGCGCGGCGTGCGCCGCGATGCCGGCGGCGCACCGCGGAGCGAAGCGGGCACCGGAGTCGCTGCGGCTGCCGCGTCGGCGGAAGCCGAAACGCGAACGCCGGGCGCGCATCTGCGGGTGACGTTTGCGAAGCCCGAACACCCGATTGCCTACGGGTACCCGCGACGAACGCAGGTGTTCCGGCAGAACTATCCGCTGTATGCCACGCCGCGGCGCTGGTTGCAGATGGCCTATTGTCAGAATTGCCTCGATGGACCGATCGATCGGAGCGGCGTAGTGCTCGAATGGGGCGATCGTGATGGCGCGCCGCTACTGGTCAGCGGACAGGTCTGGGGCGAAAGCGGGTTGATCGGTCGCCCGGCGATATTTGATCTGCCCGAAGGTCTCGGGCACGTCGTGGCCTTCAATTTTAACCCGCTGCACCGCGACCTCAACCGTGGTGACCAGCGCATGCTGTGGAATGCGCTGATCAACTGGCAGGCGATCCTGAAGGGCGCGGTGGCACCTCCTCCCCGGCGGGCGGCTCCCTGAGTTGCGGAGCGACGCGGGCTTGTCATGACAGTACCCGCTGCGGTAATTGACAGTCTGGCCGATATCGTCGGGCGCGAGGCGCTGCGGCACGCCGCCGACCTGCGCTCGCGTGATCCGGGCATCCATCCGGATAATTTCGGCGGCGATCTCATGGTGCGCCCGGCCGAGACCGGTGAGCTGTCGCGCGTGCTGGCCTGTTGTCATGCGGCACGCGTCGCCGTGGTGCCGCAGGGCGGGCGCACTGGACTTGCTGGCGGCGCAGTGTCCCGGCCCGGGCAGGTCATCGTCTCGCTCGATCGGATGAACCGGATCGAGGCGCTCGACCCGGTGAGCCGTACCGTGCAGGTCGGCGCCGGAGTCACGCTCGCCGCGCTTGCCGCGCAAGCCGCCGAACACGGGCTCTCGCCCGGGATCGACCTGGGCGCGCGCGATTCCGCCACCATCGGCGGCATGATTTCCACCAATGCCGGCGGCGCCTCAGCGTTTCGCCACGGCACCATGCGCGATCGGGTGCTCGGTCTTGAAGTGGTGCTGGCCGACGGCGCGGTGCTCTCTGAACTCGGGCTGGTGCGCAAGCGCAACGAGGGACTGCAGGTGGAGCGGATCTTCGCGGGCGCCGAGGGGACGCTCGGAGTGATCGCGCGAGCGACGCTCAGTCTGGTGCCCGCCGATGGGCCGGCAGCAACGGCCATGGTCGGCTTGCGGGACCTCGCCGCCGGCGTGGCGCTGGCCGACACGCTCCTGCGCAACAGGTCATTGACGCTGACCGCGCTGGAACTGATGTCGGCGAATCATGCCGCGACGGTGTGCCGTTCCTGTGCGTTGAAGGGTTTTGACGAACTGCTGGCGACGCCTTACCTGTTGCTGGTCGCCGGGTCAGCGGCATCCAGCGCCGCGGCGGAAGCAGCGCTCGTGGCGGAGCTCGAGGCTGCGGCTAGCCTGGAGCTGATACTCGACGCTGTAGTGGCGCAGAATGAAGCACAGCGTGCCGCCATGTGGCGGATGCGCGAAGACTGGGCGGTCGATCGTGAATACCCTGGTGGCATCTGGTTCGACGTGTCGGTGCCGCTGGCGCAGTTGCCCGGCTACCTGCACAGCGCCAGCGCGCGCTTGAAGGGACATCCTGCCGGCTTGTCGGTGTTCGTCATCGGCCACCTGGGCGATGGCAACGTGCACCTGACGGTCAACGCTGCACAGCCGGTCACGGATCGCTACGAGGAAATTGCGGAACTCGTGACTGCGGATCTGGCTGCGTACGGCGGTTCGTTTTCTGCTGAACACGGCATCGGGCTTGAGAAGCGTGCCACGCTGCAGCGCCTGGTGAGCCCCGTGAAACTTGCGCTGATGCGCCGGTTAAAGGATGCGCTGGACCCACTAGGCATCATGAACCCCGGAAAAGTGCTGCCGGATTAAACCGCCGCAGCGCTCAGCGATCGCTGCGCCGGAGCTCGTGCACGGCGTAGATTCCGCCTACCGCAGTGACAAAACCCAGCGCCGTCCACAATTCCCGGGATGACAGCGACGAGAGCATCCAGAGGATGATGACGCAGGTGGCGAGCGGAATGACCGGGCCGAACGGTATCTGGAAGTGCGCGCCGTCAATGCTCGCCTTCTGGGCCCGCATGCGCAACACGCCCAGGCTGCAGATCAGGTAAAGCATGAGCGTTCCAGCGCTGGCGATGATCAACAACTGTTTAAACGAGCCTGACAGTGCGAGCACGGCGCAAACGACCGCGTACGTGGCGATTGCAGCCGCCGGCGTGCCAAAGCGCGGGTGAATGGCGGCCAACTGTCGCGGCATCTGCCCCTGTTGGGCGAAAGCGTGGAGCACGCGCGGATTGGACAGCACGTCTCCGGCCACGCAACCCGTGGCTGAAATGATCAGGGCCAGCAGCATCATCCGGCCGCCCCAGGCACCGAACACGAAGTTCGCCGTGTCCACGAGCGGTGCCTTGGAATGGGGGAGTGCCGCCCCGAGAGTGCCTTGCGCGACGAGCTGCGAACCCATGTACAACGTTGTGATGATCAACAAGCCCAGCAGTAGTCCACGCGGCACGGTGCGCGAGGGGCGAATGATCTCGCCGCTCATGCTGAGTGCGGCTTCCATGCCGACAAAGGCGTAGAACAGCACGATTGAGGCCTCGCCGATGCTCTTGAGTGGCGGCAGCGCGGTCCATGCGAGTTTCGAGGGATCGAGTACGAACAGGCCGGCGATCACCAGCAGCGCGAGCGGTGCGATCTTGATGATCGTGAGCGCCATCGACAGGCGCACGCCATAATGCACACCGCGGATGTTGATGATCGCCACCGTCGTGAACAACGCCAGGATGATCGCGACGCGCAGCCAGGGTGCCTGGAACGCGGGACTCACGGCACCGAGCGTATCGACCAGGAGATTGGCGATTGCGGCATCGCCGACCGAGCCGGCCGAGGTCCACATCAGGGTTCCGGCGATCCCGCCGACGATGGGTCCGAACGGCACGGTGGCGTAGGCATAGAGCCCGCCGGCCCGGCCGACGCGGCTCCCCGCCTCTGCAAAGCACAGGCCCACGAGCCCGATCAGTGCGGCACAAACGAAGTAGGCGAGGATGGCCTGCGCGCCCAGCATGCTGGCAACGATGGCTGGCAGCCCGAAAATCCCGGCCGCCACCGTCAGATTGACCGCATTGAGCCCGAGGCTCCAGACGCCGACAACGCGTGGCAGGGTCGCAGAATCGGCCGAGACGGCCGCGGTTCCGGGCGCGTTCATCGGCTCGTCATCAGGGGCGTTGGTCTTGCCAGTTGAGCGGCGCAATCTTCGGCAGGATGAACACCCAGCCGACGATCCCAAGCAGATTGATGCCGCCGGCGAGCGCAAAGGCGCTCATGTAGTTGTGGGACCAGTCGATGAGCAAGCCAGTGACCGCCGGCGCGATGATTCCGGCGATGTTGCCGCAGGTGTTCTGCACTCCCACCCAGCGCCCTGTGGCCAGCGGCCCGGCCATGATCTGCGGAATCGCGTAGTACCCGGGTGAAGAAACACCGACCGCGAATTCAAACAGGAACAGGCAGGCGACCAACCCGCTATCGGGCAACAACACCATGCCCGCCATGCAGGCGATCGCCGTCAGGTGATTGAACGCCATGGCGCTCTTGTAGATGACGTCGCGTGAATGACCGGCCTTCACCCAGCGGTCCGTGAACCAGCCCATCGCCAGTGCGCTCAGCGCATTGATCGCATACGCCGTCCCGGCCGTCTCGGCCATGGTGGTCATCGAGAATCCGCGCGCCTTCACCAGGTAGACGGGCAGCCAGGCCAGGATGAAGTAGAAGTTGTAGTTGCCGGCAAAGTGGCCCAGCGACGCGCCCCACAGCCCTCGTTGCCTGAAAATCTGCCGATCCGTCGGCGCGCCCACCGGCCGGTCGATGAGGGCCGGCGCCGATTCGCGCACGCGCGCCCACGGCCAGAGCCATAGGAGCGACACGCACCCGAACAGCACGAATACCGGGCGCCAACCGTAGCGGCTCATCAGGAAGCCGCCCAGTAACGTGCCCACCGCCGGCCCGATCAGGTAACCGAAGCTCACCGTGCCGTTGGCGATGCCCGTATGGGTCGGTGGTACGCTGCCGGCGAGCAACTTTGAGGCGCATGGAAATGCGGTGCTCTCACCCAGTCCGAGCAGGAGTCGCAGCAGGAGCAGCGTAATGAGTCCGGTGGCGAAGCCGGTCAGAATTGTGGCGACCGACCAGATCAGGACGCCAACCGCGAGCACGCGTCGGGCGCCAAAGCGCTCGGCCAGCCATCCGGCAGGCGCCATAACCAGCACGTAAGTCCAGAAGAAGGCCGACAGCAGCAACCCCAGTTGCGTGGACGACAGGTGCAACTCGTCCTGGATCAGAGGCGCCGCCGTGGCCAGGTTGCCGCGGTCGATATAATTGATGCACAGGGCCGCAGACACCAGCAGTACCACCTGCGTTGGCGACGTCGGTACCTTGCCTGACGCGGCTTTTAACACAGGCTCGCCCGTCCGGCGCTGCGCATCAGGTTCAGGGAGCCGCCAACACGTCGAGGAGCGGCTTTGCCGCCTGCGGCATGCCCTGGCGATAGTCTTCGCCCAGGAGCGCCGCGATAGTCGCGGCGATCTGCGACTGCGTTACTGCCGCGACCTGCTGCCGTTCGCCAAGCGGCGGGGTATCGGGGCCGATGACTGCGATCCAGATGTTCTCGGAGCCCTGCTGCTCGACGCCATGGTCCTTCCATTCCGTGAGGCCATGCCCGCGGCCGTGGTCAGCCGTAAGTATGAAGGTCGTCTTGTCCTTGTATTCCGGGAGTGCCTGCATGCGGTTCCACAACGCCTCGACGGCGGCGTCGAAATTGTGAGCCGTCTGCAGCACCAGATCGTAGCGACCCGAGTGCGCCCAGTTATCGGTATCCCCGAAACCCACGAACAGCACGCGTGGGCGATGGGTGTTCAGGTGATCGAGCACGCTCACCGTGAGAAATGAATCGTACGGGTCGCTGCCTTCCAGGCGCGTCGTGTTCTTGTACAGATCCTGGAGCAGCTTGCCGCGGGGACTGTGGTCCGTAGTATCGACGAGCGAGGAGCCCGAGCGGATCGGCAAGTGGCTGCGCGCGCCGTTGAAGATATCGTGGAAGGTCTCCCAGGTGGCGAACACCTCAACCTTGTTCTTGAAGCCTGGCCGGCCCGAGAGCCACTCAAAGACGGTCAGGTTGGGATTGGGTCCGAACTCGTTGCTGTTGATGCGCGGGTCGGGTACCCCCGAAGCCATCTCGTTGTAGCCGGGATAGGAAAAAGCGAATCCGTTGGCGACCTGTGCCTGGCTGCCCTCGGCCGCATTGCCCAACAACTGCCCGTGGATCCCAATGGTTCGCCAGATGAACGGAAACAGCAGCTGACGCCGTATCCGTGGGTCGGGGTCCCAGTATTTCTCACGCAGCTCCTTTTCCGGAGTCCAGTTGCCACCCTTGTCGGTGCTGAGCAGCTGTTCCTCCGCGCCGGTGAACATTTCCTCAGGCCGCAGGCCGTCGGACACGATCAGCACGACATTGCGGGTCTTGCCGGCCATGGCTGCGGAAGCGAAAGCGAGGCCCAGTACGGCCGCCAGTAGTGCGTAGCGCGTCTTGTTCATGAGTTGACCTGTTCCTGCATTCGCCGGTCAGAATTTCTGGCTGAAATTCAAGCCGATGCTGCGTGGGCGGATCGGCCATACATAGGGGGACGTGCAAATCGTCGGCGTGCAGGCGGAATACCGGCTGGCCTCGCCGCGCTTGTCGAAGGCGTTGTCGATGTACAGTTCCGCCGACCAGTTGCCGCGCGCCACGCCACCGGTGAAGTCAAAGCTGGAATAGGCGGGTTGATTGCCGAGGATCTGCGCGTTTGCCGTTTCCAGCACCGGCACGACATCGGTCTGCGTGACCATCGCACCCTGCAGGTGGGCATCCAGCCCGCCCAGCGGAAACTGGTAGCGGGCGATCAGGTTGGCCTTGATGCGCGGTGACACCGGCAAGCGCGAGCCGGCGGTCGCGAGCACCAAGTTTCCTGACTCGGAACAGCTGAAGTCGGCACTGGCCTGGTTGCAGGCGTTGGTCTTAAGCTTGGTGTGCAGCCAGGTTGCGGAAGCCGACAGGGTGAGATTGTGGTTCACGGCCCATTGCAGGTCGGATTCCACGCCGCGGATTTCCGCGCGACCGGCACTGAGTACTTCGGTGATGCCGTTGGCGCCGGAAATGGCGAACTGGGCGTCCTTCCACTTCTCCAGGAATACGGCGCCATTGAAGCGCACGCTGCGGTCCAGCCAGCTGGTTTTCCAGCCCAGTTCGACGTTGGTCAGATAGTCAGGTGTGTAGGGGGGGCGTGAGCGCACGCGATTGACACCGCCGGGCCGGAAGCCGGTCGACAGGGTCGCGTACACCATCCGGTCAGCGTCGAATTTATAGGTCAGGTTGGCCTTGTGGGTCTCGCCGTGGTCGCTGACGAGACTGTCGATGTTGATGCAGGGGCGCACGGGGTTACCGGCGTCCGGAGTGCCAGCGCAGAGGTTCTCTCCGCTGAGCGACCCGAAAAGGCCGGTGTAATATCCGTGCCCCGCGTACCCGAAGAAACCGTATACGGAGTTGCGGTAACCGAACAGGCGGATCCCGCCGGTGAGCGTCAGCTTGCTGGTCAGGTCGAACGAAAGCTCCGTAAACGCCGCCTGGTCCTTGTCCACCCGGTCCTGGGCATTGAGGTAGAACACGCCCGGTTGACCGGTAATCGAGTACGCGCTCGCCAGGTCCTTGACCCGATATTCATCCCGCGGATTGCCGGTCTGGCGCTGGAAGAAGAGCCCAGCCACCACACGAAACCGCCGGTCCTTGGGCGAAGACAGGCGCAGTTCGTGTGACTGCTTGGTGAAGAAATTATGCGTAACGGTAGTCTGCGCCGGGCTGATCAGGTTGCCCTGATCGTTCCGGAAATTATCGCCGTAGTACGTTGCATAGTAGGTGCCGGGATTCTGGCTTTGATAATGCGCGTCATATGAATATGAGTAGTCCGAATAGTCGCTCGTCGAGTCGAAAGTCCGGCGCATGTAGCCGCCGGAATACAGGAGGTCGAAATTGGCGATCTTGCCCTCGATGGTCAAAGCCGCCTGCCACCAGCGATCAGTGGTCTTCTCGGGCGCGTAGCGCGCCACGTTCAGGTCGCCGAGCGACGGGCTGAAGCTGAACTGGCCGTTTGCCTTGGTCTCCTGGGCCATTGCCGAGGGCGTGATCGTCCAGCGGTCATTCAGGTCGAACCTGAGGGCTGCCCGTCCGCCGTAGGTATCGATGTCGTTGTAGTTGGATTTGGTCAGGCCCGCGTTCGTGCGTGGCACGCCAGAAGTCGGGTAGGTCTGCGGTAGGCCGGCGACGTTGTTGATGTACCCGGCGTCATGTTCGATGAATCCGACCAGCCGTACCGCTGCGCGGTCAGCGAGCGGCACATTGACAAACCCCTCTATCGTGCCGCCTGTCTGCCCCCTGATCGACTCCGAGGTCAGGGCGTAGCCCGCTGCGAACTTCTGCGCGTCCGGCTTGTTGGTGACAAGGCGCACGGTGCCCGCCATCGAGCTCGACCCGAACAGGGTGCCCTGTGGGCCCGACAGCTGTTCGACGCGCGCAATGTCGTAGATGTGCACGTCCAGGTTGTTCGCAATCGTGGTCACCGGCTGTTCGTCGAGGTAGAGTCCGACGAGCGGTTGCGAACCGACCTGCAGGCCGTCGCCCCCGTTGGTGACACCGCGCACGTACAGCTGCGACTGGCCCGGGCCATAGCTCTGGCTCGAGAGGCTCGGCAGGTATTTAAGGTAATCGTCGAAGTGCGCAACCTGCAATTGCTCGAGCTTGCGGGTGTCGATCGCCTGGATGCTGACCGGCACGTCCTGCAGGTTCTGCTCGCGCTTCTGCGCGGTGACGATGATTTCCTCGAGCTGCGTTCCGGTACTGGCTGGCGCCGGCGGCGTCTGCGCGGTGGCCGCGCCGGCCAGTACGGCCGAGATCGCCGAGGCTACGGACCAGACGTCACGCGAGGCGGGCTGCCTACTGCGCGCAGGAAAGGACAACAGATTCCCATGGACCGACTTCCGCATGATCATCCCCCCGATTGATGCGGGCAAACCCCGGCTCTTCCTCTCAAAATTACCATACTGCGCCACCCGCCGGTGGGCGATCTGGAAAGCAGGCCAGCCCGGCTGGGTGCAGGCGCTAGAGCGCCCGCGAAATGACTTCTTTCATGATTTCGTTCGTGCCACCGTAGATGCGTTGCACCCGGCTGTCGGCAAACATGCGGCACACCAGGTATTCGTTCATGTAGCCATAGCCGCCGTGCAGCTGCACACATTCATCCAGCATCTTCTGTTGGATATCAGAGAGCCACCACTTGGCCATCGAAGCGGTCACGGTGTCGAGCTTGCCGGCGACAACCCGCGTAATGCAGTCGTCAACGAAGGTACGGGCGACGCGCACGATGGTGGCGATCTCGGCTAGCCTGAACTTGGTATTCTGGAACTCGAACACGGACTGGCCGAAGGCCTTGCGTTCTTTCGTGTAGCGCAGGGTCGCGGCGAGCGCGCCCTCCATGGCCGCCACGCCGCAGACGCCGATGAGAATCCGCTCGTAAGGCAGGTCGCTCATCAGTTGATACATACCCTTGCCCTCCTCGCCTCCGAGCAGGTTAGCCGCCGGAATACGGGCGTTGTCGAAGAACAGTTCGGCCGTGTCCTGGGCGTGCAGGCCCATCTTGTCGAGTACCCGGCCAACGCGATAACCCTTGAGGTCCTTGGTCTCCACCATGAGTATGGAGACGCTTTTGGATCCGGGCGCGCTGTCAGTCTTCACGACCAGCGCAATGAGGCCGGCGAGGAACCCATTGCTGATGAAGATCTTCGAGCCGTTCACCACGTAATAGTCGCCGTCGCGTACTGCACGCGTACGGATCCCCTTCATGTCGGAGCCGGCGCCCGGCTCGGTGATGCCGATTGCGCCGATGAGTTCGCCGCGGGCCATGCCCGGCAACAAGCGGCGCTTCTGCTCCTCGCTGCCGTGGTTGAGCAGGTAGTGGGCGGCAATGCTGTGCACACCCTGGCCGAAGCCGCTGAGGCCGCGGCGATTGAGTTCTTCGTAGATGACCGTTTCGTGCCGGAAGTCACCGCCTCCTCCACCATATTCCGCGGGGATATCGGTACACAGGAACCCTTGTTCGCCGGCGCGCCGCCAGATGTCCTTGCCGACATGATGCTGCGCCCGCCACTGTGCATCGAGCGGCATCATTTCAGCTTCCGCAAACTTCGCCACGGCGTCGCGCAGCATCTGCAGGTCGTCGTCCATCCAGGGAGATCGCTGTTCATCCATGTGTCATTTACCTCAGGATTAATTCATATCTTACGCTAGCGATAGACCCGCTCGGCGCGCCGCGAAAGATTGGTCAGCAACTCGTAATTGACCGTGCCCGCCAGCGCGGCAATTTCTTCGAGCGGGGCGCCACCGCCGAGCAGCGTCACGTACTCACCCACCGTCAGCGACGCGTGTGCGGCGGCGGAAACATCGATGGTGAGCAGATCCATCGACACGCGGCCGACCAGCGGCGCCCGTTGCCCATTGCAAAATACCAACCCCCTGCCGCCGAGCGAGCGCGGGTAGCCGTCTGCATATCCGAGGCCAACCGTGGCGACGCGCGCGGGCGGCGACAGCCGCTGTGTGGCGCCGTAGCCGACGCTGGCTGGCGCGGTCAATTCGCGGATCTGCAGCACCCGGCCTTCGAGCCGCACCACTTCCGTCATCGGGTTGGCGCCCGCGGCGCAGGGCCGCCCGCCGTACAGCGCGATGCCGGGCCGCACCAGGTCACCATGAAAGCGCGGCCCCAGAAGGATGCCCGCCGAATTGGCGATGCTCCATGGGGCTTGCGGCCAGTGTTGCCGCAAGGCCGCAAATAGTTCGAGCTGCTGGTTATTCATGGGGTGGTCGGGTTCATCGGCACAGGCCAGGTGGCTCATCACCAGCACCAGGTTCAATTTGGACCGCAGCTGGCGGCTCTCGTTCAGCGCCGCCAGGTCCTCGCCCGACAGGCCGGCTCGCGTCATACCCGTGTCGATCTGCAATGCCGCGGGTGCGTTCGTGGCGAGCGAGGCCCAGGTGCGCATTTCGTCCAGCGTATTGAGCACGGGCAGCAGATCGTGACGCAGGAACAGCGGCACTGAGTCGGCGGGCATCTCGTTGAGGACGAAGATCCGCGCTGAGCCCTGCAGCCGCCGCAACTCCATGCCCTCCGCGAGGGTCGATACGAAGAACGTGCGGCAGCCTTCTGCAACCAGGCGGGCCGCCACGGGTCCCATGCCCAGCCCGTAGGCGTTGGCCTTGACTACGGCCGCAACCTCCGCCGACTCCGCCAGAGCACGCAGTTTGGCAAAGTTGGCGGCCAGCGCGGCCAGATCGATCGTAATGCGTACCGGGCTGTTCGTCGCGGACACGGTCAGGGCTCAGGAACCAGTCAGCGGCGTGAACAGACCATACTGGCGGCCGAAATAAAGCAGCGGTTCGCCGTCGCGCGTACGCGCAGCCTCGACCAGGCCCACGACGATGGCGTGATCGCCGCTCATGAAGACTTCATTGGTGAGGCATTCGATCTGCGCCAGCGCACCGGGCACCAGCGGCACCTGCACGACATGGCCGGCGTCAAAGGCGGTATGCCCTGCACGCTCCCTGCCGGGCCTGGCGAAGTGCCGGGCGACATCGGCCTGGCCGGCCTCGAGGAGGCTCACGCCGAATGCCCTGCAGGTCACCATGGAGGCGTAGCTGACCGTGTTCCGCTGGATGGCGAACATCACCAACGGGGGTTCAAAGGACAAGGTGACGAAGGAGGAAATGGTCAGGGCGACAATAGCATCGCTTTCCGGCTCGTGTGCCGCCACGACGGACACGGCGCCCGCGGAGGCCCGGCCCAATTGACGATAGAGGTCACCGGAAATAGGCATGCTGAAATTCCATGGGGCGATTGCGCCACCTGCCCGGGTGCATGGCGCAGTTTACCGGGAATGCGCGGGGAGAAAATCGACCAGTTCCGCGCCTTCGTTCACCTGTTCGCCCGCGGCCACCTTGAAGGCCCGCAGTGTGCCGGCGCTGGGCGCCACCACGGTGTGCTCGATCTTCATGGCCTCGAGCACCAGGAGCGGTGCTCCCTTGGGAAGTTCGGTACCTACCGTCGCGATCAGTTCGATCACGCGTCCAGGCATCGGGGAGCGGAGCCCGGCCGGGCCCGCTGCGGCGGCCGCGGTCGATGTCAGCGGATCGGCGTGGGTGAGCACGTCCCGGCGCCCGTTCATGAACACGTGCTCGCTGTCGCCCACGCGAACTACGGTGGCGGCACTGCGATGGGAGTCGATTGTCAGTGACAGCGTCGATTCGTCGTGCATTGTTCCCGTAACGGTCGCGAGCTGGTCGTCGAGACGCATTTCCCAACCGTCCGTCAGGTACTGGACGTCCACGGTCTTCTCGACCTCGCCGGCGCGAAAGACCAGCGCGCGCTGCGCCCGGCCGCCGAGTCGCCAGCCGTCAGCCGCGCTCCATGGGGAATGCCGCGGGTCGTCGTGCGAGCGCAACAACGTCGCAATGGTCGCCGCGACCCACGTATCCGGCGGCGGTGCCGCTGCGGCGGGAAACAGGAATTCGTGCTGCCGCTCGATCAATGCGGTGTCGAGATCTGCGGCGGCGAATGCGGGTGAGGCCACGAGCCGACTGAGGAAGGAGACGTTATTGGCGACCCCGACAAGGCGGTACTCATCGAGGGCCGCACGCATGCGGGCCAGCGCGAGATCGCGCGACTCATCCCAGACGATGAGCTTGGCGATCATCGAATCGTAGTAAGGCGTGATCTCATCGCCCGCCCCTACTCCGGTATCGATCCGGACATGCCGTGTGGGACGAGGCGAGGCCAGGTACTGCAGCCGCCCCGTCGAGGGCAGGAAGCCGCGCTCCGGATCTTCAGCGTAGATGCGGGCCTCGAGCGCGTGGCCGGACATGGTGAGCTGGTGCTGGGCCAGTGGCAGCGGTTCGCCGGCGGCCACGCGCAACTGCCATTCCACCAGATCGAGGCCCGTGATCATCTCGGTGACCGGATGCTCGACCTGCAACCGCGTGTTCATCTCCATGAAGAAGAATTCGCCGTCTGGCGCGACAATGAATTCCACCGTACCGGCGCCGACGTAACCCACCGCGCTGGCCGCGGCCACCGCGGCCGCACCCATCGCCGCGCGCCGCTCGGGCGTCATGCCCGGCGCTGGCGCTTCCTCGAGCACCTTCTGGTGCCGCCGCTGCACCGAGCAGTCGCGCTCGTACAGGTGCAGGCAGTGGCCGTGGCTGTCGGCGAACACCTGAAACTCGATGTGCCGCGGCCGCAGCAGGTATTTCTCGACCAGCACACGATCGTCGCCGAAGCTGGCTGCCGATTCGCGTTTGCAGCTGGCCAGCGCCGCGGCGAAATCCTCGCGCCGATCGACGCGGCGCATACCGCGGCCGCCGCCGCCGGCGCTGGCCTTGATCAGCACCGGGAAGCCGATGCGCTCGGCCGCCTCCTGCAGGTGCCGGGCGTCCTGGTCGTCGCCGTGGTAGCCGGGGGTCAAGGGCACACCCGCGCGCCCCATCAGCGTCTTGGCGGCGGACTTCGAGCCCATGGCGCGCATGGCGGCCGCCGGCGGCCCCACGAAGATGAGGCCTTCTGCCTGGCAGCGCTCGGCAAACGCCGGGTTCTCCGAGAGGAATCCGTAGCCGGGGTGTATGGCCTGGGCACCACTGCGGCGCGCCGCCTCGATGATCGCGTCGATCCGCAGATAGCTTTCGGCCGGCGTCCGGCCGCCGATGCCAATCGCCTCATCGCACGCGCCCACGTGCCGGGCCTGCGCCTCGGCATCGGAATAGACGGCGATGGTGTGCAGCCCCATGCGGCGCGCCGTGCGCGCGACACGGCAGGCGATTTCGCCGCGGTTGGCGATGAGCAGGCGGTTGAACGGCAGCATGGACGCCATCTTACATTCTGAAGACGCCAAATCGCGTCGCCGGGATCGGCGCGTTGAGCGCTGCCGACAAACCCAGGCCCAGCACCCGGCGGGTATCTGCCGGGTCGATGACGCCGTCGTCCCAGAGGCGCGCGGTGGCGTAATACGGATGTCCCTGGCGGTCGTACTGCGCGCGGATCGGCGCGGTAAATGCCGCCTCCTCTTCGGCGCTCCACGTACCGCCCTTCGCCTCGAGCGCGTCGCGGCGCACGCGCGCCAGGACGTTGGCGGCCTGCTCGCCGCCCATCACGCTGATGCGGGCGTTGGGCCACATCCACAGGAAGCGCGGCGAGTAGGCGCGGCCGCACATGCCGTAGTTGCCGGCGCCGAAGCTCCCGCCGACGATGACCGTGAGCTTGGGCACCTGGGCGCAGGCGACCGCGGTCACCATCTTGGCGCCATGCTTGGCGATGCCTTCGTTCTCGTATTTTCGGCCCACCATGAAGCCGGTGATGTTCTGCAGGAACACCAGGGGTATGCGCCGCTGGCAACACAGCTCGATGAAGTGCGTGCCCTTGAGGGCGGACTCTGAAAACAGGATACCGTTGTTGGCGACGATGCCGACGGGCATGCCGAAAATGCGCGCAAAGCCGGTTACCAGCGTGGTGCCGTAGCGGATCTTCCACTCGTCGAATTCGCTGCCATCGACGATGCGAGCGATGATCTCGCGGATATCGAAGGGCTTGCGTGGATCGGCCGACACCACGCCGTAGAGTTCCTCGGCGCTGTAGCGCGGCTCGACCGACGGGGCCAGGTTCGTGTCCGGGCGCTGCGCCGCGTTGAGCCCCGCCACGATGCGCCGCGCGATGCCGAGCGCGTGCGCGTCATCCTCGGCGAGGTGATCGGCGACGCCGGAGAGGCGTGTATGCACATCGCCGCCGCCCAGATCCTCGACGCTGACCTCCTCGCCGGTGGCCGCCTTCACCAGCGGCGGGCCGCCGAGGAAGATCGTGCCCTGGTTGCGGACGATGATCGATTCGTCGCTCATGGCCGGAACGTAGGCGCCGCCGGCAGTGCAGCTGCCCATCACCACCGCGATCTGCGGAATCTCCGCGGCCGACATGGTCGCCTGGTTGTAGAAGATGCGGCCGAAGTGCTCGCGGTCCGGAAAGACCTCGTCCTGGCTGGGCAGGTGCGCGCCGCCCGAATCGATGAGGTAGAGGCATGGCAGGCGATTCTCGCGGGCGATCTCCTGCGCGCGCAGGTGCTTCTTGACCGTCATGGGGTAGTACGTGCCGCCCTTGACGGTGGCGTCATTGCAGACGATCACGCATTCGCGCCCCGCCACGCGGCCGATGCCCGTGATGAGCCCGGCTCCGGGCGCCTCGTCGTGGTAGAGCCCGCCGGCCGCGAGTTGTGAAAGCTCGAGGAACGGCGTGCCGGGGTCGAGCAGCATTTCCACCCGTTGCCGCGGCAGCAGTTTCCCGCGCGCGAGATGGCGCGATCGGGCTGTGTCGCCGCCTCCCTGGGCCGCGGCGGCCAGCCGGGTGCGCAGGTCGACGACCAGGGCCTCCATCGCCAGGCGGTTGGCGCGGAATTCCTCGCTGCGGGGGTCCAGGACCGAGTCGATCGCCGCCATGATGCGCCCTTGCTCTAATAGTCCTATTGTCGGATAATAGCACTATTGCATTTGACGGAGCAAGCCGATGGCCTCTCTGGATGCCTGCGAATTCGATTTCGGCCTGGGCGAGACGCTCGATGAAGTCCGCGCCCAGGTACGCCGCTTTGCGCGGGAGCAGATCGCCCCGCTCGCCGACGAGATCGACCGCTCGAACCAGTTTCCCAGCCAGCTGTGGTCCAAACTGGGTGCCCAGGGCTTGCTCGGCCTGACCGTGCCCGAGCGTTGGGGCGGCGCGGATCTGGGCTATCTCGCGCACATCATCGCCATGGAGGAGATCTCGCGCGCTTCCGCTTCGGTCGGCCTCTCCTACGGCGCGCACTCGAACCTGTGCGTGAACCAGCTGCGGCTCAATGGCAACGACGCGCAGCGCGACCGCTACCTGCCGCGGCTCGTCAGCGGCGAGCAGGTCGGCGCGCTGGCCATGTCCGAGCCGGGCGCCGGGTCGGACGTCGTCTCGATGCAGCTGCGCGCCGAGCGGCGCGGTTCCGGCTTCGTGCTGACCGGTCGCAAGATGTGGATCACGAACGGTCCCGACGCGGATGTGCTCGTGGTCTATGCCAAGACGAATCCAGGGGCCGGCTCCAGGGGCATCACGGCGTTCATCGTCGAGAAGGGTTGGCCCGGGTTCTCGACCGCGCAGAAACTCGACAAGCTCGGCATGCGCGGTTCCAACACCTGCGAGCTGGTGTTCGATGACTGCCTGGTGCCAGCTGAGAATGTGCTGGGCGAGCTGGACCGCGGCGTCAAGGTGCTGATGAGCGGGCTCGACTACGAGCGCGCCGTTCTCGCGGCCGGGCCGCTGGGCATCATGGCGGCAGCGCTCGATCTGATCCTGCCCTATGTGCACCAGCGCAAGCAGTTCGGTGAGGCCATCGGCACCTTTCAGCTGATGCAGGCCAAGATTGCCGACCTTTATACGAACCTGAATGCGGCGCGCGCTTTCGTCTATGCGGTCGGCCGGGCCTGCGACGCCGGCACCTGCACACGCCAGGACGCGGCGGCGGCGGTGCTGTTCGCCGCTGAGAAGGCGACCCTGGCCGGGCTCGATGCCATCCAGATCCTGGGCGGCAACGGCTACATCAACGACTACCCGGCCGGCAGGCTGCTGCGCGACGCCAAGCTCTACGAGATCGGCGCCGGCACGCAGGAAATACGCCGCCTGCTCATCGGCCGCGAGCTCTACCAGAGAAGCGCATGAGCGTCGACTTCGAACCCGTGGAATTCGAGCCGGCCTACCGCAAGGTTGCGGTGGCGCTGCTCGAGCGCATCACGGACCGCAGGCTGAGTGCGGGCGATCGCCTGCCGCCCGAGCTCGAGCTGGCGCGCCAGTTTGGCGTCAACCGTTCCACGGTCCGCGAGGCGCTGCGCGAACTCGAATCCGCGGGCATGCTGCGTCGGCATCGCGGTTCCAAGCTGATGATGGTGAGCCGGCCGGAGCCCGGTATCGTCGCCGACGGCGTGAGCCGCGCCCTCGCCCTGCACGATGTCACTATCCGGGACGTCTGGGAGGGCCTGACCATCCTGGAACCCCCGATCGCTGAGGCTGCGGCCCGCCATCGGCGCGCCCCGGACCTGGCCGTCATCGAGGCCACCGTCGCACGCGCCATGCAACGCGGCGCGGACGCCGCAGCGGACCAGGCGGCCGATTTCTTCCGCTACGTCGGCGAGGCCACTCATAACCGCGTGCTGATGCTGGCGCATGAGCCCCTGTTGCAGCTCCTGGCCCCGTCGCTCCGAACCATCATCGACGAAGTGGCCCCCGCGCGTGCACGCATCGCCTCCGCGCAGCGCAGGATCCTCGATGCGATCCGCAGCGGTGATGTCGCGGAAGCGCGTTCCTGGACCGAAAAGCACATCCGCGACTACCGCCGCGGCTTTGACCTGGCGGGTATCGACCTCGGTCATCGCGTCGGGCTCCAGGCGGTATTGACCGACCGGGGCGGGCAAACCTAAGCTGCGCCAATGCAACTGGCGCCCCGGCAATGAAGCGTTATGACGCCATCGTGGTTGGGGCCGGGCACAATGGCCTGTGCAACGCCGCCTTTCTCGCCCGTGCCGGCCTCGAGGTGCTGGTGCTGGAGTCGAACCCCTACATTGGGGGCGCGACGGTAAGTCGCGAGCTGTACCCGCACTGGACCTACTCCAACTGCTCGTACGTGTGCAGCCTGCTGCGGCCGGAGATCTACCGCACGCTGGAATTGTCACGCCACGGCCTGCAGATCGTTCCGTATGGGGGCGGCGTGACCTTCACGCGCGATGGTGACATTCTCGGCAGTTACCTCGACAAGGACATCAAGCGCCGCGAAATCGCGCGCCACAGTCCGCGGGATGCCGACGCCTACATGCGCTACGGACGCGACACGATGCGCCAGTGCCGCCTGATCCGCTCGTTGCTGATGCGCACGCCGCCGGATCCGGGCTCGCTGCGCTGGCGCGACCTGCGCGAGATGATGCACCTGGGCAGGGAGTTCGCGAAGCTCGGCGAGGCCGGCATCTGCGAAACGCTCCGCTTCTACACGCTCTCAATCGCCGATTACCTCAACGAGTATTTCGAGTCCGACGTGGTCAAGGCCACGTTCGCGGGGAGCGGCATCATCGGCACGGCGCTCGGGGTGCAGTCGCCGGGCACGGCCTATGTGCTGCTCCATCATTACATGGGCGATGTGGATGGCCAGATGGGTGCCTGGGGTTTCGCGCGCGGCGGCATGGGCGCGGTCAGCAAGGCGCTGGCCGCCGCGGTGCAGGCCCACGGCGGCGAGATCAAGGTGGACGCGCCCGTTGCTCGCATCCTGGTCCGCGGTGGCCGGGCCACGGGCGTTGCACTCGCCAATGGCGATGAGTATCACGCGCGCATCGTCGTATCGAATGTGGATCCCAAGCGCACGTTCCTCAAGATGATGGACCCGGGCGACCTGCAACCGGAGTTCCTGCAGCGCGCGCGCAATTTCAAGATTCGCGGCTCTTCGGGCAAGCTGAATATCGCGCTTGACGGCTTGCCGGAGTTCCCCGCGCTCGGCGCCGGCAATCCGCTGATCAGCGGCGACATGCATTTCCTCGATTCGCTCGAACGCTACGAGCGCGCCTATGACGACTGGAAGAGCGGCACCTGGTCGAAGGATCCGTACCTCGACCTGCTCATGCCTTCGCTGACTGATCCGACCATGGCCCCGCCGGGTAAACACATGATGTCGGTGTTCGTGCAATACGTCCCGGTCAAGGTCGATGGCCATGACTGGACGGACGCGGATCGTGAGGCCTTCAAGCAGACCGTGTTCGACCAGATCGCCCGCTACAGCCCCAATTTCCGCAGCCTCGTGCTGCACGCCGAAGTGCGCACGCCGCGCGAGCTCGAGGCGGAAGTTGGTCTCACGGAAGGCAACATCTTCCAGGGCGAGCTGACCTTCGACCAGTTGTTCTTCAACCGGCCGTTCCCGGGCTTCGCGCAATATCGCGCGCCGGTACGCGGCCTGTACATGTGCGGGTCAGCGACGCATCCCGGAGGTGGCGTCATGGCCGCTCCGGGCGCCAATGCGGCGCGCGAGATACTGCAGGACCTGCGGCGTCCGTCCACCGTGCCCGAGGGGTGGAGCGATGACTAGACAGCGCTCGGTTGTCGTCATCGGCGCGGGTCACAATGGCCTGGCATGTGCGGCCTACCTGGCGCGCGCCGGGCTCAAGGTGCTGGTGCTCGAGGCCGCGGCGCAGCCCGGAGGCGCGGCGGTGACGCGCGAGTTCGCGCCCGGCTTCCGCGTGTCGGCTGTGGCGCACCTGCTGAATCTGCTCGACCCGGTGGTCGTGAAGGACCTGGCCCTGGCGCAGCATGGGCTCGCCTACGCGCGTGAGGGGCTGCGCACCGTGGCGCTGTCGGCGGAACAGCCGCCGCTGAGTTTTTCGGCGGGCGAAATCTACGCTGGCAACGTCTCCGCAGAAGAACGGGCAGCGTTGCGCGCGTACACCGGGCGCATGCAGAAGTTTGCGCACGTTATCGCCCGCCAGCACGGACGCGTGCCGCCTCGCCTGCGCTTCGAGTCCTGGCGCGATGCGCTGCCGGCGGCGGCCGTTGCCCTCGATATACGGCGTCTCGGCAGGCGCGGGATGCAGGAATTCCTGCGCGTCGCCACCATGAATATCTTCGACGTGCTCGAGGAGCATTTCACGCATCCGCAGCTCAAGGCCGCGCTGGCCCTCGATGCGGTGCTGGGCACGCGGCTCGGCCCGCGCTCGGGCAATACCGTGTACGCCTCGCTGTACCGGCAGAGCGGCTCGGTGAACGGCCGGCCGGGTGCGCTGGCCCTGCCACGCGGCGGCATGGGCGTGGTGAGCGCTGCGCTGGCGGCGGCGGCGATGGTCGCCGGAGCGCAACTGCGCTGCGCTGCGCGCGTGGCCGGGATCCTGGTCCAGGATGGGCGCGCCGCCGGCGTGCGCCTGTTGTCCGGAGAGGAAATCCTCGCTGACGTCGTGGTCTCGAACGCCGACCCGAAGACCACGCTGCTGCAGTTGCTTGGTGCGCGCCACCTCGAGGCGGAGTTCGCGCGTCGCGTGCATCAGGTGCGCGCCGTCGGCACCGCCGCAAAGCTCCACCTGGCGCTTGGCGGTCCGCCGCAGTTCCGCGGCCTGTCTCCAGAGCAGCTGGGCGAGCGGCTGGTGATCGCGCCCGATCTCGACTACATCGAGCGTGCGTTCAATCCGGCCAAGTATGGCGAGTACTCCGGGCAGCCGGTCATGGAAATTACCGTGCCGTCGATTCACGATGCCAGCCTGGCGCCGGCGGGCAGCCACGTGCTCTCGGCCGTAGTGCAGTACGCTCCCTACGACCTCAAGGGCGGTTGGCCGGCCGGCAAGGCGGGCTTCCAGGCCACCGTCATGGCCGTGCTTGAGCGCCACGCCCCGGGAATCGGTGGCCTCGTGCGGCACGCCGAGCTGCTGACGCCGTACGATATCGAACAGCAGTTCGGAATCGCCGGCGGGCACTGGCACCATGGCGAACTGGCGCTCGACCGCTTCATGATGCTGCGGCCCGTGGTGGGCGCGGCGCAGTACGCCATGCCGTTGGACGGCCTGTATCTGTGCGGTGCCGGTTGTCACCCTGGCGGCGGCGTCATGGGCAGCGCCGGCCGCAACGCGGCCCGCGTCATCCTGGGGAAACGATGAGCACCATGCTGGCCCGCGATCATTTCCGCCAGGCGGTCTGCGAGACCCCGTTCCACGCGCGGACTGCTGCTCTCAATCAGCTGAACCTGTGGCATCGTTGGCGCGACCACACGGTCGCTGACGCCTACTTCGATGTTGGCATGGAATACAACGCGATCCGCAACAGTTGCGCGGTGTTCGACCTGTCGCCGATGACCAAGCACCTGGTTGCCGGGCCGGATGCGCTCGCGTACCTGAACCGGCTCGTGACGCGTGATGTCGTGAAGATCAAGCCCGGGCGCGTCGGTTACTGCGTGTGGTGTGACGACGCCGGACAAGTGATCGATGATGGCACGATCTTTCATCTGCGCGAGGGTGTGTATCGGCTCTGTTCGCAGGAGCGGCAGCTCGACTGGCTGCACTCCTCCGCGCTCGGGTTCGACGTGCGGATCACCGAAGAAACCAACGATGTGGCCGGGCTTGCTGTCCAGGGTCCGACTTCGTGCGCGGTGCTGCAGGCCATGGGGCTTGGCGGTATCGAGACGCTTACGCCCTTTGGGCTGCGCAACTATCCCTTTGCCGGTGGCGAACTCGTGGTCTCGCGCACCGGCTACACAGGCGATCTGGGCTACGAGCTGTGGATCGATCCGGCGCGAGCGCTGCAGCTTTGGGACGCCCTGTTCACGGCGGGACAATTCCACGGCATCCGCGCCATCGGCACGCTGGCCTTGGAGATGAGCCGCGTCGAGGCGGGATTCATCCAGGCCGGGGTCGACTTCCTGCCGGCGGACCGCGCCGTGCGCGCCGATCGGACCCGCTCGCCCTTCGAGCTCGACCTCGGATGGCTGGTTGATTTCAGCAAGCCCAATTTCACGGGGCGCCGCGCGCTGCTCGAAGAGCAGCGCCGCGGCCCGCGCTACCGGCTGGTGCGTCTCGACGTGGAAGGCAACAAGG
>JANYLH010000060.1 GCA_025357915.1 Gammaproteobacteria bacterium
CGGCGCTTGTTGCGCACGTAGACCTGCGAGGCGGCCGAATCGCCGACCATGATCACGGCCAGTCCCGGCCGCCGCTTGCCGGCTGCCGCCAGGGCATCGGTGGCGACCCGCACGTCAACCTTGATCTTCTCGGCCAAAGCCTTGCCGTCGATGATTTTCGCGCTCATGGACCCTACCCGGAGTTGGAATTGCGCTATTGTCGCACGAGTAGCGGTTCCGTATGATGCCCGGCCCGCGGGCGGTGGGTTAGAATTCGCAGGCGAGTGCGGTCAGGTTTCTATTCGGGGCATGGCGCAGTCTGGTAGCGCATCTGCTTTGGGAGCAGAGGGTCGCAGGTTCAAATCCTGCTGCCCCGACCATTTCAGGTAGGACCGGGCGCCCGTAGCTCAGTGGATAGAGCACCGGCCTTCTAAGCCGGTGGTCGCAGGTTCGAGTCCTGCCGGGCGCGCCAACCGGTTCGGCGTGTAGACGACCGTGTAGACGATATCGATGGTGGACGTAGCTCAGCTGGTAGAGTCCCGGATTGTGATTCCGGCTGTCGCGGGTTCGAATCCCGTCGTCCACCCCACTTTTAGTTTGGGCCGTTAGCTCAGTTGGTAGAGCAGGAGACTCTTAATCTCTTGGTCGAAGGTTCGACTCCTTCACGGCCCACCATTCTCTTCCGCCGGTAGCTCTGGCTCGCCCAGGTGCACGGGCAGCACCACGGTTACCAGGCTATCGATGCCGTTGCGCGAGCCCAGCCGGACGCTGCCGCCGACCGCTTCTGCCCGTTCGAACAGTTGTATCAGCCCAAGGCCATGGCCGGCCGCCCGCGGGCGTGCCTCGGCACGCGAGAAGCCCGTGCCGTCGTCGAACACTTCGACGATCACCTTGTCGTCGGCGACGTGACCATGTACCCAGACCCTGGTGCCATGCGAATGCTGGTACGCGTTGAAGATCAATTCACGGACGATGCGGAACACGAGACGCAGCGTGTCGGCCGGCAGTTCGCAGTCCGCCGGCGCATCCACGATGACCGGAAACCGGTAACGCTGTTCCAAGGGCTTGCCGATCGATTCGAGCAACTCGCGCAAGCTCGTCGACTCGAGCTCCCCGGAGTTCAGGTCAGCGATCAGTTCGCGCACGTGCTGCTGCGCCTCCGCCGCCGCGGCTTCGGCGCCGGAGAGCATGGCGAGGCTTTCGGGTTCCTTGAGGCGCAGCCGCAGCGCTGCCAGCAGGAAATTCTGGCCGGTCAGGGTCTGGGATATGCCATCGTGCAGATCTTCCGCGGTGCGCTGGCGAGCGGCGTCCTCCGCGTGGTCGAGCTCTGCGGCGTACCAGCGCAGCCGTGCACGATCGCGGCTCAGTGCAGCCAGCAGGCGGCGTTGATTGTGCTGGAAACTGCCGATGTAAATAGCCGAGCCCAATAGCGCCAGCATCGACAGCTGCGCGCTCAGTATCGGGTTCTGCCACTGGGCGAGGCCGGGCAGCGGCCGGAATGAGCCGAGGCCGTGGACGGCGACAAAGCTGACCGCCTGGGCCAGGGCGGGTGCCGCCAGGTACACGGCGCGCCGCGGGAAGCGCAGGGCCAGCCAGGAGAGCGGAAACATCAGCAGCATCAACGAGGGCACGCCGGCCAGTTGGGGCGAGGGTATGAAACCGCGCCAGCCAAAGATCAGGACAATCAGCGCCGCGATGGCTACGGCTTCCGGGCGGCGTCCCGGCGTCGCTTCCGTTTCAACCCAGCGCCTGTCGAGGAGCATGACCAGCGCTGGCGTAAACAGCATGATGCCGAGCGTCGTACCCAGCATCCAGACGGCCACGTCGATGTCGGCTACGGCAACGCCGGCTCGTCCCGCCAGGATCCAGTCGCCGAGCAACGCGCCCGGCAGGACGCCGGCCACCACCGCCAGCAGCCACACTGGCGAGGCGACCAGCCGCGATCTGGGCCCCTGCAGGACTGCGCGCAGCCCCCGCGCAACAATTACCGGCCCCAGGTCAGTGAGGATGTGCGCCAGCGGGTACCGCAGCACTGCACCGATGCCCATGTGCTGGCCAAGAATCAATTGGCTCGCGAGCGGGTTGAATATCAGTTCCACGCCAAGCGCTGCCAGCCCTACCAGCAGCCAGCGACGAACTGGTATCACCAGAAATGCCAGGAACAACACGGCGTCAGCCGGCCACAGCGGCGCAGGCCCGCCAGTCGATGGAATGAGCGCATAACCCGCGACCAGCAGAATCGGGTACGCCGCGAGGAGTCCCAGCAGGAAGCGCGGCGTGGGGGCCGGAAGCTCGATTGCCGTGACGTCCAATCCGCCAGCGTGGGTCGAGCTGCGGGCAATCGCCGCCCGCTTCATCGAACGCAGCCGGCGGCGATTGGCGAATACATGCTTCACCGTAGTGTTACTGCCTCATGCGTGTCTGCGGGGGGTTCTGCATGGCCGTCACTCCGGCTTCGTCACGCCGTGATGAATTGCGAACTTGATCAACCCGGCCAGCTGGCTGATCTGCAGCTTCTGCATCAGCCGGCTGCGGTAGCTGTCGACGGTCTTCGGTGACAGGTGCAGCAGCGCGCCGATCTTGGCACTCGAGTAGCCATCGGCGACGAGCCGCAGCACCTCGCGTTCGCGCCGGCTGAGACTGTCGAGTGCGCTGACCTCTTTGCGCTCGCTGATGCCTTGGGCGACGATGGCGGCGACCTTGCGGCTCAGGTAGCGTTGCCCGCGCTCGACCGTGCGGACGGCGTCGAAGATTTCCGCGCTCGCCGAATCCTTGAGCAGATAGCCGCGCGCCCCAGCCTCGAGCGCCTGGAATACATACCGCGAGCCCGAGTGCATGGAAAGAATGACGATCGAAGTTTCCGGCAGGGCGGCCATGATCTGCCGTGTGGCGTCGATGCCATCGGGCTCGGGCATCGAGATGTCCATGATGACGACCCGCGGCCTGACCCGCAGCACCTGCTCGATGGCGTCGCGCCCGGTCGCGGCCGTCCCCACGATCTCGATGCCGGCGTGGCCGCGCAGCAGTGCCACGAGCCCATCGCGCACAATGGCATGATCGTCAGCCACGAATACCGAGATTGACATCAAAGTTCTGTTAATTGTTGATGAATAACAGGTTTCTTTAGTCCGTCAGCATCCCGCTCCAGCGGGTTCGGGCGGCACCGCGGAGCCGGAATGCAAGATTTCCCCGCAACCCGTTGGCATCGCTCCCGGCATCTGCCAGAGCCGCCCGCCCATAGAGTACCGGATATCGATAGTGGCGATGGTCGGGCGCTGTTTGTCATGAATGATGCGAAGGAATCCAAACGTGATGTCTGGCTCGACGCCGGCGTGGTCTGGGCGGCCATCGAGGGCACGCTGTCCGACGGTGGCCACCAGGACCTCACGCAGCGCGCTGTGGCGATGGCGGCCGAGACCGAGAACTGGCGGCTGATGTTCGACTACCGGCGGGCGTTTCTGACTCACGATGTCCTGGCGCTGAGCCGTCACGCCGAACTGCTCACCCGGCTGGGGCTTCCCGGCAGCGCGCGCACCGCGATACTGTGCCCTCAGCGCTCCACGAATTTCGTCTTCTGGGAAAGCGTGCTCGGCGCGCGCGGGCACGTGGCCTCCGCGTTCACGGACGGCGATGCGGCGTTGAGCTGGCTGCACCGGCCAGCGGCCGCCGGTGCGCTGGCGACGGGTGAGGCGGCGCCAGCGCGGAGCCGATAACGCCGACTGGGTCCTAGGGGTTCGCCCCGCCCTCATCGCGGAATCTCCTTAGCGGACCCCGCAATCTTGCGGATTTTTCCCCGACCTTAAGTTCCTTAACGTCACCTCACCGGGTCGCCAATCGGCGACAGAAGGGTTGGGGCGGTCTTTAACTTAAGGGGTAAGCCAATGGCGATGGTCTATAGGGGCAAGGGCGTTGGGGGCTCGATTTCCCGGCGCAAATTCATCAAGGCTGGCGCGCTCACCGCCGGCGTCTTGTTGTCGGCGCGCTGGACGAAATCTTACGCGGCGGTCAGCAACAGCAATCTCACCAAGTTCATCCAGCCGCTGCGCGATGTGACCGCGGGGGCGATACCGATTGCCGCGAAGGATACGGGCTGGAGCGGCGTCGATCACTACACGCTCAGCGTTTCGAAATACGCCGACCAGCTGCACCCTGACCAGGGGGCAACCAGACTTTTCGGCTACGGCCAGGGCGGCAACAACAAGCATCTCGGCGGCATCATCGTCGCCAGCCGTGACACGCCGGTGCAGGTGACCTTCATCAACAACCTGCCCACTGATCACGTGCTGCCGGTCGATACTTCCATCATGGGCGCCGAGCAGGGCGCCGATCGAATTTCGCCGCACCTGCACGGCGGCTTCGTGCCGTGGGCCTCGGACGGCGGCCCTTTTGCCTGGTGGAACGCGGACGGCAGCAAGTACGGCGACAGCTACGCGCGCGACTTCATGCTCGGCCTCAATCCGGGTCTGCCGGCCAACGCCGGCGAGTTCTACTATCCGAACCAGCAGGGCGCACGCTTCGCCTGGTATCACGATCACGCGATTGGCACCACGCGACTCAACGCCTACGCGGGTATCGCCTCGGCCTACGTCATCACCGACGCCTATGAGGCGACGCTGGCGGCGGCGCCATATTACCTGCCAGGGCCGCTCGATGCGCGCACCAAGTACCTGGTGTTCCAGGACAAGAAGTTCGTGTCGCCGCGCTTCCTCGCCGACAACCCGCTGTGGAGCGGGAGCCGCAATCCCGGTGATCTGGGCTACGCGGACTACTACGACCCGGACGTCTATGAGCTGCCGCCGGGCAATCCGCCCCCCATTCCCTCAGTGGTACCGGAGTTCTTCGGCGACACGATCCTCGTCAATGGCACGGTCGCGCCATTCCTGGAGCTCGAGCCACGCCAGTACCGCTTGCGGATGCTCAACGCCTGCAACGCGCGCTTCCTCAGCCCCAGGCTCTACCGCGCCAAGGGCCGCCGCTTTCCCGACAGCACGGAGGCAAACCTGCTGCGCCCGGGGCCGTTCTTCGTGCAGATTGGCACGGAAGCCGGGTTCATTCCCTACCCGACGGTCGTGGCCAATTCCGGCCTCAACGCCAAACCGCTGTTGATCGCCCCGGGCGAGCGCGCCGACCTGATCGTGGACCTGCGGGAAATGGAGGCGGGCACGACGCTGATTCTTTACAGCAATGTCGATGCGCCCTACCCGATGGGTGACCCGGCCTATGCCTACGACGGCAGCGCCGCGCGCGGGATGACGCCCGACACGCAGAACCTGCTGCAGATCCGCATCAAGGCGCGCTCGCGTGCCGCCAACGCGAGCGTGCGGTTGCCGGCGCGCCTGACGCCCACGGATCCGCCGCTGGTGTTGCAGCGTCCGAACGTACCAACGCCGATACCGGCTGCGGTAAGGGTCGGGAGCCAGTCGATCACGGTGGCCGTCAAGCGCAAGACGCTCAACGAGGGGTTCGATTCATACGGCCGCTTGATCCAGATGCTGGGCACGGACGAGCTGGTCAACGGTGACTTCAGCCGCGCCTACGAGGATGCACCGACCGAAGTGGTGCAAGCCGACAGCGTCGAGGTCTGGGAGATCATCAATCTCACCGGCGACACGCACCCGATGCACTTCCACCTCACCAATGTGCAGGTGCTCTCGCGCCAGCCCTTCGACGACGTGAGCTACGCGCTGGCCGGTGGCGGCGTGCCCACCTACACGGGCCCGGCGGTCGCGCCGGACATGAACGAGCTGGGCTACAAGGAGACGGTGCGCTGTCCGCCCGGTTTCGTGACGCGGGTGATCCAGCGCTTCAACCTGCCGCAGCTGCCGTTCGCGGTGCCCGCGAGCACGCGGCGCTTTGATGGGACCAACACCATCCCGAAGGCGAACGAGTACGTGTGGCATTGCCATATCCTCGAGCACGAGGAGCACGACATGATGCGTCCGCTGATCGTCACCGGCTGAGTGGCCGGCAGAGGCCAGGAGGCGGATGCGCGCCTCCTGGCCTCCTGCGGGTGGACAGCCGCCCTACCGCGGCCGGCGCTGCTCGTCGAGTTCGAATACCACGTCGGCCCTTGCCGGCATCTCGGCGTGGATGTGGCGGGTGAGTCGCTCGTAGTGGCTGATGAACCGGGCAATGCTCCGATCGTCCATGACCCGGCTGGAATCGCCACCTTCCGAGCGTAACCGTTCCCCAAGCTTGTGTTCCTGTTCCAGCCGCCAGCGATGGACCACTTCAAAGCCTGGCGCGCGCAGCAGGATCAGGAAATCAATTTGCGCAAACCATGACCGATACTCACCGGCCAGGGCGTCATTGACGTAACGCCGCCAGAGGCCCTGCGCGTCATCTTCCTCTTCCAACGCATTCACGGGAGTCACAAGCTCGCCGGGCGCCTGCGCGACCGCACCCACGCACCAGCCTTCCAGCAAAATCACCTGCGCTGGTCCGCGAACCTCAGGCCACTGTTCGCGGGGTCGGCGATCGTCCTGCGCCTTGTCGAAGGCAGGCAGGGCGATCATGCCGGGTTCGCGCAGGGCGGCATGCACCTGCAGCGCCAGCGACACCTCGTGCGTGCCGGGTACGCCGCGGGTCTGCAACAGTGGGTGCACGCGCCCGGCCAGTTCGAGGCGCGCTGCGCGCGGCAGGTAGAAGTCATCGAGCGACAATGCGGTTGCCGCGACGCCTGCGTTCGCGAGCAGGGCGCACAGTACCGCCGCCATGGTCGACTTGCCGCTGCCCTGCGCGCCACACAGCCCGACGGTGAGGCACGAGCCTTGCGCGCGCGCGGCGGCGGCGATGCGCCCGGCCAGCGGCGCATGCACGCGCTCGATCAGCAGGCGAAAGTCCGCAGGCAAATGTTCACGGTGCAGGAATTGGCGGACCCACGCGTCTGACGGGCGCATGCCGCCCATGTTAAGCCGATTCGCTACCGCGGCAGCCGTGCTTCCGGGCGCGCGTCGCGCGGCGGCGCCCCCTGGCGCAGGACGACCCTCGGGAGCTGGGGAAACTGCGCGCGTGACAGCCGGGCGCGCTCGAGCGTCGAATCGGTCCGGTAGATCAGTGCCGGATGGGTGGCCGCGTAGCGGCGGCGCAATTCCACTTCGAATTGGGCAACCGACAGCGGCAGGCGCAGCTCCTCGCCGGCGTCGGCGACGTCGATCCCCAGCAGTTCACAGGCACATTGGATGACCAGGCGCGCGCGGCGCTCGGCCACGGTGGGTTTCACCAGCCGCACCGCAGGCGCCAGGTACCGGGGCAGTGACGCCTGGCTGGCGGTTCCGGGCTCGATCTGTTCGCTCTGGTCCATGGGTGGCAGGCTCGCACCGGGGGTGTGGGCCCGGTTGTGCACATTTGAGCGCACGGAAGCTGAACTGATCCTGAATCCTCGTCTTCTGGCGGGCTAAGCTATAATCGCGGGCTGGCCAGGCTCGCCGGCGTTTGGCAGGTCTCCCCCGGGGCGAAAGTGGCGGAACTGGTAGACGCGCTGGCCTTAGGAGCCAGTGGGGCAACCCGTAAGAGTTCGAGTCTCTTCTTTCGCACCAGAATTTTTTCAGGAACGATCAGCACATGCAGGTTTCTCTAGTTTCGACCAATGGCCTGGAGCGGCGCCTCGAAGTGACCGTGCCCGGCGAACTCGTCGCCAGCCGCGTCGACCAGCAGCTCAAGGACCTGGCGCGCACCGCGCGCCTCAAGGGTTTCCGTCCCGGGAAAGTCCCCTTTGCGGTCGTGCGCAAGCAATACGGCGGCCAGGTGCATTCAGAGGCCGTGACCGACCTGATGCAGAAGAGCTTCGCCGAGGCCGTGGCCCAGGCCAAGCTCCGTCCGGCGGGCGACCCGCGCATCGAGCCCCTGCAGGTGGCGCCGGGTGCTGAGCTGCGCTATGCGGCGGTCTTTGAAGTACTGCCCGAAATCGTTTTGCAGCCCATGGAGACTGTGTCGGTCGAGCGCCCGGCGGCCACGGTGACCGAGGGTGACGTCGACGCCATGCTGGAGAGCATGCGCAAGCAGAAGCCGGTGTTCACCGAGGTGGACCGGCCGGCTGCGCAATCCGACCGCGTGACCATCGCGTTCGAGGGCCGCATCGACGGTGAAGTGTTTCCCGGCGGCAAGGGCGAAGATTTGCACGTGGTGCTGGGCGCCGGCACGATTCTCGCCGAACTCGACGCGGCATTGGTCGGCATGAGCGTGGGCGGCGATAAAACCGTGCCCGCGCGCTTCCCGGACGACTACGGCGCCAAGGCGGTGGCCGGCAAGGATGCGGTGTTCACGGTGCACGTGAAGAAGATCGAGGCGCAGAGCCTCCCGGAGCTCGACGAGGAGTTCATCCGCGGTTTTGGCATGCCTGAAGGGGGCCTCGAGGAATTCCGCGCCCAGGTGCGCGCCACCATGGAGCGCGAAGTGGCCGACACCGCTCAGCAGCGCGTGCGCGAGCAGCTGCTGGAAGCGCTCTATACGCATAATCCGCTCGAACTCCCCCGTGTGCTCATCGACGAGCAGGTGCGCGACCTCCAGGTGCAGATGCTGCGACGGATGGGCATACAGAAGATCGAGCAACTCCCGCCGCGCGAACCCTACGAGGCGCCGGCGCGCAAGCGCGTCGCGCTCGGCCTGATCATCGGCGAGATCGTGCGCAGCAACGGCATCCGCGTCGACCGCAGCCGCGTCGAGCAGCGCCTCGGTGCCGTCGCTGCTTCCTATCCCGATCCGGACAGCGTCCGACGGCAGTACCTGCAGAGCCGCGAGGCGATGGCGCAGCTCGAATCGGCAGTCCTGGAAGATCAGGCGCTCGACTGGGTTCAGTCCCGGGTGCAGCTGGTCGATAAACCGGCCAGTTTTGCCGATTTGACCGGCTTTGGCCGGTCCAAAGACCCGTCTCAACAAAGGATGACAGCGGATGAATGAGCGTGCCATGGGCCTGGTGCCGATCGTCGTTGAACAGACGGCGCGCGGCGAGCGTTCCTACGACATCTATTCCCGCCTCCTCAAGGAGCGCGTGATCTTCGTCGTGGGCGAGGTCGAGGACCACATGGCGAACCTCGTGGTCGCGCAGCTCCTGTTCCTCGAATCGGACAACCCGGACAAGGACGTCGCGCTGTACATCAATTCGCCCGGCGGCTCGGTTAGCGCGGGCCTGGCGATCTACGACACCATGCAGTTCATCAAGCCCGATGTCAGCACGATGTGCGTCGGTCTGGCCGCTTCGATGGGCGCGGTGCTGCTGGCTGGCGGCGCCGCGGGCAAGCGACTTTCGCTACCAAACTCCAAGGTCATGATCCACCAGCCCTCCGGCGGGTTCCGTGGGCAGGCGAGCGATATCGACATTCAGGCCCGGGAAGTCATGGACACCAAGGAGCGCCTGAACCGCATTCTCGCCAAGCATACGGGGCAGACGATCGAGCGCATCAAGGCTGACAGCGATCGCGACAATTTCATGAACGCGGAGGCTGCCGTGGCCTACGGCATGATTGACCGGGTGCTCGAAAAGCGCCTGGACACCCCCCCTGCCTTAAGCCCAGAAAGGCCGGCGTGACGGTAAAGATCAGGCATAACAAGGCCTTAGATGGAACGCAGTTCTTTGCGCGGACTGGTTTGGGCATGTTATATAAAGACCCGGAAGGGCGGATTTTCCGCCCCTGCAGCCTGTCCCCCGGATTTGGGCAAGGGCTTGAGGTGCGCTTAAGTGAGTGATGACCCCCGAGGCCGGACGGACGACGGCAAGCTGCTGTACTGCTCTTTCTGCGGCAAGAGCCAGCACGAGGTGCGCAAGCTTATTGCCGGGCCGTCGGTATTCGTCTGCGACGAATGCGTCGAGCTGTGCAATGACATAATCCGGGAAGAGCTGGAAGACCGGGCCGACAAAGCCCGCGACAAGCTCCCCAAACCCCACGAAATCAAGAAAGTGCTCGATGACTACGTCATCGGGCAGGAGCGCGCCAAGAAGGTGCTCTCCGTGGCCGTCTACAACCATTACAAGCGCCTGCAGACCCGGGGCGCTACCAAGGCCAAGGATGACGTCGAGCTCGCCAAGAGCAACATCCTGCTGATCGGCCCCACCGGCTGCGGCAAGACGCTGCTGGCCGAGACGCTGGCCAGGCTCCTGAACGTGCCTTTCACGATCGCGGATGCGACCACTCTCACCGAAGCGGGCTACGTCGGCGAGGACGTCGAAAACATCATCCAGAAGCTCCTGCAGAAGTGCGATTACGACGTCGAAAAGGCCCAGACCGGCATCGTCTACATCGACGAGATCGACAAGATCTCCCGCAAGAGCGACAACCCCTCGATCACCCGCGACGTGTCGGGCGAAGGCGTGCAGCAGGCGCTCCTGAAGCTGATCGAGGGCACCATCGCCTCGGTCCCGCCGCAGGGTGGCCGCAAGCACCCGCAGCAGGAGTTCCTGCAGGTTGACACCTCGAACATCCTGTTCATCTGCGGCGGCGCCTTTGCCGGCCTCGAGAAAGTCATTCTCAACCGTACCCAGAAGAGCGGCATCGGCTTCACTTCCGAGGTGCGCAGCGCCAACCAGAAGCCGCACGGTTCCGACCTGTTCCACGAGGTCGAGCCCGAGGACCTGATCAAGTTCGGCCTGATCCCCGAATTCGTCGGACGGCTTCCGGTGGTGGCGACGCTTGACGAGCTCGACGAGGCGGCGCTGATGACCATCCTCACCGAGCCGCGCAACGCGCTCACCAAGCAGTACCGCAAGCTCTTCGACATGGAAGGCTCGGAGCTCGAGTTCCGCGACGAGGCGCTGCGCGCCGTGGCGCGGCGGGCGATGCACCGCAAGACCGGTGCGCGCGGGCTGCGCACCATCCTCGAAAACGTGCTGCTCGATACGATGTACGAGCTGCCTTCGCTCCGCAACGTCGCCAAGGTGGTGGTTGACGAGGCGGTGATCGAGGGCACGACCAAGCCGTACATCGTCTATCGCACCGAGGAAGGGCGCCTGGCGCCCGTTGAGGAGCCGCGCCGCGCCGGCGGCATAGGGCACGCCTGAGCGCTTTAGTTACGGATCGAGCCGCCGTTGAATTCCCTGGGGCGCGCCCCCATTGCCTGAGGCAGGGGCTGCGCGTCGTGCCGTCCCGCATTTAAAGGACCTACCGTGAACCAGGAAGCCGAATCCACCTCCCTCGTCCCCGCCCAGCGCATCCCGGTGCTGCCGCTGCGGGACGTGGTCGTCTACCCGCACATGGTGATCCCGCTGTTCGTGGGCCGCGAGAAGTCGATCCAGGCGCTGGATGCGGCCATGCGCGCCGACAAGCGCATCATGCTGGTGGCGCAGAAACAGGCCGACGTCGACGACCCCAAGCTTGAGGACCTGCACGGCTTCGGCACGGTGGCAACCATCCTCCAGCTGCTGAAGCTCCCAGACGGCACGGTCAAGGTGCTGGTCGAGGGCGTCGATCGCGCCCGCGTGCTGCAGATCGGCCTGGGTGTGGCCGGCGCCGCCGGCGATGCGCCGACGAATTACTACGCCGCGGTCATCGCCGTGGAGCAGGATTCCGACCAGTACGACGAGCGCGAGATGGATGTGCTCGTGCGCTCGGTGGTCTCGCAGTTCGAGCAGTACGTCAAGCTCAACAAGAAGGTGCCGCCCGAAGTGCTCACCGCGCTCGCCGGCATCGAGCAGCCTGGTCGCCTGGCCGACACGGTCGCCGCGCACATGGCACTCAAGCTGTCGGAAAAGCAGAAGGTCCTCGAGATCCTCGACGTGCGCAAGCGCCTCGAGCACGTGCTGGTCGCCATCGAGGGCGAGATGGACGTGCTGCAGATCGAGAAGCGTATCCGCGGCCGCGTCAAGTCGCAGATGGAAAAGAGCCAGCGCGAGTACTACCTGAATGAGCAGATGAAGGCCATCCAGAAAGAACTCGGCGACATGGAAGATGGCACCAACGAGATTGGCGAGCTCGAACAACGGGTCGCCAAGGCCGGCATGAGCAAAGAGGCGCGTGAGAAGGCCACCGCCGAGATCAACAAGCTCAAGATGATGTCGCCGATGTCGGCGGAAGCCACGGTGGTGCGCAATTACGTTGACTGGCTGGTCAAAGTGCCGTGGAAGAAGCGCACGCGGCTGCACAAGGACATCGCCAACGCGCAGAAGGTTCTCGACGTCGATCACTATGGGCTCGACAAGGTCAAGGAGCGCATCGTCGAATATCTGGCCGTGCTGCAGCGGGTCGAGAAGATCAAGGGCCCGATCCTGTGCCTGGTCGGTCCGCCCGGCGTCGGCAAGACCTCGCTCGGCCAGAGCATGGCGCGCGCCACCAACCGCAAGTTCGTACGCATGTCGCTCGGCGGCGTGCGCGACGAGGCCGAGATCCGCGGCCACCGCCGCACTTACATCGGCTCGATGCCCGGCAAGATCGTGCAGAACATGGCCAAGGCCGGCGTGCACAATCCGCTGTTCCTGCTCGATGAGATCGACAAGATGGCGATGGATTTCCGCGGCGACCCGTCCTCGGCGCTGCTCGAGGTGCTTGATCCCGAGCAGAACGCGAGTTTCTCCGATCACTACCTCGAGGTCGATTTCGACCTGTCCGAGGTGATGTTCGTGTGCACCGCGAATTCGATGAATATTCCTGCGCCGCTCCTCGATCGCATGGAAGTCATCCGGCTGCCCGGTTACACCGAGGATGAAAAGCTCAACATCGGGCGCCGCTACCTGGTGCCCAAGCAGATCAAACAGAACGGGCTCAAGCCCGGCGAGCTCAAACTCTCCGACCCGGCGCTGCTCGACATCGTGCGCTACTACACGCGCGAGGCGGGCGTGCGCAACCTCGAGCGCGAAGTGGCCAAGATCAGCCGCAAGGCCGTGAAGCAGCTGCTGCTCGACAAGGGCAAGACGGGCGACAAGAGCGTGTCCGTGACACCGCGCAACCTCGATAAGTACCTGGGCGTGCGCCGCCATCGCTACGGCAAGGCGGAGGACCAGAACCGCGTCGGCCAGGTCACCGGCCTCGCCTGGACCGAAGTTGGCGGCGAGCTGCTGACGATCGAAGCCGCGGTGGTGCCGGGCAAGGGCAAGCTCCAGCACACCGGGCAGCTGGGCGAGGTGATGCAGGAATCGATCCAGGCGGCGATGTCGGTGGTGCGCTCACGCGCCGACGTGCTTGGCCTCGAGCCCGATTTCTACCAGAAGAACGACGTCCACCTGCACATGCCCGAGGGCGCCACGCCCAAGGACGGCCCGAGCGCCGGCATCGGCATGTGCACCGCGCTGGTCTCGGCGCTGACTAAAATTCCGGTGCGCTCGGATGTCGCCATGACCGGCGAGATTACGCTGCGCGGCGAAGTGCTGCCGATCGGCGGCCTTAAGGAGAAACTCCTGGCGGCCCAGCGCGGCGGCATCGCTGTGGTGATGATCCCCGAGGAGAACCGCAAGGACCTGGTCGAGATCCCCGACAACATCAAGGGCAAGCTCGACATCCGCCCGGTGCGCTGGATCGACGAAGTGCTGGAAATCGCGCTCACGGCGCGTCCGGCGCCGCGTGTGCAGGTGACCGCGGTTGAGCCCGCGCCGCCAGTCAGCAACCCCAAGCGGCGAGGCAAGGGGCGCGTCCCCAAGCCCGTGCAGGCCCACTAGGCCCGACTGGACCCGCGGGCCCCGCCCAGAGCAGCCCCGGGGGCGGGCCTGTCCGCGCGCTGGCGCCTCCCGAGGCCTATACTTCCCCTGACGGGTGCTTAGCTCAGCTGGTAGAGCGTCGCCTTTACACGGCGAATGTCGGGGGTTCGATCCCCTCAGCACCCACCAT
>JANYLH010000003.1 GCA_025357915.1 Gammaproteobacteria bacterium
TGCGGTAAGAGCGCACCGCGTTGGTGGTAACACCGACGGCACGGCAAACCCCACCTGGAGCAAGGCCAAATAGGGAAGTCGCGGTGGCAACACCGCAGCGCCGGACCTGCGCGTGCTTCCGGGTAGGCCGCTTGAGGCGCATGGCGACATGCGTCCCAGAGGAATGATTGCCCACGACAGAACCCGGCTTATCGGCCGGCTCTCCTTCTTCCTCATTTTTGATTGAGCTTTCCCCGGCAAGTGATTGATCAATAAGTCGCTTGTCGAAAACGACCCGTCGCGGCCCGTGACGCAGGTCTCATTTCACACGTAAGTCTTTGTGCAACTGGAGAAAAACCCAGGCAAGACCCATTGACATAAGAGCTCCGCGATTTCTATAGTGGCGCCAAGTGGGAAAAAGTGGGAGCAGATGGGCGTTTTGGCCCGTCGAAGACGATGTTTCGCGGCGCAACAAAGCTCACAGTGGACGTCAAAGGCCGGCTGGTCATGCCAACCCGCCACCGCGACCGGCTGCGTGAGCAATGCGGTGGGCAGCTGGTCATCACCGTCGACCGCGACCAGTGCCTGCTGATCTACCCGCTGCCCGAATGGGAACTGATCCAGCGCAAGCTCATGGCGCTGCCGAGCCTGCAGCCCCAGGCGCGCCGGCTGCAGCGCCTTATGGTCGGTCACGCCACTGACATCGAACTCGACGCGCACGGCCGGTTGCTGTTGCCGCAGGAATTGCGCGAATTCGCGGGCCTCAATCGCCACGCGATGCTGATCGGACAGGGCGGGCGCTTCGAACTGTGGGATGAGGCCCGCTGGCTGGAGCGGCGCGAGGTCTGGCTGAAGAGCGATGACGCGACCGGTACTTTGCCGGTCGATCTCGAATCCATTTCACTCTAGTGCCGGATCCGATGCGCCAGGGCGGGGAAATTGGATGAGCACAAACCGGTGCTTGTCGACGAGGTGCTCGCAGCTCTTGCCGTGCATCCGGCCGGCCGCTACCTCGATGCGACCTTCGGCCGCGGCGGCCACAGCGCCCGCATCCTCGACGCCCTCGGCCCAGAAGGGCGCCTCCTCGCCATCGACCGCGACGGCGACGCGATCGCGGCGGGCCGCGCGCGCTTCGCATCGGAGGCCCGTCTTACGCTTGTGCATGGAGCCTTTGGCGAGCTCGCGGCGCTGCTGCGCGCGGCGGATCCGCACGGCGCCCTGTACGACGGCATTCTCATCGACTGCGGCGTCTCCTCGCCGCAACTCGACAACGCGGCGCGCGGCTTCAGCTTCCAGAAGGACGGCCCGCTCGACATGCGCATGGATCCGCGGCACGGCGAGCCCGTCAGTGACTGGCTCGGGCGGGCCTCGTTCGAGGAAATGCGCGGCGTGATCGCGACGCTCGGGCAGGAGCGTTTCGCGCGGCGCATCGCCGCGGCCATCGAGCGCGAGCGCGCCACCGGGCCGCTCACGCGCACGCTGCAGCTGGCGAACCTGGTGACGCAGGCGGTGCCGGTGCGTGAGCCGGGCAAGCATCCGGCCACCCGTACTTTCCAGGCGCTGCGCATGTTCATCAACGATGAACTCGGCCAGTTGCGCGCGGCGCTGGCGCAGTCCCTCGATAGTCTCAAGAGCGGCGGACGCCTGGCCGTGATCAGTTTTCATTCGCTCGAGGACGGCGTGGTGCGCGATTTCCTGCGCGCGCAGGCCAACGTGGATCCGGCGCTGGCCCGGCTGCCGCTCATTCCGGCCAGCGCGCTGCCGCGGCTGAAGCTCGTGGGCCGCAAGCAGCGCGCCAGCGCGGCCGAGGTGGCCGCCAATCCGCGCGCGCGCAGCGCGCTGCTGCGCGTGGCGGAACGCACCGCCGCGGGTTCGAAGTGAAGCCGCTGCCGCGTGCCGTGGTGTGGGTCGGGCTGCCGCTGCTGTGGATCGCGGTGCTGGCCTCGGCCGCCGGCGCGATCTACTGCAAGCATCGCGCGCGCGAATTGTTCGTGCAGCTCGAGCGCCTCAACAGCGGACGCGATGAACTGGAAGCGGAGTGGGGCCGGCTGCAGATCGAGCAGAGCTACTGGTCGACCTACGCCTACGTCGAGAATGTCGCCAGCACGCGGCTGCAGATGCGAATTCCCGTATCGCACGACGTCGAGACTCCTGCTCCATGAGCCGGCGCGGCTGGTTCGGCGGCAAGGCGCGCGCAGGTGCGGCCCGCCACGGCGCGGCGGCGCGGCCGGTGGCGTTCGGCCTGCGCCTTGGCGTGGTGTTCGCAACGCTCCTGGCCTGCGGTGTGGGCCTGGCGGTGCGCGCGGTGCAGCTGCAGCTCGTCCAGCACCGCTTCCTGGCCAGCGAAGGCGCGGCACGCTTTACGCGTGTGGCCGCGATCGTCGCGCATCGCGGCACGATCACCGACCGGTTCGGCGAGCCGCTGGCCGTGAGCACTCCGGTCGACGCCGTGTGGGTCAACCCGCAGGAGCTGGCCGCCAACATCGAACAGGTGCCGCGCCTGGCGCGCGCAATCCACCTCGATTCCCACGAGCTGGCGCGCCGCGTCAGCACCGGCATGGATCGCGAATTCCTCTACGTGGCGCGGGGTCTCCAGCCCGCCGATGCGCGCAAGGTCCGCGCGCTGCAGATCAGCGGCGTGAACCTGACGCGCGAATACCGTCGCTATTACCCGGCCGGCGAGGTGACCGGGCACCTGCTCGGCTTCACCGACGTCGACGACACCGGGCAGGAAGGCGCGGAGCTGGCCTTCGACAACTGGTTGGGCGGCGAGGACGGCGCCAAGCGCGTCATCCAGGACAGCGACGGCAACCGGGTCGAGGACGTCGAGAGCATCCGCAGTGTGCGCCCGGGACGCGAGCTGCGGCTCAGCGTCGACCTGCGCATCCAGTACCTGGCCTACCGCGAGCTCAAGGCCGCGATTCGTGACAACCGCGCGCGCTCGGGTTCGGTGGTGGTCATCGATGTGCGCACGGGGGAAGTGCTGGCGATGGTCAACCAGCCGGCTTTCAACCCGAACGATCGCACCCAGCTCACCGCCGCCGCCTACCGCAACCGCGCGGCCACCGACCTGTTCGAGCCCGGCTCGAGCATCAAGCCCTTCTTCGTCGCCGCAGGCCTCGCCTCCGGCCGCTACGAGGCCGACAGCGTCATCGACACCGATCCGGGCTACCTGCAGGTCGGCACCTCGATCATCCACGACGAACACAACCTGGGCGCGATACCGCTGGCGACGGTGCTGGCGAAATCCTCGAACGTGGGCATGGCGCGCCTGGCGCTGGCGCTCGAACCAAAGCAGATCTGGACCACGCTCAACGGCCTGGGATTCGGCCAGGTCACGGCCAGTGGCTTCCCCGGCGAATCGGCCGGGCAGCTGTCCAACTACTCGCACTGGCGCAGCGTCCTGCTGGCCTCGATGTCGCACGGCTATGGCCTGTCGGTCACGCCGCTACAGCTGGCGCAGGGCTACGCCACGCTCGGCGCACTGGGGCTGCGGCGGCCAGTATCCCTGCTGCGTGTCGACGGCCCGGTGCCAGGCGAGCGCGTGCTGGAGCGCCCGGTGTGCGCCGCGCTCCTGCACCTGCTCGAGTCGGTCATCACCATGCCCGGAGCCACCGGCGCCCTGGCGGCGATTCCGGGCTACCGCGTCGCTGGCAAGACCGGCACCGCGTGGAAGGCCGAAGGCGGCGGCTACTCGCAAAACCGCTACGTTGCCGCGTTCGGCGGCGTGGCGCCCGTAAGCAATCCGCGGCTCGCCGCGGTGGTCGTGATCGATGAGCCCAGCGCCGGGAAATACCACGGCGGTGACGTCGCCGCGCCGGTGTTCTCTGCCGTGCTCGGCGGCGCATTGCGCCTGATCGGTGTGGCGCCCGACGACGCACGTCCGGGCGAGCACGGCGTCGCGCCTCCCGGCGCGCCCGCCGGCGCGCAGGTGGCGCTGCGATGAGCGTCGATGTATCTGCCGCTGCCCCTGCCGCTGCCGCTGCCGCCACCGATACCCCCTGGCGGCCGCTCAAGGCCCTGCTCGGCGGCAGCGTCGAAGTGCCCGAGCAGTTCGAAGTCGCCGACCTGACGCTCGACAGCCGCAGCGTCCGTCCCGGCGCGGCCTTCCTGGCCTGCCGCGGTCGCACGCATCACGGCGTGGATTTTGCGCCCGCCGCGGTCGCCGCCGGCGCGCGCGCGGTGCTGTGGGAGCCGGCGCCGGGCGTGAGCGCGCCGCAGTTTGCCGCGCCGGTCCTGGTGGTTGCGGTGCCGGACCTGTCGGCCCAGGCGGGTTTCATCGCCGATCGTTTTTTCGGCGCGCCGTCGGCACGGCTCATGGTGGTGGGCGTGACCGGCACCAACGGCAAGACCACGTGCGCGTGGCTGCTGGCCGCGGCGCTCAGCGCCAGCGGCCGCAGCTGCGCCTACCTCGGCACGCTCGGCGCCGGCCTCGCCGGGCAGCTCGAGCCCGGAGCGCATACCACGCCGGACGCGGTGACGCTGCAGCGGCAGCTGGCACGGCTCCGTGACGCGGGCGCCGCAGCCGTGGCGATGGAGGTTTCCTCGCACGCGCTCGACCAGCAGCGCTGCGCCGGCGTGCGTTTCCAGATCGCGGCATTCACCAACCTGAGCCGCGATCACCTCGACTATCACGGCGACATGCGCGCCTACGCCGCGGCGAAGGGCGCGCTGTTCGACTGGCCGACGCTCGGCGCGCGGGTCATCAACGTCGACGACGCCTTCGGTGCGGAACTGGCGACGCGCGCGCCGCCCGGTGCGTCGCTGATCGTGACCGGACGGCGCAGCGACCCGGCGCAACGCGTGCCCGGCGCGCGCTTCGTGCACGCGATTCGCCGCACCCACGAGGCGCGTGGCCTCGACATCGGCCTTGCGACCAGTTGGGGCGCGGCGACGCTGCGCAGCAGCTTGCTGGGCGATTTCAACGTCGACAACCTGCTGACGGTGCTGGGCGTGCTGCTGGCGGGCGGCATGGAACTGCAGGCCGCCTGCGGTGTGCTGGCCGTCTGCGCCGCGCCGCCGGGCCGCATGCAGCTTGCCGGCGGCGAGGGCCTGCCGCTCGCGATCGTCGATTACGCGCACACGCCGGACGCGCTCGACAAGGCGCTGCACGCAGCGCGCGCGCACTGCGCCGGCAGGCTGCTGTGCGTGTTCGGCTGTGGGGGCGATCGCGATCGCGGCAAGCGCGGCGAGATGGGCCGGGTTGCCGAGTCACTCGCGGACGCGCTCTACATCACCGACGACAATCCGCGCAGCGAAGATCCGCAGCGCATCGTCGCCGATATCCTTGCCGGGCTCCGCGACGGCGCCCGCGCCCAGGTGCAGCACGATCGCGCGGCGGCGATTGCCGCGGCGCTGGCCGCCGCCGCGCCGGGCGATGTGGTACTGGTCGCCGGCAAGGGGCACGAGGACTACCAGCAGGTCGGCGCCGAGCGCCGGCCCTTCAGCGACCTGGTGCAGGTCCGCGCCGCGCTCGCCTTGCGGAGCGCCGCATGAAGCGCACGCTGGCGCAATTCGCCGCCGCCTGCGCCGGCCGCCTGCAGGGCGCGGACGCGGATTTTGCCGAGGTGCTGATCGATTCGCGCAGGGTTCACCCCGGCGACTTGTTCCTGGCGCTGCCGGGCGCGCACGCCGACGGTCACGACTTTGTCGCCGCGGCCGCGCAGGCCGGCGCGGCCGGCGCGGTGGTGAGCCGGCGCGTCGCCGCGGTCCTGCCGCAGATCCTGGTCGACGATGTGGCGCGGGCGCTGACGCTGGCCGGCGCGGCCTGGCGCGCGCTGTTTCGCGGTCCGGTGCTCGGCGTGGCCGGGAGCAACGGCAAGACCACCACCAAGGAAATGCTGAGCGCGATACTCGCGCAGCGCGGCGAGTGCCTCGCGACGGCCGGCAATCTCAACAATCACCTCGGCGTGCCGCTGACGCTCCTGCGGCTTGCCGGGCGGCATCACAGCGCGGTCATCGAAATGGGCGCGAATCGCGCCGGCGAAGTCGCCGAACTCGTGGCGCTGGCGAAGCCCGGCGTGGGCCTGATCACCAATGCGGGCGCTGAACACCTCGAGGGTTTCGGGACTCTGGAGGGCGTGGCGCGCGCCGAGGGCGAAATGGTGGCCGGGCTGGCTGCCGATGGCGTCGCGATCATCAACGCCGACGATGAATATGCGCCGCTGTGGCGCGGCATGACGCGCGCGCGTGTGGTCGACTTCGGATTCTCCTCCGGCGCCCAGGTGCGTGCCGCCGACCTGCGCCTGGAAGCGGGCGCGGGCGGTTTCGCCACCCGTTTCACCCTGCACAGTCCCGGCGGCTCCGTGCCGGTCGCGCTCGCGCTGGCCGGCCGTCACAACGTCAGCAACGCGCTCGCCGCCGCGGCAGCGGCGCTGGCCGCGGGCGCCACGCTCGCGCAGGTGGCCGCGGGCCTAGGCAGCGTGCAGGCGGTCGCGGGCCGGTTGCAGTTCAGGCCGCTGGCCGGCGGCGCCTGGCTGGTGGACGATTCCTACAATGCCAACCCGAGCTCGGCACGCGCGGCGCTCGAGGTGCTCCACGAATTGCCCGGGCGGCGCTGGCTGGTGCTGGGCGACATGGCCGAACTGGGCGCACACGCCGTGGACAGCCACCGCGAGCTCGGCACGCTGGCGCGCTCACTCGGCGTCGAGCGGCTCTACTGCTTCGGTGCGCTCGCGGCACTGGCCGCCGACACTTTTGGCGCTGGCGCCGAGCGGCACAGCGACATGGACGCGCTGGTGCGGGCGGTGGGCGGCACGTTGCCCGGGGATGTGCGGCTGCTGGTGAAGGGCTCGCGCGTCAACCGGCTCGAGCGGCTGGTCGCCGCGCTCACGGGCGCGCCCGCCGCGCGCAGGGCGGTCTAGATGTTGTACTGGGCTACCAAACATCTCGCGGCGCATTTTTCGCTGTTCAATGTTTTCTCGTACCTGACACTGCGCTCGATTCTCGCGGCCATGACGGCACTGGCCATCGCGCTGCTGGTCGGGCCGTTCATGATTTCGCGCCTCGCGCGCTACCAGATCGGCCAGGTGGTGCGCACCGACGGCCCGCAGTCGCACCTGCCCAAGGCCGGCACGCCGACCATGGGCGGATTGCTGATCATCTTCGCGGTGGTGATGACCACCGTGCTGTGGGGCGACCTGGTCAACCGCTTCGTGCTGATCACGCTGGGCGTCACGCTCGGCTTCGGGCTGATCGGTTTCTACGACGACTACCTCAAGCTGGTGGTGGGCAACTCGCGCGGCCTGATCGCCCGCTGGAAGTATTTCTGGCAGACGGTACTGGGAGTCGCCGCGGCGATCCTGCTGTATCGCCTGGCGCATTCGCCCACGGTGACGGCGTTTCACGTGCCCTTCTTCAAGACCGTGGCGCTGCCGCTGGGCGCCGGCGGCTTCGTCGTGCTCGGCTACCTGATGATCGTCGGCATGAGCAACGCGGTGAACCTGACCGACGGGCTCGATGGCCTGGCGATCGGTCCGGCGGTGATGGTGGCCGGCGCGCTCGCCATCTTCGCCTACCTCAGCGGCAATGCCGTGTTCGCCAACTACCTGCAGATCACCGCCGTCCCCGGCGCCGGCGAGCTCGCCGTGTTCTGCGGCGCCATCGTCGGCGCGGGCCTGGGGTTCCTGTGGTTCAACGCCTATCCGGCGCAGGTGTTCATGGGCGATATCGGCGCGCTGGCCCTCGGCGCCGCGCTCGGCTGCGTCGGCTTCATCGTCCGCCAGGAAATCATCACGCTGCTGATGGGCGGCATCTTCGTGCTCGAGACGGCCTCGGTGATCCTGCAGGTCGCCTCGTTCAAGCTCACCGGCCGGCGCATCTTCCGCATGGCGCCGATCCACCATCACTTCGAGCTCAAGGGCTGGGCCGAACCGAAGATCATCGTGCGTTTCTGGATCATCAGCATCCTGCTGGTGCTCGCTGGCCTGGCCACCCTGAAGCTGCGATGAGCGCCTCGCACCACAACGCGCCGCACACGGTCATCGTTGGCCTCGGCAAGACCGGGATGTCCGTGGCGCGCTACCTGCACGCGCAGGGAACCGGCATTGCCGTGACCGACACGCGCGCGCTGCCGCCCGGCCTCGCCTCGCTCCGCGAGCTCGCGCCCGAGGTCACGGTGCGCGCCGGCGGGCTGGACGAGCGGCTGCTCGAGGGTGCGGACGCGATCGTCGTGTCCCCTGGAATCGCTGCGCGCGGCGCTTTTTTTGACGCCGCGCGCGCGCGCGGCCTGCCGGTGTTCGGCGACATCGAACTGTTCGCGCGCGCCGCGCGCGCGCCGGTGGTGGGCATCACCGGCACCAACGGCAAGAGCACCGTGACCACGCTGGTCGGCCGCATGGCGCAGCGCGCCGGGCGTCGCACGCGCGTCGGCGGAAACCTGGGAGAACCGGCGCTCGAGCTGCTCGACCCGTCCGCCGAGCTCTACGTGCTCGAGCTGTCGAGCTACCAGCTCGACACCACCCAATCGCTGACACTCAGTGCTGCTGCCGTCCTGAACGTCACCGCCGACCACCTCGATCGCTACGCGACGCTGGCGGATTACGCCGCTTCGAAGGCGCGCATCTTCCGCCACTGCGGTACCGCGGTGCTCAACGCCGACGATCCGCAGGTGGCGGCGATGGGCGCGCAGGCGCCGCACCGCCTGCGCTTTTCGCTCCAGCCTGGCGCGGCGGCGGACTACACCCTGCAACACCACGCGGGCAGGGAATGGCTGGCGCGCGGCATGGAGCGGCTCATGGCGCTGGACGAACTCAGGCTCAGCGGCCGGCACAACGCCGCCAATGCGCTGGCCGCGCTCGCGCTTGGCGAGGCCCTGCACCTGCCGCGCGCGGCGATGCTGGCGGAGCTGCGTGAATTCCCCGGGCTCCCGCACCGGATGGCCTGGGTTGCCGAGATCGCCGGCGTGCGCTACGTCGATGACTCGAAGGGCACCAATGTCGGCGCCACCATGGCCGCGATCGCCGGACTCAATGGCCCGCTGCTGCTGATCGCCGGCGGCGAGGGCAAAGGCCAGGACTTCGCGCCGTTGGCTGCCGGACTGCGCGGCAAGGTACGGCTGGCGCTGTTGATCGGCCGCGATGCGCATAGGCTTGGCGCAGCATTCGGCTGCCACTGCGCGATCGAATACTGCGCCACGCTCGAGGCCGCGGTCGCTGCCGCCGCCCGCGTGGCCAATCCCGGCGACACGGTGTTGCTCTCGCCCGCCTGCGCGAGTCTTGACATGTTCCGCGACTACGCGCACCGCGGCGAAGTGTTCGCGGCGGCCGCACGAGGGCTCGCGCCATGAATGCCGCGGCCACGCCGATGAATCGCACCGTGGAGCGCGCGCCGCTGGTGCGAGTCGATCCGGTGATGCTGCTGCTGGTGGCGGCGATCCTGCTGCTGGGCCTGGTCATGGTCACCTCGGCCTCGGTCACCGCTGCGGCGCGCGAGAGCGGTGATCCCTTTGCGTACCTGGAGCGGCAGCTGGTGCTGGTGGCCGCCGGCCTGGCGCTGGCCATGCTGGTGTTCGTGATCCCAATCTCCGTGGTCGAACGCTTTGCGCTGCCGTTGCTGATCGCGGCGGGCGTGCTGTTGCTGCTGGTGCTGATCCCGGGCCTTGGCCATGTGGTGAAGGGCGGGCGGCGGTGGCTGCGCCTGCCGGGCATCAATTTCCAGGTCTCCGAGGCCGCGCGCGTGCTTGCGCTGGTGTACGTCGCGCATTACTGCGTGCGCTTCGAGACGGCGCTGCGCAGCGGCGCGGGCGGATTGCTGCGGCCGCTCGGACTGCTGGCAGTCCTCGGCCTGTTATTGCTGCTGGAACCTGACCTTGGTGCCGCGACAGTCCTGTTCGTAACAGGCTTCGGGTTGTTGTTCCTGGCTGGCGCGCAGCTGCGCTGGGTGCTGGCCGCCATGCTGGCCGCTGCCGGAGCACTGTCGCTCCTGGTGATGTTCTCCAGCTACCGGATGCGCCGCGTCACAGGTTTCCTCGACCCCTGGGCCGACCCGTACAACACCGGCTTCCAGCTCACGCAGTCGCTGATCGCCATCGGCCGCGGCGAGTGGTTCGGCGTCGGCCTCGGCGCCAGCGTGCAGAAGCTGTTCTACCTGCCGGAGGCGCACAACGACTTCCTGTTCGCGGTGCTGGCCGAGGAACTGGGCCTGGTGGGCGTGGTGGTCACGCTGGCGCTGTTTCTGGCGCTCGCCTGGCGCGTGTTTGCGCTCGCGCGCCGCGCGCACGGCGCCGGCATGAAGTTCCACGCCTATCTCGCCGCCGGCTTCGGCCTGTGGTTGCTGGTGCAGGCCTTCGTCAATATCGGCGTCAACATGGGCGTGCTGCCCACCAAGGGACTGACGCTCCCGCTGATGAGCTACGGCCGCAGCAGCATGCTGGTCGCGCTGGCCTGGCTCGGGCTCATCCTGCGTGTCCACCACGAAGTGGCCGGCGGCGTGCGCGGCGCGGCACGCGCGAGGCTCGCGTGAGCGCGCCGGTGGCGCTGATCATGGCGGGCGGCACCGGCGGCCACGTCTACCCGGCGCTCGCGCTGGCGCGCGAGCTGCGCACCCGCTCGTGGCAGATCGTGTGGCTGGGCACGCGTCGCGGGCTCGAAGCCCGCGTGGTGCCCGCCGACAACTTCCCGATCGAGTGGCTGGACGTGGGTGGCCTGCGCGGCAAGGGCGTGCTGACCTGGCTGGCGGCGCCGGTGCGGGTGGTACGTTCGCTGTTCGCAGCGCTCGCGGTCATGCGCCGCCATCGGCCGACCGTGGTCGTGGGGCTCGGCGGCTATGTCACTGGTCCGGGCGGCGTGGCGGCCTGGCTGGCGCGCGCGCCGCTGCTGATCCACGAACAGAACGCGATCGCCGGATTTACCAACCGGTGCCTGGCGCGGCTGGCGCGTGAAGTGTACGCGGCGTTCCCCAAGGCCTTCGGCGACGGGGTCGCCGCGCAGGTCATCGGCAATCCGGTGCGCGCCGAGATCGCCGCGCTGCCGTCGCCCGCCGAGCGTTTCGCGCTGCGCAGCGGCGCCATCCGCATACTCGTCATCGGCGGGAGCCTGGGAGCGGCGCGCTTGAACACCGTACTGCCGTATGCGCTGGCGCGGCTCGCCGGGCGCATCGCCGTCGACGTGCGGCATCAGTCGGGTGAACGCTGGCTCGAGGCGGCGCAGCGCGGCTACGCCGAAGCCGGCGTCCGGGCGCAGGTCGCGCCGTTCATCGAGGATATGGCGGACAGCTATGCCTGGGCGGACCTGGTCATCTGCCGCGCCGGCGCGCTGACCGTTTCCGAGCTGGCCTGCGCCGGTGTCGGCGCGATCCTGGTGCCCTATCCGTCCCACGTCGACGATCACCAGACGCACAACGCGCGGATCCTGGTCGCGGAGGGCGCCGCGATCCTGATCGCAGACCGTGATCTCACTGCGGAGCGCCTTGCCGCCGAACTCATGACGTTGTGCGCCGGGCGCGGCAAACTCATCGCCATGGCCGAGCGTGCCCGGCTGCTGGCCCGCACCGGCGCGACCGCTGAACTGGCGGCGGCCTGCGAGCGCTACGCGGGAGCTGCGGCATGAACCTGCGCATGCGCCGCATCGGCACCATACACTTCGTCGGTATCGGCGGCAGCGGCATGGGCGGCATTGCCGAGGTGCTGCTCAACCTCGGCTACAAGGTGACGGGGTCGGACCTGAAGGCCAACGCCGTCACGGCGCGGCTCCAGCAGCTCGGTGCGCGCGTGACCATCGGCCATCGCGCCGAGAATGCCGACGGTGCCGACGTGGTCGTCACCTCGACGGCCGTGGCCCCCGGCAATGCGGAAGTCGACGCCGCACTGGCCCGGCGCGTGCCGGTGGTGCCGCGCGCCGAGATGCTCGGCGAGCTGATGCGCTTCCGCCAGTCGATCGCGGTCGCGGGCACGCACGGCAAGACCACCACCACGAGCCTGGTCGCCAGCATCCTGGCCGAGGGCGGCGAGGATCCCACCTTTGTCATCGGCGGGCGTCTCAAGAGTGCCGGCACCAACGCGCGGCTCGGTGCCGGGCGCTTCCTGGTCGCCGAGGCCGACGAGAGCGACGCCTCGTTCCTGCACCTGCAGCCGATTATCGCCATCGTCACCAATATCGACAACGATCACCTCGGCACGCACGGCGGCGATTTTGCGCGCCTGTGCGACAGTTTCGTGAGCTTCCTGCACAACCTGCCGTTCTATGGTCTGGCGGTGCTTTGCCAGGACGACGAGCACGTGCAGGGCATCTTGCCGCGCATCAGCCGGCCGGTCGTTACCTACGGCCTGGGGTCTGGTGCCGACGTGCGCGCGAGCGACATCCGGCGCGAGCCATCGCGCACGCTGTTCGAGGTCACGCGCCCCGGCAAGGCCGAGCCGCTCCGTGTGGTGCTCAACATGGCCGGTCTCCACAACGTGCGCAACGCGCTGGCGGCGATCGCGGTGGCCACCGAACTTGAGATCGGTGACGCGGCGATCGTGCGCGCGCTGGCCGCCTTCCAGGGGATCGACCGGCGCATGCAGCTGGTGGGCGAGGTGGACACAGCAGCGGGGCACGTCACCATCGTCGATGACTACGGGCACCATCCCACCGAGATCGCCGCCACGCTCGACGCACTGCGCCAGGCCTGGCCCGAGCGGCGACTGGTGCTCGCCTTCCAGCCGCACCGCTACACGCGTACCCGCGACCTGCTCGATGATTTTGCCAGCGTGCTGTCGGGGTTCGATGCGCTCCTGGTCACCGAGGTGTACGCCGCGGGCGAGGCGCCGATCAAGGGCGCGGACGGACGCGCCATCTGCCGCGCGATCCGCAGCCGCGGCAAGCTCGAGCCGGTGTTCGTCCAGCGCGTGGAGAACCTGGCCGCCGCGCTGCGCGACGTGCTGCGCGACGGCGACGTCGTGGTGACGATGGGCGCCGGCCACATCGGCGCCGTGGCGCACGGCCTGGTGGCCAAGCTCGCCGTGCCGCGCGTGGTGGAGCGGCGCACATGAACCTGGCCATCGCTCCCGAGTTCCAGCTGCGCATCCGGCGCGACGAGCCGATGTCCAGGCACACTTCCTGGCGCGTGGGAGGTCCGGCCGATATTTTCTTTACGCCCCACGATCGCGCCGAGCTGGCCTCCTTCCTGCGCGCGCTGCCGGCGGAAACCCCGCTGCTGTGGGTGGGCCTCGGCAGCAACCTGCTGGTGCGTGACGGCGGCATCCGCGGCGTGGTGATCTGCGCGTACCGCGCCTTCACGCGCCTCGAGCGGCGCGCGCAGCTGCGCGTGTACTGCGAGTCCGGCGTACCGTGCGCGCGCGTCACACGCCAGTGCGCGAACTGGGGACTGGGCCGCGCCGAGTTCTTCGCTGGCATTCCCGGCACCATGGGCGGCGCGCTCGCCATGAACGCGGGCGCCTACGGCGGCGAGACCTGGGCGCAGGTGCGCGCCGTCGATGTCATGGCGCGCGACGGCACCTGCCGCACGCGCCAGGCCGGCGAGTACCAGGTGAGCTACCGCCACGTGGTCGCGCCCGCTAACGACGAATGGTTCCTGGCCGCCGAACTGGAATTCGTGCCGCGCGACGACGCGCAGGCGCACCTGGTGCGCGAGCAGGCGCAGCGCCGCAAGTTGACGCAGCCGCTCGGCGAGTGGAGTTGCGGTTCGGTGTTCACCAACCCGCCGGGTGCGCACGCCGCGCAGCTGATCGAGTCGGCGGGCCTCAAGGGCTTCCGCATCGGTGGCGCCGTGGTTGCGGAGAAGCATGCCAACTTCATCCTCAACGAAGGCGAGGCGAGCGGGCGCGACCTCGAGGACCTCATCGCGCACGTGCGCGCGACGGTGCAGCGCGTCCACGGCATCGAACTGGTGCCGGAAGTGCGCGTCGTCGGCGAGCCGCTCTGATGCGCCTGCGCCATGACAGTCGCGGCCTGCGCCGCGTGAGCCAGGCCGCCGAGTTCGGCCGTGTCGCCGTGCTCTACGGCGGCAGTTCCGCGGAGCGCGAGATTTCCCTGCTCAGCGGCGCTGCGGTGCTGGCCGCGCTGCAGCGGCGCGGCGTCGACGCCCACGGTTTCGATCCGGCGCAACACGCGCTGGGCGACCTGGGCCGCGACGGCTACGCGCGCGCCTGGATCGCGCTGCACGGCCCAGGCGGCGAGGACGGCACCGCGCAGGGTGCACTCGAATTCTTGGGCATCCCCTATACAGGGAGTGGGGTGACCGGAAGCGCCATAGGCATGGACAAGCTGCGCACCAAGCGCCTGGCCGCGGCGGTCGGCGTGCCGACCCCGGATTTCATCGTGCTGCGGACGGCCGCCGACCTCGAGGTGGCGAGGGAGCGCCTCGGGCTGCCGATGATCGTCAAGCCTGCCTCGCAGGGCTCGAGCGTCGGCATGACGCGCGTGGAGAAGGCCGCCGATCTCCCCGCTGCCTGGCGCGCCGCCACGCAACACGAGCCGGTCGCGTTCGCCGAACCCTGGATCACGGGCGGGGAATATACGGTGTCAATACTGCAGGGCGCCGCGCTGCCGTCGATCCGCATCGAGACGCCGCGTGCGTTCTACGACTACGAAGCCAAGTACCTGCGCGATGACACGCGCTACTTCTGCCCCTCGGGGCTGCCGGCCGACGCCGAGCAGCGCCTGGCGGAGTTGGCGCTTGCCGCATTCGACGTGTGCGGCGCCGAAGGCTGGGGACGCGCCGATTTCATGATGAACGCGCAGGGGCAACCGCTTCTGCTCGAGATCAACACCGTCCCCGGTATGACCGATCACAGCCTCGTGCCCATGGCCGCGCGCGCCGCGGGGCTCGATTTCGGCGAGCTGGTGTGGCGGATACTCGAGACCAGCCTGGTGCGTACGCCATGCTGAACCGCCACCGGCAAAACCGCCGTCGCGCCGAATCAGCCTCGCGCTGGCAGCTGCCGCAGCTCCCGTGGCGGCGGCTCGGCGCCATTGCCGCTGGCGTGTCCGGCGTGGCCGCGGTCGGCGTGGCGCTGCTCATGTTCCTGAACCAGCCGATCGAGCGCGTCCGCGTCGCTGGGCAGTTCCAGCATCTCACCGCGCTCGAGGTGGAAAAAGCGGTGCGCGCGCAACTGCACGGTGCGGGGCTGGTTACCGTACCGCTGGCCGACGTGCGCCGTTCGCTCCGCCTCTTGCCCTGGGTCGAGGCCGCCACCGTGCAGCGCAGCTGGCCGCGCGGCCTCGCGGTGCAGGTGACCGAACAGCAGGCCGTGGCCCGCTGGAACGACACCGACCTGGTCAACGCGCGTGGCGACGTGTTTGCCAACAGTGCGCACTTCGTGCCGCCCGAACTTCCGCAGCTGGCCGGGCCGCGAGGGACCGAGGCCGAAGTGGTGGCGCGCTACCTCGCACTCCAGGGCCGCATCGTCGAGTCCGGCTCGCGCCTCGCCGCCCTGCGGCTCGACGCGCGCGGCGCCTGGGAGCTGCAGCTCGACAACGGCGTGAGCGTGCGCTTCGGTCGCAAGCAGGTCGAGGAACGCTTCGCGCGGTTTCTCGCCGTGGCGTTGCGCATGATCTGCCAGCGCGCCACCGACATCGCCTATGTCGACATGCGCTACACCAACGGTTTCGCGGTCGGCTGGCGCAGCGGGGCGACGCGCCTGGCGAGCGGCGCCCATACAGGGAAGGGCAATGCGGATGGTTAAGCGTTCGGATCGGACGGTGGTGGTGGGGCTGGACATCGGCACCTCGAAAGTCGTGGCGCTGGTCGGTGAGCTCACCGCCGACGGCACCATCGAGATCATCGGCTTTGGCAAGCAGCCCTCGCGCGGCCTCAAGAAAGGCGTGGTCGTCAACATCGAATCGACCGTGCAGTCGATCCAGCGCGCCGTCGAGGAAGCCGAGCTCATGGCCGGCTGCGAGATCAATGCGGTCTACGCCGGCATTGCCGGCAGCCACATCCGCAGCCTCAATTCGCACGGCGTGGTCGGCATTCGCGACCGGGAAGTCACGGCCGCCGACGTCGAGCACGTGATCGAAGCGGCCAAGGCGGTGGCGATTCCCGCCGACCAGCGCATCCTGCACGTGCTGCCGCAGGAATTCATCATCGACGGCCAGGAAGGGATCCGCGATCCCATCGGCATGTCGGGCGTGCGGCTCGAGGCCAAGGTGCACATCGTCACCGGTGCCGACAGCGCGGCGCAGAACATCATCAAGTGCGTGCAGCGCTGCGGCCTGGTGGTCGAGGACATCGTGCTCGAGCAGCTCGCCTCGAGCTTTGCGGTGCTCACCGACGATGAAAAGGAACTCGGCGTCTGCATCGTCGACGTCGGCGGCGGCACCACCGACATCGCGGTGTTCTCCAATGGCGCGATCCGCCACACCGCGGTGATTCCCATCGCCGGCGACCAGGTCACCAACGACATCGCCGTGTCGATGCGCACGCCGACCCAGTACGCCGAGGACATCAAAGTGCGCTTTGCCTGCGCGCTCTCACAGCTGGCCAACCCGGACGAGAGCATCGAGGTGCCGAGCGTCGGCGACCGCCCGGCGCGGCGCCTGGCGCGCCAGACACTGGCCGAAGTCGTGGAGCCGCGCTACGAGGAATTGTTCAACCTGATCCGCGAGGAGCTGCGCCGGAGCGGTTTCGAGGAAGTCATCGCCGCGGGACTGGTGCTCACCGGCGGCAGCGCACGCATGGAAGGCGCGATCGAGCTCGCCGAGGAGATCTTTCACGTGCCGGTCCGGCTCGGCTTTCCGCAGCAGGTGCGCGGCCTCGCCGACGCGGTGCAGAACCCGATCTATTCGACCGCCGTCGGCCTGCTGCTGTACGCACGCGAGAACGCCGCGCCCGCCGCGCGCGGCGCGCTCGGCGGCAGCGTCGGCGGCGCCGTGACACGCATGAAGCATTGGTTCAAGGGACATTTCTGATTTCTACGATTCAACCGACCAACAGGGGAGCTGACACTCATGTTTGAACTTATGGACGCATACAGCCAGAGCGCTGTGATCAAGGTGATCGGTGTGGGCGGGGGCGGCGGCAATGCCGTCTCGCACATGGTCGCCGCCGGCATCGAGGGCGTGGATTTCATCTGCGTCAATACCGACTCGCAGGCGCTCAAGGCCTCCAAGGTAAAGACCGCGCTGCAGATCGGCAGCAGCATCACCAAGGGCCTGGGCGCCGGCGCCGATCCGGAAATCGGCCGGCAGGCCGCCGTGGAGGATCGCGACCGCATCATCGAGCTGATCAGCGGCTGCGACATGCTGTTCATCACCGCCGGCATGGGCGGTGGTACCGGCACCGGCGCCGCGCCGGTCGTGGCGCAGATCGCGCGCGAGCTGGGCATCCTCACGGTGGCCGTGGTGACCCGCCCCTTCCATATGGAAGGCAACAAGCGCTCGATGGTTGCCGACCATGGCATCAGTGAGCTGACCAAGAACGTCGACTCGCTGATCACCATTCCCAACCAGAAGCTGCTCACCGTGCTCGGGCCCACCACGACGCTCCTCGATGCGTTCAAGTCGGCCAACCAGGTGCTGCAGGGCGCCGTGCAGGGCATCGCCGAGCTGATCACGCGTCCCGGGCTGATCAACGTCGATTTCGCCGACGTGCGCACCGTGATGTCCGAGACCGGCATGGCGATGATGGGCAGTGGCGTCGCCAGCGGCGAAGGCCGGGCACGCGCCGCCGCCGAAGCCGCCGTGTCCTCACCGCTCCTCGAGGACATCAATCTCTCGGGCGCGAACGGCATCCTCGTCAACGTCACCGCGGGACTCGATCTCGCGATCGGCGAATTCGAGGAAGTCGGTCGCATCGTCAAGGAATTCGCCTCGGAGGACGCCACCGTGGTGGTGGGCACCGTGATCGATCCGGAGATGAGCAACGAGCTGCGCGTCACCGTGGTGGCCACCGGCCTTGGCCGCAATGCTGTGCAGCGCAACGTCGCTGTGTCGACCCGGGAAAGCCTGGTCCCGCCCAGTCGCGAACTGCCGCGGATCGTACGGCGCACACCGATGACCTCCAGCGACTACGCCGCGCTCGATCGGCCGCCGCACCTGCGCCAGCGTGCGGTGGGGGATGGACTGCGTCCCGATCCGGTAGCCCAGCCTGCGGAGGAAGAACTGGATATTCCGGCTTTTCTGCGGCGCCAGGCCGACTGACATAAAGTGCTGACAGGGGCGGGCGGCCCGCCCCTGTGGTACGGTACCGGCCATGGTTGGGCAACGCACGATCCGCAACAGCATCCGTGCCACCGGCGTGGGCCTCCACACCGGCCGCAAAGTGCTGATGACCGTGCGGCCTGGCGGGCCCGACACGGGCATTGTGTTTCAGCGCACCGACCTGGCGGGCTCGGCCGACATCCCGGCGCGGGCCGTCAATGTCGGCGAGACCAACCTCGGCACCACGCTGATCCAGGGCGAGGCCAAGGTGTCTACCGTGGAGCATCTGTTGTCGGCTTTCGCCGGGCTTGGCATCGACAATGCGCGCGTCGAACTCAACGCTCCCGAAGTGCCGATCATGGACGGCAGCGCCGGTCCCTTCGTGTTCCTGCTGCAGTCAGCCGGCCTCGAGGAGCAGTCGGTGCCCAAGCGCTTCACGCGCGTCCTGCGCACGGTGCGTGTCGAAGACGGCGACAAGTGGGCGCAGTTCGATCCCTACGAGGGGTTCCGCGTCAATTTCGAGATCGAATTCGATCATCCGATCTTCAAGCGCCGCCTGCAGCGCGCCACCATGGATTTCTCCACCACCGCGTTCCTCAAGGAAATCAGCCGGGCGCGCACCTTCGGCTTCATGCGCGACCTTGAAATGCTCCGCTCGCGCAACCTCGCGCTCGGCGGCACGCTCGACAACGCGATCGTGCTCGACGATTCGCGCGTGCTCAACGAGGGCGGGCTGCGCTACGAAGATGAGTTCGTGAAGCACAAGATCCTCGACGCGATCGGCGACCTTTACCTGCTCGGTCACAGCCTGATCGGCGAATTCAGCGGCCACAAATCCGGCCATGGCCTCAACAACCGCCTGCTGCGTACGCTCCAGGCCGATGCGCAGGCCTGGGAAGAAGTGGTGTTCGAGCGGCCCGAACAGGCGCCGATTTCCTACGTGCAGGCGCTGACGATCCCGGCGACCGCGCTCGCTTCCTAGCCCTGGCGGCCCGCGGGCGAGACCCGCACCACCACTTTGACAATATCCGGCGCGTGGGCGAGGAGTTGCGGCTCGATTGCGGCCACCGCAAAGCGCACCCTGCTGCTCCAGGCGGCCGACGACGTGAGCACGGTGAGTTGCCCGCCCCTTTGCACTACGTTGACCAGGGACCCCCGCAGCTCTTCCGGGAGCAGGGCCGCGACCCGCTCCAGCCAGGCGCGCTGATGCCCCCGGGCCTGCTGCAGGCCGGACAGCCACCCCTGCTTTTTCATAATCTCTTCAAGACCTTGCGGCGCAGCACGAAACCGGGGCCGGGCGGGACTGCTGCGCCTTTTGGGAACTGTCTTCTTGTCTTGGGGGGGGTTCTTGGGCATAGTCTCGGCCACTAAATCGAAAAACCAGGCCCGCCGGACCAGAGGCGGGGAGCCGAAGCCACCGAACCACCTGCGGGAGCGCCATGATAACTGGGTTGTTAGTGCTCCAAGCCCAGGCTGCGAAACGCGGCGCCCGCCACGCAAGGCCAGGCACGTGAATCTCATCTTCTTCTCGCGGCGCCTGGGCAAGGCGCGGCACCTCAACCTGTCGCACCCGCTGACGGTGACGCTGCTGGGCATCGCGGGCCTGGCAGTGCTCGCCGGGGTGTTCGCGGCCGGTATCAAGGTGGGCGTGAAGGGCGTCAGCATGGGGGCCCTGGGCGAACCGGCGGCGGTCGCAGAGCAACGGACAGAACTCGCCGCGCTCAAGACGCGCCTGCAGCAGCGCATCGACGGCCTTGCCCTGAAGCTCGGCATGCTCGATGCGCACATGATCCGTCTCAACTCGCTCGGCAAGCGCCTCACCCAGGTGGCAAACCTCAGCAGCCGGGAATTCGACTTCGACCACGACCCGGCGCTCGGTGGCCCCGAGGGCGACAGCGCCGGCCGCGGTGCGCAGGTGCCGGACCTGTCGGCGATGATCAACCAGTTTGACCGCCGGCTCGATTTCCGCACCACGCAGTTTTCCGCACTCGAATACGTGCTGCTTGGCCGCCAGTTGTCGGCGGAGATCCGCCCCACCGGCAAGCCGGTCATGGCCGGTTATATCTCCTCATATTTTGGCGAGCGCATGGATCCGTTCAACGGCGAAGAGGCCTTCCACAAGGGCCTCGATTTCGCCAGCGATGCCGGCACCGATGTGCTCGCGGTGGGCCAGGGCGTAGTCACCTGGGCGGGAGCGCGCGAAGGCTATGGCGTGCTGGTCGAAGTCAATCACGGCAATGGCTACACCACGCGCTACGCGCACAATTCACGCGTGATGGTCGCCGCCGGCGACACCGTGCAGCGCGGCCAGGCGATCGCCGTGGTCGGCTCCACCGGCCGCTCCACCGGTCCGCACGTGCACTTCGAAGTGCTGAAGGACGGGCGGCAGAT
>JANYLH010000020.1 GCA_025357915.1 Gammaproteobacteria bacterium
GACGCCGGCCAGCGCCGCGGCCTCGGCGATCTTGCCGGTCACCTGGAAGGGGGCCGCGCTCAGTACCGCGAAGCGACCGCGCAGTGCCCGGGCCACGGCCTCCGGGTCATTGACGTCGATCGCCAGACACTCGACCGGCGACGCGGCGCTCATGCGCGCGAGCTGGTCGGCGGACTTATCGATCACCGCGACCTGGTAGTCGCCGCTGTGAATGAGCAGGTCTGTAATCATGTGGCCGATCTTCCCGGCCCCGATGATGGCGACTTTCTTCATGGTCTATCCCCAAGGTGATTCAGCCGTCTATGATCGCCAAAGCCTTGACAAAAAGCAGTGCAAAAAACGCCAATATGACGAGCAAATGTCGTCACTATGACGTATAATTCTGACGCTATGACGATAGACGCGACCGACCGCGAAATACTGGCCCTGCTGCGCGAGGACGGTCGGGCTTCGACCGCGCAACTGGGCCGGCGCCTCGGGCTCTCCCGCACGACGGTGCACAGCAGGATCGAGCGGCTCCTGGCGCGCCGGGTCATCACGGGCTTCACGGTGCGCATGGGCCCCGATCAGCAACGCGAACAGATCCAGGCCCACGTGCTGATCACCCTGGTGCCCAAGCTCCAGTCGCGGGCCGAGGCAGCGCTGCGCCGGCTCCCCGAAGTGCGCAAGCTCTACGCGGTCAACGGCCAGCACGACTCCATTGCCGTGGTGGTCACCGACACCGTCGCGGAAATGGATCGGCTGCTCGACCTGATCGGCTCGCTCGAGGGGATCGATCGGACGGTCTCGTCGATCGTGCTCTCGACGCGCATCGATCGCTGAGGTCCGGTTCAGGCCAGCGTGTGGAACACGCGTTGCACGTCATCGTCCTGCTCGAGCAGGTCGATGAGTTCCAGTACTTCGGCGGCCTGCGCCTCAGGCAACTCGGTGGGCGCAGAGCAGATGTACTCGTGCTCGGCCGAAAGCGGGGCGCTGCGCCGCGCTTCGAGCGCTTCCTGCAGCCTGCCGAAATCGGCGAAATCACAGCGCAACACCAGCTGCGGCTCACCCTTCTCGCCGCTGCTCTCGCCCATTTCCTGCAGTCCGTGGTCGATCATGTCGAGCTCGAGCTCATCCTGGTCGATACCGGCCGGGTCGAGGCGGAACACGCCCATCTTGCGGAACTGGAAGGCGACGCTGCCGGTGGTGCCAAGATTCCCGCCGTGCTTGGTGAAGATGTTGCGCACGTGCGCCACGGTGCGCGTCGGGTTGTCGGTCGCCGTCTCCACCAGCATGGCCACGCCGTGCGGCGCATAGCCTTCGTAGATGGCCTCGTGGTAATTGGTGGCATCGCGCCCGGAAGCACGCTTGATCGCCGCTTCCACCTTGTCCTTGGGCATGTTCACTGCACGCGCGTTCTGGATGACGCGGCGCAGGGTGGGGTTCGAGCCGGGGTCGGGGCCACCCGACTTCACGGTCATCGCGATGTCCTTGGCGATGCGCGCGAACTGCTTGGCCATGCGGTTCCAGCGCGCGAACATGGCGTGCTTGCGGACTTCGAAAATGCGGCCCATGTTGACGGATCCCCTGCGGCGCTCTCAGTGGCTCGTGCTCGCCGGCCGCACTGGAATCGGCACGTTGCACAGCTCGATAAAGCCGGCCGGGTGCACGAACCAGTCATCGTGCCGGTTGCGGCGCGATTCCACCAGGGCCGTGAAAGTCGGCGTGTCCGTGCGCAGCACCTCGAGCCGGGTACGCTCCGCGGCTGGCACATCGCTGGCGATACGCACGGTCTTTATCGCCGTGCGTTCCGTGGCCGTCGCGTAGAAGCCCATTTCCGCCGTGCCGCGCGGAAGGCTCGCGAGCAGTTCGATGCCCTGGCGCACGCGGCCCACCACGGTCACGTTGCGATCGAGGTGGCGCGGGGCGTTGCCGATCACCGCATAGAGTTCGCTGCCGTTGCCGCTGGCCGGATCACTATCGCGGCCGACGCCCACGGCGCCGTAGCAGTGTGTGAGCCAGGCGAGGCCGGCTGCGCCGTCGCGGGCAGCGGGAAAGCCGTCGATGAATCCGGCCTCGGGCGCGTAACCATCGCGATCGGGCAGGGCGGTAAAGGACAGGCCGCGCTGCGGCATGGCAAACTCCGGCGCCAGCGTCGCCATGCCCTCGGGCACCTTGCGCGCGCCGTCCGGGTCGCCCCACTGCGCGACATAGTTGTCCTGCAACCGGAGGATGGCCAGCCCGTCGAAATAGTGGGCCCGCACGAGCGCTTCAATGTTGGCGACGGTGTGCGGCGCCAGCGCCGGGGCCAGTTCGATGATCACGCGGCCCGCCGGCAGATCCATGTACAGGGTGTGATCGTCCGCGAGCGCTCGCCAGGCGGAGGCCGGCGCGGCGGTGAGGATCCCGGCCATCGTCGGCGCGGGAACGGGCGCGGCCGCAGCGGCCGGCTCCGGCACTGCAGGGTCGGCCGCGCGGGCCAGGCTCGCCGCGACCAGGAGCGGGGCTGCCAGGCGTAGCCAGCTGTCTTTTCGGTCGGGCATCATGCAGGGCTCCTGGCGGCACGTCGAGGCCGCAAATGCTAGCAGCCGGCATGCCTTTGCGCCTATCTTTGCGCCAGGCCAGAGAGGTTCAATGGAAGAGCAGCAGACCACGCCGTCACGCTGGTACGCCTCGCTGTATACGCAGGTGCTCATCGCCGTGGCGATCGGCATCCTGCTCGGATACTTCGCGCCGCACTGGGCCGTGGCACTCAAGCCGCTGGGCGACGGCTTCATCAAGCTGGTCAAGATGATCATTGCCCCGGTGATCTTCTGCACGGTAACCACTGGCATCGCCGGGGTCAGCAGTCTCGAGAAGGTCGGACGCGTGGGCCTCAAGGCGCTCGGCTACTTCGTTGTGGTCTCAAGCCTGGCGCTGCTCATCGGACTTGCGGTGGCGAACCTGGCGCAGCCGGGGGCCGGCTTCAACGCCGACCCAAGCCAGCTCGACACCGCTTCGATTGCGATCTACCAGCAACAGGCGCACGGCCGCACGCTGGCCGAATTCCTGCTGCACGTGATTCCGGATACGCTGGTCGGCGCCTTCATCAGCGGCGATATCCTGCAGGTGCTGCTGGTGTCGATCCTGTTCGGGTTCGCACTGTCCCTGACCGGCGAGCGCGCGCGGCCGGTGCACCGCGCCGTCGAGCTGCTCGGCACCGTTGTGTTCCGGCTGGTGCAAATCATCATGCGTACGGCACCGCTCGGTGCGCTCGGTTCGATGGCCTACACGATCGGCCAGTTTGGCATTGGCGCCCTCGCACACCTGGCCAACCTGATGCTGTGCTTCTACCTCACCAGCGCGCTGTTCGTGTTCGGCGTGCTCGGCGCCATCGCGCGCGCCAGCGGTTTTTCGCTCTGGCGACTGCTGCGCTACATCCGGCACGAGTTGCTGCTGGTGTTGGGCACCAGCTCCTCGGAAGCCGCGCTGCCCCTGCTGATTGACAAGCTGGAGCGCGCCGGCTGCTCGCGCTCGGTGGTCGGGCTCGTGGTCCCCGCCGGCTATTCCTTCAATCTCGACGGCACGAACATCTACATGACTATGGCGGCGCTGTTCATCGCGCAGGCCACCAACGTGCACCTGACGCTTGGCGACCAGCTGCTGTTGCTGCTGGTGGCCATCATCAGTTCGAAAGGCGCCGCGGGCGTCACGGGCTCGGGTTTCATCACGCTGGCGGCGACGCTGGCGGTCGTGCCCTCGGTGCCGATTGCCGGCCTGGTGCTGATCCAGGGGGTCGATCGCTTCATGAGCGAGTGCCGCTCGCTCACCAATTTCATCGGCAACGCGGTGGCGGCGATCGTGGTCGCGCGCTGGGAGCGCGAAGTCGATGCCGGACAATTGCAGCTGACGCTGGCGGGCAGACACGATGGCTGAAGCAAACGCCAGGGGCCTGGCCGTCACCGCCGACTTCGATGGCCTGTGGCTGCTTTACCGCGCATCGCTCCGGCGCTGCTGGCTGCCAGGCTCGCTGCTCGCGCTGCTGTGGACGGGCCTGCTCGCGGCGCTGATCCGGCGCCTCAGCGCGCAGGACGACCTGATGCTGCTCGTCGGACAGGTCGAGGAGCTGGTGTCCTCGGGCGGGTTCTGGCGCGTGTTGCTGGCGGCTTCCTGCGTGTCGACCTGGCTGTCGTGCGCCGTCATCGTGCTCGTGCATGCCGAGGCCACGGGCGGGTCCGTCGGCGCTGGCGCCGCCCTGGCGCGCGCGCTGCGCGCCTTCCCGGGGGCCGTGGTCGGTGCCGCGATCTATGTCGGCCTGACTTCGCTCGGCTCCCTGCTGCTGGTGGCCCCGGGTGCGTACCTGTGGGGCACGTGGCAGCTGTGGGTCGTAGCCCTGATGATCGAACGGGCTGGTCCGGTCGCGTCCCTTGCGCGGAGCTGGACGCTGATGCGGGGCATCTGGTGGCAGGGAACGACGCTGACTACGGTCGCCACGGTCGCGGCGGTGGCCGCACCGCTGATCGCCAACGCTCTGACGGGCACGCTGGGCGCTGTGCTGGGTGCGAGTGCCAGCCAGGTGCAGTTGCTCTCGCTGCTGGCGCTGGGAATATGCGTGGTCCTGGCCGTGCCTTTGCTTCCTGCGGCGCTGGTGGCACTCTACGTGGTGCAACAGCGCCGCGAGCTGCTGCCTGTCGGGAGTAAGTGAATGAGGATGCAGGTCTGGGCGGTTGCAGCCTGCGTGGTGCTGGCCGGCTGTGCCGTGCATCCGCCACCGCCCGTAGCGCCGCCGCCGGTGGTCATCCAGCCGGTGCAAGTGACGACGACCTATATTGCGGCCCGCGTGTCGCGATCCGCACGCGGCGAGTTCGCGATCGTCGAGGTCTGCATCACGCCCGATGGCGCCATTGCCGACACACGCGTCACGCAATCATCGACCGACAAGGTTTTCGACGCGGCGGCAATCGGCTGGGCCCGCCAGGCGCGCTACCGACCGCAGCTCGAGAACGGCCGACCCGTTTATGCGTGCGAACAGGTGCGGGTTGAGGTCAATCCCAACCCCAGCCCGAGGATCGGCCGCGGCGCCGACAGCGCATTGGGCTAACTGCCGCGGCGCTTTCCTGCGGCCACCAGCCGCACAGCCTCGCCGCCGCCGGGCGCGAGACGCAGTTCCATGACATCGCCGCGGTGCACCTTGCGCGTTTCAATGACGATCGCGTGCGGATTGGTGTGCCAGTCCGCGTCGTCGGCGTCGCGATAGATCTGCGCCAGGTAATCGCGCCCGTCATCGAGGAAATCGAGCGACACCTTGAGCGCGCGCGCGTTCTCGTCGGTGAGGCTCCCCAGGTACCAATCGTCGCTGTTGCGATCCTTGCGGGCGAAGGTCACGTAGTCGCCGACCTCGCCGTTGAGCACACGCGTATCGCTCCAGTCAGCGGGCACGTCCTTGATGAACTGGAAGGGGCCTGGGTATTTCGCGTAGTTTTCCGGCAGGTCGGCCGCCATCTGTATCGGGCTGTAGATCACCACGTACAGCGCCAGCTGCTTGGCGATGGTCGATTGAATCTGCCGGCCGCCCTGGCCGACGAGGCTCAGCACGCCGGGCGTGAAATCCATCGGCCCGCCCAACATGCGCGTGAACACCAGGTTGGCCTCGTGTTCCGGCGGGTTGACCGGTTCGCCCCAGGCGTTGTACTCCATGCCGCGCGCACCCTCACGCGCCACCCAGTTTGGATAGGTACGGCGCAGGCCGGTGTCCTTGATCGGTTCGTGGGCGTCGATGGCGATGTGGCGCCTGGCCGCTTCGGTGACCACATGGAGATGGTGGCGTGACATCACCTGGCCGTCGTGCCATTCGAAATGAATCTTGCCGTCCGCGCCCAGCGCCTTGACGCCGCCGGCGTCCGCCACGTAACCGGTCTTGACGCTGTCCACGCCGAGCCGCGCGTAAAGGTCGAGGGCATCGCCCAACTGCGCCTCGTAGTGGGCAATGTTGGCCGAGGTCTCATGGTGGCCGATCAGGTGCACGCCCTTCGCGCGGGCGTAGTCGGTGACTGCCTTGAGATCGAAGTCGGGGTAGGGCTTGGTGAAGCTGAAGCTCTCGCCATTTGCAAACCAGTCGCCGTCCCAACCCTGGTTCCAGCCCTCGATGAGCACGCCGCGGAAGCCGTTCTTCGCGGCAAAATCGATATAGCGTTTCGCGTTTGCGGTGTTCGCCCCGTGCTTGGGTCCCGAGGCCCAGCTGGATGTCCCCAGATGCATCTCCCACCAGATGCCGACGTACTTGTAGGGCTTGAACCAGGAAACGTCGCCGAGCTTGTTGGGCTCGTTAAGATTGAGGATCAGGTCCGACATGTACAGGCCGCCCGCGTTGTCGGCGATCTGCAGCGTGCGCCAGGGCGTGGTGAACGGCGCCGTGCGCTGCACCCGCGCACCCTGTGACGAGGGCGACAGCGCGGCCTTGAGGCGCTGGCCGTCGACCCGGCGCAACCACATCGACGAATAATCGACCAGCGCCGCCTCGTGGATCGCGATGTGCAGGCCGCTGGCGCACTTGATGGTGACCGGCGTGTGCGCCTGCGAGAGCTCGGCGAGCGGCGTATGGCGATAGAGATACTCGTAGCGATTCCACTCGCCGGCGGGTGTCCACCAGGCCGTGGCGGGCTCGACGATGTCGAACTCCGTCAGTTCATCGACGATGTTGACGTTGTGCAGGGTGGGCTGGTCCGGGAACTCGTAGCGGAAGCCCACGCCGTCGTCGTAAACGCGAAACACCACGTCGAGGGTGCGATGCGGCTCGTGATTGTCGAGCAGCGCTACGCGCAGTTCATTGTAGTGATTGCGTACGAAGCGCCGTTCGCCCCAGGGCTGTTCCCAGGTTTCGTCGAAGCTGCTGGTGGCCTTGCCGGCGAGCGTAAAATTGCGCTCGAATTTCGGCGCATCGGCGAAGATAAAGCCCAGGCGGGATTCGCCGACAATCGGGGCGCCGTGGCGCGCGATCGTGTAGCCCGGCCGGCCCTCGCCGTTGAGGGTCACGCCGACGGTGAGCACCTTGCCGGGCGAGTCGATGCTGGCGACTTCGGCAGCCGGGGCCAGCGTGGTGGTCAGCAGCGCCAGCGCGCCGATCAAGGTTCGCATCTTGTACATCATGGCGTTGCTCCGGCTGCACAAATGAGGAAATCGAGAGGCTCCAGCTGCACCGGGTAGCTGCCCGGTGCGTCGGCACTCGGCGCGCAGTTGCCATACAGGGCGCCAAAATGTGTCGATGCCGTATTCACCAGGATCCGGGCTGTCAGCGGCTTGGTCGAGGTATTGAATGCCACGACGATCTCGCGCCCGGTGGCCGGGTCGAGGCGCGACACGGCGAACAGGCCGGGTGTCTTGCCGTAAGCCCGCACGATCTGCCGGCCATGCAGCAGCGCCGGGTTCGCCAGCCGCAGCTTTGCCAGTCTCGCGATCAGTTGATAGAGCGGGTGCGTGTCAGTGAAGTTCCCGGACGCCGTCGTGGCGCTCGTGCCGAGCAGGGGCTGGTCGTTGTAGGAGGCAACCTGGCTCGCGAACATGTCCTGGCGCGAGGCCATGTCATCGCCGTGGCCGACGTAGCCCTGCTCATCGCCATAGTAGACAACCGGCACGCCCCGAAGCGTCAGCAACATGGCCTGCGCCAGCCGCGTGCGCCGCAGGTTTTCCGCCGCGCTGATGCCGGGGCGGAGCCGCTCCACGAACATCGCGAAGCGGCCTTCGTCGTGATTGCTCACGAACGTGGGCAGTTGCAGCGCGGCCTGCGCGCCGCCTTCGTAGAGCGAGTCGTACTCGAACACGCGCGCCAGTTCGTCGGTTCCGGCGTTGCCGGCCACCGTGTCGCGTACCGCACCGCGAAATCCGAAGTCGAGCACCGCCGGCAGGCGGTCGACTCGGGTGTGTTCGGCGAGCAGGGCGACATTGGGCTCGCTGGTGGCCACTTCGCCGAAGATGTGGAAATTCGGTATGCCGCGAGCGGCCGCCCGCGCGCGCATCGCGGGCACGAAGGCCTGCCAGAATTCGGGGTTCACGTGCTTGGCCGTGTCGACGCGGAACCCGTCGACGCCGTAGCGGTCGATCCAGCCGCCGAAGATGTCGATGAAGCCCTGCACGACGCGCGGGTCCTCGGTCATCAGGTCATCGAGTCCGCTGAAATCGCCGAGCGTGGAACTCTCGCCATCGAAGGTGGAATTGCCGCGGTTGTGGTAGTAGATCGGGTCGTTCAGCCAGTCGGGGTTCTTGGCGTGTTCCTCGCCCGTTGGCACGTAGGGCGTATAGGCAAAATCGGGGCGCTGCAGCAGCGCGAAATTCGCGGCAGTCTGTGCCTCGGCGGCGTGTCCGGCGAAGCCTTGATTGATCGGCGCGCCGCCGCTGCCGCCACGGCGTGAGTAGGGGTAGTTGGCGAGCGAACGGTAGGCGCAATTGTTGTCGGGGCACTCGCGATAACGGATCACGTCGGCGGTGTGATTGGCGACGATATCCAGGTAGATCTTCATGCCGCGGCCATGCACCGCCGCGACCAGGGCTTGCAGTTCCGCCCCTGTGCCGAAGTGAGGATCGACGGCGGTGAAATCGGTGATCCAGTAGCCGTGATACCCAGCCGACTCGTTGCCGGGCGTGCCCTGGACCGGCTTGTTCTTATATATGGGGCCGAGCCAGATCGCCGTGGCACCGAGCGATTGGATGTAATCGAGACGCGAGATCAGCCCCTTGAGGTCGCCGCCGTGATAAAAGCCTTTTGCAGCCGGATCGAACCCGGTGTGCAGGCGGTCACCAGTCAGGCCACCCCGATCGTTCCCCGGGTCGCCGTTCTCGAAGCGGTCCGGCAGCATGAAATAGATGATTTCATCCTGCGGGGGGCGCGCGCGGTAGTCATTCGGCGCCTCCTGGCCGTCGGCATTGACGACCAAGGGGCTGGCGAGGCTGCCAATCAGGATCAGGGCTAGGGCCAGGGTCCGAGCGTGGCACCAGAGTTGCTTCATCAGATTGCCCCTTGCAGTCGTCAAAAGGCCGGCGCCGGCGGCCCGATATTGTGATGCCCATCACAGGAGCGACCCGCACGGCGACGGCACGCATCTTGCTCGATCTGCACCGTGACAGGACCAATCTCGTCAGCAGGAGAGGATAGTGAGTGACCCTGAAGTTCTCAAGCAGGAGGAAATCGACGCCTTGCTCGGTGGTGTCGACAGCGGTGAGATTTCCACAGCGGACGAGCGCGGCCCGGATGGTACGCCGAGCCGCTACGATTTTCGCAGCGAGATCCCGGTCGCGGGCAACCGCATACCCAAGCTCGAGATGGTCAACGAGCGCTTCGCGCGCCTGTTCCGCACCAGTCTCGGCAGCATGCTGCGCCATGCGGCGCTCGTGACCGTGATGCCGGTAGCCGTGCAGCGCTTCGGTGATTTCCTGCGCACCCTGCCGTTGCCGAGCAGCATCAACCTGGTGCGGCTGGCGCCGCTGCGCGGTACCGCAGTGGTGGCACTGGCGCCGACGCTGGTCTCCTCGGTAGTTGACAAGTATTTCGGCGGCACCGGCAAGGCCGCCAGGATCGAGGGCCGGGACTTCACGGCCACGGAATCGAGGATTGTCGAGGTCGTACGCAAGAGCGTGTTCGCCGATCTGAAGGAAGCCTGGGGGCCGGTAACGGAGATCGGGCCCGAGCATTTCGCCACCGAAACCAATGCGCAGTTCGTAAACCAGATCAGCCCGGCGGAACTGGTCATCGTGGCTTCATTCCGCGTCGAGCTCGATGGCGATGGCGGTGACCTGCAGATCGTGCTGCCGCACGCGATGATCGAGCCGCTGCGCGACCGGCTCGATTTTGGCCTGCGCGGCAGCACCGACAAACCCGACGAGCGCTGGTACCAATCGTTGCGCGGTGAAGTCGAGAAGGCCGAGGTGGGCATACGCACCGTGCTCGGCAATAGTGAAGTGACACTGGGCCAGCTGCTGGCGCTGCGTCCCGGCGACGTCGTGCCCTTCGACTTTGCAGGCCAGGCCACGGTCTATGCCGAAGGCGTGCCGATATTCACCGGAGGCTTTGGTGGCTCCCGTGGCCAGGAAGCCGTCAAGGTCGAGCGCAGCGCGCGCCGCTGAGGCGCAGTGGCGCTACGGCGCCGGTGACGCTACCTGGGCTGCATGCGGATCGCGCCATCGAGGCGGATCGTTTCGCCATTGAGCATCGCAATCTCGAAGATCGCCTGCACCAGTCGCGCGTATTCTTCGGGGCGCCCGAGCCGTGAAGGAAACGGCACCTGCCGGGCGAGTGAGTCCTGCACTTCCTGCGGCATGCCGTCCATCATCGGCGTGCTGAAGATTCCCGGGGCGATTGCCATCACGCGGATGCCGAAGGCAGCGAACTCGCGCGCCAGCGGCAATACCATGCCGACCACGCCGGCCTTGGTGGCGGAGTAGGCCGCCTGGCCGATCTGACCTTCAAAGGCCGCGACCGAGGAAGTGTGCACGATCAGGCCGCGTTCGCCGTCCGCGTTCGGCGTGTTCTGCTGCATGATCGCCGCCGCCGCCTTGTCGCACAGGAACGTGCCGATCAGGTTGACGTGGACGACTTTGGTGAACAATTCGCCCGGCATCGGTCCGCTCTTCCCCAGGGTGCGCGCAGAGCCGATGATGCCGGCGCAGTTCACCAGCAGATTGAGACCGCCCATGGCGGCTGCCGCCGCGGTCATGGCCGCGACCACGGCTGCCTCCGAGGTGACGTCGCATTGGATGAACCGCGCGCGTTCGCCCAGCGCTCGCCCCGCGCGCTTACCAGGCTCGGCCTGCACATCGAACAAAGTAACGTGAGCGCCCTGCGCAACCAGATGCTGCGCGACAGCGAAACCAAGACCCGAGGCTCCGCCGGTGATGACCGCGCGCGCTTCCGTGATTTTCATGATCTGTCTCCGTAACTGGACGGCGTCAATTGCTCTGGACCAGCTCGATGGCCACCGCCGTTGCTTCGCCGCCGCCGATGCACAAGGCCGCGACGCCGCGCCGGCCGCCGCGTTTTTGCAGGGCATGGATCAGCGTGGTGATGATGCGCGCGCCGGTGGCGCCGACCGGGTGGCCGAGTGCGCAAGCACCGCCGTTCACGTTCAGTTTCTGGTGATCGATCTTCAGGTCGCGCATTGCTGCCATTGCCACCACGGCGAAGGCTTCGTTGACCTCGAACAGGTCGACATCAGCGACGCTCCAGCCCGCGGACTTCAATACCTTTTCAATGGCGCCGACCGGCGCCACGGTGAACCACTCGGGCGCCATGGCGTTGCTCGCCCAGGCGGCGAGGCGCGCCACGGGCTTGAGCCCGCGCTGGCTCGCGATCGAGTCGCGGGTCAGCACGGCTGCCGCGGCGCCGTCGGAAATCGACGAGGACGACGCGGCGGTCACGGTGCCGTTGGCGCCAAAGGCCGGCTTGAGCGTCGCGATCCTGGCGACATCACAGGCGAGGGGAGTCTCGTCGCGCTCCACCAGGGTCGTGCCCTTGCGCGTCTTGACCGTGACGGGGGTGACTTCCGCGTCGAACTCGCCGGCCTGCAGAGCCCGCATGGCGCGGCGCACCGACTCGGTTGCGAAGGCATCCTGTTCGGCGCGCGTGAAGCCGTACTTTGCCGCCGTGGCGTCGGCAAAGCAGCCCATGAGCTTGCCATCCCAGGGACTTTGCAGTCCGTCATAGAACATGTGATCGAGGATCTCGCCGTGCCCCATCCGGTAGCCACTGCGCGCCTTGAGCAGCAGGTAGGGCGCGTTGCTCATCGACTCGAGTCCACCGGCGAGCACCAGGGCGGTGTGGCCGGCGCTGAGCTGATCGGCCGCGAGCATGATCGCCTTCATGCCCGAGCCGCACATCTTGTTCACGGTCGTCGCCGGAACCTCGATCGGCACCCCGGCGCCGATCGCCGCCTGGCGCGCAGGCGCTTGTCCCAGGCCCGCGGGCAGCACGCAGCCCATGATCGTTTCGTCGAGGTCGGCAGCCTGAATTCCTGCTGCTTCGATCGCGGCGCGCATCGCCGCGGACCCGAGCTGCGGCGCCGTCATTGCCGACAGCACTCCCTGGAATGCGCCGATCGGCGTGCGCCTGGCGCTGAGGATCATGATGGCGTCGGACATGGCAGGACTCCTGTTCAGGTGTTGCGGCTCGTCAGTCGGCGCGCGGGCGCAGGCCGTTCTCGAACAAGGCGACGAAAGCGTCGGCAATCTGTGCCGGCGACTGGGGTTGATTGTCACGGTACCAGTGCGCGATCCAGTTCAGCGCCCCGGCCAACGCAAACGCGGTCATCTTCGGATCGCAGGGGCCAATCGAACCGTCCTCGATGCCCTCGCGCAGCAGGCGACGGATCCCCTGGTCGATCTCGGACTTGAGCGCCTTGACGTGGGCGCGCATCGCATCGCTCAGGTCCTGGTCCTCGGCGCGCACCATGCACCAGCCGAACTCCGAGGCGATCGCCAGGGCGTAGCGCAGCAGCACGGCGCGCAGGCGTTCGCGCGCGCTTTGCTCGCGCTCGCGGGCGTCGCGAAACGCGGCGTGGATCGGCTCCAGCCCGGCGCAGAAGCACTCAAACAAGAGCTGTTCCTTGCTTTCGACGTAGTAGTAGAGCGTCGGCTTGGTCACCTCGAGCGTCGCGGCGATGTCGTCCAGCGAGGTGTTGTGGAAACCGCGTGCATTGAAGGCCCGGGCGGCGGCGTGGATCACGGCCTCGCGCTTGAGCTTGCGGTCGCCCCGGGCCTTGCGCCGGCTCCGCCAGGGCGAGGGAATATGCGAGGCAGTAGGGTTGACGCTCATGGCAACAGCGATCATACTCTTCAGTAACATTTGTTGGAAGCCGGTATGAGCGTCAAACCTTCAGGTCGCCAGGCCTCGTTGCGCGATTCCCCGTCCCCGGCCACGCCGGCCCCACCGCTGCGGTTCGTCAGTGCGGCCTCGCTGTTCGACGGTCACGACGCCGCGATCAACATGATCCGGCGGCTCCTGCAGGCGCATGGCGCCGAGGTCGTGCACCTGGGACACAACCGCAGCGTGGCCGACATCGTGCGCGCGGCCATCCAGGAAGATGCCGACGGCATCGCCGTCAGCTCCTACCAGGGCGGGCACAACGAGTACTTCGTGTATATGGTCGACATGCTGCGCGAACTGGGCGCCAGCCATATCCGGGTCATTGTCGGCGGCGGCGGCACGATCTCCCCCGACGAGATCGCGGCGCTCGAGCGCCACGGGGTGGAGAAGATCTACACGCCCGAAGACGGCCGGCGGCTCGGCCTCAACGGCATGATCGATGACGTGTTTGCGCGGGTGCGCACGGCGCGGCGCCCACCGTACGCATTCGGACCGCTAAACGCACGCGACCACGCGCACATCGCCCGCAGCATCACCGCGCTCGAGGGCGGGCACGGCGACGAGCGCGCGGCCGAGCAGATACGCCAGGCGCTGGTGAAGGGTAAGCGCGCCGCCCCGGTCATCGGCATCACGGGCACGGGCGGCGCCGGCAAGAGTTCGCTCACCGACGAGCTGCTGCAGCGCTTCGTACGTGCGTTTCCCGAGCGGCAGATCGCCGTAGTCGCCATGGATCCCACGCGCCGCCGTACCGGCGGTGCGCTGCTGGGCGATCGCATCCGCATGAATTCGCTCGCCGCCGCCAATGTGTTCATGCGCTCTCTGGCCACCCGCCGCGAGCACCTGGCTACTTCGGCCGTGCTGCGCGACGTGCTGGACCTGTATACGCACGCGGGGTTCGATCTGGTGCTGGTGGAGACCGCCGGCATCGGCCAGAGCGACACCGAGATCGCCGATCTGGTGGATCTGCCGCTGTACGTGATGACCAGCGAATACGGCGCAGCCAGCCAGCTCGAGAAGATCGACATGCTCGATTTCGCCGAGCTGGTGGTGCTGAACAAGTTCGAGAAGCGCGGCGCCGAGGATGCGCTGCGCGACGTGCGCAAGCAGTGGCGTCGCAATCATCCCGAGCGCGCGCGCATTGCGGATGCCGAGGTGCCCGTCTATCCGACCATCGCCAGCCGTTTCAACGACCCGGGGATCAACCGGCTGTTTGGCGCGCTGCTGGCGAGCCTCGAGCACAAGGCCATTGGCAAGCTCCGCTGGACCGAGAACGCCGGGCGGCCGATCGAGGTGGGCGCCACGGAATTCCGCTCGCGCGAACCGCTGATTCCAGGCACGCGCAGCCGTTACCTCGCCGAGATCTCCGGCGCGGGGCGCCGCACCCGCGAGCGCCTCGAGCGCGCCGCCGACAGTGCGCGACTGGCGCATTCGATCTACGAATCGCTCCGCTGCCTGCACGATGCGCCGCTGCCGGCGCCGCTCGAGCGCTATGCAGACTCCGTTGTGGCCGAGGGCGCGGCCGACGGCACACGCCTCGAGCTGCGCCGCGCGTACCACAAGGCGCTGGAAGATACCGGCGCCGAGGGCGTGGGCCTGCTGAAATCCTGGCCGGCGCGCGCGGCAGCGGCGAGCGCCGACAAATACGAATTCAAGGTGCGCGGCAAAACGCTGACCGGCGAGAACTACGCCGAGACCATGAGCCGCAATCGCGTGCCCAAGCTCGCGCTGCCGAATCTCAGGGACTGGGGCGAACTGCTGCGCTTTCTCGGCCAGGAAAACCTTCCTGGTGCCTATCCCTACACCGGTGGCGTCTATCCGTACCGGCGCGAGGCGGAGGACCCGATCCGCATGTTCGCGGGCGAGGGCCCGCCCGAGCGCACCAACCGCCGCTTTCACCTGCTGGCGCGCGGTCACGCAGCGACGCGGCTGTCCACGGCCTTCGATTCGACCACGCTTTATGGCGAAGACCCGGACACGCGTCCCGACATTTACGGACGCACGGGCAATTCCGGCGTCTCCGTGGCGACGCTCGATGACATGAAGAAACTCTATTCGGGTTTCGACCTGTGCCAGCCGACCACCTCCGTGTCGATGACGATCAACGGGCCCGCACCGATGCTGCTCGCGATGTTCATGAACACCGCCATCGACCAGCGGGTGGAAAGATTCCTCAAGGACCAAGGCCGCTGGGGCGCCGCCGAGCAGCTCATCGGTACCCTGCACGCGCAGTTCGTGGCCGGTGGCCAGGTGGTGCCGCGCTACAAGGGCGAGTTGCCGCCGGGGCACGACGGCACCGGCCTGGCGCTGCTCGGAATCAGCGGCGCGCAGCTGGTGGCACCGGGCGTGCTGGCCGCCGACGAATACCAGCGCATCCGCGCCGAGGCGCTGTCGCTGGTGCGTGGCACCGTGCAGGCGGACATCCTCAAGGAAGACCAGGCGCAGAACACCTGCATCTTCTCCACCGAATTCGCCATGCGCATGATGGGCGACGTGCAGCAGTACTTCAGCGATCACCAGGTGCGCAATTTCTATTCGGTCTCGATCTCGGGCTACCACATCGCCGAGGCCGGCGCGAACCCGGTCAGCCAGCTGGCCTTCACGCTCGCCAACGGCTTCACCATCGTCGAGTATTACCTGGCGCGCGGCATGAAGATCGACGACTTCGCGCCCAACCTGTCCTTCTTCTTTTCGAACGGCATGGACGCCGAGTACGCGGTGATCGGCCGCGTGGCGCGGCGCATCTGGGCGCGCGCGATGCGCGAAATCTATCACGGTGACGCCCGCAGCCAGATGCTGAAATACCACATCCAGACCTCGGGGCGCTCGCTGCACGCGCAGGAAATCCAGTTCAACGACATCCGCACCACGCTCCAGGCGTTGTACGCGCTGTTCGACAACTGCAATTCGCTCCATACCAATGCCTACGACGAGGCCCTGACCACGCCTACCGAGGAGAGCGTGCGGCGCGCGGTGGCGATCCAGCTGATCATCAACCGCGAGCTTGGGTTGAACATGAACCAGAACCCCTGGTCGGGTTCCTTCCTCATGGACTACCTCACCGACATGGTCGAGGAAGCCATTTACAAGGAGTTTGATGCCATTTCCGAACGCGGTGGCGTGCTGGGCGCAATGGAGACCATGTACCAGCGCGGCAAGATCCAGGAAGAGAGCCTCTACTACGAAACGCGCAAACACGATGGCACCCTGCCGTTGATCGGCGTCAACACCTTTCTTGGTGAGCGCGATGCTGCGGCCGCGCACGCGGCGGTAGCGCTGATCCGCTCGACCGAGGAGGAGAAGCGGGACCAGGTCAATGGCGTGCGCGAGTTCCAGGCGCGCAACGCGACACGAAGCGCCGCGGCGCTCCAGACGCTGCAACAGGCCGCCGCGCGCGAGGGCAACGTGTTTGCCGAACTGCTGAACGCGGTGAGGGTGTGCTCGCTGGGGCAGATTTCGCACGCGCTGTACGAGGTGGGCGGTCAGTATCGTCGCGGCGTGTGATGTATCCGCAGCGCATCGTCTGCCTGACGGAGGAACCGACCGAAGTGCTGTACGCGCTGGGCGAGCAGCAGCGCATCGTCGGCATCTCCGGTTTCACCGTGCGGCCGGCGGGGGTGCGGCGCGAAAAGCCGCGCATCTGCGCCTTCACGAGCGCGAAGATCGACAAGATTCTGGCGCTCAAGCCCGACCTGGCGATCGGCTTTTCGGACATCCAGGCCGACATCGCCCGCGACCTGATCCGGCATGGCGTCGAGGTGTGGATCAGCAATCACCGCTCGGTGGCTGGCATACTGGGCTACGTGCGGCGCCTCGGTGCGATGGTAGGCGCAGCGGAAAAGGCGGAGCGTTACGCGCAGGAACTGCAGCAGGGGCTGGAGCGGCTGCGCATCGCCGGCGCGGCACTGCCGCACCGGCCGCGGGTTTATTTTGAGGAATGGGATGAACCGATGATCAGCGGCATTGCCTGGGTCTCCGAGCTGGTCGGCATCGCCGGCGGTGTCGATGTCTTTCCCGAGCGCGCGACCTGTTCGCTGGCAAAGGACCGGATCATTGCCGACGGGGCAGAGGTGGTGAGCCGCCAGCCGGACATCATCCTCGGCTCCTGGTGCGGCAAGCGTTTCCGCCCGCAACGGGTCGCGGACCGCGCCGGCTGGCAGGATGTGCCAGCGGTGCGCGATGGCGAACTCCACGAGATCAAGTCGCCGGATATCCTGCAACCTGGGCCGGCAGCTCTGACCGACGGCGTGACGACGATGCACCGCATATTCAGGCAGTGGGCGCAACGCGGGTTGGCCGCATGAGCGAGACGTCGCGTGTGAGCGTGCCTTCGCCCTGCCGCGACATCTGCGAGCTGGACAGTACGAACGTATGCCTCGGCTGCGGTCGGACCTTGGGCGAGATCGCCGAATGGACGCGGGCCGACAGCGAGCGCCGCCTGCAGATCCGCGCGGCGGCGCGCGCGCGCGTCGAGCGCGTCCTAGAATCCGCGCAGGATGGCAAACTCTTCGACCGGGGCCCGCGCTGAGCGCAGCTGATTGACCGATGCATCCGGGTCCGCGTACCCGAGCGCCATGCCGCAGTAGATCAGGTCCGTTTCGGGCAGCGCGAAATGGCGATGCAGCGTTTCCCGAAGCGATCCCCAGAATTCCTGCATGCAGGTGCCGAGTCCCCGATCGACGGCGGCCAGCGCCAGGGTCTGCATGAACATGCCAAGATGCGCCCATTGGCCGCGGCCCATGCGGCCGTCGATGATGAAGAAGATCCCGACTGGCGCGCCGAAGAACTCGAAGTTGCGCGCCACGTGTGCGAGCCGCCCAGCGCGATTCTCGCGGGAAATTCCGAGCCGCGCGTACATGTCTTCGCCCAGCTGGTAGCGCCGTGAGCGGTACGGCTCCCAGAGGTTGGCTGGGTATACGAGATCGCTCCCTTCCTCTTGTGGCGGCGCACCGCCGGCGTTGGCTATGGCGCCGCGAGCCAGCGTGACGACCGCGTCGCGTTCTGCGCCGGCAACTGCGATGACCTTCCAGGGCTGCAGGTTGCCGCCCGAGGGCGAGTAGCGAGCGGTGTCGAGCAATTCACGGAGCTGCGGCTCCGTCACCGGCGTGGGGAGAAACCGGCGGATGGAGATGCGCCGCCGGATCGCTTCGGTAACGGTGAGCATCGGTCGCTGGCCTCGCGGATTGCGGCTGGGCGCGCCGCTGTGCGGGGTTATACTCATTCCACTCCCAGGAGGATAGAGCCGGATGCTGGAGTGGATGGCCCGAGGCCTGCAACGTACTGTGCTTGTGCGATATTCCAGCTGGTTTACCCTGGCGCTCTGGTATCTGGCCCTGTGCCTGGTCACACGCCTATCGTTGTGGTGGGCCTTCGGCGACCAGGCGCAGGTGAGCGCCCGCGCGGTTCTGTGGATCTTGCCAGCGGGGCTGATCGCCGACGCGGTACAGAGTCTCTATCTGCTGGCGCCGCTCGCGCTGTTCCTGTGGTTGTGCCCCGACCGCTGGCATCGCAGCGCGATCATGCGCGGCGTGCTGCGGGGCGGCACCGCGCTGTGGATGTTTGGCATGCTGTTCGTTGCCGTCACCGAGTATTATTTTTTCGAAGAGTTCGATTCGCGCTTCAACCTGGTTTCGGTCGACTATCTCATCTACCCGACCGAAGTGGCCGGCGACCTGTGGGCGGCCTATCCGGTCGGCAAGGTCATCATCGCCGGCGCGTTGCTGGCCGGTGCGATGACCTGGGCCTTGCGCCGGCAGTTGACCGCCGGCACTCATGAGGTAGCGCGCTTTACCGCCAGGACCCCGCTTTTTCTGCTGCTGATGGTGGCAATGGGCCTGGCCATCGCCGGGTTTTCCACCAATGCGCTGGGGTTATCGACGAATCGCGTCGCCGACGAACTGGCTGCCAACGGCCCATCCAGCTTCTTTCGTGCGCTGCGCACCAGCGAGATCGACTACCACGCGCACTATGCGACGCGCGATCCGGCTGCCAACCGCGCCCTGCTGGTAAAGCACCTGTCGCGCGGCGGCGGGCGCTGGACCGGCCTCGCCGACGGTCGGCTCGATCGCGAGTTTCCGGCCAGGGTGGGCGGGCTTGGCAAGCTCAACGTGGTGCTGATTTCGAGCGAATCGTTCGGCGCGGAATTCAGCCGCCTGTACGGCTCCGCGCGCGATTGGACGCCCGAGTTTGATCGCTACGCGCGGCAATCGCTCTGGTTCCGGCACACCTACGCTTCGGGCACGCGCACCGTGCGGGGCCTCGAAGCCATTAGCGCTTCCATACCGCCGATCCCGACCGAATCGGTGGTGCGCCGGCCTGGCAACGACAACATCGCGACCCTCGGCGCGGTGCTGCGCCGACATGGCTATCACACCAGTTTCCTCTATGGCGGCTACGGCTACTTCGATGACATGAATGATTTCTACGCCGGCAACGGCTATGAAGTGAAGGACCGGAAGGACATCCGTGGTACGCCGCGCTTCGCCAATACCTGGGGCGTGGCCGACGAGGACCTGTACGACATGGCGTTGGCGCACGCGGACGAGCTTGCCGCGCAGCACGTGCCGTTCTTCATCCACGTGATGAACACCTCGAACCACAAACCTTTTACCTTTCGCACCGGCCTGGAGTCACTGGGCATCAAGCCCGCCGGCGGCGGCCGCGAGTCGGGCGTGCGCTATGCGGACTATGCGCAGGGCTATTTCCTGCGCGAGGCCGCCGGGCACGCCTGGTTTGACGATACGATTTTCATCGTCGTCGCCGACCACGGTGCGCGCGTGTATGGCAAGCAGGAGATTCCGCTGCGCACCTATGAAATTCCGCTGCTGTTCTACTCGCCCAGACACCTGCCGCCGCGGCGCGTCGACGCCCTCATGACGCAGATCGACATTGCGCCGACCCTGCTGGGGCTGCTGGGGCTGCCGTATACGGCGCCGTGGTTTGGTCAGGATGCACTCAACACCTCCGAAGAGGGGCGGGTGGCTTTTTTCAGCCACAATCACGATGTCGCCATGCTGCGCGACGGCGAGCTGACGATTCTGGGCCTGCAGAAGCACGTACTGAACAAGCGCTATGACGCGGCGACCGACCGCTATGACAATGCCGCGCCGGTCAACGCGCCCATGAATGACCTGGCAATCGCTTACTACCAGACGGCCTACGAGTTGTTCAAGGCGCACCAGTTCGATCTGCCAGGGCCCTAGTGGCGGACGGCTGGCCCGGGTGCTCAGTCCGCCGGCCGGATTTCCAGGGCGATATTGCCGCTGCCCGCCGGGAATACCGTGAGCGAGTAGCCGTTGAGTCGCTGGCGGATCGCGGAGCTCCCCGGATCGCCCGCCTGCCGGAACAGTCGCCAGGCCGCGAGCTGCCGGTTCTGTCCTGGCTCGACGATTGGCATTTCCCGCATGGGGCCCGCAGGCGCGGCGGGCGGTGGCGGCGTGCGCGCCAGCCACTCGCCGGGCTTGAGACGATCGCCCTGACTGATCAACCGCGTGACGATGCCGGTACGAGTCAGTCCTCGGCGCTGGAGTCGGGCGCTATCGACCAGGAGCGATTCGGATACCGGGATTCCGATCAGTTCCCCAGTGTCGAGATCCAATTCCACCGCTGCGTCCTCGCCGACGCCGATCCCGAGCTGCCGGCCACTCGTCTCTAGAGCGGCGATGTTGATCAGAAGCGTCGCTAACTTGTTCATTTGCACCCTTACGGCAACCAGGCCGGATTCATACTGCCGCCCCGGCCGGCCGTGCGGTTTGCCGTCGCTGCGGGAATTGGCCTGGACGCGGGTCGGTACGATATTCTTCGCGGCCAGATCCGCCGGCCGGACCCCACCCAAGAGCAGCAAGGACAGCGAAATTGAAAAGCAATATTGAAATCGCGCAACAGGCAAAGATGCGGCCGATCCTCCAGCTGGCCTCCGACCGGCTCGGCATCGCGGAGCAACACCTCGAACCCTACGGCCGCTTCAAGGCCAAGATTTCCCTTGGTTACCTTGATTCGATCAAGGATCGCCCGGACGGCAAGCTGGTGCTGGTGACGGCGATCTCGCCGACGCCGGCAGGCGAGGGCAAGACCACGACCACCGTGGGGCTGGGCGATGCGCTCAACCGCATCGGCAAGAAGGCCATCGTGTGCCTGCGCGAACCGGCGCTCGGGCCGGTATTCGGCATGAAGGGCGGCGCGGCCGGCGGCGGCTTCTCGCAAGTGGTGCCGATGGAAGACATCAACCTGCATTTCACTGGCGACTTCGGCGCCATCGCGCTCGCCAACAACCTGCTCGCGGCGCTGATCGACAACCACATCTATCACGGCAACGCACTCGGCTTTGATGTGCGGCGCATCACCTGGCGGCGCGTGGTCGACATCAATGATCGCGCGCTGCGCGACATCACGGTAGGTCTCGGCGGCCCAGGCAACGGCTTCCCGCGCCAGGACGGTTTCGACATCGTGGTAGCCTCCGAGGTGATGGCGATCTTCTGCCTGGCCACCAGCCTCAGCGATCTCAAGGAGCGGCTCGGCAACATCGTCGTCGGCTATACGCGCGAGCAGAAACCGATCCGCGCCCGCGACCTCAAGGCCCACGGCGCCATGACGGTGCTACTCAAGGACGCGCTCGCGCCCAATCTCGTGCAGACGCTGGAGAACAATCCGGCAATCATTCACGGCGGTCCTTTCGCCAATATTGCCCACGGCTGCAACTCAGTGATCGCCACCAGCGCTGCGCTCAAGCTGGCGGATTACGTGATCACCGAAGCGGGGTTCGGCGCCGACCTGGGCGCGGAGAAGTTCCTCGATATCAAGTGCCGCAAGGCCGGGCTCCGTCCGGCGGCGGTGGTGATCGTCGCGACCGTACGCGCGCTCAAGTATCACGGCGGCGTCGAGGTTGCAGACCTGGCGCGCGAGAACGTCGAGGCGATGAAGAAGGGCATCGCCAACATCGAGCGACACATCGACAACATGCGCGATCGCTTCGGTTTGCCGTGCCTGGTGTCGATCAATCATCGTGCCGAAGATACCGAGGCCGAGATCCAGCAGCTCATCGAGCGGGCGGGCCAGCAGGGCGTCAAGGTCATCAGCGGCCGGCATTTTGCCGAGGGTGGCGCCGGTGCCGTCGAGGTGGCGAAGGAAGTCGTGAGCCTGTGCGGGCAGCCCAACAACTTCAAGTACCTGTATGAGGATGCCGTGCCGCTGTGGGACAAGATGAAGACCATTGCCACGAAGATCTACGGCGCCAGCGACATCAGCGCCGACGCCAAGGTACGTGCGACGATCAAGTCGCTGCAGGAGGGTGGCTACGGTCACTATCCGGTCTGCGTGGCCAAGACGCAGTATTCCTTCTCGACCGATCCGAAACTGCGCGGCGCGCCGAGCGGCCATGTCGTCAACGTCCGCGAAGTGCGGCTGGCCGCGGGCGCCGAGTTCATCGTGATGATCTGCGGCGACATCATGACGATGCCGGGTTTGCCGGCGACGCCGGCCTCCAACAGCATCGACCTGGACGCCAAGGGCAACGTGGTCGGAATGTTCTAGAGCTGGACTAGCTTTCGTGCTTGTCGTCTGCGTAGACGATGATCGAGAGCATGCGGATCGGCACTTTCTGCAGTTTTGCCGGACCGTGCGGCACCGTGCCCCGGAAGGTCAGCGAATCCCCGGGGCGCAGCACGTGGATCTGCCGGCCGTGCCGGTAGTGGATGATGCCCGAGAGGATGTAGATGAACTCGATTCCGGGGTGCTGGAAACCCGGGAACAGTTCGCTCTTGTCGGTGAGCGTGACCAGGAACGGCTCGAACACCTTGTTCGGGCCGCGCTGGGCCGCCAGCAAGTGGTAGGTGTGACCGCGCCGCGTGCCGCGACGCACCACCTGGAGGCCTTCGCCGGCCGCCACGTGCTGGGCGCTGTCGTCGTCGTCACCGACGTTCTGCAGCAGCGTCGCCGGCGTGATTCCCAAGGCACCAGCCAGCGCCACCAGCGTTTCCAGGCTCGGCGAAACCGCGCCCGTCTCGAGGCGGCTGAGCATGGCGGTGCTGATGTTGGCCTGCTGCGCAACTTCCGCCAATGTTAATGATTGTCCTTCGCGCAGGCGCCGCGCCGCGGCGCCCACTTCACGGGCCGGCTCGCTCCGCCGTGGGCGCGGCGTGGTCCCCGCGGCACTCGGTATGGCGTTGCTTGATCGCTGGCTGCGTTTCATGAGCCCCTTCAAGGGCATGGGCCTGCGCGCGGGTTGCGGCCCGGGCACGCTAGCGGCCGGCCGGCCCGGCGTCAAGGAGCGCTGCCGGCCTGTTGCGTGGCACGTAAATACTGTTGCGCCACAGTAAACTCGTGTGATATCAATAGGGGCTGAAATCGCTCCTCCGGCGCGGGTTTCCTGCCAAGGCCGATGCCCTATCGATTACTCAAGTTCGCGCTCTCGCGCCGCCACCCGGAACCGCGCATGTTCCGGGTTCCGGCGGCTCTCAAGCCCGCTTACGACGTGGTGATCATCGGTGCGGGCGGGCACGGACTCGCGGCGGCCTATTACCTGGCGCGCGATCATGGCATTCGCAACGTGGCGGTGCTCGAGAAGGGCTACCTCGGCGGCGGCAACACTGGCCGCAACACCACCATCATCCGCTCCAACTATCTCACGCCCGAGGGCGTGCGGTTCTACGACGAGAGCCTGCGCCTGTGGCGGGATCTCGCGACCGATTTCGATTTGAACCTGTTCTACTCGCAGCGCGGCCACTTCACCCTGGCGCACACCGATGCGGCGATGCGCACCATGCGCTGGCGGGCGGAGGTCAACAAGCACCTGGGCGTGAAATCAGAGGCCGTGGATGCTGCGTTCGTGAAGCGCGCCATTCCCATGATCGACATGGAGTGCGGCGGCCACGCGCCGATACTCGGAGCCCTGTACCACGAGCCAGGCGCGATCGCGCGGCATGACGCCGTCGCCTGGGGCTACGGGCGCGGCGCCGACCGGCGCGGTGTGGAAATACACCAGCAGACGGAGGTGACCGGTATCGAAGTCACCGGCGGACGGGTGGTGGGCGTCCGCACCAGCCGCGGTCGCATCGCGACCCCGAAGGTCTTGTGCGCCGTGGCCGGCTACACGCCGCGCATCCTCGACATGGTGGGTTTGCGCAGCCCCATCTACGTGCATGCCCTGCAGGCGATGGTGTCCGAGGCGATCAAGCCCTGGCTCGATCCGATCATCGTCTCAGGCTCGCTCCACGTGTACCTGTCGCAGACTGCGCGCGGCGAGCTGGTGATGGGCGCCTCGCTCGATCCGTACGAAGTGCAGAACACGCGCTCGACGCTGGATTTTGCCGAAGGGCTGGCGGCGCATATGCTCGATCTGTTTCCGTTCCTGGGCGACGTCAAGGTCGTCCGGCAGTGGGCGGGCCTCGCGGACATGACCCCGGACTTCGCGCCGATCATGGGTACGACGCCGCTCGAGGGTTTCTACCTCGACTCGGGCTGGGGCACCTGGGGTTTCAAGGCGACGCCGGTGTGCGGCAAGACCATGAGCCACACGGTTGCCACCGGAGCGAATCATCCGCTGATCAGGGCCTTTGAGTTTGACCGCTTTGAGCGCTTCGAGCTCACGGGAGAGAAAGGGGCGGCCTCCGTCGGCCACTGACCAACGCCATGAAGCTCATGAACTGTCCGCTCAATGGTCCGCGTCCGGTGCTGGAATTCGCCTTCGGCGGCGAGTTGCGCGCCATGCCGGATCCCGACCGCGCCAGCGACGCGCAATGGGCGGACTACGTGTGGAACCGCAATGGCGCGCCCGGCGTCAAGCGCGAGTGGTGGTGCCACGTCCCATCCGGCTTCTGGTTCATCGCCGAGCGCGACACGCTGCGCGACGTCGTGATAGCCACCTATCCGTGCGAGGCGGTGCTGCGATGATGCGCCGGCTCCCACCGATGGCGGATGAATGGATCGACCGATCGCGGCCGCTGGCTTTCCGCTTTGAGGCTGCCGCGTACCAGGGATTCGGCGGCGATACGATTTCCTCGGCGCTGGCGGCGGCGGGTGTCATGACGGTGGGCCGCAGCTTCAAGTATCACCGGCGCCGGGGGCTCCTGTCGGCCGCGAACCACGACAGCAATGCGATTTTCCAGATTGGCCGCCGGCCCACCGTGCGCGGCGACGTGACGCCGCTCGAACCGGGGCTGGAGGTCACGGCGGTCAATACCTTTGGCGGGCTCGAGCGCGACAAGGCGCAGCTCATTGACCGGCTCGCGCCGTTCCTGCCGGTCGGGTTCTACTACAAGGCTTTTCACGGCAAGCGCCTGGCGGCACGCTGGGAGCGGCTGTTCCGTCGTCTCACCGGTCTCGGGCGTGTCGATCTGGCTGCACCGCGCGAACCGACGCCCAAACGCTATGCGTTCTGCCACGTGCTGGTGATCGGCGGCGGACCGAGCGGCCTCAGTGCCGCGCTGGCGGCCGCTGCGGCGGGCGCGCGCGTGCTGCTGGTGGAAGAGTCTGCACAGCTCGGTGGCAGCGGCCTGCACGGCAGCGCGCTCGATCCGGCGCGCGCCGCTACCATCCGAACGCTGGTTGCGCGCGTCGCCGCCGACAAGCGCATCGACGTGTTGTGCTCGACCTACGCCGCCGGATACTACGACGATCACTGGGTCGCGCTTGCCGAGCCCCATCGGTTGAGCAAGGTGCGCGCCCGTGCGGTCGTATTGGCCAGCGGCGCCATCGAGCAGCCGACCGTATTCCGCAACAACGACCTGCCGGGCATCCTGCTCGCTTCGGGCGCGCAGCGCCTCCTGTATCGCTACGCGATCGCGCCAGGAAGCCGCGTGTGCGTGGTAGCGGCCAACGACCAGGCCTGTGAGGCCGCGCTCGACCTGCTCGCGCAGGGCGTGGAAGTGTGCGCCGTCATCGACCTGCGACGCGGTGCTGCAGGAGAGGCGCTGGCGCGCCTGCGCGGCGCAAAGGTCGTGATACTCGAAGGCTGGGCACCGTACGAAGCTCACGCCGGTGCGGGCGGCGCGCTAACGGCGATTACGGTGGCGCCGCTCGGGGCCAGCCCCGGAGCAGTCGTGACCGCGCAAGCCAGACGCCTGCAATGCGACGCCGTGTTGCTGGGGACCGGCTGGGCGCCGGCGCTGCAGCTGGCCGCGCAGGCCGGCGCGCGCATCGTGTTCGACGAGTCGCTCCAGCGACACCGGGCGACCGAGCTGCCACCGGGCCTGTTCGTCGCCGGCCGCGCCGCCGGCGTAGGTGATTTCGTCGCGCGCGTGGCGCACGGTAGCCAGGCCGGGGTCCAGGCCGCGGCGGTCGCCGCCGGCACCGTTGCGGCAGGTGTCAGTGGCGGCGCGCCCGGCGACGTTGTGCCGTCGTCGTCCCATCCCTTTGCGATCATCGATCATCCGGGCGGCAAGAACTTCGTCGATTTTGACGAGGACCTGCAGGTGCGGGACCTCGAAAATGCCGCGCAGGAGGGCTTCGACAGCGTGGAGCTGATGAAGCGCTACAGTACGGTGGGCATGGGCCCCTCGCAGGGCAAGCACTCCAACGTCAACGCCGTGCGCGTGCTGGCCCGCAAGCGCGGACTGTCGGTCGGCGAACTGGGGCTGACCACCGCGCGACCGATGTATCACCCGGTGCCATTGAAGCTGCTGGCCGGGCGGAGCTTCAATGCGGAGCGCAAGACGCCGCTCGATTCACGGCACACGGCCCTCGGGGCGGTGTGGATGCCGGCCGCCAACTGGCGCCGGCCCGAGTATTACCCGCGCCCGGGTGTGACGCGCGAGCAGTGCATCCGCGAGGAAGTGCGCGCGGTGCGCGAGCGCATCGGCCTCATCGACGTCGGCACGCTGGGCAAGATCGAGATCTACGGCCCCGAGGCCGGAGCGTTCCTCGACCGCGTGTACGCCGGGCGCTACTCCGATCTCAAGGTTGGCATGACCCGTTACGGGCTGATGCTGGACGAGTCGGCCACCATCATCGACGACGGCGTCATCGCCCGGCTCGGTGAGCAGCGCTATTACTTCACCACCACGACCAGCGGCTCGGCCACCGTGTTCCGCGAACTGTTGCGCTGGAATGCGTTGTGGGGCCTGCAGTGCGCGCTGGTCAACGTGACCGGACATCGCGCGGCCGTCAATATTGCGGGGCCCAAGTCGCGCGCCGCGCTGCAGACGCTGACCAATATCGATCTGAGCGATGCGGCCTTTCCGTACCTTGCGGTACGCGAAGGGCAGGTCGCCGGCGTCGCCGCGCGGCTGATGCGTGTCGGGTTCGTCGGTGAAATCGGCTACGAAGTGCATGTCCCGTGGGCCGGGGCGGCCCGGCTGTGGGACGCGCTGATCGAGGCGGGACGGCGGGATGAGCTGCGCGCCTTTGGCGTCGAGGCGCAGCGCGTGCTGCGTCTCGAAAAGGGGCACCTCATCGTCTCCCAGGACACCGATGGGCTCAGCAACCCGGTCGAGGCGTCGTCGATGTGGGCGGTGAAGATGCAGAAGCCTTACTTTGTCGGCCAACGGAGCCTGCGGATCCTGCAGGCCCGCGGTCCGCGCCAACTGCTCACCGGTCTGGAGATCCTGGATGGACGCCTGCCGCGCGAGAGCCACCTGATCATCGAGGCGGGCGAGATTGCCGGTCGCTTGACCAGCGTGGCACGCTCGGCGGCGCTGGGACGCAATGTCGCGCTCGCCATGCTGCGGCCGGACCTGGCGACCGTCGGCCGCGAGTTATCTATTCGCGTCGATGACGGCGCGATGGTGCGTGCGAAAGTCGTGCCGACGCCCTTCTACGACCCGGCGGGTGAGCGCCAGAAGAGCGGCGTGGCGGCATGAGCGCTGTAGTGCAATGTTCGCTGGTGACCGACCGGGCGCGCACCGGCTGCAAGGGAGCCGGCGCGGCGGCGTGGCTCGCTGCACATTCGATCCCCGTGCCGCCCTCACCGAACACCGCGGTGGCGTGGCCGGAAGGCGCCGGCCTGGTCGCCCGTCTGGGCAGCAGCGAATTCTTCATCGAGGGCAGCGCGTCCCAGATCATGGCGCTGGATACTGCGATGGCCGGCTCTCCGCCGGGCGTCTACCCCGTGCTGCGGGCCGACACCGCCTTCCTGATCGAGGGTACCGGTGTGCACGAGGTCCTGGCCCAGGTGTGCAATATCAATTTTGCGGCGCAGGAGCTGGCACGCTCGCCCGTGATCATGACGCTCATGATCGGGGTCGCGGTGCTGGTGCTGCCGGAGGCCGCTGGCGCGGCTCGTCGCTATCGCATCTGGTGCGACCCGAGCTTTGGCGAGTATCTTGGGCACGAGTTGGGCGTGATAATCGGCGCGGCCGGAGCGGAACCAATCCGTGCTGCAGGTGTAACCTAGTGCGAACTTCAAGAATAACAGGGGCGCAGTCATGAATCTGGAACAAGCAAAGACTTTCCTGAAGCAGAACGATGTGCGGTATGTGCTCGCGCAGTTCGTCGACATGCACGGTTCGGCCAAGGCCAAGTCGGTGCCGGTGGAACACCTCGAGATGGTGCTTACCGATGGCGCCGGCTTTGCGGGTTTCGCGCTGTGGGGCTTTGGCATGGGCCCCGAAGGCCCGGACTACATGGCCGTCGGTGACCTCAGCACGCTGTCGCTGATTCCGTGGATGCCAGGGCACGCGCGCCTGATCTGCAACGGCACGGTGCGCGGCAAGCCCTATCCCTACTGCTCGCGGGTCGCCGCCAAGACGCAGCTGGCGCGTCTCGCCGAGCGCGGCATGACCATGTACACCGGCATCGAGCCTGAATTCATGCTGTTGTCGCGCGCGGCCGACGGCACGCTCGGCCCTTCAGACCCTACCGATACGCTGGAAAAACCCTGTTATGATTACAAGGGCCTGTCGCGCGCCACGCCCTGCCTCGACGAGATGGTTAGCTCGCTCCGCAAGGTGGGGATCGACGTCTACCAGATCGATCACGAGGACGGCAACGGCCAGTTCGAGATCAACTTCACCTACGCCGACGCGCTCAAGTCCGCCGACAACTTCACCTTCGTCAAGATGGCGGCCAGTGAAATCGCGCGCAAGCACGGCATGATTGCCACCTTCATGCCCAAGCCGTTCTCGAACCGCACCGGGAGCGGGGCGCATTTCCACGTCTCGGTAGGCAACGCGACTACGAAGAACCTGTTCTTCGACGAGTCCGACCGCAACAAGTTGGGCCTGTCGCAGATGGGCTATCACTTCCTCGGTGGCCTGCTGGAGCACGCCAGCGCGCTGGCCGCCATCGCAGCGCCGACGGTCAATTCCTACAAGCGCCTGGTGGTGGGCCGTGCGCTGTCCGGTGCGACCTGGGCCCCGGCCTACATCGCCTACGGCGACAACAACCGCACGGCCTGCGTGCGCATCCCTTACGGCCGGCTCGAAGTGCGGCTGCCCGATTCCGGTTGCAATGCCTACCTGGTGACGGCGGCGATCGTCGCGGCTGGTCTCGACGGGATCGATCGCAAACTCGACCCGGGCCCGCCGCGCAACGTCAATCTCTACGAGTACTCGCCCGAGAAAATTGCGGCCGAAGGCATTCGCCTGCTGCCGCAATCGCTGCAGGAGGCGATCACGGCCCTCGAGGGCGATGCCGTGATGCGTGATGCGCTGGGCGCGGGCCTCGCGGCCGAGTTCATCCGCGTCAAGAAAATGGAATGGACCGAGTATTGCCGGCATGTCTCCGATTGGGAATCGCGCCGCTACCTGGAATTCTTCTAAACCGTCGCTACTTCTGGAGAAGCTCATGTGCGGCATCGTCGGCTTGTTGGTCAAGAACCCGGAACTGCGCGATCGGCTCGGCGAGCTGATGGTGCCGATGCTGATCGGCATGACCGACCGCGGCCCGGATTCGGCGGGCCTGGCGGTGTTCTCCGAGCCGGTGGAGGCCCCGGCGCACAAAATGAGCCTGTACGTGCCCCCGCCGCCGGGGGTCGACGCTGACGCGTCCAGCTACGACTGGTCTGGCATGCTGGTGGAACTGCGCGCCGGGGTGGCGCACGACCATCACCTCTCCAGCATGGCCAGCCACGCGATCCTGACCACGGCAGCCGATCCGGTAGCCGTGACGGCCTGGCTGCGCGAGCACGCGCCGCGCGTGCACGTGCTCTCGGTTGGCACCTCGATCGATCTGTACAAGGACATCGGCTCCCCGGCCTCGATCGCGCAGCGCTACAGCTTCAACACGCTGCGCGGCACGCACCTGGTCGGGCACACGCGCATGGCGACCGAATCCGCGGTGACCCCGGCGCACGCGCATCCATTTACCGCCGGGCACGATTTCTGCCTGGTGCACAACGGCTCGTTATCGAACCCGCATCTGGTGCGGCGCAAGCTCGAGCCGCTCGGCATTCACTTCGATACCGACAATGACACGGAAGCCGCCTGCCGCTTCTTCGAGTGGCGCATGCGCGAGGGCGACGACCTGGTCAGCGCCGTGCACCGCGGCTTCGAGGAACTCGACGGGTTCTATACCTTCCTCATGGGCACCGACCAGCAGCTGCTCATCGTGCGCGACGCGTTTTCCTGCAAGCCGGCAGTAGTCGCGGAAACGGACGAATACGTGGCGATCGCCTCCGAGTTCCGCTCGCTCGCGCACCTGCCCGGCATCCGCCACGCCTCGGTTTTTGAGCCCAAGCCCCAGGAGGTGTACTCATGGCGCGTGTGACAACCAAGCCCGCCAGCGCGGGCAATTCGCGGGAATTCGATCTCGCCAACGTGGCGCTGCGCGAGGTCAATCGCTTCCTGCACCAGGACGCCGCGAACGAGGGCGTTGCACAGGTGCGCGTGCTGAACCCCGACGGCGCCCATTCGGTGGCCTGCGGCCTCAATGCCGAGCTCGAGGTCGAAGTTGACGGGAACGTCGGCTATTACCTCGCTGGCATGAACAAGCTCGCGCGCGTTACGGTCAACGGCAATGCCGGGCCCGGGGCCGCCGAGAACATGATGTCGGGCCTGGTGCGGGTGCGCGGCTATGCCTCGACCGGCGCCGGGGCGTCCGCGCATGGCGGCTGCCTGGTGATTGAGGGCGACGCCTCGCTCCGCTGCGGCATCTCGCTCAAGGGCGGCGATATCGTGGTGGGCGGGAGTGTGGGCAGTTTCTCGGCGTTCATGGCGCAGGCCGGGCGCATCGTGATCTGCGGCGATGCCGGGGATGCGCTCGGCGACTCGCTCTACGAGGCCGTCATCTACATCCGCGGCGATGTGCGCTCACTCGGCGCCGACGCGCGTTTCGAGCCCATGACCGACCAGGACCTCGCGGCCGTGAAGGAACTGCTGACGACGGCCGGTTTCAAGCATGCGCCGGGCGAGTTCCGCCGTATCGCCTCGGCGAAATCGCTCTACCACTGGAACGCTGACGCGAATCAGGAGTACTGAACATGGCTGCACACCAAGCAGACGCCGCTGCCGCCGGCGCGCCGCCGCACCGACTGCGTACCGAGGAATCCTGGGGTTACGACCGTCGCAACATCGACTATATCCAGCACGCGGCGGCGACCGGACTCTACGAAATCCGCGGCATGGGCGCGAAGCGCCACCTGCCGCATTTTGACGACCTGTTGTTCCTGGGCGCCTCGCTCTCGCGCTACCCGCTCGAGGGTTACCGCGAACGGTGTTCGACCAGGACCATACTCGGCACGCGCTACGCAAAGCGCCCGATCGAACTCGCCATGCCGATCACCATTGCCGGCATGAGCTTCGGGTCGCTCTCGGCGCGCGTCAAGGAGGCGCTGGGACGGGCGGCGACCGAAGCGGGCACCTCGACCACGACCGGCGATGGCGGCATGACCGAGGAGGAGCGCCGCTCGTCCAAGACGCTGGTGTACCAGTGCCTGCCCTCGCGCTATGGCTTCAACCCGGACGATGTGCGGCGCGCCGATGCGATCGAAATCGTGATCGGGCAGGGCGCCAAGCCCGGGGGCGGCGGCATGCTGCTTGGGCAGAAGGTCAACCCCAGGGTCGCGGCGATGCGCACGCTCCCGGCAGGGATCGACCAGCGCTCGGCCTGTCGCCATCCGGACTGGACCGGCCCCGACGACCTGGTCATCAAGATCCAGGAACTGCGCGAAATCACGGACTGGGAAAAGCCCATATACGTGAAGATCGGCGCGACGCGCGTGTTCAACGATGTGAAGCTGTGTGTGCATGCGGGCGCGGACGTCATCGTCGTCGACGGCATGCAGGGCGGTACGGCGGCCACGCAGACCGTGTTCATCGAGCACATCGGCATCCCGACGCTTGCGGCTGTACGGCAGGCTGTCGACGCCCTGGAAGACCTGAACATGCGCGGCAAAGTGCAGCTGGTTGTCTCCGGGGGCATCCGCAGCGGCGCCGATATCGCCAAGGCGCTCGCCATGGGCGCCGATGCCGTGGCGATCGGCCAGGGCATGCTCGTGGCGCTGGGCTGCAACAGCGAGAGCTGGGTCAGGCCTGATGGCCGCCATGTGTCCGCGGTAGCCGACTACGCGACGCTTGGGACCGCGCCCGGCTACTGCCACCACTGCCACACGGGCAGGTGCCCGGTCGGCCTTACGACCCAGGACGCGGCGCTCGAGCTGCGGCTCGAGCCGGCCATCGGCGCGCGCCGCGTGCGCAATTACCTGAAGACGCTCAACATGGAATTGGCCACCGTGGCGCGCGCCTGCGGCAAGCAGGACGTGCACCACCTGGAGAAAGAGGACCTGGTGGCCCTCACGGTCGAGGCGGCGGCCATGGCGGGTGTGCCGCTCGCAGGCACTTCCTGGATTCCGGGGGTGGCGCGGCGGCCGGAGGGTGACTGAGCTTCTTGACTTTTCGGTGGCCCGGGAGTCTCATTGGCCAATAAATAAAATTGCCTCGCAGTTAAACAAAGAATTCAGGGGGGGCGCGATGTCAGAACTCGACGATCGTATCGAAGCCATGTATCGCGGCGACAAGCGCGCCGCCTGGGTGCTGATCATCGCCCTGTGGGTGGCGCTGTTGTCGGTGCTGTTGCTGTCTTGGCCGCATATTCCCGACGCCACGGTACGCATGGTCTGCGCACTGGGCGCGGCGGCGGTGCTGATCTTCAACACCGCCTCAATGCTCGCAATGCTGAATCACTACGCCGAGGACAAGAAGTTCATCTACGAACTCGACATCCTTGGCCTCGATGAGATGAAAAAGAAACGTTAACGGGGGAGCAGCGCATGGCGAAGTACACACCTCCGGAGCAGTCCAGGGCGCTCCAGATCGTCGACATCATCTTTCTGCTGGTCGCCATATTCGTGGCGCTGTGGCTGCCGCTGAAGATGAAGCTTGCCGGTGCCGCCAAGGAAATCGACAAGATCGACAACCCGACCTGGGAAAATCTCAAGCAGTCGCCGGCGCAGGTCGTGCAGTGGGAAAAACTTGGCTTTGACCCGGCCAAGGCGCACGACGTGATACAGAGTCACTTCCACTACAACATCGACTGGACGGCGCTCATCGTCATGACTGTGGTGCTGGTAGGGTATTTCGTCTTTCTGTTCAAGGCATCGGACCGCGAATACCGCGAAGTCATCGACGAGAAATTCGGCAGCAACAAGTAGACGGTTGCGGCAACTGGTTTTCTCTGGGGGGTATGTTCATGTCCATCTGGAATCTGCTTGCAGACCTTTCCTGGTTGATCTCCGCGGTCATCGCGGTCTGGCTGGTCTTCGACTGGCTCAAGACCGACCGCAGCTATTCCGAACAGCAACTGACTTCATCGCGCGAAGGCGAGATCGAAGCGGTATCCGAAAAACACAAAGTCTAGTCCGGGAGTAGTCGAACATGGCCATGAGCGAAGCGGCTTCTGGAACCCCCGTCGAGCGCGTCTCGCTGCGGCGCGTGCTCGGTCCCGTGCAGATCTGGGCACTGGGCGTCGGCATCGTGCTGGTGGGCGAATTCACCGGCTGGAACTTCTCGGCGGACAAGGGCGGTTCGCTGGCAGCGCTGATCGTCTGCTGGTTCTGCGGCCTGTTGTACACCTGTGTCGCCATGATCGACTCTGAGGTCACCTCGACCGTGGCGGCGGCCGGCGGACAGTACGCGCAGGCGAAACACATCGTTGGGCCGCTGATGGCCTTCAATGTGGCGCTCTATCTGGTGTTCGCCTACACCATGCTCGAGGTCTCCGATGCCATTCTCGCCGGCGACCTGATTACCCAGGTCGGCACCGAGAATGGTGCCGTGGGCCTGAATCACAACCCGTTCCTGGTGCTGTGCATCATGGTGCTGGTGTGGCTCAACTACCGTGGCGTGCTGATGACGCTCAACGTCAACTTCGTCATCACGGCACTGGCCTATGCCTCGATTCTCGTGCTGTTCTTCTCGGTGCAGCCCTGGAGCCAGGGCGTGGTGCTGAAGCTCGGCGACATGATCACGCCCTCCAATGCGCTGCCGTACGGCTGGATTGGCGTCGTCGCCGCTTTCCAGTTTGGGATCTGGTACTTCCTCGGAATCGAGGGGACCACCCAGGCGGCTGAGGAAGTGCGTTCGCCCGCGCGCTCGCTGCCGTTCGGCACCATGGCCGGCATGATCACGCTGCTGATTGCCGCGGCGCTCACCTGGTACGTGTGCGCCAGCCTCCTGCCGTGGCAGCAGCTGGGCGTCACTTTCTTCCCGCTTTATGATGCCGCGACGCTCACCGGGAGCCCGGTGCTGAAGTTGCTGCTGTTCTGGGGCACCGTGCTGTCCGCCGTCGCCTCGGCGAACGGCTGCATCAACGATGCGGCGCGCGCCTGGTTCTCGCTGGGGCGCGATCGCTACCTGCCGACCTGGTTCTCGGCGGTGCACCCGAAATACCGCACCCCCTATCGCTCGATCCTGTTCCTGATGCCGATCGCCATCGCCTTCGTGTTCATCGCGGACCTCAATCAGGCGATTACCTTTTCGATCCTCTCTGGCGTGCTCCACTACACGTTCATGAGCATCAACATCCTGATGTTCCGCAACAAGTGGCCGCTCGGCAGCATCCGGCGCGGCTACACCCATCCGTTTCATCCGTTGCCGGCGATCCTGTTGTTCCTGCTGTGCGCGGTGACGTTCGTCGGAATATTCCTCGGCTACGGCTCGCAGCTTATAGCCATGGTGATCTTCTACGTTATCGTGTCGCTGTGGTTTCACTTCTACCGTTACAAGTACGTGCGCCGCGGCGACCAGTTCACGATGCCGTGGCCGAAGCCGCGCGGCTACTGAGCCGACTTACGCACTGCGAGCACGGCCCGCCCAATCGCGGGCCGTGTTCGTTTGGCTACTCTCGTGATCCAATCCATGTGGCGTAACCTCGCTGCCGGCGCACTGACGGTGGTGCTGGCGGTGCTCCTGGCGAGGCGCTGGCAGCGCCTCCGGCGCGCGCGCGCGGGCGCGGTCGGCCGTTTCTATGGAGCCGTGAAGGGGTTCCTGGAGCAGGAGCGCTTCGAAGACACAGGGTCGGTGGGCCTGCCGCGCCTGTGCGGGCGCTACGCCCATTTCGACGTGCAGGTGCAAGCGGTGGTCGACACGCTCGCGCTACGCCGCCTGCCAGTCCTGTGGCTCCTGGTCACGCTGCAGGACAAGCTTCCCGTAGGCGCCAAGCTCGACCTGATGATGCGCCCCGCGGGGCCGACCACGTTCTCGAATTTCGATCTGTTGCCCGTAACGCTGCCCGGCCCGCCGGGCTTCCCTGAACACGCGGTGTTGCGCACGGATGACGCGGAGCGGGCGATGCCGGTGGAGGTGCTGCGGCCGCACCTCGACATCTTCAGCGACAAGCGCGCCAAGGAGCTGCTGATCACCCCGCTCGGCGTGCGCATCGTGTGGATGCTGGCCGAGGCGGAGCGCGCACGCTATGGCATCCTGCGCCAGGCTGAATTTGGCGAGGTCGCGCTGCAGCCTGGGCTGCTGCGGATGCTGTTCGCCAGGCTCATCGCGGTACGCAAGTCGGTCCTCGACCGGCAGGGCAGGGGCACGTGACCACGACCAACAGTCCACCGAAGCCGGCCTGGGTACTGGCCGCGGCCCTCCTGTTGCCAGGGTCCGGCCAGGTGATCAACGGCTCGCCTTCGCGAGGCCTCGTTTTCCTGTTCTTCATCATCCTGCTGGGCTTTATCAGCACCAAGGTGATGCCGCCGCACGCCTCCCTGATCGGCCGGCACATCGGCGGCGTGTTCGTCTACGGGCTGTCGTTCATCGACGCGTACCAGAGTGCGCGCGTGAACTGGGAAAAATGGCGCTACGCGCAGCAGCACCGCAGTTGAAGAAAAGGCCCGGGGCAGCGCGCGCCGCCCGGGCCTTTGTCTGTCAGTTGCAACCAGCGCGTCTAGAAGCGGTAGTTCAGGTCGAGGCCATAACTGCGGCCAGGGGCATCGTGAATGAACGAACCGCCGAACTCCGGTGCCGGGATGATTTCGGCAAGGTAGTGTTTGTCGGTGAGGTTGCGGCTCCAGGCCGTCGCGCCCCACTTCTCGCCCGTGAGTCCGACTCGCAGGTTCAGGATCGAGTACGGGTCGCGCTTCTGCTTGTCAAAGGTGCCTTGCCCGAAGCCCTTGAGCAGGCCGAACAGGTTCGGCAGAGTCTGGTTCTGCACCGGGTGGAACCAGGTCTCACCGACCGCCGACAGATCCAGGCGTGACACGAATGTGAGACCGTTGCCAAAGGGCACGGCGAGATCGACGCCGGCGTTCGCCGTGTACTTCGGCGCGTAAGGTACCTTGCCGCCCTTCGTGTATGGACGCCCGGTGTACTTATCGATATTGCTGTCGAGCACGGCCGCACCGGCGAACAGCGTCAGGTATTGGCTGGCTTTCCAGCGTGCATCGAGTTCCGCGCCCTTGAGCGTCGCCTCGTCGAGATTGGTCACGACACGGAGCAGACCGAAGGGGCCGGCAAAGAAGTTGAAGAACTGCAGGTTTTCAACCTTGGTGTGGAAGATCGCACCATTGAGCTGGAAGCTGCGGTTGGCGAAATAGGACTTGAAGCCTATTTCCGCGGCCTTTGAGACTTCTTTCTTGAAGTCATCGTTCACGTCCTCGAGATTGTGCACCGAGGTCGGGGTGCAGGTCGCCGGATAAAGGCCGTTATTCACAAACTGGCTGGGTCCGAGGCAGAGGCCGCCGCCGATCGTGTTGTACCAGAGCTGCACGGTCGCGGCGCTGCCGGTGGAGTTGAAGCCGCCGCTACGGAAGCCATAGCCGTAGGACGCGTAGACCGCGAAGTCCTCCGACCGCTTCCAGTTGAGCGTGAGCTTGGGCTGGAGCTGACTGTAGGTCTTGCTGCGGCTCGGGATTCCGGAGACCGCCAGCGCGGGATTAGTAGAGTACGCGGGATTGATGTACGGGTTCGAACCGCCAAAGAAGCCAGCCGTCTGAGCGTGGCAGGGGCCGGTCGTGCCTGGGGCCGCGCAGGTGGGTACGTTGTTGTCGACATCCCGCTTCTCGCTGTCGTAGCGCAGGGCGAGCGCGAGTTCGGCGCCCGGGGCAACGTCGTACGCCAGCTGGCCGAATGCCGCCGAGACCTTGCTCGTGAAGTCGTCGTCGTAGAGCAGGTCAGTCGGATTCGAACCGCCTGAAGGTACGAAGGCCTGGGCGGCGAAGCCCTGGCCGAGGTCCGAACCCTGCGAGACGACCACGTGCCGCTTGATGTCGCCATAGTAGAGGCCACCGAGCCAGCGCACGGACTGATTGGCCGGCGAGGCGAGGCGCACCTCGATGCTGGTGTCCTTCTGGTCGCGCTGCTGGTACTGGTAGCCGTCACAGGTCGTGGCACTGTAAGGCGGCAGGAACGACGCCCCGATGCCGCCACCGAAGCCATAATTGAACGGCGGATTCAGCGGGGTATCGAGTGAGCGGGCGTTAAATGTGGCAAGGCAGGTTGCTATGGCCGGCTGGGCATTGTTCGTGCCGTTTGGAAAGTACAGCTGGAACGCCGCGCTCGTGCCGTCGGTCAGGAAGTAATTCGTCTGGTCGTTGTAGGCCGCGTAGGCCGTCAGCGTGCCTGCGTCGAGTTTCCACTCGCCTTTGAGCGACAGGTCCTGGTTCGTCTGCTCGTTCACCGGCTTGACGTCATTGATGTACGCGAACAGGTGCTTGTTCGGGTCCTCGTAGAACGGCGGCGCTCTGAAGGCCGCCGCGGCCTCGGATAGCGCAATCGAGGCGTTGAAGTTGATCGCACCCGAGTTGAGCCTGGAATATTTTGCCTTGAAGTCGAGCTGTCCGCCGCCGACATCGAACAGCGCGCGGAGCGAAGCGCCCTTCTCCTCGAAGTAATCGACGCAGTCCTTGCACTTCAGGAAGGTGTTGGTCCATTGACCGTCGGTCTTGTGATAGTAGGCCGACGCGCTGGCCTTGACGCCGTCGGTGAGCGGGCCGCCGATCCAGATGTTGGCCTTCTGGAGCGAGTTGCTGCCGCCGCTGGCGCCAACGTCAGCCTCGAAGGTGTCGGTCGGCTGCCGCGTCGAAAGGATCATCGCGCCCGCGACCGCGTTGCGTCCGTAGATAGCGCCCTGCGGGCCCTTCAGGACCTCGATCTGGGTGACCGCATTGAGTTCCTGGTTGATCGCGTTCGGGTTCGTCTGCAGCACGCCGTCGATGACCAGTGCGAAGTTCGTTTCGGCGTCGCGTCCGGTGTTGATGCCGCGAATGCTGATCTGCATGTCGCCGACTTCCGCGGTCTGCACCTGCGATACGCCTGGCGTCAGCGCGATGAAGTCGCTGGGCCGTTCGATGCCGGCTGCCTTGATGTCCGCTGCCGTAAACGCCTGTATGGTCACCGGCACGTCAATCAGTTTTTCCTGCCGCTGGCGCGCCGTAACGATGACTTCCTCGAGGTCGTTCGCCCGAGCCGCGGACGCCGGAGTTTCGCCCCAGGCCGGAGAGGCGAGTGGTGTGGCAACCACAGCCACGACGAGCAGCATCAGGTGCATGAAAAGCTTCTTCATAGGATTCCCCAAGCTTGAATTTTAGTCTGCACCGCTCAGGAGCGCTGCCTTGCGGGTGAGCTTAGCGCAGCGTTCCTGTCGCCGCAACGCCACCAAATGAGAGCTATTTGCCTTGCCGCCGGGTGACGAGATAGCTGCGGATGTCCGCCAGTGTCACGACCTCGGCGTACTTGGCCTGCAGGTCGAACAGATTCGCTTCGTGAGGCCCGGGGGCGCGATCACCAACAGCCTCGCGCACGACCAGCGGCACGAAGCCGTGCTGGACAGAGTCGACCGCCGTAGCACGAATGCAACCGCTGGTGGAGACGCCCGCGATGATCAGGGTGTCGACGCCGAGCGCCGTCAGCGTCGAGGCGAGCGTGGTGGCGAAGAAGGCGCTCGCGTACTGTTTGGTGAGTACCGTTTCCCCGGGCATCGGTTCAAGCCCGGTTGCGAAGGCGCAGTATTCGGGGTGCCGGCCGTCCTCGAAGCACGCCAGCGCCGGGAGTTTGCGGAAGAAGATTCCACCGTTGCGGCCGCCCTTCTGGTACCACAGGTTGGTGTGCACGATGGGGATCCCGGCTGCCCGCGCCAGGCCGAGCAGGGTGGCGGCGGGTGCCTGCGCGGCGACGCAACCGTCGCCATAGAGCGGCGAGTCTGGCATGACGTAGGCGCCGACGAAGTCGATCACGATCAATGCCGGGAGGGCGCCCGGCCGCAGGTGACCGGCAAACGCCCCGCTGGTCGGGCCGGCTTGGGATGGCATGGCCATGCTCAGACGACTTTCCGGGCTTTCAGGCCGGCATAGCGATCGGCGTTCATCCCCAGCAGTTGCAGGTAGACCTCGTCGTTGTGCTGCCCGAGATCGGGGGAGGGCGTACGGATCGAGCCGGGGGTCGCCGACAGCTTCGGCGCGACGTTCTGCATCCGCAGTTCGCCGAAGCGTGGGTGCTGCGTCGTTACGATGGCCTCGCGCGCCTTGAAATGCGAGTCGGCGAGCATGTCGGGAGCGCGGTAGATCAGCCCTGAAGGCACTGCAGATTCCGGTTGCTGCAGGATCTCGAGCACTTCGGTGGTCGTCAGGCCGCCTGCCCAGACGCCGATGCGCTCGTCGAGTTCGCGCTGGTGCGTGCCGCGCGCCTGGTGGGTGCTGTAGCGCGGATCCGCGGCAAGCTCGGGCTCGCCCATGGCCACGCACAGGCGCTTGAACACGGTGTCCTGGTTGGCGGCGATCAGCACCATGCCATCCCGGGTCGAATAGACGTTGGACGGGGCAATTTTCGGCAGGATCGCCCCGGTCCGTTCGCGGATGAAGCCGCGCTTGTCGTACTCGGTGATCAGCGACTCCATCATGTTGAGCACAGCCTCGTAGATGGCCGAATCGACCACCTGGCCACGGCCGGTCTTTTCGCGGTAGTGGAGCGCGGAGAGTGCGCCCACGCAGGCAAAGGTGGCGGCCAGCGAGTCGCCGATGCTGATACCCATGCGCGAGGGGGGCGTCGATGGGTCGCCAACCACGTAGCGCAGGCCGCCCATGGCCTCGCCGATCGCGCCAAAGCCGGGGTCGCGGGCGCGCGGTCCGGTCTGCCCAAAACCGGAAACGCGAATCATGATCAACCGGGGATTGATGGCGGCGAGTTCGGCCCAGCCCAGGCCCCATTTCTCGAGCGTGCCGGGGCGGAAGTTCTCAAGCAGGAAGTCGGCCTTTGCAACCAGCTCCTTGAGGACCGCCTGGCCTTCGGCCTGGCGCAGGTCGAGCGTGATGGCCTTCTTGTTGCGCGCCACGACCGGCCACCACAGCGAAGCCTCGCCCTCTTCCTGCCGGCCCCAGACCCGCAGAGGGTCGCCCTGGTCCGGGGGTTCGATCTTGATGACCTCCGCGCCGAAGTCTCCCAGCAGCTGGCCGCAGAAGGGCCCGGCGAGCAGCGTGCCCAGCTCGAGCACGCGCAGGTCGGCGAGCGGTCCGTTCTTGAAGTCAGGGTCGGGCATGAGGAGCAGTTGTATACAAGTGGACTCCCGGAGCGTCAAGCCGGGCCGGCATGCGGGCGGTCGGGGACCGTGTATATAATCAGACCGATGCGGAATTTCACGGCAATCGACGTCTGGAGCGCGCGCCTATGAAGCGCGTCGAAATCGTCGAGGTTGGCCCCCGCGACGGGCTGCAGAACGAGTCGGTGTTGCTCGGTACGGCCGCAAAAGTCGAGTTCATCAACCGCATCGTCGCCGCGGGCGTGCGGCGGCTCGAAGTCGCCAGCTTCGTCAATCCGAAGAAAGTGCCGCAGATGGCTGATGCCGAGGAGGTGCTCAAGGCCCTGCCGCGGCGTGCGGACGTCACGTATATCGGCCTGGTGCTCAACCGCCGCGGCTTCGACCGCGCACTCGCCGCGGGCTGCAACGAGATCGGTATGGTGGTGGTGGCGAGCGATACGTTCAACGCGCGCAACCAGGGCGTGACCACCGAAGAATCCGTCGCCGCGTGGCTCGAGATCGCGGCCGCCGCGCACGCCGCCAATATCCGCGCGCAGGTGACCATTTCGACGGCCTTTGGGTGCCCCTTCGAGGGCGAGATTGCGCCTGCGCGCGTGGTCGAGCTCGCGCGCCGCGTGGCCGCCGGGCGGCCGCACGAGATCGCGCTCGCCGACACGGTCGGCGTCGCGGTGCCCTCGCAGGTGAGCGAACTCGTGCCACGCGTGCGCGCCGCGCTACCAGGCATGCCGCTGCGCTGCCACTTCCACAATACCCGTAACACCGGCATCGCCAATGCCTACGCGGCTTTTGAGGCCGGCGTCGAGGTGCTCGATGGCAGCATCGGTGGCATCGGCGGCTGCCCATTCGCACCGGCCGCGACGGGCAACATTCCCACCGAAGATCTGCTCTACATGCTCGAGCGCATGGGCGTGCAGACCGATGTCGATCTTGACGCGCTGCTCGAGGTGGGCCGCTGGATCCAGACGCAGCTCGGCCGCCCGGTGCCGGGCATGCTGCTCAAGGCCGGCCGTTTTCCGAAATCCGCACAGCGCGAAGCGGCCCTGGCCGCATCGCTTCCCTTCGCTTCGAACCCGAAATCACAGGTGAGAGCATGAGCTATCGATTGGGCGTCGACGTCGGCGGCACGTTTACCGACCTGCTGCTGGTCAATGAGAAGAGCGGTCAGGCCTGGAGCGCCAAGGTGCCAAGCACCCCGGCGGACCAGTCGATCGGCGTGCTCAGTGGCCTGGCGCGCGTGTGCGAACGCGCCGGGATCGATCCGACCCAGATCGAGCATGTCATGCACGGCACCACCGTGGCGACCAACACCGTGCTCACCGGTACCGGTGCGCGCTGCGGGCTGGTCACGACCAAGGGATACGGCCAGGTGCTGCAGATCGCGCGCAGCTTCGTGCCGGGAGGCCTGGGCGGCTGGGTGATCTACAACAAGTCGCCGCCGCTGGCGCCGCTGTCCTGCACGATCGAGGCCGAGGAAAGGGTGGGCGCGAAAGGCGACATCGTCACGCCGCTCAACGAGGAGAAGCTGCGCGGCGAGCTGCGCAAGCTCCGCTCGAAGAACATCGAGGCGCTGACGGTCTCGCTCATCAACGCTTTCGCCAACGACAAGCACGAGCAGCGCATCCGGAAACTGGCGGAACAGGAGCTGCCGGGCATCCCGGTGTCGCTGTCCTCGGAAGTCGTACCGGAGATGCAGGAGTACGAGCGCACCGTGACCACGGTCGCCAATTCCTACGTGCGCCCGCGCGTTGCGCGCTACGTGCACAACCTCAAGACCAAGCTCGCGGAGAAGACGCGCGCTGTAAAGTTGCACATCCTGCGCTCCGATGGCGGCTTGTCTTCGGCCAAGGCCTCCGAGGAATACCCGGTGAACCTGCTGATGTCCGGTCCGGCCGGCGGTGTGACCGGCGCGGTGTGGGTGGCGACGCAGGCCGGCTTCCCCAACCTGCTCACGGTCGATGTGGGCGGTACCTCCACCGACGTGGCGCTCATCATGAATGGCGAGCCCCGGCTGCGACGCGAGACCACAGTGGGCGACGTGACAGTGCGTGCCTCCTCAGTCGACATCCGCACGGTGGGCGCAGGCGGCGGCTCGATCGCGCACGTGCCCGAGCTCACCAAGGCGCTGCGCGTCGGTCCGCAGTCGGCGGGCGCCGACCCGGGCCCGGCCGCCTACGCGCGCGGTGGCGCCGAGCCGACCGTGACCGATGCGAACGTGGTCCTCGGCTACCTGCCGGCGATGCAACGGCTCGGCGGCGAGATGGAACTCAACCGCGAACTGGCGCAGAAGTCGGTGACCAAGATCGCCACCGCGCTGTCAAAGAGCGTGAAGGATGCCGCGCTCGGCATCTACAACATTGTCAACGAGAACATGGTGGGCGCACTGCGCCTAGTGTCGGTCGAGCAGGGCCATGACCCGCGTGACTACGCGCTGATCGCCTTCGGCGGCGCGGGCCCGCTGCACGCCAATGCGCTGGCGCGGCTCCTGGGCTCGTGGCCGGCGATCATTCCGCCGGGTCCCGGCGTGCTCTGCGCGCTCGGCGACGCGACCACCGCGGTGCGCGATGAATCGGCGCGCACCTTTATCCGCCGGTTCTCGGAAACCACGCCCAAGGAAGTCGCGAAGGTGTTGCGCGAGCTCGCCGCCGACGCCGCCGCCTCGCTCGAGCAGGAGAAAGTCGCGCGCGCCGATACCCGCACCAGCTACCAGGTCGACATCCGCTACCACGGCCAGGGCCTGCTGCTCACCATCAACGTGCAGCTTGCCGATCTGGAAAAGCGCGGCCTGGCCGCCATCTCCGCTCCCTTCGATGCCGAGCACAAGCGGCTGTTCACCTTCGCGCTGCCCCTGGAGCACGAACTCGTGAACCTGCGCGCGGTCGCGCAAGGCAAGGGCATTACCGTGCAGCGCCCGAAGATTGCCAGGGGCGCCGCCAGCGCCAGGGCGGCCGTCGTCGGCAAGCAGAAGACCTACATGGAAGGCAAGGACCATACGGCACTGGTCTACGACCGCGCGCTCATCAAGGCGGGTAATCGCATTGCCGGTCCGGCCATCGTGATGGAAATGGACGCGACCACGGTGATCTTGCCCAGACACCACGGCCAGGTGGACGCCTACGGCAATATTCTCATCTTTCCGGACGGCTACAAGCCCAGGCGTGCCACCAGGGCGCGCCGCAAGGCTTAACCGGTTCAACGCAAACTTCAGCGGAGTTCAACATGCCTGCCCAGATTATCCAGCGCAACAAAAAGCGGATGAAGAAGGTGAAGGTCGATAGCGTCACCATCGATATCATCGAGAGCGCGCTGCGCAACGCCCGCTTCGAGATGGACACGGTGCTGTTTCGCACCGCGATGTCGCCCGGTATCCGCGAGCAGCACGACGAGTTCCCGATGATTGCCAATCTCGAGGGCAAGATGGTGGTGGGCCAGTTCGGCTCCTTCATCTGGGGCTTCATGCAGGCCTACGACGGCACGGTCGAAGAAGGCGATATCTTCTTCACCTCCGACCCGTACTCCTGCAACGGCGCGGTCAGTCACACCAACGACTGGCTGATGCTCATGCCGATCTACAAGGGCGGGCGGGTGATCGCCTGGTCGGCGATGTTCGGGCACATGACGGATATCGGCGGCAAAGTGCCCGGCTCGCTGCCGACCGACGCGCGGCAGATCTATGAGGAGGGCATCTCCGTACCGCTCATCAAGATCTACAAACGGGGCGAGCTGCAGTCGGACTCGCTGAAGATCATCCTGCACAACTGCCGCCTGCCGATGTGGAACCTGTCGGATTTCAACGCCATCACCGCGGCGCTCCGCACCGCGGCGATCCGCTGCGTGGAGATCTCGACGCGCTTCGGCGACGACGTGTTCTACTCGGCCATGGAGCAGATGCTCGAGCGCAACAAGCGCGCCATGCGCCAGCTCATCGGGCGCACCGTGCCTGAGAAGAAACAGTACTTCGAAGACTACGTTTGCGATGACGGCATGGGCATGGGGCCCTACAAGATCGCCTGTACGATGTGGCGGGAGGGCGAGAAGTGCATATTTGATTTCACGGGCACCGACCCGCAGTCCATCGGCTCGATCAATTTCCTGCTGAACGAGGAAATGTTCAAGATGTTCGCAGGCGTCTACATGATCATGGTGTTCGACCCGCAGATCCTCTTCAACGACGGATTCTACGACCTCATGGAAGTGCGCATTCCCTCGGGGACGTTGTTGAAACCGCTCAAGCCGGCGGCGCTTTCCTGCCGCACGCATGCGCTCGGGCGCATCTTCGACATCCTCGGCGGGCTGCTCGGGCAGGGGAATCCAGCCTTCATGTGCGCGGCCGGCTTCTCCGACAGTCCACATTTCATGTATTCCGGGTATCGCGCCAACGGCGAGTGGTACCAGCTCTACCAGATCGGGTTCGGCGGCATTCCGGGCAAGCCCTTCGGCGATGGCCCCGACGGTCATTCGCTCTGGCCGTCCTTCACGAACGTGCCGAACGAATTCGTCGAGAGCTACTTCCCGCTGCGCATCGAGACCTACGAAACCATCACGGATACCGGCGGCGCCGGGAAATTCCGCGGCGGCAATGGCCTGCGCATGGGCTACCGTTTTCTCGAGCCGGGCGAGATCTCGATTCACGACGATCGCTGGCTCACCTATCCCTGGGGTGTCAACGGCGGGCTGCCGGGTGGGCGCGGCAAGAAGGAGTTGCAGCGCGCCGATGGGACGCGGACTCTGCTGCCCTCGAAGTGCGATCGCATCAAGGTTGCGGCTGGCGACCTGCTGCTCTATGACACCTGGGGCGGCGGCGGCTGCGGCGATCCGCTCGAGCGCGAGATCGATAAGGTCATGTTCGACGTCGAGGCCGGCCTGGTGAGCGTCGACGGCGCGCGCCGCTACGGCGTGGTCGTGGGTGCGAACGGCAAGGCCGACGCCGAGGCGACGCGGCAACTGCGTGCGCGCCTGGCGCAGGAGCGCGGCGCGGTGAAGTTGTTCGACCGCGGCTTCGATTCCATCGACGAGCTCAAGGGGCGATGCAAGGCCGAAACCGGGCTCGAGCCGCCGGTGCAGCCGCAGTTCTCACGCCGGGCGCCAATGCAGAAGGCGGGGCACTAGGGGCAAACGCGGCTACTGTGGTGCGAGGCGGGCAACTGCGCTGGCCGGCTGCGCAGGGGTAGACGGGTATGGAATACCTGCGATTCGGTCGCACCGACCTCACGGTATCGAAGCTATGCCTCGGCACCATGTCTATGGGGGATCCGGGCTGGAAGCGCTGGGTGCTGGATGAAGAACGCTCTGTGCCCATCCTCCGCCGCGCGCTCGACCTCGGTATCACCTTCTTCGACATGGCTGACTGGTATTCGCTGGGCCGCAACGAGGAGGTCGTCGGTCGCAACCTGTTGAAACTCACACAGCGCGACCGGTTGGTGCTGGCCACCAAGGTCTACTACCCGATGAGCGACGACCCGGCCGATCGCGGTCTGTCGCGCCAGCACCTGCTCGCCTCGATCGACCGGTCATTGCGGCGGCTCGGCACCGAATACATCGACCTGTACATTGTTCATGCCTTCGACGCTGAAACGCCGGTCGCCGAAACCATGGAAACGCTGCACGAAATCGTTAAGGCCGGAAAGGCCCGGTACCTTGGCGCCTCGACGATGTACGCATGGCAGTTCGCGCAGATGAACTACACGGCCCGCGCGAATGGCTGGACGCCGTTCGTCAACATGCAGTGCCAGTACAATCTCTTGTATCGCGAGGAGGAGCGGGAGATGTTTCCCTACTGCGAGGATGAAGGCATCGTGGTCAGTGCCTTCAGTCCGCTGGCGCGCGGATACCTGGGCGGCGCGGCGAAGACCGCGCGCACGGCAGTCGATCCCTACCGCAGTTACTACGGCGATGAGATTGACCGCGAAATTGCGCGGCGCGTAGGTGAACTGGCCGCGCGCCGCGGGGTGAGCGCCGCCCACGTCGCCATGGCCTGGGTGGCCGGGAGCGCGCGGGTCGCGGTGCCGGTGATCGGCGCAGCGGCCGTCGGGCAGCTTGACGCAGCCGTCGAGGGCGCCGCGCTGGTACTCCGCGCGGATGAGAGGACTGTTCTCGAGGAGCCCTACCGGCCGCGGGACGTGATCAACGACTACAACGCGGTGCGCCGGCCCCGGGCGCTATATGCGGGCCCGAAACCCTCATAGCATCGCCGGCGCGGGCACAGTGCTCACGGCGGCGCTGCTGGCGCTCGTTTCGTGGCGGATGGCGCCTGCCCAGGCCGCGACGCCGGCGCCATGCATGTCAACCGTCTCGGGCGACCTGCGCCTGCATCGCCTGGTCAGCCGCGTCTTCGGCAACCAGCGCATGATCCGCGTGCTGCTGCCGCCCGGCTACGACGCGCCGGAGAACGCGACGCGAAGATATCCGGTGCTCTACCTGCTCGACGGGCAGGCGTTGTTCGATGCCTGCCTGTCGGACGTCAGTCATCGCGAGTGGGGTGTCGATGAGACCGTCGATCGGCTGGTAGAGGCGAAATCGATACCACCCCTCATCGTTGTCGGCGTCGACAACGGTGGCGCCGAGCGCATGCGCGAATACCTGCCATTCAAGGATTTCGAGCAGGATCCGCACATGGCGGAGCCCGTTGGCAGGCGATTCCCGGACTTTCTGGCCAATGAAGTCATCCCCTCGGTGAACGAGCGCTACCGCACGCTGCGCGGGCCCGCCCACACTGGCATCGGTGGGTCTTCCTACGGTGGGGTCGCTGCCTTCTACGCGCTGCTCGAGAAGCCGGCGGTCTTCGGTTTCGGTCTGGTGGAAAGTGCCCCGCTGTGGGTCGGTCACGAGCAGCTGGTGCGCGATACGAAGCCGCTGCGCGTGCGGCCCCGGAAACTGTACTTCGGCGTCGGCGGTCGCGAGGCAAGTAGTCCTGCGACCAATGCCCGCATGCTCGGGCTGATCCGCGCGGTGGAGGCGAACTTCAGGGCGGCGGACTATGGCGAGAGCCGGTTTCGGGTGGTGCTCGACCCTGAAGCTGCGCACAACGAGGACGCCTGGGCGAAGCGGCTGCCGGGCGCGCTTGAATTTCTTGCGAGCGATGGGCAGGAGCGTGCGCCAGCACCGCGCTGATCAGTGCTTGAACGCGGCATCCGACACGCGGTGATACGGGCCGGGCATGGGCCTGCTGATCGTGCTCAGCGTGGCGTCACTATAGACATGGCAGGCGCCGCGGCAGTCACGCAGCTCACTGGCTGCATATGAGGCCCTGCCGCTGATCCTGGGGTGCGCCGCGGGCTTGAAGTCGCGGGCGTGGCATCCGCCGCAACTGCCCGCGTCGGCCGGCGACGACCAGGGGATCTGCTCCGTACTGGTGCTGTGGCAGGTGGCGCAGGCGAGCGCCGTCCGGTGCGCGCCCGGGTAGCCGACCGCGGTGTGCACGAAGTGCAGCGTTGACCAGTCCGGGTGGCTGTGGCACGTGGCGCAGTCGCGCTGTACTTGCATGTGCTCGACGGGCACGCCGAGCGCAATGTTGTTGTTGTGGCAGCTCGCGCAGTTCGCGGTCAGCCCGGCGTGATCCAGTTTCGCGGGCTTCCAGCCGAGCGTGCCGTGGCAGGAATCGCACTGCGCGGTGGTTGGCACGTGATTGCCTGGCGTACCGGCGGCGTGCACCGAGTCATGGCAGCTGCGGCAGGTGGCCGAGGCCACGGCGAGATGGTCGAAGCGCGCCGGCGTCCAGGCATTGGTGGTGTGGCAGGTTTCGCAGGCACTGCCGCTGGCGATGTGATCCTTTGCCTTGCCGCGTGTCTGCAGCCCATTGTGGCAGCTGGCGCAACTCCCGCGGACCTGCAGGTGATCCACCCGCATGACCGGCAGCCATGCGGTCGTCATGTGGCAGCTCTCGCAGCTGTCGCTGGTTTGCAGATGGTTCAGCTCCTTGCCGATGCCGCTGGCCTGGTCGTGGCAACTGACACAGGCGGCGCCGGTGAGGCGCCGATGATTGAAGGTTCCGGTGCGGCCGAGTGTCGCCGCACTCGCGAGGGCGGGCCTCGCCATGCCCGCGGCCCTCTGCCCAGCGACAGTCGATGCCGCGCGGCGGACAGCGAACTTGTCGCGCGTACTGTGGCAACCCGAGCCGCCGCAGTCCCGGCCGGCATAGTGGCCCGCCGAATCGCGCACCCAGAGGCGCACACCGGTATTGGTTTTCCATTTCATGCCCAGCTCGTGGCAGCTCATGCACGTCATGGCGCGCACCGGGGCGTGCTTCATGATCGTGCCGGCAAAGGTGGTAAATACGGTGGCGAGATGACACTGCTCGCAGGCGATGTTGGCCGTGCCGTTGGGTGGATTCGTGGGGATATGTCCGGTCGCGCCCGAGGGCGGCTGCTTGAGTGTCGGCGGGGCCATGTTGGCGAAGCTCAAACCATAGCCATGACATTGCATGCAGTTGCTGGCGATGTTTACGTGGTTCATCACGGCCAGGCTGTAGTTGCCGGCGATCGTGTGGCACAAGGCGCAGTTGTTGCTGTCGGCCGCCGGCAGCGGGATGTGGTTGCCTGGCAGGTCCGTCGCACCCTTGAAGCTCGTGGTGTTGAAGTGGCAGGTAGAGCATTCACCGGCCGTCACGTGCGGGGTACTGTTGGCCTTCAGCGCCGGGCGCACTTTTGTGGCTGGCGTGCCGATCCAGTTCTTGCCGGCCTCATGGCAGGTTGAGCAGGGCGTGGCCGAGACCAGGCTGTGCACCATCGCGGGCGGGGCCGTACCGCTGGCGTTGGCGAACAGGAAAGTCGTGAAATTTCCCGGCGCATGGCAACTCTCGCAGGCCGCGGTGCCGATGGGCACGTGGTTGGAGGGCGCCGTCCTGGTCGCCGGCGCGCCAATGAAGGTCTTGCCCGCCGCGTGACAGGTGGCGCAGGCCACGCCGGACACGGCCGCGTGCACCATCGTGGGCGGTGCCGTGCCGCTGGCGTTGGTGAACGCGAAGTTGGTGAAGTTGCCGGGCGCGTGACAGCTCTCGCAGGCCGCGGTGCCGATGGGCACGTGGTTGGCGGGCGCCGTCCTGGTCGCCGGCGTGCCAATGAAGGTCTGGCCCGCCGCGTGACAAGTGGCGCAGGCCACGCCGGACACAGCCGAGTGCACCATCGCGGGCGGTGCGGTGCCGCTGACATTGGTGAACCTGAAGCCGCCGGCCGCAAAGCTCGATTTCGAGTGGCAACTCTCACAGGGCGCCGCGCCGAAGGGCACGTGGTTGGCCGGCGGCTCAACCAGCGTCGGGGGCGACATGTTTGCAAAGCTCTTGCCCGCGGCGTGACAGGTCGCACAGCCGCTGGCGATGTTCACGTGGTTCATCGTCCCCACGCTGTAGTTGTTCGGGTCGCTGTGGCAGAGCACGCAATTGCGGTTATCGGCCGCGGGCAGGGGCAGGTGGTTGCCTGGCAGATCCGTCGCGCCCTTGAAGCTCGCGGTGTTGAAGTGGCAGGTTGAGCACTCGCCTGCGGTCGCGTGTGGCGTGCCGTCCGCCTTCAGCGCCGGGCGCACTCTTGTGGGCGGCGCGCCGACCCAGCTCTTGCCGGCCTCATGACAGGTCGAACAGGGCGTGCCTGCTGCGAGACCGTGCACCATGGCCGGCGGGTTCGTACCGCTGAGATTTGGGAATGTGAAGGATGTGAAGTTACCCGGTGCGTGACAATTCTCGCAGGCCGCGGTCCCGATGGGCACGTGGTTGACGGGTACGGTTTTGGTCGCCGGCGTGCCCACGAAGCTCAAGCCCACTGCGTGGCAGGTGGCACAAGCCACGCCGGGGACGACTGAGTGAACCATGGCCGGCGGGGCGGTACGGCTGGCGTTGGTGAACGCGAAGCTGGTGAAGTTGCCGGGCGCGTGACAAGTCTCGCAGGCCGCGGTCCCGAAAGGTACGTGGTTACCGGGTACTGTCCTGGTGGCCGGAGAGCCCGCGAAGCTCAGGCCGGAGGCGTGGCAGGTGGCGCAGGCCACGCCGGCAACTGCCGTGTGCACCATGGCCGGCGGTGTGGTGCCGCTGGCGTTGGTGAACTTGAAGCCACCGACCGCGAAGCTGCTCGGCGAGTGACAACCCTCACAGGCCGAGGCGCCAAAAGAAACGTGGTTTGCGGGCGGCTGCACCAGTGCTGGTGGCGCCATGTTGGCGAAGCTCAGACCCGCGGCATGGCAGGCGGCGCAACCGCTGGCGATGTTCACGTGGTTCATCGTCGCGA
>JANYLH010000037.1 GCA_025357915.1 Gammaproteobacteria bacterium
CCCAGCTGGCAGATCGTCACGCACGTCAGCGCGCTGAAGAAGAGCGGCGACTTTGCCACGCTGGATATCGGTCCCGAAAGTGTCTTCGTCATTCGTGACCGCGAAGGCGCGATCCGCGGGTTCCACAATGTCTGCCGGCATCGCGGTGCCCGCCTGGTCGATGGCCAGGGCACCTGCCCCACCTCGGTCACCTGCCCCTATCATGGCTGGTCGTACCGGCACGACGGCACGCTGATGGGTATGCCGGTGCGCGAGAGTTTCCCGGACCTCGATCGTGCGCAAAACGGCTTGCGTCCGATCAAGGTGGACGTAGCCTTCGGGTTCGTGTTCGTCGCGTTGAGTGGCAATCCGCAGCCGGTCAGGGAAATGTGGGGTGCGCTGGGCGAAGAGCTGGCGCCGTACCGCTTCGAAGAGATGGAGGCGCTCACGCCGATCACCGTTGAGCACTGGAATGTCGACTGGAAGATCGTGATGGACAATTACCTGGAGTCGTACCACGTGCCGATCGGACACCCGGGCCTCAACCGAATGTTCACTCCCGACTACGAAGACCAGAAGGGCGTTCCGGGTGTGGCGCGCGGCACCGGCTGGTTTCGAGAACAGCTGTCGCCCAAATGGTCGGAGCGCACCTACCAGAAAATGATCGGCGGCATCACCCAGCACCTGCCGGAGCCGAACCGCCGCTGCTGGCGCTTCTACAGCATGCTGCCCAACCTCGGGATCGACGTCACGCCAGACCAGATGGATTTCTTCCAGATCCTGCCCAATGGTCCGGGGAAGGCCATCATCCGCGGCGCCTTGTACGGGCTGCCGGATACGCGCCGGGAGATGCGCATCGCGCGGTTCCTGAGCGATCGGATCAACCGCCAGACCAACCGCGAAGACACCTGGCTTTGCGAGCGCGTGCAGCGCGGCCTGCAGTCGAGCAGCTACGTGCCCGGGCGCCTCTCGACGCTGGAGCGCTGGATGCTCGAGTTCCACGAGCTGCTGCGCGAGCGCATCCCGGAAGTCCGGCTGCCGTCGGCGCCGGCACGCTTTGCCTAGGGACTGACCCGCCCCTGGCGCAATGGCTTATTTATTTCGAACTCGATAACATCCTGGACGTGCAGGCCCTGAAGATCTACTCCACGGCGGTCGAACCCGAGTGGATCGACTATAACGGACACCTGCGCGACGGGTATTACGGGCTGGTGATGAGCCTCGCCTGCGATGCACTCATGGACCACCTGGGCCTCGGCGAGCCTTATCGCCGCGAGACGGGCTGTACGCTGTACACGCTCGAGCAGCACCTGCATTTTCTGCACGAGGTCAAGGACAGCGAGCGGATCGATGTGCGGGTGCGCATCCTTGCCGCCGATCGCAAGCGCATGCACGCCGCCTTCGATTTTTACTGCGCGCGCTATGCCGACCCGGTGGCAACAGGAGAGCTCATGCTGTTGCACGTGCGCCAGGGCGAGAGCGTGACGTCCGCTCCTTTCCCGGCCCCGATCCTTGCGGCTATCGAGACGCTCATGGCGGTAACCGCCGCGATGGATCCGCCCGGACCGGGCTCGCGGCGCATCGAACTGCGGGCGCGCTAGGTGGCCGAGCCCACAGCAACGGGCCTCGGCGAGGCGGCGATCCGTCGCCTGCTGCGGCCCCGGAGCATCGCGTTGATCGGCGGCGGCTGGACCGACGCGGTGGCCGCCGGCAACGAGGCGATTGGCTATCGCGGACAGATCTGGCGCGTGAACCCCAACCGTGATTCCACGGCCCACTGCACCTACTATCGTTCCGTCGATGAACTGCCCGGTTCGCCAGACCAGGCGTTCATCGCGGTGCCCGCGCGTGAAGCTGTCGGCGTGGCCGCCGCCCTGGAGCGGCGCGGCGCCGGCGGGTTCGTGTGTTTCGCGTCGGGTTTCGCCGAGCTCGGGACCGACGCGGGCCGCGCGTTGACAGCATCACTGGTCGAGAGCGCACCTACCGTGCCCTTCTTTGGGCCCAACTGCTATGGCATCGTCAATTTCTTTGATCGCTGCGCGCTGCTGCCGGACCAGGTCGTGGGCCCGCCGCTCGAGCGCGGCGTGGCGCTGATCTGCCAGAGTGGCACCATCGGCCTGACCCTGACCTTCAATGGCCGCAGTGTGCCCATCGGCTATCTGTTCACGGTCGGCAACCAGACCCGGCTGGCAGTCGAAGACCTCATTGAGATGCTCTGCGGCGACGAACGCGTCAGCGCCTTCGGCCTGTATGTCGAGGGCATCAAGGATCCTGGCCGCTTTGCGCAGGCCGCCCGGCACGCCCGGGCGGCCGGCAAGCCGATTGCCCTGGTCAAGGCCGGCCGCACCGAGGTGGCGGCGCGCACTGCGCAAAGCCATACCGGCGCCCTGACCGGCACCGATGCCGTGTTCGACGCCTTCTGTCACCAGGCAGGCATCGCCCGCTGCGAAACCCTGAGCACGCTGTGCGAAACGCTGAAGGTGCTGCATGCGGGTGGCCCACTACCAGGACGGCGCGTGCTGGTCATGGGTTTTTCGGGCGGCGATATCGCGATGACAGCCGATGTGGCCCGCCACACGGGCCTGAGCTTTCCGGCATTCAGTCCGCAACTGACCGGACAGTTGCGCGAACTGCTGGGTGAGCGCGTGACGATCGGCAACCCCTTCGACCTGCACACCTATGCCTGGTTCGACCTGCCCCGCCTGCGCACGCTGTTCGACAGCACGCTGAGCTGCGGCCTGGACGCCGTGGCACTCATGCTCGATTGCCCGCCAGAAACCGCGGACACGACAGCGTTTACGAATGTGATTGGGGAATTCTCCAGCGCGGCCTCGGCGCCCGGCGCTTCGCGCGCTGCCCTGCTCGCATCGCTCCCAGAGACGATTCCCGCCTCGGTACGCGCTGACTGCCTGGCGAGTGGCGTCGTGCCCTTGCAGGGCCAGCGCGAAGCATTGGAAGCACTCGATCTGGCCGGTGCCGTGGGCGAGGCCTGGCGGAGCGATGCGAGCGTTGCGTTGCTCCGGCCCGCTGCAACGGCCGCCGTGTTGCGCACGCTGTCTGAGTTCGAGGCGAAGGCCGCACTGGCCCGGTTCGGGATCGCGGTTCCGCGCTCGCTCCGGGTGCCGGTTGCCGAAGCCGTGGCCACGGCGGCGAGGCTGCAGTTTCCGGTAGTGATGAAGGCGGCCGGGGATGTCATCGCCCACAAGTCCGACATCGGCGGCGTGATCCTGAACATCAGGAATCCGGCCGAGGCGGCCGCGGCGGCCATGCGGCTGGCGGCGCTTTCGGGTACCGTGCTGGTCGAGGAGATGATCGTCGATGGCGTGGCCGAGATCCTCGTGGGCGCGATCGTCGATCCGCAGTTCGGACTCACGCTGGTGGTGGGCGCCGGCGGCGTGCTGACCGAGTTGCTGCACGACACGGTAAGCCTGCTGCCGCCGTTTACGCGCCCGAGCGTGCAGGCCGCCCTTGAACGGCTCAACGTGTACCGGCTGCTCGGCGGGTTCCGCGGGAAACCGGCGGGCGATCTGCCGGCGCTCGTCGCTGCCATCCTCGCGGTGGGCCGCTATGCCGAAGCAAATCTCGACGTGCTGGCGGAACTCGACGTGAACCCGATCATTGTCCGGCCCGCCGGCGCCGGCGTGGTGGCGGTCGATGCCCTGATACGAATTGCCAAGGAGAGCTTGAGTCATGGCTAATGGAATCATCATTACGCGCACTGGTGCGGTGCTCGAAGTCAGGCTGGATCGCCCGAAGGCGAATGCCATTGATCTGGCGGCCAGTCACGCGCTCAATGACACGTTCAAGACTTTTCGTGACGACCCGGAGCTGCGGGTGGCGATCGTGACCGGTACCGGCGAGAAGTTCTTTTCGGCCGGCTGGGATCTGAAAGCCGCCGCCGGCGGCGAGGCTACCGACTCCGACTGGGGCGAAGGCGGCTTTGGCGGTCTCAACCATCCGCGCAACCTGAACAAACCGGTCATCGCTGCGGTGAACGGCATCGCCTGCGGTGGCGGCTTCGAGCTCATGCTGGGCGCGGACCTCATCGTCGCCGAGGAACACGCCACCTTTGCGTTGCCCGAAATCAATGTCGCCGTGCTCGCGGACGCCGGCACCATCAAGTTGCGACGCCGTATCCCCTACCACGTGGCCGTGGAATTCCTGATGACGGGCCGCTGGATGGACGTGGCCGAGGCCAAGCATTGGGGCCTGGTAAACCACATCGTGCCCAAGGGGGGGGCGCTGGCGAAGGCGCGCGAGATCGCGCAACAGCTGGCCGCAGGCCCGCCGCTGCTGTTCCCGGCGATCAAACAGCTGCTCCGCCACAGTGAGATGGTCAGCGAGCACGAATCTTTCCGGCTATATGACTCGCTCGATCTGGTGCAGCGGGTCGCGCGTTCCGACGACCTCAAGGAAGGCACGCGCGCCTTCTCCGAGAAGCGCGCGCCGCGCTGGACGGGCCGCTAGCCACCGGCGGCGCAGCACCCCCGACTCGTCTCAACCGCCCAGGGGCCGCAGCATGGCCCGCGAGATGATGTGGCGCTGGATCTCGCTGGTGCCGTCCCAGATGCGATCGATCCGGGCGTCGCGCCAGATGCGTTCGAGGGGCAGGTCGGACATCAACCCCATGCCGCCGTGGATCTGCAGCGCCTCGTCGGCGACCATGGCCAGCATTTCCGTCGCCTTGAGCTTGGCCGCGGCAAAGTCGGAATCAGTGGCAATGCCCTGGTCGTGCTTCCACGCGGCCTCGAGCACCATGAGTTCAGCCGCGCGCAGTTCCACTGCCATGTCGGCGAGCTTGAAGCTGACACCCTGGAACTTGCCGATCGACTGTCCGAACTGCACCCGATCCACGGACCACTGCTTGGCCAGCTCAAGCGCCCGCTCGGCGCGCCCCAGGCAGCAGGCCGCCACCTGCAGCCGCGTGGCACCGAGCCAGGTGTTGGCCACGTCAAACCCCTTGTCCACCTCGCCCAGAACGGCGTCGGCGCTGACGCGACAATCGCTGAACTTGAGGATGCAGTTGTTGTAGCCGCGATTAGATACGTTGCGGTAGCCGGGCAACACTTCAAAACCCGGGTGACCCATGTCGACCAGGAACGCCGTCATTTTCTTGCGTGGTCCGCGCGCTGATTCCTCGACGGCGGTGGCTGCGATCAGGATGACGAAGTCGGCATGGTCGGCATGACTGATGAAATGCTTGGTGCCGTTGATGACGAAATCATTGCCGGTGCGCACCGCCGTGGTCTTCATGCCACGCAGGTCGGAGCCGGCCCCCGGTTCGCTCATCGCCAGGCAGTCCGTACGTTCACCGCGCACTGCCGGCAGCAGGTAGCGCTCGCGCTGCCCGCCCTGGCAGGCGAGCAGGATGTTCGAGGGCCGGCCCACGCAGCAGTAGTGCAGCGCATAGTTGGCCTTGCCCAGCTCTTTCTCGTAAAGCACCCAGGTGACGGTGTCGAGGCCGCCGCCGCCGACCTCGGTCGGCATGTTGGCCGCATACAGCCCGGCCTCGATCGCCTTGCGCTTGAGCTCGTTGAGTAGCTCGATGCGCAGGACGCCGGTCTCCTCGACCTCTTTCTCGTGCGGGTAGAGCTCCTGCTCGACGAACTCACGCGTGGTCTTGACGATGAGCTGTTGTTCTTCGCTCAGTGAAAAATCCATGCCGCAATCTCCCGTAAATCAGTCGCCGTTCGCGGTTCGTGCCCAGCCCCGGAGCAGTACCAGATGGAGCTGCAGCTGGCGGATCTGCTCGCGCGCCGGCCAGTCCCTCGGGCTCGCAACCGCACTGGTCGTAAGGCCATTGATGAAAGTGATGAGCGAGCGTAACACCTGGGCGCGCACTGCTGGCGGCCAGGCGACCGATTCCGGCCAGTGTTCACCGAGGCACCGCTCGAATAGTTTACGGTATTCGCGATGCACCCAGGCATTGAGGCGCTTGAGTTCCCGATCGGCCGACAACTGACCCCAGAACGCCGTCCAGAAGGAGCACTCGATACGCCGTTGCGCATCGATCGGCAGGGCCTCGCTGAGCACGCCGAGCAGATCGGCCTGTGCGCCACCGCCTGGACGTCGCAGGCGCTGGTCCATGCGGCGCAGGATCAGCCGCAGCGCGGCGAGCAGGATCTCCCGCTTGGAATCGAAATAGGGCGCCACCATGCCGGTGGTGTAGCCCGCTGTGCGAGCAATGCGTTCGACTGTCGCCTGTGCGAAGCCGCGTTGCGCGATGGCCTGGCAGGCGGCCAGGGCAATCTCATCGCGCCGTTGCGCGTGATCGACCCGCTTTGGCAAGGCCGGGGGCCTGTCAGCGCGGCTGGCCGATCGAGCGGCCGGCCTGCCCCGGGAGCGGTTCGGCCGCCTGCGCGAGGCGGATCCGCTCGAGCTGCGCACGCACGTTTTCCGGTGCCGGGCCCGCCTTGCCGGTGGCGACCCCCACGTGCAGGTGCATGTGCTCGCCCGTGGCGGCCAGCGCCTGGTCGCGGGCGCGGTACACGCTGTGGAATACCCGCAGCCGCTTGGCATCGAGCGAAATCACGCGCGTAGTCACATGGAACGGCTCGCCGGCCTTGAGTTCGGCACGGTGCGTCGTGTGACTCTCCACGGTGTAGTACATGCCGACGCGCTGGCGGTAGTCCTCGTCGATGCCCACCTGGCGGCATAGCGCATCCATGGCGTCCCCAAAGACCTGCTGGTAGCGCGAATCGGTCATATGCCCGTTGTAGTCGATCCACTCTGGACGCACCTGCCCCGCCAATGGCGGAATGGCGGCGGCAGTGCCCGCTCCGGCCGTCGCTGCGACCCGCGCCTGGTCGACATAGAGCCGTTGCTCGAGCGCCTTCAATGTCGCACCCGCGCCAATGTCGTACTGGCGCAGCACCTGCTGGATGGCGACCAGGTAGTCATCGCGAAGTCGTTCAAGCTCGCGGATCGAGCGGCCTCCCGCCTGCTCCTGGGTGCCCTTGACCATCCGGTCGATCAGTTCTTCGGTCAGCTCTGGCGCCTCCAGCTTGGTCCACGGCCACTTCAGGCAGGGGCCGAACTGGTGCAGCATGTGGCGCATGCCGCTCTCACCGCCGGCGAGGTGATAGATCATGTTGGTGCCCATCGCCGCCCAGCGCAGGCCCGGTCCGTAGATGATGGATTCATCCAGCTCGCCGGTGGTCGCGACGCCCTCGTTGACCATGTGCAGGATCTCGCGCCAGATGGCTTCCTGGAGCCGATCGGTCAGGTGCCCCGGAACCTCGCGGCGCACGTGTAGCGCGTGCATGCCGATATAGGCGTAGAACCGGCGTGCCGCCTCGATGGTGGCCGGCGCGGTCTGCTTGCCGCCAACCAACTCCACCAGCGGCAATAGGTAGACCGGATTGAACGGGTGGCCGACCAGCAGACGTTCCGGCGCCACCATCTTTAGCTGCAGGTCGCTCGGCATCAGGCCGGAAGTGCTCGAGGCAATGATGACGTCAGCGGGCGCGGTGCGGCTGACGTCCGCGAGCACGCGTTGCTTGAGCTCGAGCTGTTCGGGGATGTTTTCCTGGATGAAATCGGCCTGGCGCGCCATCTCATGCAGGTCGGTCGTAAAAGTCAGCGTGCCCTTGGGCGGGAGTGGTGCCAGCGTGAGGCGCGACAAGGCCGGTTCCGCGTTCGCCACGGCCTCGCGGATCCACTGTTCCATCTGCGGCTTCACGTCCGCGGCGATCACATTGATGCCAAAGTGCATCGCGCGCGCGGCCCAGCCGCCGCCGATGACTCCCGTGCCCATCAACCCGAGCGTCCTGATCTTTCTCACTGCGCTGCTCCCCGACGGTCCGCTTATATGTCACGGCTATGATAATAAGACCGGGTCGGACAGGGAAGCAACGCTCGATGGCGCCGCACCCCGTGCCGGGTCAGAGACCTGTCAGCAGTGCAGGCGCCTGCTAGTGCGCGCACACAGCAGCAGAAGCGCCGAGCACAGATCGAGGAGTCCTAGAGCGCCACCGCCGCCGCCGCCGCCGCTGCCACCGCCGCTGGGAGGGGGCTTGGCATTGACAATCACGGTCACCGCAGCCGATGTGCTCGGGCCGTTGTTGCCGTCACCGCCATACTCGGCCGTCAGGGCATGGCTGCCGACGCTCAAAATACTGGTACTGAAGGCCGCACTGCCGGCCACGAGCGTAGCTGTGCCCAGCGACAGCGTGCCGTCCTTGAAGGTCACCGTACCGTTCGGGCTCGCACCTGTGACGATCGCCGTCATTGTTACCGACTGTCCGTCGGTGACGGTCGTCGGCGTCACTGCAAGACTGGTCGTGCTCGTGGCAGCGTTGACGGTTTCGGTGACAGTCGCCGAGGTGCTTGGGTCGTTGTTCGCGTCGCCACCGTAGCTCGCGCTGATCGCGTGACTGCCGACGATTAGCGTGCTGGTGCTGAACGTGGCGCTTCCAGCCATGAGCATGGCCGTGGCGAGCGTCGCCGCACCGTCCTTGAACGTCACCGTACCGGTCGGATTCGAACCCGTTACAGTAGCGGTCAGCGCGATTGACTGCCCGACGGTACTGGTGCTGGGCATCAATGTCAGGGTCGTTGCGCTGGCATTGATCGTGACGGCCTGTGTCACCACTTGCGAGGCGCTGGGACCATTACCTGCATCGCCGCCGTAGGTCGCAGTCACGTTATGCGTACCCACGTTCAGCGAGCTGGTGCTGAACATCGCAGTGCCAGTGCCGTCAAGCGGCAAAGTGACCGAGCCCAGCGTCGCGACGCCATCTTTGAAGGTCACTGTGCCAATAGGATTCAGGCCCATAACGGTGGCCGTAAAATTGACCGTCTGGCCGTGGCTGCTCGGATTTGGCGATGACGTGAGTGTCGTCGTAGAAGCAGAACCAATCAGCGTGACCCTGGCGATGACCGCGGTCGTTGCGCAGCTGACGGTGCAGCCGGTGGCTGCGCTGGCGCCGCCGACGAGAAATGCACTCGACTGACTGCTGTCGACGAACTGCAGCGACTGCCATGCCGAGCCGACGCCGTTCAGCGCCTGGACGTCGGTGACCGAGGCGAAAGCAGCATCCGCCGCGCCGCTGGCCGTGAGGCGGTAGAGCCGCGTGTCGTGATCGAGCACGTACACCCGGTTGATCGCGTCAGTGCGCACGTCGATCACTGCGTTGCCGCCGAGTCCCAGCACGACTCCGCCTGTGCCAAAACTGCTGTCGGCGACACCAGCCGAGGTGAGCCGTGTCACGTAGCCCGTACGGCTGGGCGATCCGGCCGTCGAAAAACTCCCGGCAACCACCACGTTGCCGGAACTATCCACTGTGATTCCCTGTGGGCTGCCGCCGGTTGCGGTGGGTGCAAGCGCCACGGCGAAACCTGCGGTGCCGAATGCCGTATCAAGCGAGCCGTCGGCTCCATTCAGGCGCGCCACGAATTGCGCTACCGTCTGGGTGCCGCCCGATCCAAGGCAGTTGGCGGCGCAGGCGAAACCCGCGAGGTAGTACTCGCCGGAGTTAGAGTCCTGCGCGATTGCGGTGCCCGCGGCAAAGGTATAACCGGCGGGAAATGTCGCGATGGTCGAGAAACCATTGATGCCAAACGCAGGATCCGGAATCAGGTTGCGGCCGATAATCACCTGCCCGTTGTACCTGGCATTGGCTATCAGGCGCACGGCGGCCAGCTGCAGGCCGGTTCCGCTCGGGTCTCCATGGAAGCAACTGGCGACAATCCGCCCCTGTTTGTCGAGGATCGGGCGGCCAAGACAGGCCGACTGGTCGGTTACGCCGGCCGCCACTCTCGCGTATGTGCTGGATACACCGTTAGAGGGGTTCAGCCACGCGGCTCCAGCGGTGAGTAGTCCAGTGGAGTCGGCATTACTCCCGCTGACGAACGTGTCGCCCAGATTCGGCGCCATGACCACACCACTCGGGCCGTTCAGCGCGGTTTGTGTGTAACTATTGGCACTCGCGGTGCCGCCACCCGGAAGTTGCCAGATGAACAGCTCGGGATATGGCGCTGCGGCGCCGGGCGGTCGTGTACGTTCCTCGAACCCGGCGGCCTTTACCGTGCCGCTGGCCAGCTTCTGCGCGCCGTACAGGTAGGCGTGCGTCGTATTCGGAAAGGCGATATTGACTACGCCATTGGTGCCGAACGTACTGTCGAGTTCACCATCTGCCCATGAGGCAGTCGCCGCCAACGCCATGATGACGGCGCCTCGCCAGACGGAGCAGTGCTCCCGCGCAGTGTTCATAGTCTTACCCGCTACTTGTGTGTCGCATTGGGAGCCAGATACTCTAAAAAAACCTCCAGGTGGCTGGCTTCAGCAATACGAGCTAACCCTACCCGAGGCTGGCATTATGGTAGGAGAAGGTGCCAGCGAACCCGGCGTAGCCAGATGCTTAACCGATGCAACGAAGGAGTCGCAAGTTGACGACGTTCCCCATTGAAAAGGTTCGCAGCCAGTTCCCGGCACTGCGAAACCCTGTCGCGTTTCTCGACAACCCGGCCGGCACCCAGGTGCCACAACGGGTAAGCGAGGCCGTGGCCGCGGCGATGACCGATGCCGCCAGCAACCTCGGCGGTTTCTTTCAGGCTTCGCAGGCCGCTGACGCCATCTACGACCGCGCACACGAGGCGATGGCCATGCTCCTCGGCGGCGCCTCGGGCCGTGAAATCGTCATTGGCCAGTCAATGACCATGCTGACTTTCCAGATGTCGCGTTCGCTTGGCCGCGCCTGGCAGGCCGGTGACGAGATCATCGTCACGCAGATGGACCACGAAGGAAACGTTTCGCCGTGGCTGCGACTCGCCGAGGATCGTGGCATGACGGTACGCTGGTTGCCGTTCAATCGTGAAACCTGGCGCATTGAACCGGACGATCTCAAGCCGCTGCTCACTGAACGCACGCGGCTGCTGGCCCTGAATTACGCCAGCAACCTGACTGGCTCCATCAACCCCGTGGCCGAGCTGACGGCGCTGGCCAAACGGGCGGGCGCGCTGGTGTACGTGGATGCCGTGCAGTTCGTGCCGCATGGCAAGGCGGAGGTGGCGCGACTGGGCTGTGATTTTCTCGTCTGCTCCGCCTACAAGTTCTTTGGGCCACACCTCGGCGTGTTGTGGGGCCGGGAGGCACTGCTGGCCGAGACCTACGCCTACGCCGTGCGCTGCGCGCCGCAGGAACCGCCGGGCCGCCATGAAACCGGGACGCCGCAGACCGAACTGCTGGCTGGACTCGCCGCGGCCGCTGATTATCTGGCGTGGCTGGGTCAACTGACCGGCACCACCGGTGCGCCCGCCGATCGCATTGCCGGCGCGTACCACGCGGCGACGCCCTACGAGATGGGGCTCGCGCAGCAGCTCATCGACGGTTTACTCACGATTCCGGGGCTCAAGGTACAGGGCATCACGGACCCGAAGCGACAGCATCAGCGCGTGCCCACCGTGTCGGTGACTCACCCGGCCCATCGCAACGCCACGCTGGCAAGGGCGCTCGCCGCCCAGGGCATCAACGTCTGGTCCGGGCACAACTACGCGCTGGAAGTGGCGCGGCGGCTGGGCCTGGACGAAAAGGAAGGCGTGCTGCGCATTGGCCTGGCGCACTACAACACTGCAGCCGAAGTGGAACGCATGCTCGCTTCGCTGCATGGCTTGCTGGGCTGATCCCATGCCCGGGGCTCGGGAACGCAGCTGCCGGAGGAACCCGGCCGGACTGGTCGCTGCGGCCACCATGGCACTGCTGTTCGTGCGAGGCAGCCCGGCGGCGGAACCCGGTGGCCTGGTGCGGGAACAGAAACTCGTGGTGGTGGACGCCAGCAAAGAAACATGGATGCTCGAATGGCAGGCCGCGCCACTTCCTATGTGCGGTGCGGAGGATGTTTCGACGGCCTTGTCCTGTTCTTGTTCGGGCTTCGCGTATGGGGAAGCGGGCCAGTTGATCCTGGTGCGGCTTCGGCGCGGAGTGAGCCGGGAAGTCCTGGACCTGACGCCCTTCTTCAAGGGGGAGGCGAGCCCGGGTGGCGGCATCGCCGTACTGCAGCGCTGGCGGCCGGTACCTGCCACGGCCCACGATGAGGACGATGACTGGCACCACGGCTCCGACTTCAATTTCACCAAACGGGTGCAGGCCCGTGGCACTGTGGAAGTCATGCGCATCGGCGACTACAACCATGATGGGCGGGCGAGCGAGTTCCTCCTGCAGGTGGGTACGCAGCCTTGTGGCAGACAGGTCATGGTGCTGGTCGGCATTTCACGGCTCAATTCGCGACTGCATGTGTTTGCATCCGCAGAGGCGCCGACCGTTCCGCTGGAAATGGGTCCACGGGTCTGGGATGCCGTACGCGCGAGCGCCAGGCCCGCGCGCGTGGTCGAGTGGCCGTGCGGCGAGCAGGAGAACGAGGTGGAATCCACCATCACGGTGGCCGTGCGGCGCGGCATCTTCCACGTACGACGCGATACTCGCGCTTGTCCGACGGAGAGTCAGTAGCAGAGCCGCTGAAGTGCGCCGCGCGCAGGCGTGGCTGCGATCAGGAATAGCCCTGCTTCATTTCCACTGGCGCGCTTCCAGTGCGAAGGCTTCCCCTTTGGCGTGGACTACGCAGAATCTCTGGCCCGTCGGCGCCTCCATCACCCACCACGAACCGGCCTGTTGAATGCGCCGGGCGCCGAGCTGTTCGAGCCGGCGAACCTCAGCTTCGACATCATCGGATTCGATATCAAGGTGCACGCGGCTGGGGTGCGATACCGACTGCACTTCGACGTGCAATCGATCGGCGGGATCGACCAGTTGCACGTATTTCTCGCCCTCTTCCCCCGGCAACGCGCGCACTGCCATGCCGAGCGCGCCGCCCCAGAACTGTGCTGCGGATGCCAGGTCCGCCGTGTTGCAGTCGATGATGAATCCCGCCAGTCTGCTGCGATGCATATTCTCTATATCCGTACCAGTAGTTTGCCGAGGTTCGCTCCGGTGAACAGGCTGTTCAGGGCTTGCGGCAGGTTATCGAATCCCTCGACGATGGTTTCCTCGAACACGATCTCGCCGCGCTGCACCCAGGGCGCGACGATAGGCCGCATTTCATCCATCCGGTGCGCGTAGTCGCGGGCCAGGATGCCCTGGATGGTTGCGCGCTGGAACAACATATGCTGGAGCAAGCGCGGCCCGGGCTCCGGCTGGTCGAGACCGCCGTCATACTGGCTGATCGCCCCGCAGATGATGATGCGCGCGCGTCGCCTGATCAGCGGTATCACGGCATCAGTGATCCAGCCGCCGACATTGTCGAAATAGACGTCGACGCCCCCGGCGACTCGCTGCAGTTCAGCGGCCATTGCCAGGGCGGTGGAAAAGTTCCGGTAGTCGATGGCCGCATCCAGCCCGAGTCGTTTGGTGAGGAACCGGCACTTGTCGGCACCGCCGGCGATCCCGATCACGGTGCAACCCGCGCGTTTGCCAAACTGTGCGACCAATGAGCCCACGGCGCCCGCGGCGCCCGAAACCACCAGCGTTTCGCCCGGCTTGGGCCGGCCGGCATCCATCAGCCCGAACCAGGCGGTGCGGCCGGGCATGCCGAGCACACCAAGCGCGGTGGTGACTGGCGCTGCCGCAGGATCGAGCTTCTGGAGTTCGTCCGCGTGCGCACGGTGGTAGCGCTGCCAGCCGCCGTACCCCAGCACCCAGTCCCCGGGCGCGAATCGCGCGCTGGCCGACGCCACCACCTGCCCCACCGTGCCGGCGCGCTGCACGATGCCCAGCGGGTGCGGCACATCGTAGGTATCACGCGTCGCCTGCTGGATACGCATGTAGGGATCGACGCTCACGTAGCGCACCTCGACGACGACCTCGTTGGCCGCCACCGCGGGATCGAGCGCCGTGGCGCGTCGCTCATAGTGCTCTGGTCCCACGCGGCGCTCGGGGCGCCTGGCGTAGATCCATTGTTCATTGTTCAGCGTGGCAGGCAGCATTTCCGGACTCGATGGCGCGTGGTGATTGCGCGCATAATACGCCACGGGTGCTGCAGACACGGGAGCGATGCAAGTGGCCATAGACAGCCTGGCGACGACCGCGAAATTCACGACCCGCGAGAGCGCGGAGTGGGCGCTGCGCGTCGATCTGGCGGCCGCCTTCAGGCTCGCCGTCGAATTCGACTGGCATGAATCAGTGGGCAACCATTTCAGCGCCAGCGTCTCGGCGGATGGGCGCCAGTTCCTGATGAATCCGCGCTGGAAGCATTTCTCCACCGTCCGGGCGAGTGACCTGCAGCTGCTCGATGCCGATGACCGAGAGACCATGGAGCGGGCGAATGCGCCCGACTCATCCGCCTGGTGCATCCACGGAGCAGTGCATCGCCAGGTGCCGGAGGCTCGTGTGCTGCTGCACTGTCATCCGCCCTACGCCACCGCTCTGGCCACGCTCAAGGATCCGACGCTCCAGCCGATCGATCAGAACACGGCGCGTTTCTACGGCCTGGTCGGCCTGGATCTCGCCTACGGCGGGCTGGCCGACAATGACGCGGAAGGCGCCCGCATCGCCGCCGCACTGAATCGGCACCCGATCCTGCTGATGGGAAATCATGGCATCTCGGTCACGGCGCCCACGGTCGCGGAGGCCTTCGAGCATCTTTATTTCTTTGAGCGCGCCAGCCGCACGCTGATCCTCGCCTATTCCACGGGGCAGCAGTTGAACGTGATGTCGGAGGCGACCGCGGCCCGCACAGCCGAAGACTGGCGTGCCTACGACCAAGCGGCCTTTGCCCATTTCGAACAGCTCAAGTCCATGCTCGACGCGAAGGATGCGTCGTACCGGGAATAGCGTTGGGGGCGCAGAGCAGCCTGGTTGAGCGGCGCCGGGTCTTCCGGCAACTGCATGGGCAGGGGTGCTTCCTGTTGCCGAACCCCTGGGATATCGGCGGCGCCGTGTGTCTGGAACGCATGGGTTTCAAGGCGATCGCCAGTTCCAGCTCAGCCGGTGCCAAGGCGCTGGGGCGTACCGACTATGAGATTACGCTCCCTGAGGCGCTCGAGCAGCTGCGCCTCCTGGTCGGCGCAACCAGCCTGCCCGTCAACGCGGATTTCGAGAACGGCTTTGCGGATGAACCGGAACAGGTGGCGGAAAACGTACGCCTGGCGATCGCCACCGGCGTGGCGGGCCTGTCCATCGAGGATCGGCTTGGGGACTCACTGTTCGATGCCAGGCGCGCCATCGAGCGCGTCGCCGCGGCAAAGCAGGCGATTGTGGCATCGGGCGAGGATGTCGTCCTGGTCGCGCGCACTGAAGCCTATCTCCAGGGTGAACCCGAGCCGGCCTCGGTCATCGACAGTCTGTTGCAATTCGCGGCGGCGGGGGCGGACTGCGTGTACGCGCCGGGCATCACGGACATCCGGGCGATTGGCGACCTGGTCCGCGCTGTGGCTCCCACTCCGGTAAACGTGCTGCTGTTCACGGCGCAAATGCGGGTCAGCGAACTGGCGGCCGCCGGCGTGCGCCGCGTGAGCCTAGGGGGCGCGCTGGCCTCGGCAGCCTGGCAGGGATTCGAGTCCGCAGCCCGGCGATTTCTCAACGAAGGAAGCTTGCCGCCGCCCTGAGCCTGCCCGCTCTGCGATCAGCTCCGCATGCGCCCGCCGGACGGATCGAAGGGCGCTTGCGCGAGGCGCGTGGCTGCCCGACGTTCGCCGATGAGTTCCACCGAGAATCCCGCTGTCGCGGCCGCAACCGCCTTCGACACGTAACCCAGCGCCAGCGACTGGCCGACGCTGTGGCCGTAACCCCCGGAAGTCACCCAGCCCACGACCTGATCGTCATGGTAGATCGGTTCGTCGCCGATCGCATCCGCGTCCGCGGCCTGTACGGACAGCGTTATCAGGCTGCGCTCGCCGCCCTGCTCTTTTTCCTTCGCCGCCGGTGCGCGGCCAATGAACTCGCCCTTGCCGAGGTCGACGAATCGCCCAAGGCCCGCCTCGTAGGGACCATAGATGGGCCGGTATTCGCGGGCCCAGGTGCCAAAGGATTTCTCCAGGCGCATGGCGTTCAGCGCGCGGCCACCGAAGGGCCGGAGCGAATACTTGCGGCCGGCTTCCGTCAGCAGGTCATAGAGCGCGCGTTGATATTCGGTGGTGACCCAGATCTCGTAGCCGAGGTCACCCGTGAAGGAGACGCGGCCTACGAAGGCCGGCACCATGCCGACGTCGAGTTGGCGGAAACTCATGAACGGAAAGGTTGCGTTCGACAGGTCTTCGGTCACGAGACCCTGCAGCAGCGCGCGAGCGTTCGGGCCGGCGATCGACAGACCGACGTACTCCATCGCGCAGGGCCGCACGGTCACGCCGCTGGCCGGAAGCGTCTTTTCGAACCAGCGCAGATAGAACTGTTCGGCCGCGTAGGTACCGATAAGGAATACTCGTTCCTCGGCCACGCGGCACAGCGTGAAATCGCCGATCAGGCGGCCGCGCTCGTTGAGCATCGGTGACAGCGACAGGCGGCCGACTTTCGGCACCTTGTTGGCCATGACCACCGACAGCCACTCCATAGCGCCGGCACCGCAAACCTCGAACTTGCCGTAGTTGGTGATCTCGATCATGCCCACACTCTCGCGCACAGCGTGGCACTCTGCAGCAACGTGCGCGTGCGCATTGGAGCGGCGGAAAGTCACTGCTTCGCGCGGCTCGCTCCCCTTGGGCGCGAACCACAGTGCGTGCTCGAGCCCGCAGTACTCGCCGAACACGGCATTTTCCGCCTGCAGCCGCTCGTACACCGGTGAGGTACGCAGCGGCCGCGCGGCCTCCAGCTCTTCGTTCGGGAAGCGGATACGGAAGCGGCGCGAGTAATTCTCGCGCACCTTGGCGTTCGTGTAGGCCAGCGTCGCCCATTCGCCGTAACGGGCCACGTCCATGGCCCAGATATCCGCGCCCGGATCGCCCTCGACCATCCAGTTGGCGAGCGACAGCCCGACCCCGCCCCCCTGGCTGAATCCGGCCATCACGCCGCAGGCCACCCAGTAATTGCGCAGGCCCTTGACCGGTCCGACCAGCGGATTGCCATCCGGCGCAAAGGTAAAGGGGCCGTTGACCACCTTGCGGATGCCGACCTCGGCGAGTCGCGGGAAATGCTGGAATCCCACCTCGAGGCTCGGGCCGATGCGCTCGAGGTCGTTGGGCAGCAGGTCCTGGCCGAAATCCCAGGGAGTGACCTTGGGTGACCAGGGAACGCCGGCACGCTCGTAGGTGCCGAGCAGCATGCCGCCGCGCTCCTGGCGCATGTAAATCTCGCCCTCGAAATCGATGCAGTGGATCTGTTCTTTCTGGCCAGCGAATTCCGGCAGGTCCTCAGTGATCAGGTACTGGTGTTCCATCGCGAGGATCGGCAGCTCCAGGCCCACCATGCGCCCCACTTCGCGGGCCCACAGTCCCCCGGCGTTCACCACATGCTCGGCATGGACGTTGCCCTTCTCGGTGATGACGTCCCAGGTGCCGTCGCTCCGCTGCCGAGTGTCGACAACCCGGGTCTGGCGCACGATTTCGGCCCCGCCGATCTGCGCGGACTTCGCATAGGCATGCGTGACTCCGAACGGATCGATGTGGCCTTCGATGGGATCGAAGATGCCGCCGACGAAGTGCTTCTCGTCCATGAGCGGGTAGATCTTCTTCAGCTCGGCGGCCGACAACAGCTCCAGTTCCATGCCCAGGTACCGGCCACGCGCCTGCGCCATCTTCAGCCAATCCATCCGCTCGCGCGTGCCCGCGAGCATGACGCCACCGGTGATGTGCATGCCGCAGGACTGACCGGAGATTTTTTCGATCTCGCTGTAGAGCTTGATGGTGTACTGCTGCAGCTTGGCGACGTTCGGATCGCCGTTGACGGTGTGCATGCCGCCGGCCGCATGCCAGGTCGAGCCGGAGGTGAGCTCGGCGCGCTCGATCAGCTGCACGTCCTTCCAGCCGGCCTTGGTGAGGTGATAGAGCACGCTGGCGCCGACCACGCCGCCGCCGATGACGACCACCCTGACATTCGTTTTCATGACTAGGTTACCGGCGGCGCGCCGCCCTCGCTCTTGCGTCGCTCGACAAAGGCAGCAAGCGCTTCGACCAGGGCCGGATCGCGCGCGGGCGCGACGAAGTTATCCAGTGTCGAGTGCCAGATGGTGTTGGCACGCTGCGTCGCGGTCTTTGCGCCGTCGTCGTTCCAGCTGCCAAAATTACGCCAGTCGGAGACCAGCGGAGCATAGAAGGCAGTACGGTAGCGTTCCATGGTATGAGCGCAGCCGAAGAAATGGCCGCCCGGACCCACTTCGCCCACTGCCTCGATGCCGAGGTCCGCGCTCGTGGCGCCGACCGGCTGGAATACCTCGGCGAACATCTGCAGCATTTCGACATCGAGAATGAATTTCTCGTACGAGGTCGACAGGCCGCTCTCCATCCATCCGGCCGCATGCAGGATAAAATTGCAGCCGCCCAGCAACGCGCCCCACAAGCTCATCTGCGCTTCGTAGGCGGCCTGCGCATCGGGCACGTTTGCGGCAGTGGCGTTCGACGAGCGCCACGGCAGGCCGAGGAAACGTGCCAGCTGTCCGGCGCCGAAGGCCGCCTTGACGTATTCGGGCGTGCCAAAGGCCGGCGAGCCCGATTTCATGTCGACGTTGGAGGTGAAGCTGCCGTAGACCACCGGCGCACCGGCGCGCGTGATCTGCGCGAGCGTGAGACCAGCGAGCGCCTCGGCGTGCGCCAGCGTCAGCGCCCCGGCGATCGTCACCGGCGCCATCGCTCCCGCCAGCGTGAAGGGGGTGATGATGGTAGGTTGCCCGGCCGCTGCGAAATCGATGATGCCCTCGGACATCGGGATGTCGAGCTGGAGCGGAGAGTTGGTGTTGATGACCGTGTAGGTATAGGGGCGCTCGGCAAACTGCGCTTCGCTCAGGCCGTGCGCGATCCGCAGCAGCGCGAAGTTGTCGGCGATCTGCTGCCGGCCGCGGGAGAAGATGAAAGGTACCTTGTCGGTCAGGAGCAGCTGCGTGCGCATGACTTCCAGGTGGCGGACATGCACCGGGATGTCCTGCGGCTCCACCGCGCCGCCGAGCACATGGATCGCCTCGAAACTCTGGCACAGCTTCATCAGGTTGCTAAAATCCTCGAGCGTGCCCGCGCGCCGGCCGTGTTCGATATCCATGATGTTGGGCGGCCCCGAAGTCGGAGCAAACACGACGTTGCGTCCCGCGAGCGATACGGTGCGGGCGGGATCGAGCGCGTGCAGCCCGAAGGAGCGCGGCGCGCTGGCGAGCGATTGGGCGACGAGACCGCGGTCCAGCCGCACCATCATGGTCGGTTCATCGACCTGTGCCCCGCCCTCCGCGTAGCGCACGCGGGCATCGGCCGCCAGCACCTTCATGCCCGTGTTCTCGAGCAGGCCGAGCGCGGCCTCGTGGATGGCAGCGACCTGGTCGTCGGAGAACACCCGCAGCGGCTCGAATGGATTGGTCAGGTGCCGGTAGCTGAGTGACCGTTCGGGAGCGGCGGGAGCGGGTTCGGCTGCGCCGGGACGCCGGCGGCCACGGCGGGCCCCGCGCTCATCGCGCTCATTCATTCGAAACCGCCAGCCTGATGCCGGCCTCCATCGGGGGCGCACTCTTGCCGAATCGTTCGATCAGCCAGGAGCGGAACAGCGCAACAGCCGTGTCGCTCAAGGCCTCGGGGTGCGTAATCAGGTAGTAACCGTAGCCGTCATCGAGCGTCCCTTCAAAAGGCCTGACGAGCTTGCCGCTGCGAATTTCCTCGCTGAAGAGGTTCTCGTCCACCAGCGCCACGCCCTCGCCGCTCAATGCGTACTGCACCGCCAGCGTCGCGGTATCGAACACCAGGCCGCGCTCGAAATTTACCGAACTGATGCCCGCCTGCCGCAGGAACTGCGCCCACAGGTGATGGCGCGGCAGTTCGGCGAGGCGCACGTGAATCAGTTCATTGTCGGCAAGAAACGCCGGCAGGTCCTTACCTGCATGCTTCGCCGCCAGGGCCGGATGACACAGCAGGCTCAGGCGCACGGGCCAGAGCAGGTCCGCGATCATGTGGGTGACGGTGGGCTTCGAGTAGATCACCGCCACGTCGACGTCGCTCAGCGGCGGGCCCACGCCGTAGGGGCTGACCAGGTCGATCTCGACTTCCGAGCTCGCACGCCGGAAATCACGCAGGATCGGCACCGCCAGCTGCACCGCGAAACTCGGGGGCATCTGCACACGGAGCCGGCGCTGGGTAGGCGTGCCTTCGTTGCGGATGTCATCGAGCGCGTATTCCAGGCGGTCGAAGGATTTGATTACCGCGGGGAGCAGATGTTGTCCCGCCTGGGTGAGCACCAGGGAATGCGGGCGGCGCTCGAACAGCTGTGCGCCAATCAGGGTCTCGAGGGCGATGACGTGGCGCGACAGCGCGCTTTGGGAAATGAGCAGCGTATTGGCCGCGACCGTGAAACTGCCGTGCTTGGCCACCCCTTCAAAGGCCCGCAGGGCGTTCAGGGGCAGCCAGCGGCGGCCTATGGCGGGTTTAGTCATGGTGGCTCATAGTATCGTGCGCGCGCGTGCTTAGAAATGACCCGACAGGACAATGATTCCATGACATTTTTCGATACAGGCATGCCATTTCCAGCCCCCCTGGGCCCCAAACCCGCTGGAGCAATGCACCGCCATGACGCCTGAACTCGCAGATCGCCCGCGCGCCGCGTGGGAGGCCCTGTCCCGTTCAATTCGCCCGGAAGGCCGGGCACTCATCAACGGACAGCTGCGCGCTGCGGCCAGCGGGCGCACCTTCGAGTCCATGAGCCCGATCGACGGACGGGTCATCGGTGCGGTGGCCCGTTGTGGAGCCGCCGACGTAGACGCCGCCGTGGCGGCGGCGCGCGCTGCGTTTGAGTCAGGTGTCTGGCGCCACATTGAGCCACAGCAGCGCAAGCGCGTGCTGCTGCGCTTCGCGGAGCTGATCCGCGGCGACCTCGAGTGTCTCGCACTGCTCGAAACGCTCGATGTCGGCAAACCGATCCGGGATTCGCTCAGCTCCGACGTGCCCTCGGCGGCCACCTGCATCGCCTACTACGCCGAGTTCGCCGACAAGCTCTACGACGAAATTGCCCCCACGGGGCCGAACGACCTGGCCATGATCCGCCGCGAGCCACTTGGCGTGATAGCGGCCATCATCCCGTGGAACTATCCGCTCGTCATCGCCGCCTGGAAGATCGGACCCGCACTGCTGGCCGGCAACTCGGTGGTGCTAAAGCCCGCCGAACAATCGCCGTACGGCGCGATCCGCCTCGGCGAGCTGGCGCTGGAGGCCGGTATTCCTCCGGGCGTATTCAACGTCGTGCCGGGCTTCGGCGCAGAAGCCGGCAAGCCCCTCGCGCTCCATCCCGACGTCGACATGATCACCTTCACTGGTTCGACGCAGGTCGGCGGATTGATGATGCGTTACGCGGGCGAGTCGAACCTCAAGCGCGTGGCGCTGGAGCTCGGCGGCAAGAGCCCGCAGATCGTGTTGCGCGATGCAGACCTGGGGCTGGCCGCGACCGACATTGCCTGGGCGATCTTCTACAACCAGGGCGAATCCTGCAATGCCGGCTCGCGCCTGATCTGTGACGCGGGCATTAAGAGCGAATTGCTCGCCGAGGTCAAGCGGGTCGCGGCGACCATTACGCTCGGGCACCCGCTTGATCCGGACACGAAGATGGGCGCGCTGATCGATGAAGGTCACATGCGCCGCGTACTGGGCTTCGTCGACAGCGGCATCGCCGAGGGCGCCGAGGTGGCGCTGGGTGGCCGCCGAACCATGCAGGAGAGCGGCGGTTTCTACATGGAGGCCACCATTCTCGACCAGGTAGGCCCGGCGACACGGGTGGCACGCGAGGAAATCTTCGGCCCGGTACTGGCGGTCACCGCTGTGAAAGACGAGGCCGAGGCCCTGCGCATCGCCAACGATTCCATCTTCGGGCTCGCCGCCGCGGTGTGGACCCGCGACATGGACGCGGCGCACCGGCTGTCGAATTCGCTGCGCGCGGGCACGGTCTGGGTGAACACCTATTTCAAGTCGGCGATGACCACGCCCTTTGGCGGTTTCAAGCAATCCGGGTTCGGGCGCGACCGCTCGCCGCATGCGATTGAGAAATACACCGATCTGAAGACCATCTGGACGACTTACCGCTAAGATCCGCCGGGGTGGAGGGCGCGGTCAGCCCGCTCGGCGGCCACCCATTCTTTTTCCATGTCGAGTGAGCGACAGGCCAGCAGGTAGACGATCGAGGAAACCGGCAGGCCGACCAGCATCGCGAGGTCGGCGCCGCCCAGCTCCACGGCGATCGGACCCTTGTAGTGCGCGGTGCTGAAGAACGGAATCATGGCGGCGAAGCCCACGGCGTAGGCCAACAGGCCACGCCAGCTCCAGCGTCCGTAGATGCCGTGCGGATTGAAAATTTCGCGCACCGAGTAGCGGCATTTACGCACCCAGTAGAAATCGACCAGGTTGATGGCCGTCCACGGCGTGAACAGGTACAGCAACACGGAAAGGAGATCTTCGAAGCGATTGGCGAATTCCCGGGAGGATGCCAGCGCCAGGCCGAGTGACACGGCGAAGGCAATCAGCAGCGCAACGATTCTGCCCTTGATGCCGGAGTGTTGCGGCTTTACGCAATCGGCAACGCTCAGGAGCGTGAGCGAAGCGCCGTAGAAATTCAGCGCGGTGATCGACACCAGCCCCAGTATGCCGCCGGCCAGCAGCACCGCGCCAAACCCGGGCATCACCAAGTCGGCCGCAGCCTGCACGGCCGCTGCGACGTCAGGATGCGGGCTGATGGCAGCGACCAGGGTGCCGATCAGCATCAGCCACACGCCGCCAATGAATGCCCCCAGGTAGGTCCACCAGAACGAGGCCGCCACGCCGACATTGGCCGGCAGGTAGCGTGAGTAGTCGCTGACGTAGATCGACCAGCTCAGCTGGTAGGCCGCCGCCGCGAAGAATTGCACCAGGAACGGCACGCTCTTGAACCCGCCCAGTTGCATCAGCACGGCCGGCATGGGGATCAGCCACAACGCGGTCAGGGTAAAAATGCTGAGCAGCGCCAGCATTGAGTAAGCGAACACTCGTTGCACGCGATGAATCCAGTCGTAGCCGACCGCCGCCATGGCCAGCGCGGTCACCGAAAACCAGAAAATGATGGCACGGTCGGCGACCGCATGGGCGCCCAGCAGCTGGCGGGTTGCCTGGGCCGCGAGCACGCAGTTGAACGCGTTGTAGCCAATATAGGCAATCAGCGCCACGACCCAGACCAGGAGCGCGCCGAGGTATCCAAACTGCGGCCGCGACTGGATCAGTTGCGGCAGCCCCAACTGCGGCCCCTGCGTGGAATGAAAGGCCATGAAGAAGGTGCCGAACGCGCAACCGCCGATCACGGCTATCGTCGTCCACCACATCGACAACCCCAGGCCCACGCCGATCACGCCCACAGCGAGCGTCGCAAGATTGGCTTCGCCGGAAAACCATACCGGCCAGAGATCGCGAACCTTGCCGTGGCGCTCGGCCAGTGGCACGTAGTCGATCGAGTGACTTTCAATCGTGAGTCGATGTGCCACGTTGCGCCTCCAGACCGGTCTTATCGTTGTCGCGGCAGTATATGCGGGGCTGGCGTGCGGGACGCGGAGCCAGGACCCGCCTGTCCTGGCTCTATAATCCAATAAAACATAGAGTTAGCCCTTATTGTTAACGTAATCTACTCTATATATGGCAGCTAGCTGCGCAGGCGCAGTCCCCGCGGGTCGTAGCAGGCCTCGAGACCGACCGCGGCCTGGCGTGTCACGCCCAGTATGTCGATCTCGAAGGCTTCGCCCTCGCGCGCCAGCGCCGCGGGCACGTAGCCGGCCGCAAGGCTCTTGTCCACGCAATGACCGTAGGCGCCCGAGGTCACGTAGCCGACCGCGGCGCCGTCCTTGATGATTGATTCATAGCCCACCACTTCGGCGTCCGCGTCCATGACCTCCATGACCACGAAGCGCCGTTTCGGACCGGACTCGCGTTCCGCCAGCGCCGCAGTACGGCCGGCAAAATCGGGCTTGCTGAAATCAACGTAGCGATCGAGGCCGGTCTCGCCCGGCGTGTAGTCGGGGCGAAAGTCCTTGTTGAAGGAACCGTAGCCCTTCTCCAGCCTGAGCGAAGAGAGCGCGCGGCCGCCGAAGAGCGTGAGGCCGAGCTCGTGCCCGGCGTCGCGCAGCTGGTCGTAAAGCGTAAGGAAGTAATCGGGCGTGGTCCAGATCTCGAAGCCCAACTCGCCGGTGAACCCGGCGCGCGTGAGGACGGCAGGCGCCATGCCCACCGCGGTTTCCCGGACATCGAACAGATGGAAGGCCGGGGCAGACAGGTCGATGCGCACCAGCCGCTGCAGCAGTTCGCGCGCACGTGGGCCGGCAATCGACACGCCCGCGAGGGTCGAGGTGGCCGAGCGCACGTGCACGTCGGCGGGCGGCTCCGAGGCCCAGAACCAGCGCAGGTGAAATTCCTCAGCGAAACCCGAGCCGATGACGAGGAAGCGGTCTGCGGCGAGGCAGGCGATCGACAGGTCGCCCACGATTCGACCGGCCTCGTTCAGCATCGGCGCGAGGCCCAACCTGCCCGGCCGCGGTATGCGGCTGGCGAACACGCGATCCAGCCAGGCGCGCGCTCCCCGGCCCGTGACTTCGTACTTGCCATAGTTGCTCGTCTCGTACAGGCCGACGCTGGCGCGCACCGCGCGGCACTCGGCGCGTACGATCGGAAACGCTTCAGAGCGGCGGTAGCTCGGGGTCTCCAGTGGCGCGACTCCGGCAGGCGCGAACCACAGGGCGTTCTCGATGCCGAAGTTCGCGCCCATGACCGCCCCGGCCGCCACCAGCCGATCGTAGATCGGCGAGCGGCGCAGCGGCCGCCCCGCCGGCAGCTCTTCGTTCGGATAGGCCAGGCGGAAACGCCGCGCATAGTTCTCCGGTACCTTGACCGAGGTGTAGCGCGGCGTCGCGAAAGCGCCGAAGCGGGCCACGTCCATGGACAGGATGTCCTGTCCCGGATCGTTGTGCGCCATCCAGCGCGAGAGCACGAGCCCGATGCCGCCGCCCTGGCTGAAGCCGGCCATCACGGCACAGGCCACCCAGTAATTGCGCAGTCCCCGCACCGGGCCTACCAGTGGATTACCGTCGGGGGCGAAGGTGAACGGACCGTTGATCGCCTTGCGGATGCCCGCGCGGCCGAGCGCCGGAAAATGCCGGAAGCCCACTTCGAAGTATGGCGCCAGGCGTTCGAAGTCATCGGGCAGGAGCTGCATCGCGAAGTCGTCCGGAGTCTGCAGCGGCGACCAGACCACACCGTGCGGTTCGTAGGTGCCGATCAGTGCTCCGCCACGCTCCTGGCGCAGGTAGATCTCGCCCGCGTAGTCGGTGGTGTTGACGATTTCCTGCGCGCGGCCCCGCAGTTCGGGAATGTCCTCGGTCAGCAGGTAGTGATGCTCCATCGCCAGCACCGGGAGCTCGATGCCAACCATCCGGCCGATCTCGCGCGCCCACAGGCCCGCGCAATTGACCACATGTTCGGCGTGCACGGTGCCTTTGTCGGTGACGAGGTCCCAGCTGCCATCTGGTCGCTGTGCCAGCGATTGCACGCGCGTGAAGCGCTCGACCGTGGCGCCGAGTGTACGCGCCGCCTTGACATAGGCTTGCGTGGTGCCCGAAGGATCGCAGTGTCCACCGTCGGCGCGCCACAGCGCACCGCAGAAATATTGCGGATCGATGAGCGGGTTGAACTGCCGCGCCTCTTCGAGCGAAATCATCCTGGTTTCCATGCCCAGGTACCGCGCGCGCGAGCAGATGAGTCTCAGGCTGTCGAGTTCACCTGGGGTCGCGGCCAGCATCAACCCGCCGTTCGGGTGCAACCCGCAGGACTGTCCGGACAGCGCCTCGATCTCGCGGTAGAGATCAATCGTGTATTTCTGCAGCCGGGAGATGTTGGCCTCACCGTTGAAGGTATGCATGCCGCCCGCGGCATGCCAGGTCGAACCCGAGGTGAGTTCGCTTTTCTCGAGCAGCAGCACGTCGGCCCAGCCGATCTTGGCGAGGTGATACAGCACGCTGGCGCCGACCACGCCGCCGCCGATGACCACGGCTCTCGCGCAAGTCTTCATCCGGATTCGCTCCTGCACAGATCGGCCACGCTGATGATTGATTGTGGCATGAGCCCGAAGGGTTTCGCCGCCGCGGCGAGCCATTCGCGAAAATGCCGGGCGGTACTCGCGCTCGTCAGCAGCAGCAGGCCGGAAGGCACCGCCGCAAGAATTACCGGGACCTGCGCCATGATCGTGGCTGCGGCAAGCCCCACCGGAAACAGCAGCGGGTCGAGATCGAGCCGGCAGCCGCGGGCGAGCACTTCGCGGCTACGCGGGCCGGCCAGGAGCAGCGTCGCCCAGGCCGACGACTGATCGACCGCGGCGCCCGCTTGCGCGGCGGATTCCCACCAATCCACGCGGTCCGGGCCTGACGCGGCCGGCGCCGGCGGCGCGAGCAGCAGCAACCAGCGGTCCGGGCGGACGCACAGCGCCAGGCGGTCCGAGCTGTAGGCGATGCGGCCGAAGGTCGGGAGTTCGATACCACGGCCGCGTGCGATTTCGACAAGTTCACCCGCCCTGCCCGGTCGCGCGATGATCTCGACCACGCCCATCGTGCATTCGTCGACCCGGACGCCGGGGAGCTCAGCGGGGCTGCCCGGGTATTCAGGACCGGACACGTTGGTTCTCCGGATCGAGCATGTGCGGGCTGAGGATTTCAACCTCCGTGTGTTCATCGTGAATGGGCGAGGTGGCGAGCAGCCGCGTGCCGATGCGCTGTCGCCCCCTCGCCAGCAGCGCCAGGCCCACCCAACCGTCGAGCGCCACGGCGGGCGTCGAAGAGGTCACATAACCCAGGCTTGCGCCGCGCTCACTCGCGTCGATCAGCTGGGTACCGTTGCGCAATCGCCCGGCAGGATCGACGGGTCGCAAGCCGACGAGCTGCAGCCGGTCCGGCGCCGCAAGTCCCGGGCGGCCCGCTAGCGTGCGGCCGATGAAGTCACCGTTTCTCTTCAGCAGGCGCTGAAACCCGAGATCCCCGGCGCTGGTGTTGCCATTGAGTTCGGCCCCGGTCACGTGCCCCTTTTCAATTCGTAAAGTATTGAGTGCATCGAGGCCATAGGGCCGGATGCCGCAAGGCTTGCCAGCCTCGAGCAGCGCCACCCAGGCCGCTCGTGCAGCGCGCGCGGGCACGGCGAGCTCGTACGCCAGCTCACCCGAAAAGGAAATGCGGAATACGCGGCCCGCGATGCCGCCGATTCGCGCCTCGGCCACGGCCATGAACGGAAACGCGTCAGCGCAGAGGTCCGCAGCGGAAACCACGGCTGCGACCACCTCACGCGCACGCGGCCCGGCGACGGCGAACTGCGCCCAGTGCTCGCTGACATCCGTGAGCACCACATCGAACTGCGGGCAAGTTGCCTGCAGGTGAAACTCCATGTGTTCGAGCACCGCAGCGCTGTTGGCCGTGGTGGTCGTGACCAGGAAATGCTGCGGGCCGAGGCGCGAGGTCGTGCCGTCATCGAGCAGCATCCCGTCTTCGCGCAGCATGATGCCGTAGCGCGCCCGGCCGACGGGGAGTGTGGAGAACGTATTCGCGTAGATGAAATCGAGGAACCGCGCGGCATCCGGCCCCTGCACGTCGATCTTGCCCAGGGTTGAAACATCGGTAATGCCCACGGCGCGGCGGACGTTGCCGGCCTCGGCGAGCACGGGTTCCCAGCCGCCCTGGCGCGCGTAGACGAGCGGCCGGAGCCACAGCCCGACCGGGACGAAGGTCGCTCCCGCCGATTCGTGCCAGTCGTGCAGGGGCAGGCGGCGCTTTGGCTTGAAGTGCTGGCCCGTCTCGCCGCCGGCCAGCGCGGCCAGCGGAACCGGTTGCGAGTACGGGCGCGGCCTTGACAGACCCACCGTGGCCAGCGGCATGCCGCGCGCCTCGGCGAGCACGGCGCTGCCAACCAGGCCGCCACTGCGCCCCTGGTCGGTGCCCATGCCGTGGGTGGTGTAGCGTTTCATGTGCTCGACATGCTCATAGCCCTCGCGCGAGGCGAGCCGCACGTCCTCTGCCGTCACATCGTTCTGCAGATCCACGAAGGCCTTGCCGCGGCAGCGCACTTCCCATAGCGCGCTGATCGGCGTGGCCTCGGGATCAGGCGGCAGTTCCGCTTCAGCATCCGCATCGGCACCCGCAACGCGCACGGCGCAGTCCAGTTGCGCGGCGATTACACGTGCGGCCGCCCGACCGTCATGCGCCGCCGCCGCGAGACCGCAGTGGCCGCGTGCGGCACCCGCTGCCTGGCCCAGGTCGGGCGAAAGCTCTGGCACGAACCCGGCGATCGACTCCTCCCAGCGCAAGGCGGCGCCCAGCTGGCTGGCCAGCGCGGTCGCGGGCGAATATCCGCCGGACATGAGCAGACAATCGGCTTCAAGCTTGTGCCGCTGGCCGCCTGCGCGAGCGGCCCATCCGAGCCCGCGAACCTCATGGCGACCGTAGACTTTCTCGACGACGGCTCCGGCGTGGACTTCGATGCCCATGTCCCGGGCACGGTCGGCCGCAAGGGAGCGCGGCCGCGAGTCGATGACGCCAGCGCAGCAGATGCCGGCTGCCGTGAGCGCATAAACCGATTCGTAGGCTTCATCATTGTTGAGGAAAAAGGCCGGGCGACGCCCAACCGCAACGCCGTAGCGGCGCAGGTACGCAAGCGCGGCGCCGGCCAGCATGACTCCCGGCCGATCATTGCCCGGAAAAGCGATCAGCCGCTCGTGTGCACCATTGGCGAACAGCACGCGCCGCGCCCGAATGACGCGCAAGCGCTCGCGCATGCCGCCAAACGCCGCGGATTCCGCGGGGTCGAGGGTCTGGATGGCGGCATAAACACCGTGTCCGTAAGCGCCGCTCACCGTGGTCCCGGGCAGGCGCCGTACGGCGGCGGTACGCGCGAGTTGCGCGCACACCGACTCGCGCCAGCGGGTCCAGCGGGCATCGAGCAGCGTGCCTCCGCCCAGGACGGTGTCCTGATCGGCCAACAGGACCCGCAACCCGGTGGCGCCGAGGACCTGCGCGGCCGCCAACCCTGCGGCGCCGGCGCCGACTACGAGTACGTCGGCGTGATCGTGCACACTCTCCGCTGGCGTCGCGTGAGCGGGCACAATGGCATCCAGCCGCCCGAGTCCGGCAGCGCGCCGGATCAGGGGCTCGTATACACGTTCCCATGCCCAGCCGGGTGCCATGAAAGTCTTGTAGTAAAAACCGGCCGGCAGAAAGCGCGCCATCAGGTTGTTGATCGCCAGTACATCGACTCTGAGCGAGGGCCGGCGATTCTGGCTTTCTGTTGCCAGGCCTTGGAATAAAGCGAGCGTCGTGGCGAGTTGATTGGGCTCGCGCCCGTGAGCTCCAATGACATCGACCAGAGCGCAGGGCTCGTCCGGCCCCGCCGTCACGATGCCCCGCGGCCGGTGGTACTTGAAGCTCCGCCCGACGAGCCGTACGCCGTTGGCGAGCAGCGCCGAGGCAAGCGTATCGCCGGAAAAGCCCTGCATGCGGCGCCCATCGAAACTGAATTGGACGGATCGCGTCGCGTCGACTCCCCAACCGCCCACAATGCGTGCCGGGCCACGCATCAGCGCGCGGCTGCCGGCCGCGCTGACAACGCCTCGGCGCTGTCGCGGACCGAGCGGATTTCGTGCGTCAGCGTATGACGCTCGATCTCAAGCAACCGTCGACAGCCGCCGGTGTGCAGCCACCACTCGAGATGCCAATCGCGGCGATTGTCGCGTTCGTAAACGTAGCTAAAAAATGCGTCGACTCCGCCATCGCCTGCCGGACGGATTGCCGTGGCATCGCCCCGATAACGGAATTCGATCTCGTCGCGCAGACCGCACCAGGGACAGGGGATCCTGAGCATGCAACGGCCGCCGGTCAGTGCGCGTAGGGAAACGGGCCGAGGCCGCGCTCGTCGACCGTGCGTCCGGCCGCGAAACGTTCGAGCGCCAGGTGCGCGGCCAGCGGGTGCGGTGTACCGCACGCGATCAGGTGCGCCGTCGCCATGCCGCCCGCCGGTATCGCCTTGAAGCCGCCGTAGCACCAGCCGCCATTGAGGATCAGTCCGTCGAGTGGCGTACGCGATATCAGCGGCGAACCGTCCATGCTCATGTCGACCACGCCGCCCCATTGCCGCAACACCCTGAGCCGCGCCAGAGCGGGCATCAGCGTCAGCGCCGCTGCGGCCACCTCTTCCGCCATCGGCAGCGTGCCACGCTGGGCGTAGCTGTTGTAGCCGTCTATGGCGCCGCCGTACACCAGGCCACCGCGATCCGACTGGCTGACGTAGAAATGCCCGGCCCCGTAGGTGAGCACAACGTCCAGCAGGGGCTTGACGCTTTCCGTCACGAAGGCCTGCAGTACATGGCTCTCGATTGGCAAGCGGAGCCCCGCCATCGCCGCCAGGTGCGAGGAGTGGCCGGCCACGGCAAGGCAGACCGTATCCGCGGCAATGGCGCCACGCGTGGTCTCGACGCCGATCACGCGCTTGCCATCACGGTGGATACCCGTGACCTCGCGGTTCTCGATGATATCGACGCCCGCTGCCGACGCCGCCCGCGCGTAACCCCAGGCCACGGCGTCATGTCGCACCGTGCCGCCACGGCGTTGCAGGAACCCACCCAGCACGGGGTAGCGGCCATTGTCGAGATCGACGAGCGGCACCAGCGCCCGCACCGCCCCACGGCTCACCGCTTCGGCGTCGACACCCAGGAGCCGCATCTGGTTGGCGCGGCGCGTGAACAGATCGCGTTGCGCCTCGGTGTGAAACAGGTTGAGCGTACCGCGCTGGCTGACCATGGCGTTGAAATTCAGCCGCCGCTCGAGGCCTGCCCACAGCCTGAGCGAGTAATCGTAGAAGCGCACGTTCTCGGGGCGGAAATAGTTGGAGCGGATGATGGTGGTGTTGCGCCCGACGTTGCCCAGTCCGATTGGCCCGCGTTCCACGACTGCGACATCCGTGATGCCGAACTCGCTGGCCAGGTAATACGCCGTGGCCAGGCCCTGCCCGCCGCCGCCGACCACGACCACGCGGTAGCGCGGTCGAGGCGTCGCCTTCGCCCAGGCCTGGGGCCAGCCGCGCTGGCCGGTGAGGCCCTCGAGAAACAGGCGCCAGCCCGAATAGCGGCCGGCGGACTGGCGCGCGTCACGCGCAGGTTGCAGGCTGGAGGTCGCGGTTGCGTTCATGGGTGCTGACCATAATAAAGCCTAATGCGAACGGCGACACGCCGCGGGGCTTGACGCAGGGGGCAGCAACCGACAACGTAACGCGATGAGCCGCATACTGAAGTGGTTACTGGCAAGCGTCGGCCTGGCATTCTTTGCCGTCGCGCCGCTCAACGCCGCTGTCGTCGTCTCCTCAAAGCTGTCGAGCGAGTCGGCGATGATCGGCCAGATGATCCGCCTGATGCTGGACGCGCGCGGCGTCCCGACCGTCGACCGCATGACGCTCGGCGCGACCCCGGTGGTGCGCAAGGCGCTGCTTGAGGGCGAGATCGACCTTTATATCGAGTACACGGGCAACGCTGGCTTCTTCTTTAACGTGGCGAACGATCCTGCCTGGAAGGACCTGCAGCAAGGCTACGCGCTGGGTGCCCGGCTCGACTATGCCGCCAACCGGATCGTGTGGCTCACGCCCGCGAACGCCAGCAATGCCTGGGCACTGGCCGTGCGGAGCGACGTGGCCGCAAGCAATCACCTGAAGACCATGAGCGACTTCGCGCGCTGGGTCAACGCTGGCGGCCCTGTGGTTCTGGCTTGCTCGGCCGAATTCGCCAACGCCGGTACGCTGCGCTCCCTCGAGAAGACCTATGGCTTCAGGATGCGTCCCAACCAGCTGATCGTGCTCGCGGGCGGTGAGACCTCGGCAACGATTGGCGCCGCGGCGGCCCGCACCAACGACATCAACACCGCCATGGTGTACGGGACGGACGGCGGCATCGTCGCGGCGCAGCTCGTATTGCTGGAGGATGACCGGCACAACCAGCCCATCTACGCGCCGGTCCCCATCGTGCGCGAAGCCGTGCTCAGGGCGTATCCGCAATTGACGGGCATCATCAAGCCCTTGATGGCGAGTCTGGACAGCGACACGCTGCGCAGGCTCAACGCGCGGGTGCAGATCGACGGCGAATCGGCGCAGGTTGTCGCCGCGGATTACCTGCGCGCGCAGGGATTCGTGCAATAGATGAGGCGAGCCGCCCGCATCGATCGGCTCGGCGTGCTGCTCACGGTGGCCGGAGCCGCCGCGCTCGCCTTCCTGCCGTTCGTTGTGTTCAAGCACAACCGCATCCTGCCCGGCGACCCGCTCGGCCTGTTTGCTGCCCTGCCCGCGCCGGCCGCGTACGCCTGCGTGGCGACGCTGATTCTGGCCGTCGTCACCGCGCTTGGCGTTGGGCATGCGAAAACCCGCTTTATCGTGGCGCTGGTCGGCATCGCGGTGGTGGCTTTCGCGATCGCCATGGCCGGCACGGCGCTCACGCCTCCGGGAAACCGCGTGGTGCGCGTGGCCCCGGGCGCCGGCGGCTGGCTGTTGCTGGCGACCCTGGTGTTGATGGCGACCGATGCCCTTACGCGGCTGCGCCCGCGCCCGCTCACGCGCGTACTGCTGCTGGTCCTGTGCGCCGTCGCTGCCGGTTTCGCGCTCGGCCACGGCGTCTTTGACCAACTGTCGATCATGCGCGAGTACGCCGTCAATGCCGGGCGCTTTGCGCGCGAACTGCACGTGCACCTGTGGCTGGCGCTCGGCTCGCTCGGCGCGGCCCTCATCATCGCCCTGCCGCTCGGGATCCTCTGCCACCGCGTGCCGCGGCTGCGTGCGGGCACGCTCGGCGCGCTGAACATGATCCAGACGATTCCCTCGATAGCGCTGTTCGGGATCCTCATGGCGCCGCTCGCGGCGCTCGCCGCCGCGGTCCCGCTGGCTGCGCAATTGGGCATTCGCGGCATCGGCGCCGCGCCGGCGGTTATTGCCCTGTTCCTGTACTCGCTGCTGCCGATCGTCGCCAACACGGTCGTCGGGTTGAAGCGGGTCTCATCGGCCGCAGTCGAAGCCGCGCGGGGCATGGGCATGACTCCCGGACAGGTCCTGGCCCGGATCGAACTCCCGCTCGCCCTGCCGGTGATCCTCTCGGGCGTGCGCATCGTGCTGGTGCAGAACATCGGCATGGTGACCATAGCGGCGCTGATCGGCGCCGGCGGGCTCGGCGCTTTCGTCTTCCAGGGGATCGGGCAGACCGCGATCGACCTGGTGCTGCTGGGCGCGATTCCCACGGTGGCGATGGCATTCGCCGCTTCGGTGCTGCTGGACGCGCTGGTGGAAACCCTGGATCGGATACCGCCATGATCAGAATCGAGAACCTGAGTAAGCAGTACGGGGCGACCACCGTAGTCGACGCCGTGTCGATGGAGGTCGAACGCAACACGATCACGGTGATCGTTGGTACTTCGGGATCTGGCAAATCGACGCTGCTGCGCATGATCAACCGCCTGGTTGAGCCCAGCAGCGGCCGCGTATTGATCGATGGCAAGGACACGCGCAGCGAACCCGCGCACCTGCTGCGACGCCGGATCGGCTACGCGATCCAGGGACACGGGCTGTTCCCGCATCGCACCGTGGCGCAGAACATCGCGACCGTGCCCCACCTGCTCGGCTGGTCCGAGCTGCGCATCGGCGCGCGGGTCGCGGAACTGCTGCGAGCCTTCCAGCTCGACCCGGCCGAGTACGCGGGCAAGTACCCGCACCAGCTCTCGGGGGGACAGCAACAGCGTGTCGGTGTGGCGCGCGCCCTGGCCGCCGAGCCATCCGTGCTGCTGATGGATGAGCCTTTCGGCGCGCTCGACCCGATCATCCGCAGCAAGGCGCAGGACGACCTGCTCGATATCCAACGCCGCTTCGGCACAACCATCGTGCTGGTGACGCACGACATAGACGAAGCCTTCCGGCTCGGTCAGCGCGTCGCGGTGATGAGCCAGGGCCGCGTGCTGCAGTACGATCGTCCCGCAGCGCTCCTCACGCGGCCCGCTGATTCCCTGGTTGCGCGGATGACCGGCCTCGCCGATCGGGCGCTGCGGCTCCTGTCGCTGACGACTGCGGGACAGATCGCCACACCGGGCAGTGCCGGCGGTCCGACGATCGCCGCCTCCGCTTCGCTGCGCGATGCGCTGTCGGAAATTCTCTGGCACGGCGCCGAGTCGGCCCAGGTCGTGGATGAGCGCGGCGCGCCGCGAGGTTCGCTCACCGTGGCGGCCATACTCGCGCATGGCAGGCCGGAGTGATGCCGCGCGCCGCCACGCTCCTCCGTGTAGCCGCGCTGGGCCTGCTGGCGGCCTTCCTGCTGCGGCCGCAGGCCTTCGCAGCGCTGTTCGCACCGCTGACGCAATACGGCGCGCCGCCGATCTACGATCAGGGCAACCTGCTGACGCTCACGCTGGCGCACCTCGCAACGGTGTGCGCCGCCGCGGTCGCCAGCACCATCGTGGCGGTCGGGCTCGGCATCCTGGTCACGCGCCAAAGCGGCGCCGAGTTCCTGCCGCTCTCGCGGGCGTTGGTGAATATCGGCCAGACCTTTCCTCCGGTGGCGGTACTCGCCGTTGCGGTGCCGCTGGTCGGGTTCGGCGTGAAACCGACGCTGATCGCGCTGTTCGCCTATGGCCTGCTGCCGATCTTCGAGAACACGATCGCCGGGCTGCAGGGTTGCACGAGTGAACTGCTCGAGGCCGCCAGCGGCATGGGCATGAGCGCGCGCCAGCGCCTGCTTGAGGTGGAACTGCCGATGGCGATGCCACTGATCCTGGAAGGTGTGCGATTATCCCTGGTCATCAGCGTGGGTACCGCGACGATCGGTTCCACGGTGGCCGCCAGGGGGCTCGGCGAGGTGATCATCGCCGGGCTCCTGTCCAGCAATACGGCGTTCATCCTGCAAGGCGGTCTGGTAACCGGCCTGATGGCCGTTCTCCTCTATGATGCCATGGGCCTGGTGGAGCGGCGGGTGTGCCGGGCCGCTCATGTTGCCTAGAGTCGGAGGTCGGGAGTTGAGGGAAGTCGTTGCCGATCCGGAAGTACCGGGAGTGCAGGCCGCCAGCGCACCAGCGGCTGCGGTGGAAGTGCCCACGGTCGCGCTGATCCTGGCCACCTATGCCGGGTGGCTGGCGATCACGCACGCCTACGCTCATTGGCCACTTGTGATCGTCGCGCCCGTCGCCGTGGCGTTGCTCACGCTGCACAGCTCGCTGCAGCACGAAATTCTCCACGGTCACCCGACCCGCTGGGCCGCGCTCAACCGGCTGCTGGCGATCGTGCCGCTGTCATTGTGGTTGCCGTACGTGCGCTACGAAAGGTTGCACCTGATTCACCACCGTGACCAGCGGCTCACCGATCCGCTCGATGACCCAGAGTCCTTCTACTGGACGAGCGAGGCCTGGGCGCGGCTCAGCCCGTTCTCGCGCGCCATGCATCGGCTGCAGCAAACGCTGG
>JANYLH010000041.1 GCA_025357915.1 Gammaproteobacteria bacterium
TTGATCGCATTGGCATTGCTGATGGGTTGCTGCAGCAGCGCGTGCAGGCTTGGTCCCGCCACCAGCTCCATGGTCATGAACCACGAATCGCCGTGATGATCCAGGTCGAACACGCGGGCGATGCCGACGTGTGCCAGGCCCTGCATCTGGCGGAACGAGCGCTTGAGACGGGTCAGGGCATGGGCGTTGCCGAGTTGATCGGAGCGCAGCACCTTGATCGCCAGGGACCCGACGGCTGCTTCATCGGGCGCCTCGCGATGCAGGTCCCGGCCTCGGAAAACGATCGAGTCGCCGCCGCTGCCGATGACCTCCTCCAGAACATAGCGGGAACGCAGCGTGGTCCCTGTCACCACTTCCCAGGGCGTGATGGCCGGGTCGCAGACCAGCTCACCGACAGTCATAGCCGGTCGTATCGGCTGAGTCCACGGGCTGCCAGATGGGTTGAGTAACACTTCCGTTGTCGGCACCACGTCGTCGTCGGGTCGCCAGCTGGCATCGCCGACGCCACGGGTGTTAGCCAATTCCGTTACGTCCGCTTTCCAGAGCTCGAAGCCGCCGAAACTCGATTCCACCGCTTCCGAGAATACGCCGCCCGCTGACGGCCCTTTGCCCGGCCCGCTGAGCGCCTCGAAGAACGATTCGTGCAGGCGGACACCATTGTGCTCAAAGGCACAACGTCGCACCAACCCGTCATGCCGCAGCCGCTCCGCTGCCGACGGCGTGTGACTGCGCGGGAATTCCTGCAGCTGCTCGATCACCGCGTTGGCTTCCTTGATGTACTTCGCATACAGGCCCAGGTGCATTTCGAGGGCATCAGCGGAGAGTCCGTCTACGCGACTGAGATCAAATGTCCAGGGTACCAAGGGCGCGGGTGGCATCGCCCGGTCCGAGCGAAAGTGTGGTGTGGCTGACATCTGGTACTCCGTTGGCGAGGTATCCGGGAACTTTGCAGGACCGAACTCGCGCACACATTTGCTGATACGGACTGCTGCGGGCTTCTGATGACTGTGATCCCTCCAGCGGGTACTCACCGTGCGCCCTCGTACACAGGCTAACGAAACAGGCTGCGCGCCACGGTGTCGTTGTGGGCGCCTGTAAGCCGCCCGGCGGGCTTACGCGCTGCAAGTCGTTGCGATGTGACCTTGGGCGCGTTGATGCGAAACATCGTGCCGCGAGCGGCTCACGGACCCGTTGAGGGGATCAGCGGCGCCGCTACACCCGGGGTTGTTCGATGACGTGGGGCAGCAGGCGGTCGGTTTCTTTCTTGACCACGGCGTAGCACTCACAGGCGCGCCTTTCGAGCCCAGGCCGGTCGATCACGGTGATTTTCCCGCGGCAGTAGTTAATAAGACCGTCATGCTGCAGCTTACCCGCCGCTTCGGTGACTCCTTCGCGCCGCACGCCCAGCATGTTGGCAATCAGTTCCTGGGTCATCTTCAAAGTGTCTGTTCGCAGTCGGTCGAGACTGAGCAGCAGCCAGCGGCACAATTGCTGATCGACCGAATGATGGCGATTGCACACCGCCGTCTGGGCCATTTGCGTCAGCAGCGCTTGCGTATATCGCAACAACAGGTGCTGCATTTCCGCAGAACGATTGAACTCATCCTTCAGCAATTGGCTCTTGAGCTTTAAGGCAATCCCCGCGCTCTGCACAAGCGCGCGGCTCGGCGTTGTCTCTCCACCCATGAACAGGGCGATACCAACGACACCCTCGTTGCCGACTACGGCGATCTCGGCTGAAGAGCCATTTTCCAGCACATAAAGCAGTGAAATGATGCAGTTGGTGGGAAAGTAGACATGACGCAGTCGACTTCCAGACTCGTAGATCACCTCGCCCAAAGACAATGACACGGCTTCCAGATGAGGGAAGAGCCGCTCGCGCGCAGGCAGCGGGAGCGACGCCAGCAAGTGATTATCCAGTGGCTGAAGCAATGGCTTGGTTGGTTTCAACTTGGCTTGCTTTCGGTTGCTCTGCGGTATTGCAGCATGAACATTCACGCCCGATGGTACCCCTTCCCGGTGCCTAATGTCTTACAGCGCACATAGCGGTCGGGTTGCCCGAACCGGCGCGGGGCGGAGGATTGAGCTCGCGCGGAAATTCCCCAGCACACCCACAATCGGTTGCTGCCGGGCAACATCAAGTCCGGGGTTTGGGCGCTGCCCTTCAGCGTGCGCGCAGTGCCCGGCGTATCGCGGTGGTGCTGGCCTGCAGGCTCTCGTCGGCGACCCGCACCAGATTGCGACCGTGCTTCTTGGCTTCATAGAGCGCGACGTCGGCGCGCGCGATGATTTCATCGAGCGAGCTCGCGCCCTCGTAGCTGGTGGCCATGCCCGCGCTCAGGCTGACGCGCAGGCCGGCGGCCAGGGCGGATTGCGGCAGTGCGATTTCGAGCGCCGCCGTGCGCAGCGCCTCGACGCGCGCCAGCGCGAGATCGAGCGGTTGCGCTGGCAGCAGCATCAGGAACTCCTCTCCGCCCCAGCGTCCCAGGACCTCGCCGCCGCGCAGCAGGGTGCGACTGATCACGGCCAGTTCCATGAGCACGCGATCACCCACGGCGTGACCGCAGGCGTCGTTGATCAACTTGAAATGGTCGAGGTCTATGAGCGCGATGGTCAGCGGCTGGTGCCCGGCCACGGCCTCGGCCAGTGCCGCTGTCGCCAGTTCTGCGGTGCGGCGGCGGTTCGGTAGCCGTGTCAGGCTGTCTTCGGTGGCGAGGCGCTGCAGCTCGCGCCGATACCCCCGGTTGGCCAGCAACAGGTAGCTGAGCAGCAGGATCAGGGCGGCACCGACCACCAGCACCCCGGTGCGCCGCTCCAGCTGGTTGCGCTGCAGGTCGGAACGCTCGCGGGTGAGTGCCAGCTCACGCTGCAGGGCAGCATTGCGTTCGATCTCGTAGTCGACGCGAAAGCGCGCGCGCAGCACACTCCCGCTCCGGGCGCGGTCGGCCTCGTTGGCGGCGCGCGCACGCTGCACATATTCAAGCAGGTCGGCGTAGGCGGCACGATAGTCATGGGTTGCGGCGTTGGCGCGGGCGCGCAACTCGTAGAGTTCCGGCACCCAGCGCGGCACGATATCGGCCCCGTGGTGATCCAGCACCTGGTTCAGAGTCGCCAGCGCGGTGGCGCTCCGGCCCTCATCGAGATCCGCGTGCGCCAGCAGGGCGCGCGATTCCTTGACCATCTGTGTAACGCCGGCGGCGGCGAACCGGGCCTGTGCGGCCTCGCATGAGGCGCGGCCCGCGGCGCTCTGGCCGAGCCTGATCCGCGCTTCGCAGATCCGCAGGTCTGCGAACGCCACGCCCTGGTGGTCCGCGATCTGCCGGCCAAGGCGCCGCACCTCGTCGAACTCGGACAGTGCCGCGCCGTAGTCGCCCTTGCCGAGCAGCACCATGCCGCGCGCGTAACGCGTGCCGGAAAGCATCTGGCTGGCGTGCTGCGACTGTTCCCAATTGATGGTCTCGCCCGTCAGGTCCAGCGCCCGGTCGAAATCGCCCATGCCGTCCATGACCGTGGCCAGCGCTTCGGCGGCGAGTGCGCGCTGGCGTCCGAGGTTGGCCAGGCTGCTCTGGCGATAGGCGCGGGTCAACGTGCCCACGGCCAGGTCATCCTGATTGAGACGGTGCTGCAGCCAGCCCAGTGTCGTCAGCAGGCAGACGTTGGCCTGCGAACGGGCGGGTTGTCGCGCCGCGGCTGCCGCCAGTTTGGCGGTCTCGCGCTCGAGCCCCGCCGTGTCATAGACAGTCTCGGCGTACGTGGCAAGCAGACTCAGATAGACGGGATCGTCGCCCGGCGGGGCGAGTGCCAGGCCGCTGGCGGCGGCGGCTCGGGCGTCGGCATCGAGTTCGAGGATGCTGCTGCTCTGCGCGGCGATGGCGTACAGGGCAGCGAGACGGAGTGGTGCGGTCGCGCTGTCGTGCCGGCTTGCGCCGATCAGCAAGCGTGCCCTGGCGAGCGCCTGGCTGGCATCCGCGTCCTCCAGGGCTTCCAGGGGGAGCAGATCGGGAAAAGGCAGGTCGATGCAACCCGCGTGGGCGCGGCCACTTGCGAGCAGCGCCGCGGCGAACAACGCCCGCACCCACGGCTTCAGGAAGGCATGAGCGCAATCCACCCGAACAAGACCAGAACGACCCATTTGGGGTCGGAATCTAGCGCCTGGTTGACATAGGGATATGAACCCCCGTCTCAGTTCCGGCAGGCGGGCCCAAGGCCCTGTTCTTGTGTGGTATTTCACCATTGCGAGCGGCCCGGGCGGCCCCGTGACGCACCCGTGACACAGTGGCGGATGCCCACGACTAGCCTTCGGGTCATGAAACTGCCTGAACTTCAGGTCCTGCACTTCGATGCCACTGGTTTCCAGCTGCAGCCGGCCGACCTCGCGGCCGCCGCCGGACTCCAGCAGGCCTGGGTCATCGCCACCTGCCAGCGCGTGGTCGTGGTCGCCTCAGGGCGCGAGGCACGCGCGCAGATCGTGGCGCGGTTGCCCCTGGCGGCGCGCGCGCAGGGCTTCGCCGGGGCCGAGGCCTATGCCTTCCTGCTGCGGTTCGCCTGCGGACTGGAAAGCCGCCTGGCTGGCGAAACCGAAATATTCGGGCAGATCAAGGAATCGTGGCGGGCATTCAGCGCCGTGCCGGGCCTGCTTTCGCGCCAGCTCGACAGCTGGGTGCAACTGCTCTTCAAGGATACGAAGGAAGTCCGCGCCGGACAGCTCTCGAGCCTCGGCAGCGCCTCCTACGGTTCGCAGGTTCGACGCCTGCTGGGCGCCGCGACCGGCGGGCCGACCTTGCTCGTGGGTGCCGGGCAGCTTGCGCAGGCGGTGGCTCCCTGGCTCGAAACCCGGGAACTGCTGCTTTGGAACCGCTCCAAGGATCGTACGCATGAACTGGCGCGGCTGGTGCAGGAGCGCAGTCCGAACCGGGTCTGCCGTGTGCTCGAAGCCAGCGCCGAAGCCGAGCTGGAGGCCTGGTCGAGAGCCGGCGACGTGGTGCTGTGCGTGCCGGCCGATGCCGCGCGCGACGCGGGGCGCATCGCGGCCTGGCAGGCGCGCCAGCCGCACGGCGGGCGCATCGTACATCTGGGCCTCGGCGAGTCGTGCGACGCCGGTTGGGCTGGCGTCGCCGGCCTGACCAGCCTCACCGCGCTGTTCGACATGCTGCGCGCGCAGTCCGACCTGCGCAGTGTGCAGCTGGCGCGCGCGCGCCGGGCCTGTGTCGAAAAGGCGGTGCTGCGCTCGCTCGGACCGAGCGCCACGCAGGCGCACGGCTGGGAAGATCTCGCCGCATTTGCCACTATTAGCCCCTGACCTTCCTCACAGGGGTTCGATCCGGATGTCGCAGCGGCCGTTACGGCTAGGCACTCGCCGTTCATTGCTGGCACGGGCACAGAGCGCTGCCGTTGCGGCCCTGCTCGAGCGTCTCCACCCGGGGCTCGTGGTCGAGCTGGTCGGCATCGATACGCGCGGTGATCGCATCACCGATATTCCGCTCTCGCAGGTCGACGGCAAGGAATTCTTCACCGCGGAGATCGACGCCGCGTTGCGCGAGGGCACGGTCGACCTGACCGTGCATTCCTACAAGGATCTTAGCCTCGAGCGGCCCGCGGCACTCCATCTCGGCGCGGTGCCGGCGCGCGAAAATCCGCGCGATATTGTGTTCTTTGCCGCCGACGCGCCGCAACTCGCCGCACGCGGCGCGACGCTGCGCATCGGCAGTTCCTCGCCGCGCCGCCAGGCCTTCGTGCCATCGTTCCTCGCACGCGCGCTCCCGGGCGCGCCGCGCGTGGAGCTGTGTGAGCTGCGGGGCAACGTGGATACGCGCCTGAAGCGCCTGCGCGAGCCGCGCGGCAGCGAGCGGCAGCTCGATGGCGTGATTCTCGCCTTCGCCGGCCTCTCGCGCCTGTGGCAGGACGAGGCGGTCGGCGCCGCGGCCGTGCTGCGCGAACTGCTTGCCGGGCTTCCGCGCATGCTCCTGCCGTTGACGCTGTGCCCGGCGGCGCCGGCGCAGGGCGCGCTGGCGATCGAATGTCGCGCCGATGACGCGCGTACCCGCGCGATCCTGGCCGCTATCGACGACGCCACGACGCGCACGGCCATCAGCGCCGAGCGCGCACTGCTGGCCGAGCGCGGCGGCGGCTGCCACCAGCGGTTCGGTGCGACGCAGGTGCAGGTCGAGGGCCTGGGATCAATCCTGTATGTGCGCGACGCGGATGCCAACGGCGCCCTGGACCCGCAACAGCGCTGGGTCCTGCCGCCGCCGCCGCGCGCACCGCTCCGTCCCTGGGACGGCAGCACACAGCCGGCGCCCGAGCCGGTTGCGATCGAGACTGCCGCGGCCGAATGCGCGCAGCGTCTCGCTTCGTGCGGGGCCGCCTTCATCGCGCACCGTCGCGCGCTCCCGCAGCTCGGCGCGGCGCAGGTGAATCGCTGCCCGCACATCTGGGTGTCGGGCACCGAGAGCTGGTTTGCGCTCGCTGCGCGCGGCGTCTGGGTGGAAGGCTGCGCCGAGTCGCTGGGGTTCGCCGCGCTCCGCCCGACGATCGCAGCGCCGCTCCTGGCGCTGCCGCCTGCGCGCCAATGGCTGGCGCTGACCAACGAAGAAGCCGCAGCCGGCTGGGGCGCGGTGCCGGTGCTGGCGACCTATCGTCACGCGCAACCTGCCGGGCAGACGCCCGGCGATGCGCTGCAGGTCTGGTGGCACAGTGGCGTACAGTTCGAGCGCGGCCGGGTGCAGGTGGCGGCGGGATGTCAGCACGCCTGCGGGCCTGGCAAGACCGCCGAGGCGCTGCGGCGCGCAGGCATCGCGGATTTCAGCGTGTTTCCCTCCGTACATCATTGGCGGGAGTGGTTGCGTACGTGAACGTCAAGGCCGGGCAGGGAAGTATGAGCGTCATGCCGGTGCGACGCGCGCGGCTGATCGCTGCGCTTGCGGCGCTGTGGATCGTGCTGGTGCTCAGCCTCGGCGCCTGGTGGGTCACGCTGGTCATCCGCCAGGCGCGACAGATTGGCGAGCTGCAATCGCTCGCCGGCAGCGCCGACAGCGCCGTGGCCGCGCAATGGGCCAGTACCCGGCGGATGGTGGTCGGCGAGTCCAGCCTGTTCCTGATGCTGCTGCTGGCCGTCACGGCGGTGCTCGCCTGGCTCTACTGGCGCGAGAGCCGCCGCGCGCGCGGCATGCAGGCGTTCTTCGCCGCGGTGACGCATGAACTGCGCACCCCGCTCACCAGCATCCGCTTGCAGGCCGAGGCGATTGCCGAGGGCGATCAGCGTGTCGAGCTGGCGCGGCGACTCCTCGAGGATTCGAGCCGGCTGGAATCGCAGATCGACAAGACTCTCGAACTCGCGCGCATTGAGGGCGGCGGGCCGCTTGCGGAGCAGTCCGTGCCCCTGCACAGCTGGCTGAAGCGCACCCTGACCCCGATCGGTGCGGCGCATGGCGAGCGACTCGAATTGCGGCTCCAGCTCGATGAGTCGTTGCCGCCGATCCTTGCCGACGCGGCCGCGGTGCAAATGATCCTGCGCAACCTGGTCGAGAACTCGGTGCGGCACGCGCAGCTCGAGCGCGTGCAGGTGAGCGTCGCTGCGCGCGCGCGCGGCGAGCAGGTGGTCATCGAATACCACGACGACGGCGCGGGCAGCGCCGTAGAGGGCCCGCAGCTCGGGCGGCTGTTCGGCCGTGGTGCCGGCTCGGGCGGGAGCGGTGTCGGCCTGTACCTGGTGCGTGCGCTGATGCAGCGCATGGGCGGGCGCGCCGAATTCCACAGCTCGCCCGGCAACGGCTTCCGCGCCGAACTGTATTTCGCCGCGAGCCGCGAGAGCGCGGCACCATGAACACGGGCGCGCACGTGCTGGTGGTCGAGGATGAGCGCAACGTCGGGGAGACGCTGGCCGAGCGCCTGCAGGGCGCAGGCTACCGGGTCACGCTGGCCCCGTCCGCCGCGCGCGCCCGCCTGGCCTGGCGTGCGCAGGCGCCGCAGCTCACGCTCCTCGATGTCGGCCTTCCGGACGGCAACGGTTTCGAGCTGGCCGGGGAGCTGCGCGCAGCCGTGCCGCAGAGCGCCATCATCTTCCTGACCGCGCACGGCAACCCGGAAGAACGCGTGCGCGGGCTGGAGCTCGGCGCCGACGACTACCTGACCAAGCCGTTCCACTTTCGCGAACTCCTGCTGCGCATCCACAACTGCCTCAAGCGCGCCCAGGAGCTGGTCGAATTGCCCGGCGAGATGCGCGGCGTGGTGCGCATCGGCCGCGCGCGCGTCGACTTCGAGCGCTTCAGCGCCGAGGTGGCGGGCGTGAGTCATGCGCTGACGCACAAGGAATGCGCGGTGCTGCGGCTCCTGGCCAGCCGGGCCGGCAAGGCCGTGAGCCGGGATGAGATCCTGGACAAGGCCTGGTCGGCCGATGAGTTTCCGACCTCGCGCACGGTCGATAATTTCATCGTCCGGCTCCGCAAGCTCGTCGAGCCGGATGCGGACGAGCCGCGCGTGATCCGCAGCATCCGCGGCGTTGGGTATCTGCTGACCGAGGTGATTCGTGAGTGAAACTCTGTTGGGCGCGGCGCTGGCGCGGCGTAATACGGGCCGGCCGCCGGTGTGGTTCATGCGCCAGGCGGGACGCTACCACAAGCACTACCAGGCGCTGCGCGCGCGCCACGAGTTCATCGCGTTGTGCAAACAGCCCGAGCTGGCGACCGAAGTCACCATGGGGCCGATCGACGATTTCGGGTTTGATGCCGCAATCCTGTTCTCGGATCTGCTGTTTCCGCTCGAGGCGATGGGCATGGGCCTGCGCTACGAACCGGGGCCGAAGCTCGATTGGTACCTGCGCAGCAGCGCTGACCTGCCGCGCCTGCGGGGAGGTTGTGCGGCCGCCAACGATATGGAATTCCAGGCTGAAGCCATCCGCATGCTGCGCCCGCGGCTTGGCAGGGAGCGGGCGCTGATCGGGTTCGTGGGCGGGCCGTTCACGCTCTACGCCTACGCGGTGGCCGGCTCCCACGAGGGCTTCACGCGCCAGGGGCTGCTGGGCCTTGATGACGGGCTCTACGCCGGGTTCTGCGAACGCCTGAGCGAGCTGCTGGCCGGCAACATGGTGCTGCAGGCGAAGGCGGGCGCCGATTGCGTGGCGGTGTTCGATACCGCCGCCGGCTCGCTCGATGCGGCGCAGTTCGCGCGCCATGCGGTGGCGCCGCTCGCTGCGGTGGTGGCGCGCTTTCGCGCCGCCTGTCCGGACACGCCGCTGATCTACTACTCGCGCGACACTGGCCCGGCGCACTGGCGTGCACTCGAGCCGCTCCCCATCCAGTGCCTGGGCGTGGACTGGCGGCACGACCTTGCCGACACGCTGCGGCGGGAGACGCCGCGCTGGTGCCTGCAGGGCAATCTTGATCCGGAGTGGCTCCATCTGCCGGCCGCGGATCTGGAGGCGCGTGTGCGCGGCGTCTTCAGCAAGGTGCTGACGCTGCCGGCAGCCGCGCGCGCCGCCTGGGTCTGCGGGCTCGGCCACGGCGTGCTGCAGCACACGCCGGAGGACAACGTGCGGCTGGTGCTGAAGATCCAGCGGGAAATGTTTTCATGAACGCGGCACAACAGAGCGCGCGGCTCGCCAAGTACGATGTCGCCGGGCCACGCTACACCAGCTATCCAACCGTGCCTTACTGGGAAGACACGCCGACCGAGGCGCAATGGCTCGCTCACGTGGGCGCAGCGCTCCGGCAGAGCAGCGCCGAGGGTCCGGGCGCGTCGATCTACGTGCACGTGCCGTTCTGCCGCGCGCTGTGCACTTTCTGCGGCTGCAATACGCGCGTCACCCGCACGCACACCATCATCATGCCGTACCTGCAGGCGGTGCTGACCGAGTACGCGCTGTATCGCGAGCGACTGGGCGTCGAGCGGCTCGAGTTGGGGGAACTGCACCTGGGCGGCGGCACGCCGACCTTTCTCGACCCCGCGGAGCTCGACGCGCTGGTGGGCGGGATCCTGTCTGCCTCGCGCCTGCGCCCCGGGGCATCGCTCTCGATCGAGGTCGACCCGCGCGTGACCACGCCCGAACAGCTCGCCCTGCTCGCGCAGCACGGCTTCCACCGCATCAGCCTCGGCGTACAGGACTTCGACCCCAAGGTGCAGGACATCGTCAATCGCGTGCAGAGCGTGGAGCAGGTGCGCACGGTGACCGAGCGAGCGCGCGCCGTGGGCTTCAGCAGCGTCAATTTCGACCTTATCTATGGGCTGCCCTTCCAGACCCCGGACAGCATCAACATGACGATGGACGCCGTGTGCGAGCTGCGGCCCGACCGCATTGCGCTCTACGGTTACGCCCACGTGCCGTGGATCAAGCCCGGGCAGCGCCGTTTCACCGAGATCGACCTGCCCGAGGGCCGGCCCAAACGCGAGCTCTACGAGCGCGGCCGCGAGCGGCTCGAAGCCGCCGGCTACCGGGAAATCGGCCTGGATCATTTCGCGCTGCCCACCGACAGCCTGTGGCAGGCGGCGCGCGCCGGCACCATGCACCGTAATTTCATGGGCTATACCGACGCGTTCACGCGGCCGCTCCTGGGCCTGGGCGTCTCGGCCATCGGCGATGCGGTCGACGCCTTCGTGCAGAACGAAAAAGACCTCCAGCAATACCATGAGCGCATCGCGAAGCGCGAGCTGCCGATCCACCGCGGCCACGTGCTTGACGCCGAGGACCAGGTGTTGCGCCGGCATATCCTCAATCTGATGACGCGCATGGAGACGCAGTGGGTGGGGCCCGACGCCACGCCTTTCCTCGACGATATCCCTGCGCGGCTGGCCGAGTTCGCGGCCGACGGCCTGGTGGAACTCGACGGGCAGGGGTGCCGCGTGACCGAGGCGGGCAGGGGGTTCCTGCGCAACATCTGCATGGCCTTCGACGCGCGCCTCGCACGGCGCAGCCCCGAGCGACAGCTGTTCAGCCAGACGGCTTGACGATCGCCATGATCAGTATGGGGACGACCAGCAGCAGCGCGCCTTCGTTGAAAAAACGCAGCACCAGTCCGCGAGGAAGCGCGGCCCCGGCGCGCATCCGCTGCACGAAGTGGCGGCAGGCCAGGTGATAGCCGATCAGCCCTACGACCAGCAGCAGCTTGATCTGCAGCCAGGTACCCGAATAGCCGTATGCCTGCCACAGCCAGACCCCCAGGCTCATCGCCACCAGCGACATCAGCGTCATGAAGCCGTAGAGGCGACCCGCCATGATCACCAGGCGCCGCACGTCTTCACCGGCGGCGCTTCCTTCCGCGTAATGCACGAAGATGCGCGGCAGGTAAAAGATGCCGGTGAGCCAGGCCATGACGCCCAGCACGTGAAAGCACTTGATCCAGAGCATGGGGTTCTCCGCGCCCGCGGCGGGCGCTGCTAGAGTGTGCGCAGCGTGAATTCTACCAAGGATATGCCCGCACCTGCCTGGTGGCTGCGCGCGCTCGCCCGGGTGCCACTGCCGGTGATGTACGCGCTGGCCGGCCTGCTCGCTTTCCTGATGCGCGACGTGCTCCGCTACCGGGTGGCGGTGGCGCGCGAGAATTTGCGCGCCGCGCTTCCGGAACTGGACGCGGCGGCGCGGCGGCGCGTGCTGCGCCGCCACTATGACTCGCTGGCGGCCGTGCTGTTCGAGTTGCCGCGCGTGGCGCTCATGCCAGCCGCCGAGCTGCGCGCGCGCATGGCCCTGCCGGACATGCCCTTGCTGCACGCCGAGCTGGCGCGCGGCCATCCGGTGCTGGTGCTCGCCGCGCACCAGGGCAACTGGGAGTGGCTGCTGCAAGCGCTGGCGCTCGACATGGGCGCGCCGTTCCTGGCCGCCTACAAACCGCCTCACAGTGAGCGCGCCGACCGCCTGATGCTCGCGCTGCGCGGTCGCTTTGGCGTGCGCATGGTGCCGGGCAAGCGTCTGCTGCGCGAAGTGCTGCGGCGGCGCGGCACGGCCCATGCCATCGGCATGGTGGCCGACCAGGTGCCCACCTCGAGTCCAGGCCGCATCTGGCTGCGCTTCCTCGGGCGCGACACCGCGTTCTTTCCGGGCCCGGCCGAGATCGCGCGCGCCGGCGGCTACAGCGTGTATTTCCTGGCGCTGCGGCGCCTGCGCCGCGGCCACTACGAAACGCGCTTCGAGCCGCTCGCGCTCGCCGGCGAGAACCTCGATGTGCCGGCCCTCACGGCGCGCTATGCGGCGCGAGTCGAGGCACTGGTGCGCGCCGCTCCGGAAGACTGGGCCTGGACTCACCGGCGCTGGAAACTGGTGCCGCCAGGCGCTGCCGCGCCCCCGCAGTAGTCAGAATCGTACGATGGCGGAGCCCAGGCCATCGAACCAGGCCGTGACCGATTGTTCCGGTCCGACCGTGTGCACCCCGTTCCAGCTGCCGGTGGTGACGATTTCGCCCGCGCGCAGCCCCTGCCCGAACTGCGAGAGGTGATTGGCAAGCCAGACCACCGGCTTGAGCGGGTCACCCAGCGGGTGACCACCGCGCGCCTGGTGCACGGGTTTGCCGTCCACCCGCACTTCCAGCGGCAGTTTCGCCAGCGGGAGCGATCGCCACGCCGGGCACGAGGGCCCGACGACCAGCAACTCGTTCATGAAGCTGTCGGCGACCTGCTCGAGCCGCGAGACAGCCTCATTGTTGGCGTAGCGGCTCACCACAACCTCGATGACGGCATGGGCGCTGGCCAGTGCGTCGAGGACCGCATCGCGTTCATAGCGGGCGCCAGGCCCGAGCGGCGGCAGATCGTTGCCCAGCCGGAAGGCGATCTCGGCCTCGATGCCGAACTGCGTGTTGCCCTGCGTGGGCATGCGGCCCGGCACCAGATAGACGGGCGCGTCGCGCACCGCGGCGGCGGGGAGCGGCGCGCAGATGCCATTGTCGGCATCGAACAGCGAAGCCTTCCAGCCGGCGATGCTGGTGTTGAGTTCGCGCAGCAGCGCGTACTGGATCGCGTAGGCCTCCGCCAGCGTCCGCGGGGCCAGCGCCGCCGGCAACGAGCGCAGCCGCGGCCCGCCGCGGCGCACCGCCAGCAGGAGCCGCGCCGCCGCGGCCGCATTGACTGTCGAGGTTTCCTGCATCTACTTGCTGCTCCGGTCGCCGCGGGTCTCGATCAGGCGCGCCAGTTCGGCGATGCTTGGATGATCGAAGATATCGGTGACGTCGATGAGCCCGGGCCAGCGTTGCTCGATGCGCTCCTGCATGCCGACGAGCTTCAGGGAACTCACGCCGACGTCGAACAGGCTGTCATTGGGGCCGATGCGCCGTCCTTCGAGCGCAAGATCGCATATTTTCTGGAGTTCGGCCTCGACCGTGCTGGTGCCGTCGAGCAGTACGCCGCGCTGCGCCGCCAGCGCGCGCAGGGCGGCCAGGTCGGCATCGTTGGCGCCAGCGAGATACTCTTCTTCGAGCAGGTGGCGCTGCACCTTGCCGCTGGTGGTCTTGGGGATGCGACGCACCGGCACCACGGCGTCGACCTCGAGGCCGGCATGCCCGGCGATGCGGCGTGCGACGGCTTGCGCCAGTGGCAGAAAATCGGCCAGCTCGCCGCGGTTCAGCACGAACACCACCAGCTGATCGCTCTCGGCACCGGGCGCGCGCACGCCGCTGATCACGATCTTGCCCAGCTCGATCCCCGGAACTTCGAGCGCCACTGCTTCCAGGTCGTGCGGGTAGTAGTTCTGGCCGTTGACGAACAGGATTTCCTTGTGACGCCCCGTGATGTAGAGCTCGCCGTCGTGTATGACCCCCAGGTCGCCGGTGCGCAGCCACCCGTCGGCCGTGTGCACGGCCGCATTGGCCTCTGGAGCGTCGAGGTAGCCGGCAGTGACGTTGGCGCCACGGATCTGGATGTGGCCGACATACTCGTTGGCGAGCGGCAGGTCGCCGTCGCCGGCGATGCGCAGTTCGCAATAAGGAATCGCGCTGCCCACCGCGACCAGCGTGAGCGCGCTGCGCTCGCCCGCGGCCACGCTGGCCACGCGCTGCCCCGGATTGAGCTGGTGCCGGTCGAAGTGACTGGCGTGATAGGCCGCGCCCAGCGGTGGGAAGCTCACCGCCACGCTTGCTTCCGCGAGGCCGTACACCGGGAACATCGCGTTACGCGCCAGGCGCGCCGGCGCGCAGCGGTCCATGAATTCGTCGCATAGCGCCAGGCTGATGGGTTCGGCGCCGTTGAAGATCAGGCGCACGCTGCCCAGATCCAGGTCAGTGAGTGGACGCTCGCCCAGTACCTTGAGGTAGTGCCGGTAACCGAAGTTCGGCGAGCACAGCAGCGTCGCCCTGATGCGTGCGGCCACCTGCAGCCAGAGCACGGGCCGGCGCACGAACAGCTCGGTGGCCATCTGGTGCATGTTCACGCGATTGGCGAGCAGGAAGATGTGAAAGCCGATCAGGCCCATGTCATGGGTGAGGGGCATCCACGACAGGCTCACGTCCTGGTCGGTGTAGCGAACCGCCTCGGTGGTGCCGCGCATGTTGGCCATGAGGTTGGCGTGCGTCAGTACCACGCCCTTGGGCGAGCTGGTCGAGCCCGAGGAATACTGCACAAACGCCGGGTCTTCCGGGCGCGCCGCGTGGACGCGGCCGGCGCGCGACACCTCCACCAACTCGTCGGTGACGAAGGCGCGCTGCGCGAGCTGCGTATAGGCCGCCTGCTGCTGGTGTTCATCCGCGAAATGGCGAATGCGCTCGAGTAAGCGGCGTTCGGTGTACAGGAACGGCTTACCCAGTTGCGCAGCGATGCGCAGCAGCTTATGGCGATGCTCATCGCTGATGCCCGGCGCGACCGGCACCGGGACAATGCCGCCGAGGATCCCGGCCCAGAACGCGTCGATGAAGGCTTCGTTGTTCGCCAGGAACAGCAGCAGGTGGTCGCCTGGCCGGGCGCCCAGCTGTTGCAGGTGATGCAGGATGCCCAGCGCCCGCTCATGGAGTTCGCCGTAGCGCACCACGCGCTGCTCGGTTTCGCCTTCGTGATAAGTAATGGAGCGGTCGGCGCCGCGGTTGGATTGCAGCAGCTCGCTCAGCGTGGTGGCATTCATGCGGGGCGGTGGCGGTTGACGCTGCAGGGCAAACCAAGGATTGTTGGAGAATGAACCGGGTCATTCTAGCTTACTCACGCCTCCCCAGGCAGTTGCCCGCGCCGCTGCGGATGCGCTGGCGCGCGCGCCTCGGCGCGGGGCGCGCGCTGCACCTGAGCGTCGACGCGCTCGCGCAGTCACGGACCATCGCCGGCGTGGCCCTGGCCTGCCGCCTGCTGAGCGATGCGGCCGGGCGGCCTGTCTCACCCGCCGAGCTGCGCTACTCGGCGTGCGGCCAGCCGCATGCGCCCGGGCTCCCGCAGTTCAGCATTGCCCACGAGGGTCCGTGGATCCTGTGCGCACTGGCGAGCGCGGGCGCTGTCGGCGTGGATCTCGAACCGCTGGTCAGGGCGGAGCAGCTGCCGCGCTGGAGCGCCGTGTTCGATGCGGCGGAGTGCTCGGCCGCGCGCACGCCGCGAGCCGCGCTGGGCATCTGGACCGCGAAGGAAGCCGCGCTCAAGGCGGCGGGGGCTACGCTCGCGCAAGTCGCGCAGGTCCAGGTTCGCGGCCGGCGCGTGGATTTCCTCGGCCGGCGCTGGTACTGCCGTACGCCGCGCATCGCGCCGCGTGTGATCGTGCGGTTGATCACGGCGCTCCCGGTCACGAGTCTGCGCCTGCGCCCGGTATCACTCGCCCGGGCATTGGCGTGATGACCGGTTCAGCAGCACCGGGTCCGGGGGACGGCGGCCTGCGCGGCGGCCTGTACGGCCAGGTTTCGATTTCCGGCCAGCGCCTGAGCTTCGTGCGCCGGCAGCTGTACCGCGTGGCCGCGCCCTTCGTGGCCGGCTTGGTGCGCCTGTGGTGGCGCAGCTGCCGGGTCACGGTCGTAACCGGCGCTGAGCATCTGGACGCGGTGCTGGCGCGGCACCCCTCGTTCCTGCCCGTGTATTGGCACCAGCACCACCTGTTCTGCGCGTGGTACCTGCTGTCGCAGCAGGCCGGGCGGCCGTTGCGCACCGGGTTTCTCATCAGCCCGTCGCGCGATGGCGAGCTGGGCGCCATGATCATGCGGCGCCTGGGCGGCCATGTGGTGCGCGGCTCATCGACGCGCACCGGCGCGCTCGCCATGAAGGAAGTCTTCCAGGCCCTGATGCGCGAGCAGGTGTCGCCGGTGCTGAACCCCGACGGCCCGCGCGGCCCGCGCTTCAAATGCAAACCCGGTGCTGTGCTGCTGGCGCAGATGTCCGGCCGGCCGCTGCTGCCGCTGGGCTTCGCGGCCTCGCGCGCCTGGCTGGTGCACTGGGACAAGTTCGTGCTGCCGTGGCCGGGGGCCCGCATCGCCATTGCTGTCGGCGCACCGCTCGAGGTGGCGCGCGGCACGGACGCGGCGGGGGTCGAGCGCATCCAGAAGGAATTGGAGCAGCGCCTGTACGCGACATTCAAGGCGGCGCGGGCAGCCCTGGAGGGCAAACCGGCCGGGTAATAATCAGTAGTGGCGGGCACTTGGTTTGCCTTCCTGCGGTAGTGTGGGAGAATCCGCGGCTGATGAGCAAGCTGCCGCCCGCACACGGTCACGAACACACGGCCTCGGATGTGCTCGCACCACAATTCTGGACCGGCCGCGTGGAGCGGCCGGCCCCCGGGCTGGATGTGGCCTGCACCAAGATCGCGGTCGATTTCCAGAACCTGCAGCGTGCGACGGCGGATGAATCGATCCACCAGAGCCTGACCATCCTGCGCGAAGCCACTTCGGCCGACGGTGCGTTCAGCGCCTTCTTCGATGCCACCGGATCGCACATCGAGTCGGTGATGGTCGCCGGCGGGTCGTTTGCACAGGTGCACCCGGAGGCGCTGCGCGGCATTCCGCTCAGTCGCATTCCTTATATCGCCGGGCGCACCGAGCACCTGCGGATATCCGAGTTCCGCGATACCGCCAGCGCGCGCCGCGAGCAGGCCAGCGACGCCGGCCTGCTCGCCGACCTGTCGGTTGGCGCGGCGCTCGTGGTCGCATTCCGGATCCGCGGCAAACCGGCGGGCCTGCTGGGGCTGGTGTTCGGGCTGCCGCGCGCCAGCTTTGATGTGAACCTGCAGCTGCTCCTCAAGCTCCTGGGCAGCAGCCTGGCCGCGGGCCTCGAGCGCGTGCGCCTCGCCATCTCGCTCGAGCGGCTCGAGGGCCGGAGTGAACTCGGTGAACTCGCGGCCAACGACGGGTTGTGGGATTTCGACGTCGAGGCGGGCGAAACCTACTTCTCCCCGCGGTGGCGCGTCATGCTCGGCTACGACACGGTCGAGCTGCAGCGTAACTTCGACTGGCGCACACTGGTCCACCCGGAAGACTCGGTGCGCGTGCAGAACGCGATTCGCGATCACGTCGCCGGCAAGACGCCGATGTTCGAGAGCGTTCATCGCATGCACCACCGCAGCGGCGAGTGGCGCTGGGTGTCGAGCCGCGCCAGGGCCACGGTCGATCCGCACGGACGGCTGCTGCGCCTGGTCGGTGTCGAGCTCGACATCACCGAGCGCAAGATCTACGAAGAGGCGCTGTTCCGCGAGAAGGAAAGTGCGCAGATCACGCTGCAGTCGATTGGCGATGGCGTGGTGACCACCAACGCGGCATCAGTGATCGACTACATCAACCCGGTCGCCGAGGATCTCACCGGCTGGCGGCTCGAAGACGCGATGGGCAAGCCCGTCGAGGAAATCTTCCGCGCCTTTCACGAAGAGACCTGCGAACCGCTCGAGAATCCGCTGACCGTGGCGATCCGCCGCGCGCGCGCCATCAAGTCGGTGCGGCCAATGCTGCTGATCCGGCGCGACGGCAACGAGCTCTACGTCGACAGCACCGCGGCGCCGATCCGCGACGGCGCAGGACGCACCGCCGGCGGCGTGCTGGTGTTCCACGACGTCAGCGAGTCGCGCGAGCTCAACCGGCGCCTCAGCTACCACGCCAGCCATGATCTGCTCACGGGCCTCGTCAATCGCCGCGAGTTCGAAAACCGCCTGGAGCGCGCGCTCAAGAGCGCCAAGGCGCGCGAGTCTTCGTACGCGCTGTGTTACCTGGACATCGACCAGTTCAAGATCGTCAACGACAGCTGCGGTCACAGCGCGGGCGACGCGTTGCTCGGGCAGGTGGGCGCGCTGCTGAAATCAAAGGTGCGCTGGCGTGACACGCTCTCGCGGCTGGGCGGTGATGAATTCGGGATCCTGCTCGAGAGTTGCTCGCTCGATGAGGCCATGCGCATGGCCGAGACGCTCCGCGAGGCGGTGCGCAATTTCCGCTTCAACTGGGAGGAACGCGTGTTCCGCCTCGGCGCCAGCATCGGCGTGGTGCCGGTGACGGCCGAGAACGAGGATGTCGCCTCGATCATCTCCGCGGCCGACAGCGCCTGCCAGGCAGCCAAGGAGCAGGGCCGCAACCGCGTCCACAGCTTCGCCGAGAACGACATCGAGCTCATGCGCCGGCGGCGCGAGATGCAGTGGGCGGCGCGCATCAACGCGGCGCTCGAGGAAGGGCGCTTCGAGCTGTACCGCATGGCGATCCGGCCGCTGCAAAAGCCGGAGACCGGCGCGCACTACGAGCTGCTGCTGCGCATGCGCGATGAGGCCGGGCGCATCATTTCGCCCGATAACTTCATCGTCGCGGCCGAGCGCTACAACATTACGCCCAACATCGACCGCTGGGTGATCGAAAACGCCTTCCGCTGGCTGGTGTCGGAGGCCGACGAGCGCGAGCGGCTGGCGATGTGCTCGATCAACCTGTCGGGCCAGAGCCTCGGCGATGACAAGTTCCTGCCCTTCGTCATCGACCAGTTCCAGAAGAGCGGGATCGAGGCGAGCAAGATCTGCTTCGAGATCACCGAGACCGCGGCGGTGGCGAGTTTCTCGCAGGCCAACCGCTTCATCCAGGCGCTCAAAGAGCTGGGCTGCAAGTTCGCGCTCGACGATTTCGGCACCGGCCTGTCCTCGTTCGGGTATCTGAAGCATTTCCCGGTGGATTTCCTCAAGATCGACGGCAGCTTCGTGCGCGAGATCCTCCACGACCCGATCGATCGGGAGATGGTGCGCTCGATCAACGAGATCGGGCACCTCACCGGCAAGCAGACCATCGCCGAGTTCGCCGAGAACGCCGAGATCATCCAGATGCTCACCAGCATCGGCGTGGATTATGCGCAGGGGTATGGGATCTCGCAGCCGACGCGGGTACTGAAGGCCGTCAACGGCTGAGCGCCGGTCCCGGAGCCGATTGTCGCCCACGCGCACTGACTCCATCATGCGCGCGCGCAAGGATCAGTAACAGGAACGGCGCTCGGCCCTTGGTGGCGTAACGAATGAGCCTGGACACCACACCGCAGTTAACCATTGCCGAGGCCGAGCGCATCGCCCGGGAGATCTTCGCGCTGTCCGTCACGGCGGCCGCGTTGCCGAGCGAGCGTGACCAGAATTTCTTGCTGCAAACGAATGACGGCGACCGGTACGTGCTCAAGATCGCCAAGTCCGACGAGGAGCGGGTGGTGCTGGAATTCCAGAACGCGGTGCTGCGGCTTGTGGCCGGGCGCGCACCCGGCCTGGCACTGCCACGCCTGCGCCCGATGCCCAGTGGCGGGGAGATTGCGCAGGCCCGGGATCGCCGCGGGCGGCCGTATTTCATCCGCCTGATCGGCTGGCTCGAAGGGCAGATGCTGGCCGAAGCCGCGCCCCACACCGATTCCCTGCTCGCCTCGCTGGGCGCGATGATGGGGGAGCTCGATCGGGCGTTGCAGGGTTTTTCCCACCCCGGGATGCATCGCGAACTGCTCTGGGATGTCAGGCACGCGGGTCTGGCGCTCGAGCACCTGCCGCTGCTGCCACAGGCACAACAGCACGTGATTCGAAATTTCATGGCCGCGTGGCACGGGATCGGCTGGAGCGGCCTGCGCCACAGTGTCATTCATGGCGATGCCAACGACTACAACGTGCTGGTGCGCGACGGGCTGGTGGCCGGGGTCATCGACTTCGGCGACATCGTGCACTCGGCGGTCGTGTGCGATCTGGCGATCGCGGTGGCTTATGCGATGCTGGACAAACCTCATCCGCTCGAGGCAGCTGCGACCATTGTGCGCGCGTATCACGAACAATTCCCGCTCACGGCCGCCGAACTGGACGCGCTCTATCCGCTCGTCACCGCACGCCTGTGCATGAGCCTGTGTTATGCCGCGTACAATGCGCAGACCAAGAGCGGCGACGCCTATCAGCAGGTCACCGCGGCGCCGGGCTGGAATTTGCTGCAGCAGCTGGCCATGGTGCCGACGCCATCCGCGGTGGCGACGCTGCGCGACGGCTGCCGGGCAAGGTGAGGCCATGGATCCGACTGCAAGGGTGACCATGTCGATTGACGCGCTGCTCGCGCGGCGTCGGGCGCTGCTGGGCGGAAACCTCAGCATCGCCTACGGCCACCCGCTGCACATCGTCCGCGGGTCGATGCAATACCTGTGGGATGCGGACGGGCGGCGATATATCGATGCCTACAACAACGTGCCGCACGTCGGACATTGCCATCCGCGCGTCGTGCAGGCGGGCCAGGCGCAGATGGCGGTGCTCAGCACCAATACCCGCTACCTGCACGAGCTCATTCTCAGTTACGCCGAGCGACTGGGCGCCACGCTCCCGGGCGCGCTCAAGGTGTGTTATTTCGTCAACTCGGGGAGTGAAGCGAACGAGCTGGCGCTGCGTCTGGCGCGCGCGCACACCGGAAGACGCGACCTGATCGTCCTCGAGCACGCCTATCACGGCAACACGACCACGCTGATCGACATCAGCCCGTACAAGCACGAGGGGCAGGGTGGCGGCGGGTCGCCTGCGTGGGTGCACGTGGCGCCGCTCCCGGACCTGTACCGGGGCGCCTGGCGGCGCGCTGACGTCGGCGCGGGGAGCCAGTACGCCGCCCACGTGGCGCGTATCATCGACGGCTTGCGCGCGAGCGGCACGGGGCTGTGCGGGTTCCTGGCGGAGTCCTGGCCCAGCGTCGGCGGGCAGATGAGCCTGCCTGCGGATTACGTGCAGGCGGTGTACCAGATGGTGCGGGCCGCGGGCGGCGTCTGCATCGCCGATGAAGTGCAGACCGGTTACGGGCGCCTCGGCGAGCATTTCTGGGGTTTCGAGGCCTACGGCGTGGTGCCCGACATCGTCGTGCTCGGCAAGCCGATCGGCAATGGCCATCCAATCGGCGCGGTCGTGACCACGCCTGAAATCGCGAGCTCGTTCGACAACGGCATGGAATTCTTCAGCACCTTTGGCGGCAACACCGTCTCCTGCGCCATCGGCATCGCGGTGCTGGAGACGGTCCATGCGGAAAACCTGCAAGCCCATGCGCGCGAGGTGGGCCGTCACCTGCTGGGACGACTGCACGAACTCAAGCGCCGCCACGCGCTCATCGGCGAGGTGCGCGGCGCGGGATTGTTCCTCGGCGTCGAACTGGTGACGGACCGGCAGAGCCTGGCGCCGGCCACGCGCGCGGCGGCGGCGATCGCCAATCACATGCGCGATCTGGGCGTGCTGCTCGGCACCGACGGGCCATTCCACAACGTCATCAAGATCCGGCCGCCGCTGCCCTTTACGGTGCAGGACGCCGACGCGCTGGTTGAGGCGCTGGATACGGCGCTGGCGGCGTCAGCAACGGCGTAGGCGGCTCGCCGGACTCAGTAAACCCGCTTCCCCGCGACCCAGGTCTGCTCGACCTTGATCTTCCAGATATCCGCCGGCGCGATCGCGAACAGGTCGCGGTCGACCAGGATGAAGTCGGCCCATTTCCCCTTTTCGAGCGTGCCGAGCGTTTTTTCCTGGTGTTCGGCAAAGGCGGCATCGAGCGTAAAAGCGCGGAATGCCTCCAGCAACGTCATGGCCTGCTCGCTGTGCCAGCCGCCCGCAGGCAGATTGGCGTGATCGGCGCGCGTGACCGCGGCATGCAGTCCGTAGAAAGGGTTGGTGGATTCGATCGGAAAATCCGAACCGCCGGCGATCAGCGTGCCCTGGTCGAGAAAACTGCGCCAGGCATAGGCGCCGCGCAGGCGCTCCTTGCCGACGCGGTCTTCGGCCATGTTCATGTCGCTCGTGGCATGGGTCGGCTGCATCGAGGCGATCAGGTCGAGCTGCTTGAAGCGCGGTATGTCGGCCAATGCGACCACCTGGGCATGCTCGATGCGGTTGCGCAGCGTACGTCCGCCGACGGCCTGGTACGCGCTCTCGAAGGCGCCGAGCACCTGGTGATTGGCGGCATCGCCGATCGCGTGGACGTTCACCTGGTAGCCGGCCTTGAGGGCGGTGCTGATTTTGTGCGCCATTTCGGCGTCAGTGGAGAACAGCAGGCCGCGCTGTGTGGGCGCGTCGCTATACGGCGCCGTCAGCGCCGCGCCACGGCTCCCCAGCGCGCCATCGGCAAACAGCTTGACCGAGCGCACCGTGAGACGATCATTCCCGTAACCGAGCAGCGGACCGGCCTTCGAGAGCGCGAGGAAGTCGCTACCAGTGTCGCCGATCATGGCGTAGATGCGCACGCTGAGCAGCCCTTGATCGGCAAAATCCTTGTACAGGGCCACGTCCTGCGCACTCACACCGGCATCGGCGGCGCCCGTCAGCCCGACCGAGTTCATCTGCGTGAGCGCGGCCTGCAGTGCGGAGCGCCGCTCGGCAGCGCTCGGCGGCGGCACAACCTTGTCAACCAGCTCCATCGCCTTATCGACCAGGACCCCGCTCGGATTGCCATTCTGGTCACGCTCGATGCGGCCGCCAACCGGGTCAGGGGTATCCTTGGTGATGCCCGCGGCCTGCAGTGCCCTGGTGTTCAACCATTTGGCGTGGCCGTCGATCCGCTCCAGCACCACGGGCCGGTCCGACACGATGGCGTCCAGCTCGCTCGCCAATGGAAACCGCCCGAGTTTCCACTTGGCCTGGTTCCAGCCACTGCCGATGCGCCAGGACCTGTCAGGGTGCTGCTTGAGGTACGCGCGAATCCGCTCCAGCGCCGCGGCCAGGCTTTCGGTGTCGCCAAGGGTAACCTGCACATTCTCGAAGCCGAGTTCCAGCACATGACCGTGCGAGTCGATCAGGCCCGGAAGCAGCGTGCGGCCGCCGCCATCGACGAGCTGCGCGCCGGGAAAATCCTTGTGAAGCGCGGCCGCGTCACCCGTCTGCACCACCTTGCCCAGATCGAACACCAGGCCGGTGAATTGCTGCAGGCGATCGCCGGCCAGCGTATAGCCGTGGACGTTTTCCACCAGCGTCGGCGCGCCGTGCGCTGTCGCCGCCAGCGTCAGGGTGAATGCGAGCGCCGTCAATGAGTGTCTGGTCATGTGCTTCAAGCAGGCCTCCCGGGCGGACTCGCCCGATCTTGCGCATCGCGTGCGGGCAGTGTAGCGGAAAACGGCGCCACCGCGGATCCATGCCTAATCCGGCAGAGCGTACGAAAGTGGGAGGGGTGTAAATGCCAGAGCAGTGGCGCCAGATTGCTCGCCCGCTGCCGCGGCCGGGTCGGCCGCCAGCGCCGCGACCGCGAGAAACTCGCTGCGGCCGTCGGCAAGCGTCACGGCATCGACGACCTGCGCGCTGCGGCCATCGGCGAGCACGATCGACTGGCCGGGCGCGAGCGCGGCCGGCCCGTGGCTCACGAAGTGCTGCATGCGGCGCTTCATGCGGCCACGGTAGTGGGCGCGGGCGATGATTTCCTGCCCGGTATAGCAGCCCTTGTCGAACGAGATCGCGCCGATGCAATCGAGATTCAGCATCTGCGCCACGAATTCGCCGCTGGTCGCGGCGTAGACCTGCGGCAGCCCGGCGGCAATGTCGGCGGCGTGTGTTGCTGCGGTGAGCGCCGGTGCAGCGGCCGGCAGCTGCGCGGCAAGTTCGGCCAGCGAGGCCGGGCTGGATTCGTGGCTGAGCGTGACCCTGGCCCGCAATACGTAGCGGCGCAACGTCGCCATGGTGGTTTCGGCCAGTTCGGCCGGGAGCAGCGCGACGATGTCGTCGGGCGCGAGCGCAGCGAGCCGCAGCAAGGCGAGCACGCGGCCCTGCGGATTGTGGAGACCGGCCAGCATGAGGCGCTCGACGCTGAGAGCCATCATGTCGTTGGACAGCTGCCCCTGCAGGAAGTTCGCGGCATCGGCGCCGCGAAAGCGCAACAGGCCGAGTGGGGGTTCGCTGCTCATTGGCGGGTGTGAATCCTCTGGCGCATCACGCGATACCAATAGTCGGCACAGCGGGATTCTGGCACACTCGCGCGCCATGCCGAACCCGCCCGACTCCAGTCCAGATTCGACCCGCGCGGCCCCGCTCGTCCGTCCCGCCGATGTGCCGCGCGCGGCACCACCCGCCGCTGCTCCGGCACCCCCGGAAACCGGTGGCCCTGCCGGGCCGGATCCGACGCGTTACGGCGACTGGGAACGCGCCGGCCGCTGCATCGATTTCTGATGCGCGCGAGGTACTAGTGCCCAGGCAGGATCGGCCGTTATCGCCGCATTTGTCGATCTACCGGTTCATGTACACCATGGCCCTGTCCATCCTGCACCGGATCACCGGGGTGTGGCTGGCGCTGGGCCTGTGCGCCCTGGTCTACTGGCTGATGGGCGCGGCGGGCGGTGAGGCGCAATACGCCCGAGCCACTGCGCTCCTGGGGAGCGGTCCGGGCCGTGCCGTGCTGCTGACGTGGCTGGCGGCTTACTGCTACCACTTCGTCAACGGGCTGCGCCATCTCGCCTGGGACGCCGGTTTCGGGCTGGAGCGGCGTGCGGCGCGGCTCAGCGCGCGCCTGGCGCTGGCGCTGGCGCTGGCCGGATTCCTGCTTGCCGCCTACCTGCTGCTGTGTCCGCGCGCGGGGGCACTATGAGCCTGCGCTCGCCACTGGGAATGGTGCTCGGCCGCGGCAACGCGGGCGATGGTGTGGCGCATTGGTGGGCGCAACGGCTCTCGGCCGTGGCGCTGGTGCCCCTGACCGTATGGTTCCTGGCCGCTCTGGTGCGCCTGCCGCTCGCGGATCATGCCGCCGTGACAATCTGGATCGCAGCGGGCTGGAACCCGGTGTGGCTCGCGCTGCTGCTGGCGGCGCTGTGCTGGCATTCGCGCCTCGGAGTCCAGGTGGTGATCGAAGATTACGTGCATTCGCGCTCCCTCAAGCTGGCGGCGCTCCTGCTCAACAGCGGCGCGCATATGCTGCTGCTGGCGGCCGGCGTGTACGCGCTGCTGCGCGTGGCCGTGCGGAGCGCAGCGTGAACTCCTATACCTTCATCGATCACACGCACGATGTCGTCGTCGTGGGCGCCGGCGGCGCGGGCCTGCGCGCGACGCTCGGCCTCGCCGAGGCGGGCCTCACCACCGCCTGCATCACCAAGGTGTTCCCGACGCGCAGCCACACCGTGGCCGCGCAGGGCGGCATCTCCGCGGCGCTCGGCAACATGGGCGAGGACGACTGGCGCTGGCACATGTATGACACCGTCAAGGGTTCCGACTGGCTCGGCGACCAGGACGCGATCGAGTTCATGTGCAAGCAGGCCCCGGCGGCGGTCATCGAGCTCGAGCACTACGGCGTGCCTTTTTCGCGCACCGACGCCGGATTGATCTATCAACGCCCGTTCGGCGGCATGACCACGCACTATGGCAAGGGCACCGCGCAGCGTACCTGCGCGGCCGCCGACCGCACCGGCCACGCCATGCTGCACACGCTTTACCAGCAATCGATCAAGCATGACGCGCAGTTCTTCATCGAATATTTCGCGGTCGATCTGCTCATGGAAGACGGCGCCTGCCGCGGCGTCGTGGCTATCGACCTGGCGGATGGCACCGTGCACCGCTTTCGCGCGCAAACCACGATCCTGGCCACTGGCGGCTATGGGCGCGCGTGGTTCTCGTGCACGTCGGCCCACACCTGTACCGGCGACGGCGGCGGCATGGTGCTGCGCGCCGGGCTCCCGCTCCAGGACATGGAATTCGTGCAGTTCCATCCGACCGGCATCTATGGCGCGGGCTGCCTGATCACCGAAGGCGCCCGCGGCGAGGGCGGGTATCTCACGAACTCCAGCGGCGAGCGTTTCATGGAGCGCTACGCGCCCAACGCCAGGGATCTGGCCTCGCGCGACGTGGTGAGCCGCGCCATGACCATCGAAATCCGCGAAGGGCGCGGGGCCGGCGACCTCAAAGATCACATTCACCTGCACCTGGAGCATCTTGGGCCCGAGGTGATCAGGGAGCGCCTGCCAGGCATCCAGGAGACCACGCGCATCTTTGCCAACGTCGATGTGACGCAAGCGCCGATTCCGGTGCTGCCGACCGTGCACTACAACATGGGCGGCGTGCCGGCCAATATCCAGGGCGAAGTGGTCACGCGCGCCCATGGCGCCGAGGCCGTGGTGCCCGGGCTGATGGCGGTGGGCGAGGCGGCCTGTGTTTCGGTGCACGGTGCGAACCGGCTCGGCTCCAATTCGCTCCTCGACCTCGTGATCTTCGGCCGCGAGGCCGCGCGCCACTGCACCGCGACGCTCAAGGCCGGCGCGGCGCAAAAGCCGCTGGCGCGCGGTGCCGGTGATGAGGCGGTGGCGCGCATCGACCGGTTACGCAACGCCGCGGGCTCGCGACCCACGGCGCAGATCCGGCTGGAAATGCAGCGCACCATGCAGGCCGATGCCGCGGTGTTTCGCAGCGGCGCAACGCTCAATGCGGGCTGTGCCGCGCTCGGCCGTACCTTCGCCTCCTTCGCCGACGTGCGGGTGAGCGACAAGGGCATGATCTGGAACACCGACCTGATCGAAACGATGGAGCTCGAAAATCTGCTGCTGCAGGCTACCGCGACGATCAATTCGGCCGCCAACCGGCAGGAGAGCCGCGGGGCGCATGCGCGCGAGGATTTTCCTGACCGTGACGACACCCAGTGGCTCAAGCACTCGCTGTGCTGGGTCGATAGTTCCGGAAGCGTACGGCTCGATTACCGTCCCGTGCACCTGAACACGCTGACCGATGAAGTAGAAACCGTGGCGCCCAAGGCCCGCACCTATTGATGATGCAAGGCTGCTAGAGATGGTCGAATTTACACTGCCGCCGAACTCCCGCATCGACGCCCGCGCCGGCAAGACCTATCGGGCGCCGGACGGCGCCGCCGTCGTGCGCACGTTTCGCGTTTACCGCTTTGACCCGGCCAGTGGCGAACGTCCGCGCGTCGACAGTTACGAGCTCGACATGGCCGCGTGCGGCCCGATGGTGCTCGACGCGCTGCTGAAGATCAAGAACGAGATCGACCCGACGCTCTCGCTGCGCCGCTCATGCCGCGAGGGCATCTGCGGCTCCTGCGCCATGAACATCAACGGCGTAAATACCCTGGCGTGTACGCAGTCCTGTGCCGACCTCCGGCAGGGCGAAGTGCGCATCTATCCGCTGCCGCACCTGCCGGTGGTCAAGGACCTGGTCGCCGACCTCGGAAATTTCTACGCGCAGTACGCCGCGGTAAAGCCCTGGCTGCAGACGCGCACGCCGGTGGCGCCTGACCGCGAGCGGCTGCAGTCGAAGGAAGACCAGGAAAAGATCGACCGGCCCTCGGCGTGCATCCTGTGCGCCTGCTGTTCGACCTCCTGTCCGAGCTACTGGTGGAACGGCGATCGGTACCTGGGCCCGGCCGCGCTGCTGGCCGCTTACCGCTGGATCGTCGATTCGCGCGATGAGGCCACCGGCGAGCGGCTCGATGCCCTGAATGACCCGTTCCGCCTGTATCGCTGCCACACGATCATGAATTGCACCGAAGCCTGCCCGAAGGATCTGAATCCGGCGCGGGCGATTGCCGACATCAAGCGCCTGATGCTCGAGCGGCAGCATTGAGCAGCGCCCCCGGCCGGCTCCTGTGGCGCAGCCGGCGCGGCGTGAAGGAGCTGGACGTGATCCTGCGCAACTGGCTGGAGCACCGCTATCCGCAGGCCACAACCGGCGAACAGGCGCTGTTCGAGCAGTTTCTCGAGTTGCCCGATCCCGAAATTGCAGGTTACCTGCTGGGTCATGCAATCCCCGCCGATCCGGCCTTCGCCGCGCTCGTCACGCAGCTGGCCGCCGCTCGAGCTTGAACTGCGCGGTTCGCGGCGCCTGGCCGCGGCCTGGGTCCTGTGGTGCCTGGCGCTGGCGGCCGGAACAGGGTTTGGCTGCGCGCTGCCCGGGTGGATCCGGCTGGGTGTGTCGACGCTGATCCTGGCTGCGCTGTGGCGCGGGGCCCTGACGCTCCGGGCCGGCGGCGGGCGGCTGCACTGGGAGGCCGACGGGCGCTGGCGGCATCAGGAGCCCGGGATGAGCGGTAGTTATGTTCAACCCACCCCGCCGCGGCGCCTGGGGCCGATGCTGTGGCTTGGCTGGCCCGGACCCGGTGGGCGCCGATATTTTCCGCTCGAGGTGTCCGGCGTGGAACCGAAAGCGCGGCGGACACTCAAAGCCAGGATGAAATTCTCCGGTTCCGTCCGCAGCAGCAGGGCGCCATGAAACCCGAGTCGGGCACTGCTGTTAGACTGTCCGGAAATGGTGTCAGCCGCGGAAAGTTTGGTGCAGGGACGGCCCGAACTATGGCGAACTTCCCGATCCCCCCGGGGTCAGACCCTGCGCACGCCGGCGCTGGCGAAGGGTTGCCTGCAGAGCCTGCCGCGATGAGCGCGGCCATGGGCGACCTGAGCCTGGTGCGGCGCGTGCAGGCTGGCGAGCGCAGTGCCTATGATCTGCTGGTGCTCAAGTATCAGCACAAGGTCGTCAAGCTCGTCATGCGATACGTGCGTAATCCGGCGGACGCGGAAGATGTTGCCCAGGAAGCCTTTATCAAAGCCTACCGCGCCCTGCCGCAGTTCCGCGGCGATAGCGCCTTCTACACCTGGCTCTACCGCATCGCGATCAACACCGCCAAGAACGCCCTGGTGTCGCGCGAGCGCAATCCGGCCGGTTACGAGCTGGACGCCCCCGGTCACGAGGACGGCGCCGACATGAGCACCCGCCTGCGCGATCCCGACACACCGGAAGGCCTGGCGCTGAGCGAGGAGATCCGCAACATCGTCCATGCCGCCATCGGCGCACTGCCCGAAGACCTGCGCACGGCGATCGTGCTGCGCGAACTCGAAGGCCTGAGCTACGAAGAGATTTCCGCCGCGATGAACTGCCCGGTGGGCACGGTGCGCTCGCGCATCTTTCGTGCCCGCGAGGCGATCGACGGCCGCTTGCGTGAAGTATTTGACGGCGGCCTCGGCCGCACCCAGGAGTTGCCGTGAACCAGGACGAGCGTGCCAGCCAGCTTTCAGCGATGTTCGACGGCGAGTTGCCGGCGGCCGAATGTGAACTGCTCTCGCGCCGGCTGGCGCGTGACGAGCAGTTGCGCGCGACCTGGTCGCGCTATGCGGTGATCGGCGCGGCACTGCGGGCCGAACCCATGGCGCAGGTCAGGCCGGATTTCGCCCGGCGCGTGAGCACGGCGCTGGATGGTGTAACGACGCGCGCGGGCCTGCGGCGCACGCGGATGTGGCGCGGTGCTGCGCTGGGTGGCGCCATGGCGGCTGGCGTCGCGGGCGTGGCGATCATGCTGCTGCGCAATGGCCTGCCGGTCCAGGAAGTGGCGATGACTGCAGGTGCGCCGGCGACGGCGCATGTGGCCGCGCTGCGGACGCCGGCCCCGGTGAGTGGTGGCGGCCTGCGCGTCGTCATGGCGAACACGGCAAGCGCGGACAGCGGGCTGGCGGGCTACGTGGTGCCGCCCCTGAGCAGCGACAACAACATGGCCGTGCAGAGTACGCTGGCCGACTACGTGGTCGCCCATAGCGAGGTTTCCTCCTCGCTGGCGCGCGGCAGCCTGCTGTCGGCGCTGGTCGGCAATGAACTGGTGCAGCCGGCGCCGGCCACAGCAATGGCAGATGCCAACCGCTAGCACAGCGCGGGCACTGGCCGCGGTTGCACTGGCGGTCAGTTTCGCGGCGGTCGCCGATGATGCGCACGGGCTGCTGCAGCGCATGGAGCAGGCGCTCGCGACCCGCAATTACCAGGGCATCTTCGTGCACGAGCACGACGGCCAGACCGAAACGCTCCGCATTGTCCACCGCGTCGAGGGCGACGGCTTCGCCGAACGCGTCGCCTCGCTCGATGGCTCGGGGCGCGAAGTCATCCGGCGCGATGGCGAGCTGCGCGCCTATTTTCCCGACCAGCGCGTGGTATTGGTGGAGAGCCGCCCGAAAGGCGGCCTGCTGTTCACGGGCCTGCTGGGTCTCGACAGTTCGGCTGAACAGATGTACCGCCTGAGCGAGGAGGCCCCGACCCGCATCAGCGGCCGCGAGGCGCGCGTCCTGGCCGTCGAGCCCCAGGACGACATGCGCTACGGCTATCGGGTCTGGATCGACGAAGCCAGCGCCATGCCGATCAAGACCCAGTTGCGCACCGCCGCGGGCCGTGTGGTCGAGCAGCTGCTGTTCACCGAACTCACGCTTCCCGAGCGCATTGCCGACGCCGCGTTGCAGCCGTCGGTCGCGACTCATGCATACCGTCAGCTGCGCCGCGCCGCGCCGAAGCAGGCCGCGCCCCGGCAGGCTGCCGACGCGACCTGGGACGCCGCCGACCTGCCCGCGGGCTTCCGCCTCATCGCCAATTCCACGCGGCTCATGGGCGATGGCCAGAAGGCCGTGACTCACCTTGTGTTCAGCGACGGCCTGGCCTCGGTCTCCGTGTTCGTGGAGCCGCAGTCGGCTGAGCCGCAGGGGCAGCGCCGGCTCCCGGTGACGGAAAGGATGACCAGCCTGGGTTCCTCCTCGGCGTTCTCGACCGAGATGGACGGCCACCGGATCACGGTCATGGGCGAGGTGCCCCCCGATACGGTGCGCGCCATAGCCGGATCGCTCCGTGAGGGTTTTGCGCCGGCGGACCGGTCGGCACACGCCCCGCGGCGCTGAGTCCGCGGCGGCCGTCCCGCTTATGCCCAGCTCCCCGCCGGCCTCACCCCTGACCCTCGTGACGCGCACAGACTGCCCGCTGTGCGAAGAACTGCTGCTCGAGCTCACGGCGCTGCGCGAGCGCTATCCCATTCCCCCGGTCAATCTCGTGGATGTCGACGCCGATCCGGCGCTGCAGCGGCGCTGGGGGCTCAAGGTGCCGGTGCTGCTGTTCAGCGGCGCGCTGGTGTGCGCAGCGCGGCTCGACACCCCGGAACTGCTGCGGCTTTTGCGGCTATAATCCGCGCGCTTCTCGGCCCTAAGGGCCTAACGCCCTGCTGGCCGCGGACTCCCAAACTCGATGCAACGCATACGTAATTTCTCGATCATCGCCCATGTGGACCACGGTAAATCGACGCTCGCCGACCGGCTGATCCAGCTCTGCGGCGGCCTCGAGGAACGCGAGATGCAGGCGCAGGTGCTCGATTCGATGGATCTGGAGCGCGAGCGCGGCATCACCATCAAGGCGCAGAGCGTGACGCTCCATTACGACGCCCATGACGGCGAGCGCTACCAGTTCAACCTCATCGATACGCCGGGGCATGTTGATTTTTCCTACGAGGTGTCGCGGAGCCTGGCCGCGTGCGATGGCGCGCTGCTGGTGGTCGACGCTTCGCAGGGCGTGGAGGCCCAGAGCGTGGCCAATTGCCATACTGCGGTGGAACAGGGCCTGACGGTGCTGCCGGTGATCAACAAGATCGATCTGCCGGCCGCCGATCCGGAGCGCGTCCGCAAGGAGATCGAGGAGATCATCGGTATCGAGGCGCACGACGCCCGGCTGGTGAGCGCCAAGACCGGCGAGGGCGTCGCCGAACTGCTCGAAGAGATCGTGAAGCGGATTCCGGCCCCCAAGGGTGACCCCGCCGCGCCGCTCCAGGCGCTGATCATTGATTCCTGGTTCGACAACTACGTGGGCGTGGTCTCGCTGGTGCGGGTCGTCAACGGCGTGCTGCGCACCGGCGAGAAGATCCGCGTCATGTCCACCGGCCGCAGCCACCAGATCGACAAGCTCGGGCGCTTTACGCCCAAATCGGTGGCGACGCGGGAACTCGGTGCCGGTGAGGTTGGTTTCGTGGTGGCCGGCATCAAGGAAATCGACGGCGCGCCGGTGGGCGATACCATCACCTCCGAGAACCGCCCGGCGGCCGTGCCGCTCCCGGGCTTCAAGCAGGTGCAGCCGCGGGTGTTCGCCGGCGTGTTCCCGATCAATTCGGAGGACTACGAGAGCTTTCGCGACGCGCTTGCCAAGCTCAAGCTGAACGATTCAGCGCTCCACTACGAACCGGAAGTGTCGACGGCGCTGGGCTTCGGCTTCCGCTGCGGGTTCCTCGGGCTGCTGCACATGGACATCGTCCAGGAGCGGCTGGAGCGCGAATACCAGCTTGACCTGATCACCAGCGCGCCGACCGTGATCTACGAGGTCGCCTGCACGGACGGCAAGGTGCTGCGCATCGACAGCCCGGGGAAGCTCCCGCCGCCCGACAAGGTGGAGGAGATCCGCGAGCCGATCATCACCGCCAACATCCTGGTGCCACCCGATTACGTGGGCGCGGTGCTCGGGCTGTGCAGCGAGAAGCGCGGCGTGCAGAAGAAGATGCAGTTCCTCGGCACGCAGGTCGCGATCCAGTACCAGCTGCCGCTCGCGGAAGTGGTGCTCGACTTTTTCGACCGCCTGAAGTCGGCGAGCCGCGGTTATGCCTCGTTCGACTACGAATTCAGCCATTTCCAGGGCGCGCCGCTGGTCAAGCTCGACGTGCTGATCAACGGCGACAAGGTCGATGCGCTGGCGCTGATCGTGCATCGTGACAATTCGTACCAGCGCGGCCGCGAACTGGTGGACAAGATGCAGGAACTGATTCCGCGGCAGATGTTCGAGGTCGCGGTGCAGGCGGCCATTGGCACGCACGTGATCGCCCGCGCCACCGTCAAGGCGCTGCGCAAGAACGTGCTCGCCAAGTGCTACGGTGGCGACATCTCACGCAAGCGTAAACTGCTCGAGAAACAGAAGGCCGGCAAGAAGCGCATGAAGCAGGTGGGTTCGGTGGAGATTCCACAGGAAGCCTTCCTGGCCGTGCTGCAGGTCGGCCGCAAGTAAACCCAAGGACCGCGCATGCTGATGCCCATCGCAACACTCCTGGCCTGGCTCGCCGGCCCCCTGGTCGTACTGGCCATGATCGACGACTGGTTCCTGCGGCCGAGCCGGCGCCTGGCGGCCCTGCCGGGGACGGCGCCGGACCCGGCCTGGGCGCGTGCCGTCTACCTCGTGCTGCCGGTGGCCATCGTCGGGGCGATCGTGCGCGTGGTGATCTCGGAGCAGCTGGATTTCAGCCTGGTACTGGTGCTGGTGCTGCTGGTTTCCACGCTGATCTGGGGGATCGACCGGTTGCTGCTGGCGCCGGCGCGCGCGCGCGCGGCGAGCCGGGCCGGAGCCGCCGGCGTGGTGCTGCCGCTGCCGGTCACCGTCGACTACGCGCGCAGTTTCCTGCCGGTCGCGGCGCTGGTGCTGGTATTGCGCGCCTTCATCTTCGAGCCGTTCCGGATTCCTTCCGACTCGATGATGCCGACACTCGAGCAGGGCGACTTCCTGGTGGTGAACAAGTTCGCCTACGGATTGCGGCTCCCGGTGCTGAACCGCAAGTTCATCGAGATCGGCGAGCCGCAGCGCGGTGATGTCGTGGTGTTCCGCTATCCGCCCAATCCGGCGGTCAACTTCATCAAGCGGGTGGTGGGCCTCCCGGGCGATACGGTTCGCGTTCGCAACGACCAGCTCATTGTCAACGGTGTGCCCGTGCCGGTCGCCGACCAGGGCCGCTACAATGACGGCTGTTACCAGAACATGCGGTTAGGGACTGAAGTGCTTGGGAGCCATCGACACCAGGTTCTCTCGTGCCGCACCAGCGGCGGCCTGTATGCGCCCCCGCTCGCCAGCTGCAATCGCGACATGGGCCACAGTTACCTGTGCGACGAGACCGAAGGCGGCGCGGAGCCGGATGCCAATGACACCACCTACGATCGGGTGGTTCCGGCGGGCGAGTACCTCATGATCGGCGACAACCGCGACAACAGCTCGGATGGCCGGGTCTGGGGTTACGTGCCCGAGGACCACCTGGTTGGCAGGGCGTCACTGATCTGGCTGAATCTGCCATTGGGGCGTTCGGGGTGGCCCGACTGGCATCGTTTCGGCAACCGTATAGAGTAATGCGAACAAGGAGTGCGACCCATGCGTAAGTCTCAGCGCGGCGTGACCCTGATCGGCTGGGTGATCCTGCTGCTGCCAGTCGGCGTGCTCGTCTACGCCGGCATCCGCCTGGCGCCGATATATATCAATTACTACCGTGTCGTCGAGGCGCTGAAGCAGCAGGCCGTCGAATCAAAGGATGAAACGCAGATCAATCCCGAGGCGGTGCGCCACTCGCTGGACAAGCGCTTTGACGTCGAATACGTCGATCACCCGGCCGCCAAGGACATCGACATCCACCGCGACGGCGATCACTGGGTGGCGGTTGCCGACTACGAGGACCTGGCGCCGCTGTTCGGCAACGTCTCGATCCTGGTGCAGTTCAGAAAGCAGGTGGATCTGCAGTGACGGATGTCCGCGGGTGAAATTGCGGGCAGCATGCCGGCCGCCGAATGGGTGCGCCGCCAGCTGCACTACGAACCGCGTGATGCGGCGCTGTTCGGTCAGGCGCTTACGCACCGCAGCGCGGCGCGCAACAACAACGAGCGGCTCGAATTCCTTGGCGACGCGATTCTCAACCTGATCGTCGCCCGCTACCTCTACGAGCACTACGCCGACGCGGATGAAGGCGCCCTGAGCCGCCTGCGCGCGGCGGTGGTCAGCGGTGCCTCGCTGGCGCGGGTGGCCGCGGCACTGGAACTCGGTCCGGCCCTTGCCATGGGCGCCGGGGAACTCAAGACCGGCGGCTTCCGGCGCGAATCCATGCTGGCCGACGCCCTCGAGGCGGTGTGCGGGGCGCTGTTCCTCGAAGCCGGCATGGAGACCACGCAGCGGGTGTTCCTGCGCGTCCTGGCGCCGGCGCTCGCGGCGCTCGATGCCGGCGCCGAAACCACGGCCGAGGGGCAGAAGGACGCCAAGACCCGGCTGCAGGAATGGCTCCAGGGACGCGGGCTGCCGCTGCCGCGCTATCAGGTGGTGCAGGTCGAGGGCGAATCGCACGCCCAGACTTTCCGCGTCAGCTGCGAAATCGACGCGCTCAAGGCGAGCGCGCTGGGCGAGGGCCTGAGCCGGCGCCGCGCGGAGCAGGCTGCCGCGCAGCAACTGCTGGCGCAGCTGGGCCTATGAGCGCGTTCCGCAGCGGCTTTGTCGCCCTGGTGGGGCGGCCAAACGTCGGCAAGTCCACGCTCCTGAACGCGATGCTCGGGCAGAAGGTCAGCATCGTCACTTCGCGCCCGCAGACCACGCGGCATCGCGTGCTCGGCATCAGCGAGTCGGAAGCCGGCCAGATCGCCTTCGTCGACACCCCCGGCATGCACCAGGGACCCAAGCGCGCGCTCAACCGCGCCATGAATCGCGCCGCCGGCGCGGCGCTCGGCGATGCCGACCTGGCCGTGTTCATCGTCGAGGCCCTCAAGTGGACCGACGAAGACGCGCTGGCGCTCGAGCGCGTCGTGCAAGCGGAGCGCCCGGCGATCGCTGTCATCAACAAGGTCGATCGCGTACATCCACGCGAGCGGTTGCTGCCCTATATTGCAAGGCTGGCCGAACGGGCGCCGTTCGTGGCCGTGGTGCCCATCTCCGCGCTGCGCGCCGATAACCTCGAACCGCTCCGCGCCGCAATCCTGGCGGCGCTCCCGGAGGGCGAGCGACTTTATCCAGCCGGACAGCTCACCGACCGCAGCGAGCGCTTTCGCATCGGTGAACTGATCCGCGAAAAACTGACCCTCGAGCTGGTCGAGGAACTGCCCTACGGCGTCGCCGTCGAGGTCGAGAGCTACTCCCCGACGGAAGACGGCCGCGTCGAAGTGGGCGCCGTGATCTGGGTGGATCGCGAGGGGCAGAAGCCCATCGTGATCGGCGCCGGCGGCGAGCGGCTCAAGCGCATCGGCCGTGCGGCGCGGCTCGAGCTCAATCACCTGTTCGGACGGCGCTACCATCTCACGCTCTGGGTCAAGGTGCGCGAGAACTGGGCCGATGACGCGCGCGCACTGCGCGAGCTGGAGGTCGAATGAGCCGCAGCGGGTTGCGCGCCCAGCTGGCGTGCGGCTACCTGCTGCACCAGCGCCCCTACCGCGACAGCAGCCTGATCGTCGAACTGTTCGTGCGCGATCACGGGCGCCTGTGCGCCTTCGCGCACGCGGCGCGCGGACCGCGCAGCCGCTTTGCGGCACTGCAGCCGTTCCGGCCGCTGCTCCTGTCCTGGAGCGGGCGCGGTGAAGCGCCGGCGCTCACGGCCGCCGAAGCCGACGGCCCGCCGCCCCCGGCGCTGGCTCCGGACCGCGTCCTCAGCGCCTTCTATCTCAACGAGCTGCTGCTCAAGCTCACGGTGCCGCACGATCCGCAACCGGAACTGCACGCGCACTATGCGGCGACGCTTGCGCGGCTCCGTGCCGGCGAGCCGCTCGAGGAGGTGCTGCGGCACTTCGAGAAGTGCCTGCTCGAACTGCTGGGCTACGGGACCGACCTGCGCTTCGAGGCGGATGGCCGCGCGGTGGCACCCGACGCGTATTATCATTTCCGTCCGGGAGCAGGACTGTGGCCGGCCGCCGCCGCGGAGGGTGCGGTGCCGGGCCGCGTGTTGCTGGCGCTGGCCGCGGACGAACCGCTGGGCGATCCGCTGGAGCAGCGCCAGGCGCGAGCGGTGCTGCGCGCTGCGCTCGATCACTGTCTCGACGGCCGCGAACTTCGCGTCCGCACCGTTGCGCGTGCGGTCGCCAGAATGGAGCGATCAGCCTGATGGGTGCACAACTTGAACTGGGCGTGAATATCGATCACGTCGCCACGCTGCGCCAGCAGCGCGGCACCCGCTATCCTGATCCGGTGCACGCCGCGCTGATCGCCGAGCAGGCGGGCGCCGACAACATCACGCTGCACCTGCGCGAGGACCGGCGCCACATCCAGGAGCGCGACGTGCGCGCGCTGCGCGGGCTGCTGGCCACGCGCATGAACCTGGAAATGGCGGCCACCGCGCCGATGCTGGCGTTCGCCTGCGAGATCCAGCCAGCGGACTGCTGCCTGGTGCCCGAGCGCCGCGCCGAACTGACCACCGAGGGCGGCCTCGACGTGCGCGGCGGCATGGCCACGATCAGGCCCGCCTGCGGGCAACTGGCGGCGGCGGGTGTGCGCGTCGCGTTGTTCATTGACCCGGAGCTGGAGCAGATCGATGCTGCGGCGGAGGCCGGCGCCAGCGTGATCGAACTGCACACCGGCGAGTACGCCGAGTCCAGTGGGACGCAGCAGGCGCAGCAGCTCGAGCGGCTACGGCTCGCCGCGCGACACGGCGTCTCGCGCCGGCTCGAGGTGCATGCGGGGCACGGCCTCAACTACCGCAACGTCGGTCCGGTAGCCGCCATCGCCGAGATTACCGAGCTCAATATCGGCCACGCGATCATCGCCCAGGCCGTGTTCGACGGGCTCGGCTCGGCGGTGCGCGAGATGCGCGCGCAGATGCAACGCGCGCGCCGATGATCTACGGGATCGGCGTCGATGTCCTCAGGCAGGAGCGCATCGAGCGCACTTACCGGCGCTTTGGCAGGCGCTTTGTCGATCACCTGTTGATGCCGGCCGAGCGCGCCCAGCTCGAGCGCACCCAGCGTCCGGCGCGGTTTTTGGCCATGCATTTCGCCGCGAAGGAGGCCGTGGTCAAGGCCATGGGCACCGGCTTTGCGCACGGCGTGTGGATCCGTGACGTCGGCACCGTGCAGAACCGGTGGGGCAAGCCCGAAGTTGTCTATTCCGCGCGCGGCGAGCGGCTGCGCCGCAAGTTGGGCATCGGCGCCGGGCATGTCACGCTCACTGACGAGGCCGGCCTCGTGGTCGCGGTCGCCGTGCTGATGGCGGCGTCGAAGCGCCGCGCCAAGCCCAAGCCCAAGCCCAAGCCCAAGCCCAAGCCCAAGCCCAAGCCCAAGCCCGGGGCCAGGCGCAGGCCCGCACGCGGGGCCGCGCGCAAGTGAATCGGCTGGTGTTCGACATCGAGACGGTGCCGGACGTTGAGCTTGGCCGGCGCGTGCTGGGCCTCGAGGGCTTGAGTGACGCACAGGTCGCGAAGGCCATGTACACGGCGCGCCGCCAGGAGAACGGCAGTGATTTCCTGCCGCTGGAGCAGCACAAGGTGGTCGCGATCTCTTGCGTGCTGCGCAGCCGCGAGCAGCTCAAGGTCTGGAGCCTCGGTGACCTGCAATCGAGCGAAGCAGAGCTGATCGCCCGCTTCTTTGACGGCATCGAAAAATATACGCCCGACCTCGTTTCCTGGAATGGCAGCGGCTTCGACCTGCCGGTGCTCCACTACCGCGCGCTCAAGGCCGGCGTGCAGGCGCCACGTTACTGGGAGACCGGCGAAGAGGACACCAGCTTCCGCTTCAACAACTATCTGAGCCGCTATCACTGGCGCCACCTTGACCTGATGGATGTGTTGTCGAGCTTCCAGGGCCGCGCACGGGCTTCGCTTGCCGACATGGCCGCGCTGCTGGGGCTGCCCGGCAAGCTCGGTTTCTCGGGCGCGCAGGTCTGGGACGCGGTGCTCGCCGGGCAGCTCGTGCAGGTGCGCAATTACTGCGAGACCGACGTGCTCAACACTTTCCTGGTGCTGCTGCGCTTCGAGTTGTTTCGCGGCCGCCTCGACCCCGCCGCGTACCAGCAGGAGCTCGAGCGGCTGCGCGAGCTGCTGCGGGCTTCGCCCGAGGCGCACCACCGGCAGTTCCTGCAGGCCTGGGAGAGCGTGATTTGAAGCGGCGCGAACCGGCGGTTGCCGAGACCGGCCGGGTGGACTCGCTCAACCACGAGGGCGAAGGCGTGGTGCGGGGCGGCAAGACCGCCTTCGTCGGCGGCGCCTTGCCCGGCGAAACCGTGAGCTTCGTCCGCCGCCGGCACCATCGCCAGCACGATGAAGCGGAACTGGTCGCCGTGCTCGAGCCCGCAGCGGAGCGGGTGGCGCCGCGCTGCGCGCATTTCGGGGTCTGCGGCGGCTGCGCTCTCCAGCACCTCGACAGCGCCGCGCAGCTGGCGATCAAGCAGCAGCAGCTGCGCGAGAGCCTCGAGCGCGTTGGCCGCGTGGCGCCGCGCGAATGGCTGGCACCACTTAACGGGCCGCAGTGGCAATACCGGCGGCGCGCGCGCCTCGGCGCCCGTTTCGTGCACGCGCGCGGCCGCTCCATGGTCGGGTTTCGCGAAAGGTTCTCGAGCCACGTGGCGGAGCTGGAGCGGTGCGAAGTGCTGGCTGAGCCGGTGGGCGCGCTGCTGGCGCCGCTGGGCGCGTTGTTCACCGCCCTCACGATCCGCGAGCGCGTGCCGCAGGTCGAGGTCGCCATCGCGGAGACGGCGGTGGTGCTGGTGATCCGGGTGCTCGACGCGCCGACCGCGGCCGACGAGCAATTGTTGCTGGAGTTCGAGCGCGCGCATGCGGTGCGCATTTTCTTGCAGCCCGCCGGCCTGGCTTCGGTGCGACCGCTGCGGGAGCCGGCGGTGGCGCTCGAATACACGCTGCCGCAGTTCGCCGTGCGGGTGCGGTTCGAGCCCAGCGATTTCATCCAGGTGAACGCCGAGCTCAACCGCGCGCTGGTCGGACGGGTGGTCGAGCTGCTGCAGCTTGACGCGCAATCGCGGGTTCTGGACCTGTACTGCGGTCTGGGCAATTTCACGCTGCCCATGGCGCGCCGCGCGGCGACCGTGGTCGGCGTCGAGGGCGAGGCCTCGCTGGTGGCGCGCGCCCGTGACAATGCGGCGCTCAACGGCATCGGCAACGCCGAGTTCTTCAGCGCCAACCTCGCCGACGCCGAGGTCGGCGCCGCGCCCTGGGCTGGCCGGGAATACACCCACGTGTTGCTCGATCCGCCGCGCGTTGGCGCCCGCGAAGTACTGCCGCTGCTCAAGCGCGTCGGCGCGCGGCGCCTGGTCTATGTCTCCTGTCATCCGGGGAGCCTGGCGCGCGACCTGGGAATCCTGGTGCATGAACTGGGTTTCGAACTGCTCGCAGCGGGCGTCGCCGACATGTTTCCGCAGACCACGCACGTCGAGTCGCTGGCCGTGCTGGCGCCGGGTGGACGCCGTTGACGTGCCGCGGTGGGACTTGGCTGCCCGGGTGCGCCACAATTGGCGTCCTGACTTCCTGGAGTGAGCCATGACGCTGGGACCGCTGATGGTCGATCTCGCCGGGCAGGAGCTGAGCGCGCAGGACCACGAGGTGCTCGCGCATCCGCTGGTCGGGAGCGTCATCCTGTTTACGCGCAACTACGCCGATCCGGCGCAGCTGCTGCGGCTGGTGGCGCAGATTCACGCGGTACGGAGCCCACGGTTGCTGGTCGCGGTCGATCATGAAGGCGGGCGCGTGCAGCGCTTCCGCACCGGTTTCACGCCACTCCCGCCGCTGCGGCTGATCGGCCACCAGTACGACCTTGACCGGGGAGCGGGCCTGGAACTGGCGCGGCGCCACGGCTGGCTCATGGCCTCCGAACTGCTGGCCTGCGGCCTCGACATCTCCTTCGCGCCCTGCGTCGATCTCGACTACGGGTTCTCGGCAGTGATCGGCGACCGGGCGTTTCACGGCCGCGCCGCCGCGGTCGGCGACCTGGCGGTTGCCTACATGCACGGTATGCGCGACGCCGGCATGGCGGCCACGGCCAAGCATTTCCCTGGTCACGGGGCGGTAGTCGCCGATTCGCACCTGGCCCTGCCGGTCGACCGCCGCGAGTTGCTCGACCTGGCGGAGGAACTGACTCCGTACCGCCGCCTGATCGACAACGGCCTGCCGGCCGTGATGGTCGCGCATATCCTGTTTCCGAAGGTCGATACGCTGCCCGCGAGCCTGTCGCGCCGCTGGATCGGGGAGGTATTGCGCGGCCAGCTGGGGTTTTCCGGCACCGTGTTCGCCGACGACCTGTCGATGGCCGGAGCCGCCAGCTGCGGCGACATCCTTGCGCGCGCCACGCAGGCGCTGGCGGCGGGGTGCGATGTGCTGCCGGTGTGCAACTCGCGCCCCAGCGTGCTGCGGCTCCTGGCCGAGTTGCACGTGGTCCCCGACCCGGCCTCGCACCTGCGCCAGGCGCGCCTGCGCGCCCACACGCACCCGGAGCGGAGCGCGGTGCTCGCTTCCGATCACTGGCGCGTCTGTCGTGAATCGCTCGAGCGTTGCGTACAGCCGCCGGCGCTGAAATTCACGTGAGTACGCAGCACGAGTGGCCGATGGAGTTTCTCCGCCGCGTAATCGATGCAGCGCCCGAAGGCATCGTGATCTGCGCCGTCGGGGCGGCCGATCATCCGGTGGTCTATGTCAACGCGGCCTTTGAGCGCTTGAGCGGCTACACGGCCGTTGAATTACTGGGCGCGGACCTGCGGTCGCTCCAGGGGAGCGACCGCGACCAGGAGGGGCGGGCGCGGCTGCGCGCGGCGCTGGGGCAGGGCACGGGCACGCGCGCGCTGCTGCGCAACTATCGCAAGGATGGCACGCAGTTCTGGAATGAGGTGTTCATCGAACCGATCCGCGACGCCGGGGGCGCGATAACGCATTTCGTGGGTTTCCACCGCGACGTCGGCGAGCGCGAGCGCGCGGCCGGCGCGCGCGCGGCCGGGGGGCTACCCGCCTGGATGCGCGAGGACCGGCTTACCGGGCTGTACACGCGCGCCTATTTCGAGGAACTGCTGCGCCACGACTGGCAGAACGCGCTGCGCGAGGGCCGACACTTGAGCGTGCTGATGTTCGATTTCGTGGCGCTGGGAGCCTACAACGACACCTTCGGGCGCCAGGCGGCCGACGCCTGCATCCGCCGCCTGGCCGGCGTGATCAGCGCCTGCTTCCGCCGCGGTTCCGACCTCGTGGCGCGCTGGGAGGGCGGCACTGTGGTAGCGCTGGCCCGCAGCACCGAGGCCGCGAACCTCGAGAATTTTGCGCACATGATCACGCAGCGGGTCCTGGAACAGCGCATCCACCACCCGCGCGCGGCGCCTGGCAAGTACGTGGCCATGAGTGCCTGTGTCGCCACGCTCAAGCCCGCGCCCAAGCTCCAGCCCGAACAGCTTCTGCGGGGGGCCGAGCGGGCGTTGGCGCGCGCCCGCGCCGACCCGACCGGACGCATTGTCACGGCTAGCGGCAAGGACTTTGGCTAGCGCGCAGCCCGCAGGAACGATCGCCGGCGAAATCCGGGGCCCCGTGCGCGGCGGGTCGAATCAGGCCAGGCGGTTCAGGCCGTTGTAGGCCGCCACCCGGTACGCTTCGGCCATGGTCGGGTAGTTGAAGGTCGCGTTGGTGAAGTAGCGGATGCTGTTCAGGTCGGTGCTGGCCATGACGGTCTGGCCGATGTGGACGATTTCCGCGGCGCCGTCGCCGAAGCAATGGACGCCCAGCACCTGCAGCGTCTCGGTGTGGAACAGGAGCTTGAGCATGCCAATCTTCTGGTCGGTCATCTGGGCGCGCGCCAGGTTCTTGAAGCTGGTGTGCCCGACCTCATACGGGATCTTGCGCGCCAGCAGCTCGCGCTCGGTCAAACCCACCGAGGAGATTTCCGGCAGCGTGTAGATGCCGCTGGGCACCAGGTCGAGGCGCAGTGGCGGCAGCGCGGGGTCGAGTATGTGCTGTACCGCGCGGCACCCCTGCACGTAGCCGGCACTGGCGAGGCCCGGTGGCCCGGCGATATCGCCGACCGCGTAAACATGCGGGAGCGAGGTCTGGTAGTGCCCGTTGACGGCGAGCTGGCCTCGTGAATTTCCCGCCAGGCCGATCGCCTCGAGGTTCATGCCGTCGCTGTTGCCGGTGCGGCCGTTGGCCCACAGCAGCAGGTCTGACTTGATCTTGCGTCCCGATTGCAGATGCAGCAGCACGTCGTTGGCGCGTGGCTCGAGCGCGGCGAACTCCTCGTTGTGGCGGATCACGCCGCCCTGCTCGTGCAGATGGTAGGAAAGCGCCTCGGCGATCTCGTCGTCGAGGAACGAGAGCAGCCGGTCCTGGGTGTTGATGAGCGTGACCTTGCAGCCCAGGCTCAGGAATATCGACGCGTATTCGCAGCCGATGACGCCGGCGCCAAAGATGGTGACGGCGAACGGGCTGGCGTCATAGCGCAACACGCTGTCGCTGTCGCGCACGTGCGGGTGGCTGAAATCGAGCTCCGGCGGATGGTAGGGACGCGAGCCGGTGGCGATGATGATCTGTTGCCCCGTGATGCGCCGCGGCTCGCCCGACTGGGTGCGCACTTCCACCGTGTGTTCGTCGAGGAACCAGGCCGAGCCGCCGTAAACGGGCACGTGGTTGCGGTCGTAGAAGCGGCGGCGGCTCGCGACCTGCGATTCCACCACGCCCTTGGCCGCCGCCAGGAGCTGGGGCAGCTCCATGTGCAGTTGTGCGCGGAGCGACTTGAGGAGCGGGTCGCGCCGGGCATCGCTCAGGGTCTTGACCGCGTGGCGCAGGGCCTTGCTCGGAATGGTGCCCCAGTGCGTGCAGCCGCCGCCGACTTCGGCGTGGCGCTCGACGACGGCGACCCGTTTGCGGTTCTTGGTGCCCATCATGGCCGCGCCCTCGCCCGAGGGGCCGCTGCCGATCACGATGATGTCGAATTGGCTCATATCAGGCTGCTATCGGCAGCGTTGGCGCCCGGCTGAAGCGCTAGCCCGTACCGCGCGCCGGGTTGACGATGGCGATCACCCCGAAGCCGGGGTGGTCGAAGTAATTCTTCTCGCCGTAGCGGATCTTGCGCAGCTCGCTCAGCGACCAGACCGGGCCGGTCCCCAGCCGCAGCTCGAACCCGAGATGCAGGAACTGGCCGTGTTCCAGGTAAATGGTGCCGCTGAGGCCGCTGGCATTGATGCCGAGCTGCTCAAGCGTCAGCCCGAGGTCGCGGGGCCATTCCGTCGCGGTCTGCACCCACGCGGCGTGCGCGAGCACGGTCCACGCGCCGCTGGCGCGCAGTTTTGAGGCCATGCCGCCAAGCTGCATCTGCCCGGGGTCGAGCGTGCGCAGCACCTCGGGCGGGGTGGTGCCGGGGTCGCTGAGGCGCTTGAAGCCGCGGCCCTCGGCGCTGGCGCTGAGGTCTTCTCCCGTTGGCGGATCGATGGCGCGGAAAATCAGCACCTCCACCTGGTAGGCGCCGGTATTGGCTGCGGGCGCGGCCGGCACCGGACGCGCGGCCACCAGCGCCAGCACCAGGGCCAGAGCCAGGGACAGGGCCATGGCCGGGCCTGGTGACAGGAACCTGATGATCGGTCGGGCGCTCATGGGCCTATGGTAGCAGCCCTTCACGAGGCAGTGCCGCCGAGCTCCGCCAGCAGCGCCCGCGCGAATTCGAAGCGCGCGGGGATGGCGCTGAGCCCGCGGCTGAAGCGCAACTTGAGCGGCCCTTCCATGCGGTAATCGTGCGCCGGGCGCTGGATCAGGCGGATGACCGCCGTAGCGTCCACCTTGTTTTCGGCCTCGAAAAGCACGCTGCCACCCTGTGGGCCGAGGTCGAGCCGGCGGACGCCCAGTTCGCGGGCGCGCAGGCGCAATGCGGCAAGCTGCAGCAGGTGCCCGGCCGGGGCCGGGAGCGGTCCGAAGCGATCGACGAGCTCGCCGCCCATGTCCTGGAGTTCGAGCGCGCCGGCCGCGGCGATGCGCTGGTAGAGCGAGAGGCGCAGGTGCACGTCGGGCACGAAATCCTCCGGCAGCAGCGCGGGCACATGCAGCCCGACTTCGCTGACCGCGGCCAGCGGCCGCTCGAGGGCCGGCGTGCGCCCGGCGCGGAACGCTGCCACCGCCTGCTCGAGCATGTCGAGGTACATGGTCAGGCCGACCTCGGTGAGCTCGCCGGTCTGCTGCTCGCCCAGGAACTCGCCGGCGCCGCGGATCTCCAGGTCGTGCGTGGCAAGCAGGAAACCAGCGCCCAGCTCCTCCATCGATTCGATCGCCTCGAGGCGCTTGGCGGCGTCGCCGGCGAGCGCGCGGCGCGAGGGTACGATCAGGTAGGCGTAGGCGCGGTGGTGCGAACGGCCGACCCGGCCGCGCAGCTGGTGGAGCTGCGCGAGGCCCAGGCGGTCGGCGCGATTGATAAGGATGGTGTTCGCGCTCGGCACGTCGATGCCGCTCTCGATGATGGTCGTGCACACCAGCACGTTGAAGCGGCGGTGGTAGAAGTCGACCATCAGCAGTTCCAGCTCGCGCTCGCGCATCTGGCCGTGACCGATACGTACCTGCGCCTCGGGCACCAGCGCCGCGAACTCGGCGGCGATCCGTTCGATGGTCTGCACCTCGTTGTGCACGAGGTACACCTGGCCGCCGCGGCGCAGTTCGCGCAACGCCGCCTCGCGCAGCGTCGGGCCGTGCCACTCGCACACAAAGGTCTTGATCGCCAGGCGCGCGGCCGGCGGCGTGCTGATCAGTGAAAGTTCGCGCAGGCCCCCGAGCGCCATGTTGAGCGTGCGCGGTATCGGCGTGGCGGTGAGCGTCAGCACGTGCACTTCGGCGCGCAGCGCCTTGAGCCGTTCCTTGTCGCGCACGCCGAAGCGGTGTTCTTCATCGACGATCAGCAGCCCGAGATTCTTCGCGCGCGCATCGGCGTGCAACAGCTTGTGCGTGGCGATCAGGATGTCGACCTGGCCGTTCTCGAAACCTGCGAGCACGCTGTCGGCGTCGCGCGCCGAGCGGAACCGCGACAGCGCCTCGACGCGCACCGGCCAGTCGGCGAAGCGGTCACGGAAACTTTGCATGTGCTGTTCGGCCAGCAGCGTCGTCGGCACCAGCACCACCACCTGGCGGCCGGACTGCACGGCGACGAAGGCCGCGCGCATGGCCACCTCGGTCTTGCCGAAGCCGACGTCGCCGCAGACGATACGGTCCATCGGCGTCGGCTTTGCCAGGTCCGCGAGCACACTGACGATCGCCTCGGCCTGGTCCGCGGTTTCCTCGAACGGGAAGGCGTTGGCAAAGGTCTGGTATTCGAGCTCACCCGCCTGCATTGCGGCAGCATGGTGCGCGTGGCGACGCGCGTGCAGGTCGAGCAGCTCCGCGGCCACGTCGCGCACGGCCTCGGCGGCACGCCGGCGCGCCCTGGCCCATTGTTCGGTGCCCAGCTTGTGGAGCGGCGCGCTCTCGGGGCTCCCTCCCGCGTAGCGGTTGACGAGGTGGAGCGAGTGCACCGGCACATAGACGCGGTCGCCATCGCGGTACTCGAGCAGCAGGAATTCGCCGACGTCGCCGCCGATCTCCATGACCTCGAGCCCGAGGTAGCGTCCGACGCCGTAGGTCTCGTGCACCACCGGTGCGCCGGGCTCGAGGCTCTGCAGATTGCGCAAGATCGTCGCGGGGTCAGCGGCCGCGCGCCGCCGGCGCCGCTCCTGGCGCGCGCGCGTGCCAAACAGCGCGGTCTCGGCCAGCAGCATGAGCTGTGGGTCACCGAGCGCGAGGCTGCGCACCTCGCCGGCGACGATGATGCCGAGTCGCGCGCTGCCGCCGACGAACTGCGCCCAGTCGCTCACCGGACGCGGCTGGCGACCGTGGGCGCTCAGCATCTGGCTGATGACTTCGCGCCGGCCGGGCGAGTCGGCGGCCAGCAGCACGCGTCCCTGGTACTCCCCGAGGAAGGCCAGCAGCGGCGCCAGTGGTTCCGTGGCGCGGGCGTCGAGCTTGAAATCGCGCGGCCTGAGGCTGGCGGCGGGCGCCGTGTCATCGCCCGCCGTTTCGGCTGCAGCGTCCGGCGTGGAGAAACGCTCGATGTATACGCGCGGGTGCAACGCAAGCTGCGCGGCAAGTTCGGCCGCGCTGACGAAGATTTCCGCTGGCGCCAGCAGCGGGCGCTCGATGTCGTGCCGGTATTGTTCATGGCGCTCGCCAATTGCTCCCCAGGCCGCATCCAGGGCGGCCTCGAGACCCGGATCGGTGGCGAACACCAGGTCGGCGGGCAGGTAATCCATGAGGCTCGCGGTCGTGTCGAAGAACAGCGGCAGGTAGAACTCGATGCCCGGCGGCGCCAGGCCCTCGCTGACGCCGCGGTAGACGGCCAGCCGCGCCACATCGCCGGCGAAGCGCAGGCGGAAGCGGCGCCGGAAGTCGCGGACCGCTTCGGCGTCGAGCGGCAGTTCGCGCGCCGGCAGCAGGCGCAGTGAATCGATTGCGCCCTGCGAGCGCTGTGTTTCCGGGTCAAAGCGGCGGAGCGAGTCGATGCGCTCATCGAGCAGGTCGATGCGCACCGGCAACTCCGTGCCCATCGGCCAGACGTCGAAGAGCGAGCCGCGCAGCGCGAATTCGCCGGGCCCGCTCACCTGGCTGACACTCGCGTAGCCCGCCTCGACCAGGCGGCGGCGGAGCGGCTCGATCGCGAGCGCCGCGCCACGCTCGAGCGCGAAGCTGCGGGCGCTGACGTAGTTTACCGGCGGGAGCCGCGCCAGCAGGCTGTCGGCGGTCAGCAGCAGGATGCCGCGCCGGAACTGCGGGAGCCGCGCGAGCGTGGCGAGGCGCTCCGAGACGATGTCCGGATGTGGGGAGAACTGGTCGTAGGGCAGGATCTCCCAGTCCGGGAGCGTGAGGATCTCGAGCTCGGGGCCGGCAAAGAAGCGCAGCTCGACCGCCAGGCGTTCCAGTTCGCGCGCATCCGCGGCCACGCAGGCCCAGGGACGCGCATCGGCCAGCACGGCTTCGGCCAGCGCCAGCGCCCGCGCGCCGGCGTGGAGCGCCTGCCAGTGCAACGGCGATGCGCCTGGTCCGGGCAGCGTGGGTCGAAGCAGAGCGGACATGCAAAAGGCGACCGTGCCGGCGGTGGGCGGCCGGCTTCAGGGGTTTCGGCGCGGGAGCTTACCGGGCTGCGGGCTGATTACAAGGGTGGCGGTCGCCGGCCACGGCGGAGCGCGTCAGGGGCCGGTGGCGACCGCGTCGATGACGCGATCGCGCTCAAAGTACACGCTGAACCCGGCATAGTCCCAGCGCGTGATCGGCGGCGTGCCCACGGCGTCGTGGCGTCCTTGCGGCGCGCCAAACCTGGACTCAACCGCCGCCATGGTCGCGCCGCGCACCGGGCGCTCGACGTTCGAGGGCCGCACCACGACCTGGTCGTCGACCACCATGGTCTCGGCCGTGGCTGCATTGGCGCAGAGGATCGTCACGGCCAGCGCCGCTGTCAGGGTATATCGGTTCATCGTCTGCCTCCTCGGGCCTGCGCCTGCGGATGCCGATGGCGCAGCCGCAACTATAGCACCGGGGTTGGCGCCGGTTCCCGCCGCAACGGCCCGAAACTGTGATGCCGGTCCGCTTTCGTCGCGGTACCCGGGGCGGTCGTGATTAAATGCCCGCCAGAGAATCCCCGATGTTCCAACCGCTGTCACTGTTCGTCGGCCTGCGCTATGTGCGCGCGCGCCAGCACACGTTCTTCGTGTCGTTCATCACCTGGGTGTCCCTCGGCGGCGTCGCCCTGGGCGTCGCGGCGCTGATCGTCGTGCTCTCGGTCATGAACGGCCTGAAGGGCGAACTGCGCGAGCGGCTCCTGGCCCTCAGCGCCCATGCCCGCATCGTCGACTCGCGGCCCGCAGCCAGCGTCGACGATGGCGCGCTCGCTGCGCGGCTGCGCGCGCTCCCGGGCGTGGCCGGCATCGCGCCCTACATGGACCTGCAGGCGCTGGCGATGCACGGCAGCGACATGCTGCCGGTGACGCTGCGCGGCATCGATGCCCGGCGCGAGGTGGCGGTGACCGACCTGGCGCCGCTGCTGGTGGCCGGGAGCCTCACGGACCTGGCGCCCGGTGGCGGCAAACTGATCCTGGGCGAGGCGCTGGCGGAGCAGCTCGGCGTCATGGTGGGCGATCCGGTGACGCTGCTGGTGCCGGTGGCGAGCGCGACCGCGCCGCCGGAGCCACGCTTGCGCGTGTTCACGGTCGCGGGCATGTTTTCCGCCGGTATCCAGGACCACGATGCGTCGCTGGCGCTGGCCGCAATCGAGGACGTGCGCGCTTTCGCGCCCGCAGCGGTTGGCGCGAGCGGCCTGCGCCTGCGCTTTACCGATGCGCTCGCCACGCCGCAGTACATGCCAGCCGTGCGCGCGGCCGCCGGACCCGGGCTGCTGGTGCGCGACTGGACGCAGGACAATGCCAGCTACTTCCGCGCCATCCGCATCGAGAAGACGATGGTGGCGCTGATCCTGATGCTGATCGTCGGCGTCGCGGCCTTCAACATTGTCGCCATGCTGGTGATGGTGGTGACCGACAAGCGCACCGATATCGCCATCCTGCGCACGCTTGGTGCCGCGCCTGGCACGGTACTGTGCATCTTCATGATGCAGGGACTGGTGATCGGCTGGTGCGGCGTGGCCGCCGGGGTGACGCTCGGCGTGCTGGCGGCGCGCAACGTGGCCAGCATTGCGCCCTTCCTCGAGCGGCTGTTCAGTTTCCGGTTCTTCGACGCCGACGTCTTCTACATCACGACGCTCCCTTCGCAGCTGGAGGCGGGCGACGTGCTGTGGATCGGCGGCGCGGCGCTGCTCCTGACGCTGGCGGCCACCGTGTATCCGGCGCTGCGCGCCGCCGCCACCCCGCCAGCCGCCGCGCTGCGCTACGAGTAGTCGATGCGCACGCCCTGGGAAGTGACGATCGGCACCCGCTACCTGCGCTCGACACAGCGGCGCGGGTTCCTCTCGTTCATCTCGCTGGTGTCGATGCTGGGCCTCGCGCTCGGCGTGGCCGTGCTGATCGTGGTGCTGTCGGTCATGAACGGCTTCGAACGTGAACTGCGCACCCGCATCCTCAGCGTCACTTCCCATGCGACGCTGATGGGACTTTCGGGGACGCTGCCCGACTGGCGTGCCGCGCAGCGGCTGGCGCAGTCAGACCCCGAAGTCAGCGCGGCGGCCCCCTACATCGAGGTGCAGGCGATGCTGGTGAACGGCGCGCGCTCCGCACCGACGCAGCTGCGCGGGGTGCTGCCGGCGCAGGAGCAGCGGGCGGTGAGCCTGGCGCAGCACATCAGCGGCGCCGGCATCGAAGCGCTCGAGCCCGGCAGCTACCGCATCGTGCTCGGCGACGCGCTCGCCGAGGCGCTCGGCGTGCACATCGGCGGCGATGTGGTGCTGATCGCGCCGCGGGGCAGCATGACGCCGGCGGGCTTCGCGCCGACGATGCGCCGCTTCCGCGTCAGCGGCCTGTTTCATTCGGGCATGTACGAGTTCGACAGTGCGCTGGCGCTGGCGCCGCTCCAGGATGCCGCGCGCGTCTACCGGCTCGGTGACCAGGTCACGGGATTGCGGCTGGCGTTGCGCGATCCGCTCGCCGCGCCGCGCGTGGTGCGCGAGCTGGCACTGCGCATCGGCGGTGGGTTCTACGTCAGTGACTGGACGCGCAATCACGCCAGTTTTTTCCGCTCGATCCAGGTGACCAAGACCATGATGTTCATGATCCTGATCCTGGTGGTGGCGGTGGCGGCCTTCAATATCGTCGCCACGCTGGTCATGGTGGTGAAGGAAAAACGCCCGGCGATCGCGATCCTGCGGACCATGGGCGCGCTGCCGCGCAACATCCTGGCCGTGTTCACGGTGCAGGGTTCACTCATCGGTCTCACGGGCACGGTCGGCGGCGCACTGCTCGGCTGGTTCATTTCCAGCCACATCGCCGCACTGGTCGCCGCAATCGAGCGCCTGAGCGGCGCGCAGTTCCTCGACGCGCGCGTCTACTTCATGAGCGAGCTGCCGGCCTACGTCGAGTGGCATGATGTCCTGCAGGTATGCGCGGTGGCGTTCGTGCTGTGCGCGCTGGCGACGCTGTATCCTGCCTGGCGGGCCGCGCTCACACAGCCTGCGGAGGCATTGCGACATGACTGAAGGGCAGGGCGCCGACGCGCCCGTCGTGCTGCGCGCCAGCGCGGTGGAGCGTCGCTTTCACGAAGGTTCGACCACGCTCGAGGTGCTGCGCGGGCTTGATCTGGCGGTACGCGCTGGCGAGCGGCTGGCCATCATCGGCGCCTCCGGTTCAGGCAAGACGACGTTGCTGCAGATTCTCGGCGGGCTCGACCGGCCAGACGCGGGGCGGGTCGAGATCGACGGCCGCGACGTGCACGCACTGTCGGAAACGGAACGCGGCGCGTTGCGTAACCGCACGGTCGGTTTCGTCTACCAGTTTCACCACCTGCTGGCCGAGTTCAGCGCGTTGGAGAACGTGGCGATGCCGCTGCTGGTGCGGCGCATGAGCGCGCCCGAGGCGGCGCGGCAGGCCGCTGCGCTCCTCGAACGGGTCGGCCTCGGCGCGCGGGCGCGGCATCGTCCGCACCAGCTCTCGGGCGGCGAGCGGCAGCGCGCGGCCGTGGCGCGCGCTCTGGTCACCGCGCCGCGCCTGGTGCTGGCGGACGAGCCCACCGGAAATCTCGACGGGCGCAACGCCGAACAGGTGTTCGCCCTGCTCCTGGAGCTCAACCGCGAACTCGGCACGAGCCTGGTGGTGGTCACGCACGACACGCGGCTTGCCGCCCGCATGGATCGGGTGCTCGAACTGGACAACGGCAAGCTGCGCCAGCCAATTCTGCGCTAACGCGGCGCTTTTACGGCTCGCGCGGCGCCGCGGCGCAGACGAAACTGCCGCCTGACCGCCGAACGCCACACCAGTTCCAGCACCCAGCGGCCGAGGACTCCAGCGACCACGGCGCTGACCAGGCATCCGAGCAGAAAGGGTTTCCAGTACGGTCCGAGTCCGTGCTCCAGCCAGTGCCAGCTCGGCTGGAAGGCGAAGTGCCGCGGTGTCCGGTGCAGCAGCAGGGCGCCCAGCCGGTAGGCGCCGTAATAGAAGGGCACCACCGTGAACGGATTCACCACCCAGGTGCTCACCAGCACCACCGGCAGGTTCAGGCGCCAGTACAGCGCCGCCAGCACGGCGCCAATCGTATGCACCGGCAGCGGAATGAAGGCGATCGCGAGCCCCGCGCCGAAGGCCGCGGTAATGGCGTGGCGGTTGAGCGACCACAGCAGCGGGTCGGTTACCCGCGCGCCGAACACACGCAGGTACCAGCGCCCGCGGCGCTTATCCACCCATCGGGCGAGCTGTTTGACGAGTCGGCGCGGCATTCGTGGGCCACTCTAACAGCCGCCGGCGCGCCCGCGCAGCCACCAGGGCGCTGGCGTGACGGGGGCCTCGGCCCTGGCGCTGCTGGCGGGAACGCTGGCAGCTCTGGGCGCGCACGCCCAGGGCCTGCCAGGGGCTGGTGGGTGGCTCATTGCACCGGGCCTGCTGTGCGTCTTGCTGCCCCGCCTGCGGCCGCTGGCGGCCCTGTGCGCCGGGTTCCTGTGGGCCTGGTGGCCGCTGCAGCAATACGATCACGCCCGCCTGAGCGCCGCCTTCGACGAGCGGGTGCTTGTTACGGCGCAAATCGAGGGGCTGCCGGCGCGCCGCGGCGCCGACGCCTTCTTCACCGCGCGTCTGCGGCCGTCACGGCGAGGGGACCTGCCCGCGGACCAGCTGCGGGCTGTGCTGCGGTGGCCGGATGCACCCCGGTTACGCGCCGGCGAGCGCTGGCAGCTGCTTGCGGCATTGCATGCGCCCCCCGGATCGGCCAACCCGGGATCGGCTGCGCTGGCCCTGCAGCCACTCCGCATGCGGCTGCACGCGGCAGGGCAGGTGGTGGCCTCGGCCCTCAACCAGCCGCTGGCGCCGTCGCCGCCGGGCCTCGACGTCCTGCGCGAGCGCATCGCACTTGCCATCGCGGCGAGGATCGCGGATCGCGACGCCGCGGCTCTGGTCATTGCCCTGGCCATCGGCGATACGCAGCGCGTTTCGGTCGAACAATGGCGGGTCTTCAATGCGGTGGGCATCACGCATCTGGTTGCCATTTCGGGCCTGCACGTCACCCTGTTCTGCCTGGTGGTAGCGTGGCTCGCCGGGCAACTGTGGGATCGGATGTGTTGGCTGCAGGCCCGCGTGCCGCGCCACACCTGCGCGACACTGGTCGGACTGGCCGCCTCATTCGGGTATGCGCTGCTGGCGGGCTGGTCCGTGCCGACCCAGCGCACGCTCCTGATGTTGGCGACCTGGCACGGTTTGCGCTGGGCTGCGCGGCCGCGTCCCGCCGCGCGGACGCTGGCGGCCGGCCTCGTGGGCGTGTTGCTGCTCGATCCGCTGGCGCCGTTGGCCGCCGGTTTCTGGCTGTCGTTTCTTGCGGTCGGGGCGCTGCTGGTGCAGGGCGCCCTGTCGCCGCAGCCGGCCGAAGGCTGGCGCGCGCTGCTGCACACGCAAGGGTGGGTGATGGCGGCGCTCGCTCCCGTGACCGTTGCGGTTTTTGGCTCGATCTCGGTAGCGGGGATCGGCGTGAATCTGCTGGCCATCCCCGTTTTCAGTCTGCTGTTGGTGCCGCTGATCCTGGCGGCGACACTCGCACTGGCGCTGTGGCCGGCGTTCGCCACCTTGCTGTTCAAGCTTGCGGCGTTGGTGATCGGCGTGGGCTGGCCGTGGCTGCATGTCGCCGCGGACAGCCCGCTGGCGCTGTGGCGCGTATCGCCGCCGCCGTGGTGGTACGCGATCGCGGCCATCGCGCTCGCCGTGGCGCTGCTGCCCTGGCGTCCGTGGATGCGCTGCACGGCGCTGCTCGCACTGCTCCCGGCGGCCTATCCCGCGTCCGGCCGCATTGCCCGCGGGACCCTGACGGCCACGGTGTTCGATATCGGGCGCGGCGAGGCGGTGCTGCTGCATACCGCCGGACACGCGCTGCTGTTCGACGACGGCGAAGCATGGGGGAGTGGCGGCGGGATCGCCGCCAGCGTGCTGGTGCCCGCACTGCGTTACTACAACGTGCACGCCCTCGATGCGGTGATCCTGCCGCGCCTGGACGCCGATCGTGGCGCGGGCGTGCTGGCGCTCGCCGCGGCGCTCCCGGTGCGCACGCTGCTTGCCGGCGCACCTGCTGAGTTGCCGCCGGAATTCGCCCGTTGCCGGACCGGCGCGGGCTGGCGCTGGGATGGCGTCGGGTTCGAAGTCCTCGACGGCGCCTCCTGCACGCTGCGCGTCAGTGTCGCGGGCCTCACGCTGGTGCTGGCGGGCACGGCGGCCGCAGCGGCGGCCCGAGCGCCGGACACGGCGCCGGCGGCAACCGCCCTGGTGCTGGCACCAGCGCGCCTGCGCACCTGGCCCGGCACCGCCGCGCCGCACTGGCTGATCCTCAGTGCCGGCGCGCGTGTTGCCGACGGTGCGAATGCTGCGGCGGCGCTGCAAACCTGGCGGGCGTCGGGTGCGCAGACCTTCGTCACAGGCGTCGATGGCGCGCTCGAACTGCGCTTCGGGCCCGGCGCAGGGGCCAGGCTGAGCCTGTGGCGCCGGCCCTAATGACAGGTCCCGCCCGGCCGCCTTAGGTATCATGCGCGTTCGGATTTAACGCGGAGCTGACCAGCTGATGTGGGAAATCGTGCGTGCCGGCGGCTGGATGATGGGGCCCATCATCCTGTTCTCGATAATCGCGGTGGCGATCATCCTCGAGCGCCTGTGGACCCTGCAGGACCGGCGTGTGCTGCCGCCCGATCTCACCAAGCGGGTCTGGCAGCTGGTCGAAGCCAACCAGGTCAGTGACCAGGTCATCGTCGCGCTGGCGCAGAACTCGCCGCTCGGTAAGGTGCTGGCGGCCGGGCTCGCCAACCGCCACCGCACGCGAGAGGCGCTCATGGAGCGGCTCGAGGACACGGGCCGTCACGTGGTGCACGAACTCGAGCGCTTCCTCAATACCCTCGGCACCATCGCCGGCGTGTCGCCGCTGCTCGGGCTCCTGGGCACGGTCGGCGGCATCATCAAGGCCTTCAACGCAATCAACGCTGGTGGCATGGGCGACCCGCGCATGCTCTCGGGCGGCATAGCCCAGGCGTTGGTCACCACCGCCGCGGGGCTGTGCGTGGCGATACCGGCGCTGATCGGCTACCGCTATCTGCGCGGCCGGGTCGATCGCATCGTCATCGAGATCGAGAAGGACGCGATCCAGCTGGCCGATGCGCTCGAGTCGGCGCGGGCCAGTGCGAGGGCCGACACGCCGTGAACCTCAAGCCGCGCCGGCACGAAGAGCCGGAGATCAACATGGTCTCGCTGATCGACGTCGTGCTGATGCTGGTGATCTTCTTCATGTTGTCGGCGAACTTCGCGGGCGAAGGGCGCATGCGCATCCGCCTGCCGCAGGCCTCATCCGTGCCAGTCGAGCGCCACAGCCCGGCAGCGCTGGTAGTGACCGTCACCGCCGGTGGCAGCTACCTGGTCAACAACCGCGAGCTGGTCAATGCCAGCGCCGGCACGCTCCGCAGCGCCATCGAGCAGGTGGCGCCCGCGCAGCGCGACGTGCCGGTGAGCCTGCGCGCCGACGGTCGTGCCACTCACCAGTCGGTGGTGACGGCCATGGACGTGCTCGGGCAGCTGGGGTTCGCCCAGCTCAATTTCGTCACCACGCGCGAGACTGGCGGCCGCTCCCCTTGACCCCGCCGCCCACGGCCGCCGTCGACGCCGCGGCGGTATACCGCCGGCTGCTGGGCTATGCGCGTCCGCACTGGGGCATGTTCCTGATCGGCGTGCTCGGCATGGTGATGTACGCCTCGGTCAGCACCATCACGGCGTGGTTCGTGAAGAATTTCCTCAACGCCTCGTTTGTCGAGAAAAATCTCACCGTGCTGCGCTACGTGCCGCCGGGAATCATCCTGCTGTTCCTGCTGCGGGGCGTGGGCGATTACCTCGCCAATTATTTTCCGGGCTGGGTCAGCCGGCAGATGATCAAGACGATACGCGCCGACCTGTTCGCGCACTACATGCGGCTGCCCACCGCCTGGTACGAGCGCGAGTCCTCGGGCGCCATGCTCTCGCGCCTCACCTACAACGCCGAGCTGGTGGCCGACGCGGCGACCAATTCGGCCACGGTGTTGATCCGCGACTCGCTCGCCATCATCGGGTTGCTCTGTTACCTGTTCCTGCTCAACTGGCGCCTGGCGATCTTCGCGTTGCTGGCCGCGCCCGTCATCGCCGGCCTCGTCAGCAGCGTGAACCGGCGTTTTCGCCGCTACAGCACCCGCATCCAGAATTCGATGGGCGATGTGACGCGCCTGGCCAAGGAGGCCATCGACGCGCACCGCGTGGTCAAGGTTTTCAACGCGCAGGAACACATGCAGGCGGCCTTCGCGACCGCCAACGAGCTCAACCGGCATTCCAACATGCGGCTGATCTCCGCGCGCGCGACCAGCAACCCGCTGGTGCAGCTGATTGCCGCGCTGGGCCTGGCGAGCGTGCTGTACGTGGCGATCCACCAGGTCGACAGCGGGGCGATGCGGGTGGGCGACCTGCTGGGTTTCCTCACAGCACTGCTGCTGGTGCCCGAACCGCTCCGGAGGCTGGTGGGCATCAGCGGTCCGTTGCAGCAAAGCATCGCGGCCGGCGCCAGCCTGTTCGAGGTCATCGACACGCCGGGTGAGCCCGAGGGTGGCACGCGCGCGCTCACGCGCGCCCGGGGCGACGTGGAATTCCGGGGCGTGGAGTTCACCTACGACACCGACAAGGGACGGGTGCTGCACAACGTCAACCTGCGGGTTGCCGCCGGCACCACGGTGGCCATTGTCGGTCGCTCCGGGAGCGGCAAGTCGACGCTGGTGTCGCTCCTGCCGCGCTTCTACGACCCCAGTTCCGGCGCAGTGCTGCTCGACGGCGTCGACATCCGCGAATACCGGCTGCGCGATTTGCGCGCGCAGATCAGCCTGGTGAGCCAGGAAGTGGTGCTGTTCAACGATACGATCCGCAACAACATCCTGTTCGGCGCCACCGGGGTCGATGGGCCGGCCGTGGACGCGGCGGCACAAGCCGCATTTGTCAGCGAGTTTGTCGCCGACCTGCCGCAGGGCCTCGAGACCATCGTCGGCGATCGCGGCCTGCTGCTCTCCGGCGGCCAGCGCCAGCGGATCGCGATCGCGCGCGCGCTGCTGCGCAACAGCCCCATCCTGGTGCTCGACGAAGCCACCTCCGCGCTCGATACCGCCTCGGAACGCCATATCCAGTCGGCGCTCGACCAGCTGGTGAAGAACCGTACCACCTTCGTGGTGGCGCATCGGCTCTCCACCATCGAGCATGCGGACCTGATTGTCGTGATGCAGGACGGCGCGATCGTCGAATCGGGCACGCACGCGCAGCTGGTGGCCGGGTCGCGCGTGTACGCACAGCTGCATCAGCTGCAATTCAACGTGTGAGCCCGTGGCGGCAGCGCACGCAAAAACGTCTCGGGTTCGCACGCGTGGCAGGCGCGCACATAGAAACCACCGGCAGGATGTGGTCGGGCACGCTTCAGCCGGGCGTCGCTCGCGCGCCGCCCGGCTGGCGAGCCTTGCCCTCGCTGGCGTAATGGCTTGTTGTCGCACCGCAAGAGTTCGATGAAATACTGCATTACGCCGACGCTCGGGCCGCGGTGCCCTCCGACACATCCTGCCGGTGGTTTCTATTTGCGCGCCCTGCACACGTGCGTGCGGCGGGCGTGCTCGCGCGCGCTGTCGCCATGAGCCCAGACCTGGGCGCGCAGGTGTACGGTCACCGCCGGCCTCACCGGCAACGCACGGCGCCAGACGCCACGATTCTTGGGCTGCGGCCGGCGTGCGAGGGCAAGGTTCGCCAATGAGCGGCGCAATCCGATTGCGCCGCTCATTGAGGCGCGCCCGACCACAATCGGCAACACGACTACGTCATGGCCGCATCCTGGCGCTTGAGCTGCTCATGCCTTTGCGCGTGTCGCTGCGATGAGTCTCGACGTCTGGCTCCAGCAGGTCTGGTACGAGCGGGCGCGGGCGCCGTGGTGGCTGCGCATTTGCTCGCCCGTATATGGCGCGGTCGTGCGTTTGCGGGCGTGGCTGTACGCGCGCGGCTGGCTGCAATCGGTCCGGGTGGCCGTGCCGGTGATCGTGGTCGGCAACGTCACTGTCGGTGGCACCGGCAAGACGCCGTTCGTGATCTGGCTGGCCGGACGCCTGCGTACGCTCGGGTTGCCCGTGGCGGTCGTGACGCGCGGCTACGGACGCAGCAGCACGGGGCGCGTGACCACCGACATCCTGCGGGTCGACGACAGCTGCCGGGCCGACGAGGTGGGCGACGAAGCCCTGCTGATCAGGCGGCGCAGCGGCTGTCCCGTTTATGTCAGCCGCGATCGCGTGGCGGCGGCGCAGGCGGCGATCGCCGACGGCGCCCGGGTCGTGATCGCTGACGACGGACTGCAGCACCTGCGGCTCGCGCGCACGGTCGAGATCGCGCTGGTCGACGGGCAGCGCGGGCTCGGCAACGGCGCCTTGCTCCCGGCGGGACCGCTGCGCGAAGACGCCGCACGCCTCGGCACGGTGGCGGCGGTGGTACTCACGGGCAGCGGCCCCGGCGCGGGTCCGTCCGCATCGATCCCTGCCGGTGCGCTGCGCATGGGGTTGGCAGGAGAGTTGCTGCAGGCGGTCAATGGCGTGGCCATCGACCGCACGCTGCGCAGCTTCGCCGGCCAGCGCGTGCATGCCGTGGCGGGCATCGGCAACCCGGGGCGCTTCTTTGCGGCGCTCCGGGCCGCCGGGCTCGACGTCGTGCCGCACCGCTTTCCCGACCATCACCGCTATGCGCGCTGGGACCTGCAGTTCGACGAGGACCTTCCAGTGATCATGACCGAGAAGGATGCAGTAAAATGCCAGGCGTTCGCGCCGGCGCATTGCTGGTGCCTCCCGGTCAGCGCGGCCTTTGCCGCCGCGGATGAACGGGTGCTGTTACGGAGAATCCTGATGGACGCACGCCTGCTCGACATCCTGGCCTGTCCCCTGTGCAAGGGACCACTGCAGTTGGCGGACGATTCGTCGGGCAAGGTGCTCGTGTGCCGTGCCGATCGCCTGGCCTTTCCGGTACGCGACGGCATCCCCGTGATGCTCGAGGAGGAAGCGCGCCAGCTCGAGTCCACTGACCCGTTGCTGGAGCGCTGACTTGTTCAAGGTCGTGATCCCGGCGCGCTACGCTTCGACACGACTCCCCGGCAAGCCGCTCCTGCCGATCGCCGGCAAGCCGATGCTGCAGTGGGTGTACGAGCGCGCCTGTGCCGCGCAGGCCGACGAAGTCGTGATCGCCACCGACGACGAACGCATCGCCGCGATCGCGCGCTCGTTCAGCGCGCCAGCGCCTGCGCCAGCCGCAGACGTACTCATGACGGCGGCTACGCACGCCTCGGGCACCGACCGGGTGGCGGAAGTGGCGCGGCTGCGGGGCTGGGACGCGCGGCAGATCGTGGTCAACGTGCAGGGCGACGAGCCGCTCGTGCCGCCGCAGTTGATCCGGCAGGTGGCGGCGCTCCTGCAAGCCAACCCGCGCGCCGACATTGCTACGCTGGCCTCGCCCATCGGGTCGCTGGCCGAGTTTCTGGACCCCAACGTGGTCAAGGTGGTCGCGGACGCGCAGCAGCGCGCGCTGTACTTCAGCCGCGCGCCCATTCCCTGGAGTCGCGACGGTGCGTCCACCGGCCTGCACAGCCAGACGCACTGGCAGGTTGCGCGGCGCCATATCGGGCTTTACGCCTATCGCGTGGGTGCGCTGCAGCGCATGGCGGCATTACCACCATCGGCGCTGGAAACCATCGAGAAGCTCGAGCAGTTGCGCGCGCTGGAGGCCGGCTTCGAGTTTCGGGTCGCCGACGGCGAAGTGCCGCCGGGACCCGATGTGAACACGAGCGCCGACCTCGAGCGTGCCAGCGCCTTACTCGTCGCGTCGGGCGTCGCTGTGCCAGGTCTCGGTCACGGGCGCTGACGACCAGACGACCTGCGGTTGGGGCGGTGCCGCCTGAGTCGAAGGCGCTGCAGCCGGCGCGGGCGCTGGTGCTGGTGATGGCGAAGACGAAGGCGCTGCCTGCGGCGCAGGCGCCGTGGGTTCAGGCATCCGCGCCGGCGGGGCCTGCGGCGGTTCGAACAGTTGCGCCTGATTCGCGTTCTGGCGCGCCGGTTGCGTCCAGCTCATCGCAGGTTCGTTCCCCGCCTGACCGGATTCCGGCGCTGCGTATGACTCCCGCGGCGACTCGCCGCCGGCGTCGCGATTGCCATCCGGCCCCTGGTCCGGGCTCGGGCCCTGGCCCTGAGCGGCGTTCTGCCCCGGACCCTGGTTCTGGCCCTGGCTTTCACGGTTGGCGCCTCCACGCCGGCGGCGTCCGCCGCGGCGCGAACGGCTCGGCCGATCGCCCCGCTCGCCTTCGGTGCGGCGCGGCTCGGCGACCGTGCCCTCGCGCGATTCCGGATCGCGCCGCGGCTCGTCGCGTCTCGGCGCCGCATCGCGCGGCGCCTCGTTCGGGCGTGAGTCGGGGCGCGGATCGGGGCGCGGGTCGGGGCGCGAGTCGGGGCGCGGTGGTTCGTTGCG
>JANYLH010000048.1 GCA_025357915.1 Gammaproteobacteria bacterium
CGACCATGGTGTCGAGCAATTCCGTATTCGGGTGAGGCCCCGAGCTTGCGTTCACTTGATTCGAGCCTCGAGCATCCGGCCTGCTATCTCGCGCTCACGTGCCTGCCCAATTCTCAAAGCGTCGAACAGAGCCACTAGTTCGTAGAGTTGGCTGTCTTCTTTCGCCGCCGCGGGCAAGCCGGGGTAGAGCGGCAAGAGGGTCTGGCCTCGCACGCTGCCGGTCGAATCCGGCCAGACCGGCGGCAGGTCCGAAGTTGGACCGAACTTGTCTTTCAGGGGCTGTACCGCATGGGCAGTCGGCGTTCCCACTACCACCTCGCCGCGTACGGGGGGATAGGCGTATGGAGCACCGTTTATCAGGAAGCGCCGCAGGGCTGCCGCGATCGGTCGGATTGCGCCGTCAATCGACACCGCCAGCTTGGCTGCAATCAGGCGCTGAACGGCAGCGTGCGCTTCGAATTGCGAGAGATGCATGACCTTGCCCAAGGCGACATAGGCCAGTCGTTCCGGCCCGAGGACAACCAGCTTGAGCGCTACCGCTATGTCCTGCGGTTTCAACACCCATTGTCGGGCAGCACCGCGGCGCAGCGCAACGGGGTCACTCTTGGGGGCATACCTGTTCATATGCTGTATGCATATAGCATATGCCGTTGCAGATGTCCAGCGAACTACCCCCTGGAGCGGCGCGCCCTTGCAGAACATCGAATGAGTTCCGGAGACATCCGGAGACTTTCGGCAGAAATCGCGTAAGCCTCCGCTTTTCTGCCTTCTTTTGCCAGTGCCTTCCACTGGTGTCCAACCCCGTCAAAGGTACACCTGTAGCTCAGCAGGTCGCTGACGAGTGGCTACTATTCGACGAGCAAGGTCGTGCTCCTGAGTGACGGCGATGGGCACTATCTGCACAAGATCTGCGCAAGCAGAACCGCGACGGCGCGGGTCGAAGTACGCCGGGCTCGCGTGCTCCTCGACAAGCAGCGGAATCCGCTTACTGTCCGCCGCGCTGTGCTGGCAGCAGAGCGCCAGGAGGGTTCGTTTAAGTCGCTCTGCGGGGACTGTTATCGCGTCGATTTCCAGGCGCATGGCCTCAGGCATCGCGAAGTGTCGAAGCGTTACCTGGACAATTACCTGCTGCCGAAACCTGGACGCCAGCCGGCGCGCAATAGGGATCATTCATGCCACAACACCTACCTACCGCGCCGGAGCAAATCGCACACCACATCCTGGTGGTGCGCGGCCACCGGGTTTTGCTCGACAGTGACCTCGCAACGCTCTACGGGGCAAGGACCAAGCGCCTCAATGAGCAGGTCCGGCGGAACGCCGAACGATTCGCAAATTGCGACCGGTTCCCAATAGCACCGCGACCAGCGATTGCCGCCTTTCGCCTTCACCGAACACGGCGCTATTCAGGCGGGTAACGTGCTCAATAGCCCCAAGGCCGTCGAAATGAGCGCCTTCGTGGTGCGGGCTTTCCTGCGGCTGCGAGAGGTGCTGGCCTCGAACAAGGAGTTGGCCCGCAGATTTGAGCAACTGGAAGTTCGTCCCGCCAGAAAACTCGCGAACCATGGCGACGCCATCGTGGCCATTCTTTCGGCTATCCGCCAACTCATGAACCCGCCGGCGTCCCAGCGAAGACCGATTGGATTTACCGCGGATCTGGGCGGCAAGAAATAGGCGGCGCAAGTCCGGATGTTCCTGACGGCTGATTGCAAACTTTGCTTTCGGCTATTTAAAAGGCGCGGGGTGGCTGGTCAATCGGGATTGTGTCAGCAGGGCAGTCCCGCGTTTCGCAAATTACGAAACGATATTCAAATTGACTGGTCAGCATGCACACCTGGTTGCACTCGACTTCAGCCAATCAGCTTTTGCGCATCGCGAGCAGACCCTGTTTGCGAATTTCCCCGGCGCTGAGCTGGCGCTTCGACACCGCGTACACCCCCGGCCGACCGTACACTTCGATCGTCGATTGATCGTCCTCGCGCCGGTGCACGGCGGCGGTTCTGGCATTTACAGTCAGTCGCCGCAACACATCCCATCGTGCCTCGGGCGGCGGTGGAAGCGGGGCGATGTCCACCTCGAACCAGCAGCCATCGACGCTGTGCAGCTGGCTGCTTGCCGATATTTCACGCCAGACTGCGGCTCGTTCACGATCCTTTGTCTGCTGTTGTTCGCGGCAGATTCGGCGCCACGAGCGCTCATCAGGATTGCGGCGAAGCAAACCCGTCCGCGGATCCACGTACAGGGGTTGCCACACGCGTTTCAAACCAGGGATCTGTTTTCCCAGGTCGATGAGGTGGCCATCAACGACGCCGGTGTGTACAGCCACGTATTGGCCCAGATGTTCAAGGATGTGTCGCTGCACGGCATTTCGACTGTCGATGACAGCTCGGACTTCGCTGTAAACCTTGTCCCAGGGCCGACTGATCTGGCGCTCAAGGTAACGCGCCAGGGGGCGTAGATTTTCGTTGAGTTCCTTGGGGTTCCGGTAGCCCGCCTTTGTGGGCAGAAAGGCGGCATCGCTTCGATTGCGGAATTTGCGGCCATCACGGCCGCAGGCAATACGACTTCGCAGTCGCGGTCGCTCCACCAGGATCTTGGGCATGTCGGGACGCATCGGCGCTCCTTGCAACAGGTGCGCCGGGCAATGGCCACGACGGCTGGGGTTTAGCCAACCCGACAGTCTACCGAAGCGGCCCTGCAACATCAAAAATTGCGGTGGAAGTTCGAGGCAAAAAGTTGTGCGTCTGCCAGGAGCGGCTTAATAGCCAGCCGCCGCACCCTCATGCCTGCCGGCGACATCTGTGCCAGCATCCTGGTTCTGCGCGGCCCGCGCGCGATCGCCATGGGTGTGTTCCTAGTGCGCGAGTTCGTGCGGCTGCGCGAACTCCTCGTCTCAAACACGGCGCTGGCTCGCAAGCTCGACGAGCTGGAGCGCAAGTGCCAGCACCACGGCCATGCCATCACGGCCACCCTCTGAACCAGATCGCATATTATGATTCACAGTATTGTTCGGGTCGGGGGGCCTATATGAAAGCTGAATCTTTGCGCGGCCTCGCAGCGCTCCTGCTGGTGGCAGTCATTCCAGGCGTCGCGAGCACCGCGGCCGCACCGCGTCCGCTCACCGCCGATGATTTCTACCTGATGCAGAGCGTCAGCGATCCACGGATTTCCCCGGATGGCCAGTGGGTGGCCTACCTCGTGACCAGCAATGATCGCGATGCCGACGAAGCGCGCAGCGCGGTCTGGATGGTCAGCTGGGACGGTACGCAGCATGTGCAGCTGACAACGCCGTCGGGCAGCGTCAGCGCGCCGCGCTGGAGTCCGGATGGGCGCTATCTGTCGTACCTGGCGAAGCCGGCGGATTCCGAGCACAGCCAGGTCATGCTGCTCGACCGCCGCGGCGGCGAGGCGCGCGTACTGACCAAAGTCAGCGACGATATCGGCGGCTACGACTGGTCGCCCGATGGGCAACACATCGTCATGGTCATGACGGCCAGCGACGAACCGGCGACCGCGCCGAAAGCCGCGACGCCGGTCGAGAAGCGGCCCAGGCCTATCGTCATCGACTCGGTACACTTCAAGGAAGACGTGTCCGGATATCTGGGCAGCGGACACGAGCAGCATCTCTACCTGCTGGAGGTAGCGACCGCGGCGATCACGGCGCTGACGAGCGAGGCCGCTTACATCGAAGACAACCCCGTCTGGTCCCCCGATGGCCAGCGCATCGCTTTTACGCGGACACACCAGAAGGGCACCGATGCCGACGGCACGATGGAGATCAACGTCATCGAGGCCAGGCCGGGCGCTGCGCCGCAGCGGCTGGCGCAGCCGTACGCACCCAATGTGCAGCATCTCGCCTGGAGCCCGGACGGTCAGCGGGTGGGATTTCTGCAGGGGCTGGAGCCGAAATATTACGGCTACATCCAGGACCAGCTGGTGGTGGTGCCCGCCGCGGGCGGCGCACCGCGCGTGCTCACCGCGCAGCTGGATCGCGCGGTGGCGTCCTATGAATTCAGTGGCGATGGTACGGCCGCCACGCTGCTCGTCGAGGACGACGGCTCGACCTATCCCGCGCGCCTGAACCTGGCAGGCAACGACACGACGAGACTGGTAGCCAGCCCGATCGTCGTGGCGGCCGTTTCAGGCACAGGCGCGCGCATGGCGATGGTGGCATCCACCGACACCATGGCTTCGGAAGTCTACGCGCTGGAGAGCGCCGGCCCGCGCCGGCTCACCACGCATGGCGAGGCGCTGCTCGGCGCCGTGCAGCTCGGCGCCGTGGAAGACATCCGCTTCAAGAGCCGCGACGGCACGGAAGTGCACGGCATGGTGGTCAAGCCGCCTGGCTACGTGGCCGGCCGCAAGTATCCGACGATCCTGTGGATTCACGGCGGCCCGAATGGCCAGGACGACCACTCGGCGGACTTTGACAGCTACCAGTTCCGGCGTCAGCTGCTGGCCGCGCAAGGCTACCTGGTGCTGGGCGTCAACTACCGCGGCAGCAGCGGCCGCGGCGCAGCCTTTGCCAAAGCCATTTTCGCGGACTGGGGACACAAGGAAGTCGAGGACCTGCTGGCAGGGGTCGATCATGTGGTCGCGCGCGGCATGGCGGATGCGGCGCGGCTGGGGATCGGCGGCTGGAGCTACGGGGGCATACTCACCGACTACACGATCGCAGCCGACGGGCGTTTCAAGGCCGCATTCAGCGGCGCCGGCAGCGCCAACCAGATCTCCATGTACGGGAGCGATCAGTACGTCATGCAGTACAACGCTGAGCTCGGCCCGCCGTGGCGCAACACGGCGTTGTGGCTGAAGGTGTCGTACCCCTTCTTCCATGCGGATCGCATTCACACGCCGACTCTGTTCATGGGCGGCGACCATGATTTCAACGTGCCCATCGCCGGCGGCGAGCAGATGTACCAGGCGCTGCGCACGCTGGGCATTCCAGCGCAACTGGTCGTGTACCCGGACCAGTTTCACTCGTTCACGCGACCAAGCTTCCTCAAGGATCGCCTCGAGCGCGAGGTCGCGTGGTTCGGGCAGTACCTGCAGTCGGCAAAATGACCGCCCTGGGCGGCGGCCGGGCGCCGCCCTAGCTCGAGTAGTACACCGCGAGCTTGTTGCCCTCGAGGTCGCGGAAGTACGCCGCGTAGAAATTATCGCCCCGCGCGCCCGCGGGGCCTTCGTCCTTGCCGCCGAGCGCCAAGGCCTGCTTGTAGATCGCGTCCACCGTCGCCTTCGAGTCGGCGGCGAACGAGACCATGCTGCCGTTGCCAACGCTGGCGGGCTTGCCGTCCAGCGGCTTGATCAACAGCAGATTTGTACGCTCGGGCGTGCTGCCCCAGCCGATGTAACGTTCGGTTTCCCAGGTGCGCTTGGCGCCGAGGAGCGTCAGCACCGGGTCGTAGAATTTCGCGGCAACCACCGGATCGTTAGTGCCAATACAGACGTAACCAATCATGGCAATCCCTCTTTGTTATGGCGGAGCTTCGGGTCCGAACAATAGCAAGCGGACGGTGCAAATGTAACGCACCCGGCCAGCGGAGGTATGATTGGCACTCCCGCATAGCAGCCATCCACGCCGCCATAGCCCATGCCGCCCATCGGTCGTCTGTTTGTCATCTCGGCGCCATCGGGAGCCGGCAAGACCAGCCTCGTCAAGGCCCTTTTGGCCGCGCGCCCGCAACTCGCGGTCTCGGTGTCGCACACCACACGCACGCCGCGTCCGCACGAGGTCGACGGCCGCGACTATCACTTTGTCGGGGCCGCGGAATTCGCGCGGCTGGCCGCCGCCGGGGCCTTTCTCGAGCACGCGCGGGTGTTCGACAACCAGTACGGCACGGGACGCGAACAGGTGGGCGCGCAGCTCGAGGCGGGGCGCAACGTGCTGCTCGAGATCGACTGGCAGGGGGCGCGGCAGATCCGCGCCAGCGCGCCCGGCTGCGTAACCATCTTCATACTGCCGCCTTCGCGCGCGGCGCTGGAGGAGCGCTTGCGCTCGCGGCGCACCGACAGCGAAGCGGTCATCGCCCGGCGGCTTGCGGACGCCGCGGCCGACATGTCCCATTGCCTGGAATTCGACTATGCCGTGGTCAATGACCGCTTTGAACAGGCCGTGGCGGAGCTGCTGGTCATCATTGACGGCCCGGCTGATGGCAAGGCGACTGCCCTGGCGGCAAAACGGCCGGAACTGACGGGGCTCCTGCAGTCTCTGGTGGCGTAAAACCCCAGATTTGACGTATAGTTACCGAGTCTGTCACCCGGTAATTTCCCTCAGGATCCCAAAGCAAGCCATGGCCAGAGTCACTGTCGAAGACTGTCTCGAGAACGTCGATAACCTGTTCCAGCTCGTGCTGCTCGCCTCGCAGCGCGCGCGCCGGCTGGCCAATGGCGCCGAAGCCACCGTGCCGGTCGACAACGACAAGGCCACGGTGCTGGCGCTGCGCGAGATTGCCGCGGGTAACATCACGCCCGAGATGCTGCGCGAGCCCGAACCCGAACCGCTGGCTCCGCCCATGCCCGACGCGGAAAACGAATCCACCTTCCGCGCCCCGCAGTTCGGCCTCATCGATCGCGACTGACGGGGCAGCGCACCAGCGCCCCCGTCAGACCTTCGGCCCATGGACTACGCGTCGTCGTTACTGGGCCTGCTCCCCGGCGCCCGACGCACCCCGGGCCTGAAAGACCTGCTGGCCAAGGTCGCGAGCTACCTGCCGCCTGAGCAGGTCGAGCGGGTACGCGCCGCGGCGGAGTTCGGCGCCACCGCGCACGAGGGCCAGAAACGCCTGAGCGGCGAGCCCTATATCGCGCACCCGGTGGCGGCGGCGGAAATCCTCGCCGAGCTCCACCTCGACGCCGACACGCTGATCGCCGCGATCCTGCACGATGTGATCGAGGACACGCCGACACCAAAGGCCGAGATCGCCGCGCGCTTCGGCAATGACGTCGCCGAGATCGTCGACGGCGTTACCAAGCTCGACCAGATCCAGTTCAAGAGCCGGCAGGAGGCGCAGGCCGAGAGCTTCCGCAAGATGCTGCTGGCGATGGCGCGCGACCTGCGCGTGATCCTCGTCAAGCTCGCCGACCGCACGCACAACCTGCGCACCATGGATGCGGTGGCGCCGGCGAAGCGCCGCCAGGTGGCGCGCGAGACGCTCGACATCTACGCGCCGGTGGCGGAACGGCTCGGCCTCTACACCATCAAGCTGGAGCTCGAGGAACTCGGCTTCCGCACGCTCTACCCGCAGCGCTACCGTGTCATCGAGCGGGCCTTGAAAAAGGCCATCGGCAACCAGAAGGAATTCCTCGCGAAGATCCGCGCGCAGCTCGAACCGGCGCTGAAGAAAGCGGGCATCGACGCCAAGGTCGAGACCCGCGAGAAGCATCTGTATAGCGTCTACCAGAAGATGCAGCGCAAGCGCGCGCCGCTGGCCGAGATCGTCGACGTCTACGGCCTGCGTATCATCGTCGAGAGCGTCGACACCTGCTATCGCGCCATCGGCGTGGTGCACAGCGTGTTCAAGCCGATGCCCGGGCGCTTCAAGGACTACATCGCGATCCCGCGCGTCAACGGCTACCAGTCGCTCCACACCACGCTGTTCGGGCCCAATGCGGTGCCGCTCGAAGTGCAGATCCGCACCGGCGACATGGACCAGGTTGCGGAATCCGGGATCGCCGCGCACTGGAAGTACAAGGAGGCGGCCGGCGAGGGTTCGGCGCAGCAGGAGCGCGCGCGCGCCTGGCTGACGCACCTGATGCAGATGCAGGAGAGCGGCAGCTCCGAGGAATTCATCGAGAGCGTCAAGGTCGACCTGTTCCCGGACAAGGTCTATGTGTTCACGCCGCGCGGCGAAATCCTCAGGCTCCCGCGCGGCGCCACGGTGGTCGATTTCGCCTACGCCGTGCACACCGACATCGGCAACCGCTGCGTGGCGGCCAAGGTCGACCGGCGCCTGACACCGCTGCGCACCGTACTGCGCAACGGCCAGTCCGTGCACATCATCACCGCCAAGGGCGCGCGTCCGAACCCGGCCTGGGTCAACTTTGTGGTCACCGCCAAGGCGCGCAGCGGCATCCGCCACTATCTCAAGAGCCTGAAAAGCCACGAAGCGCTCGAGCTGGGGCGGCGCCTGCTCGAGCAGGCGCTCGCCGAATTCCATGTCGACCTCGACGCGGTCGAGCCCGCCACGCTCCAGGCCGCGCTGGGTGAATTCGCGCTGCAGACGGCCGATGAGCTCTACGAAAGAATCGGTCTCGGTGAACGGCTGGCGCCGATGGTGGCGCGGCGGCTCCTGCCGGGCGACCAGTCACAGAGCGTCGACGGCCAGACCGCGCCGTTGGCCGTGGCCGGCGCCGAGGGCCTGCTGGTGACCTACGCGCACTGCTGCTATCCGCTGCCGGGCGATCCGATCCTCGCCTTCCTGAGCACCGGCCGCGGCATCGTCATCCACCGCGAGACCTGCGCCAACGTCACCGACTACCGCAAGCACCCGGAGAACTGGCTGCCGGTCAACTGGCAGTCGACCGGCGGCCGCTACTTCTTCACCGAGATCCGCGTCGAGGGCGCCAACCGCGTGGGCCTGCTGGCGGCGGTGTCCGCGGCGATCTCGGCCACGCAGACCAACATCTGCAGTGTCAACTTCCAGCATGACGAATCCGAAACCGCCACCATGATCTTCATGCTCGAGGTCCTGGATCGCGACCACCTGGCACGGGTGGTCCGCACCGTGCGACGGATGAGCGATGTGGTGCGGGTCGTGCGTACAATCGCCGGACAGAACCGCAAGAGGGATCCAGCACCACCATGAGCACCAGCATCCAGACCAGCCGCGCGCCCCAGGCGATCGGCACCTATTCGCAGGCCGTGCGGGCCGGCGACACCGTGTACATCTCCGGCCAGATACCGCTCGACCCCGCAACCGCCGTACTGGTGAGCGGCGACATCGACGCCGAGATCCGCCGCGTGTTCGAGAATCTCAAGGCCATCGCCGAAGCCGCGGGCGGCACGCTCGCCAACGCCGTGAAGCTGTCGGTGTTCCTGACCGACATGACGCACTTCGCCAAGGTCAACGAGATCATGGCCACGTATTTCAAGACACCCTACCCGGCGCGCGCGGCCGTGGGCGTGGCCTCGCTCCCGCGCGGCGCGCGCGTCGAGATGGAGTGCATACTCAGCCTCGCTTGAGCGGCGCGGAGGGCGGCGCGCCGTTGCGCGGCGTCGGCCCGATGCTGACCGAACGCCTCGCGCGACTCGGTGTGCGTACGCAGGGCGACCTGCTGTTCGTGCTGCCGCTTCGTTACGAGGACCGCACGCGGGTGGTGCCGATTGGCGCGCTGCAGGCGGGCATCCGCGCCGTGGTGGAAGGCGAAGTGCTGCTCGCCGAAGTCGTGTTCCGGCGCCGCCGGCAGCTGCTGGTGCGTTTGAGCGACGGCACCGGCTCGCTCACGCTCCGTTTCTTCCATTTCTCCAACGCGCAGCGAGCCGGCCTGGCGCGCGGCACCCGCCTGCGCTGCCACGGCGAAGTGCGGCGCGGGCCCCTGGGCCTGGAGATCGTGCATCCCGAGTATCGCGGCGTCGGCGCCACGGGCGAAGCGCTCCCACAGACGCTGACCCCGATCTATCCGGCCACCGAGGGCGTGACGCAGGGGCGCATCCGCGGCCTGGTGCAGCGCGCGTTCGCCTCGACCGGCGGCACCGCGCTGGTCGATCACCTGCCGCGCGAACTGCGCGCCGAGATGCACCTGCCGGAGCTGCGCGCAGCGCTCGAGTTTCTCCATCAACCTCCGGTGGGCACGGAACTCGCGACGCTGGCTGCCGGCAAGCACCCGGCGCAGCGGCGGCTCGCGCTCGAGGAACTGCTCGCGCACCAGCTCTCTCTCATGGCGCTGCGCCGCGCGACCAAGGCGGACAACGCGCTGAAACTCGCTGACCGCACGCACCTGCAGGAGCGGTTCCTGGCCCAGCTCCCGTTCCGCTTCACCGCGGCACAGGCGCGGGTGCTGGCCGAAATCAACACCGACCTGGCGCAGACCCAGCCGATGACGCGCCTGGTGCAGGGCGACGTCGGCTGCGGCAAGACGGCGGTCGCGGCCGCGGCCGCGGCGCTGGCACTTGGCGATGGCCGGCAGGTGGCGATGATGGCGCCGACCGAGCTCCTGGCCGAACAGCACGCGCGCACGCTGGCGCAGTGGTTCACGCCGCTCGGCCTGCCCGTGGCGCTGGTCACCGGCTCGATGGGGGCGCGCGCGCGGCGCACCGCGCTCGCAGCCATCGCCGCCGGCCAGCTGCCGCTGGTGGTGGGCACGCATGCACTCTTCCAGGAGAGCATGGAATTCCGGTCGCTGGCGCTCGCCATCATCGACGAGCAGCACCGCTTCGGTGTGGCGCAGCGGCTCCTGCTGCGCGAGAAGGGGCGCGGGCACATGCCGCACCAGCTGATCATGACGGCGACGCCCATTCCGCGCACGCTGGCGATGACCGCCTATGCGGACCTGGACATTTCTGTCATCGACGAGCTGCCGCCGGGCCGCACGCCGGTGCGCACCGTGGTGGTACCCGAAGAGCGCCGCGCCGAAATCGTCGCGCGCGTCGAGGAGACCTGCCGTGGCGGCGGGCAGGCGTACTGGGTGTGCGCACTGATCGAGGAATCCGAAGAGCTGCGCTGCCAGGCCGCTGAGGAATCGGCGGCGCTGCTTACCGAGGCCCTGCCGCAGCTGCGAGTAGGCCTCGTGCACGGCCGCCTGAGCGGCGCGCGCAAGGATGCGGTGATGCACGCCTTCGCCGCCGGCGAGATCCAGCTGCTGGTCGCCACCACGGTCATCGAAGTGGGCGTCGACGTACCCAACGCCACCGTCATGGTGATTGACAATGCCGAGCGCATGGGCCTGGCGCAGCTCCATCAGCTGCGCGGCCGCGTTGGCCGTGGCGCACAATCGAGCAGCTGCGTGCTCTTGTACCGTGCGCCACTATCGGAACTGGCGCGTGCGCGGCTCAAGGTGCTGCGCGAGACCAACGACGGTTTCGAGATCGCGCGGCGCGACCTCGAGCTGCGCGGCCCGGGCGAACTGCTGGGCACGCGACAGACGGGACTGGCGCAGCTGCGGGTCGCCGACCTGATCCGCGACGCCGACCTGCTGCCGCAGGTGCGCGCCGCGGCCCTGCGCCTGCAGCAGGAACAACCACAGGCCTGCCTGGACCTGATCGCGCGCTGGGTAGGCGCTGGGGAGCAATATGGCCGAGTCGGTTGATTTCGAGTTGCCCGCGGATGGCCCGGGCGCCGGGCCCGCGCCGGATTTCCCGCTCGCGGCCGAGCCGCCGACGATAGGCGAGGCGGGCCAGCCTCCGGCGACGCCGGTGGCGCCGGCAGGCAAGCGGCCGCGACATTGGCTATGGCAAAGGCTGGTGGATTTCGGGCTGCTGATGCGGCTCGATCGTCCGATCGGCATCTGGCTGCTGTTGTGGCCGACATTGTGGGCGCTGTGGAGCGCTTCGGGCGGGCACCCGCAACCGCGGCTGCTGGTGATCTTCCTGGCGGGCACCGTGCTGATGCGCTCCGCGGGCTGCGTCATCAACGACCTGTTCGACCGCGACATCGATCCGCACGTGCGCCGCACGCGCTCGCGCCCGCTGGCTGCGCGACGTGTGACGCCGGCCGAGGCGCTGGCGCTGTTCGCGGTGCTGGTCGGCGCGGCCTTCCTGCTGGTGCTGCAGCTCAACGCCCTGTGCCTGCGCCTGTCCCTGGTCGGCGCGGCGCTCACCGTATCGTATCCGCTGCTGAAACGCTGGTTTCCGATTCCGCAGCTGTACCTGGGATTGAGCTTCGGCTGGGCCGTGCCCATGGCCTATGCGGCCGAGCTCGGCGTCGTGCCGCGCGTCGGCTGGGTGCTGATGCTGGCCGCGGTGGTCTGGGCGGGCGTCTACGACACCTTCTATGCGATGGCCGACCGGCCCGACGACCTGCGCATCGGCATCAAGTCGAGCGCGATCACCTTCGGCGACATGGACCTGATGATGGTCGGCGCCATGCAGGTGATGGTGCTGGCAGCGCTCCTGTTCACCGGCCGTCTGCTCGGCCTCGGTGCGCCGTACTTCTGGGCGCTGGCGGCCGGCGCCGTCTGCTTTGCCTGGCAGCAGTGGCTGGCCCGCTCGCGCGATGCGGCCGGATGCCTGCGCGCCTTTCACAACAACAACTATTTCGGCCTGGTGATACTCGCTGGCGTCATCATCGAGTACGCCGCGCGGCGTTGAGCGTGTGCCCCGCGGCGCGCCGCCCGCAATAATGTTTGCTCAGGCCTGGAGCGTGAGTTGATCGAGCGCCGCCTGGAAGGTGGCGACGCGCGTCGCACCGACGAACCGCGGCCACAACCGATCGAGAAACGCGCCCGGCTGCGCCCGCAGGTCGCACAGGATCACCTGCGTGCCATTACCGTGCGCCTGCCGGAAAAAAGTTTCCAGGGCCGAGGCGCCGGTCGAATCGATGTAGGGAACATGTTCCATGCGCAGCACGATGATCCTGGGCGTGCGCCCGGAGCGGCGCAGCACGTCGAGCATTTCGCCGGCCACGCCAAAGAACATGGGACCGGCGAACCGGAACACCTCGACACCCTTGGGGAGCGCCGCGCGCTGCGCCGGATCATCAAGGCTCAGCTCTTCGGGCATCAGACCCGCCGTATCGCTCATCCGCGCCATGAACAGGAGCGAGGCCAGCGTGACGCCCACGCCGATTGCCACGGTGAGATCGACCAGCACGGTGAGGCCGAAGGTCAGGATCCACAGCGCCCGCTCGCCCGAGTCGACCGGCAGGATCGAACGGAAGCGGTCGAATTCGCTCATGCCCCAGGCAACCACGAGCAGGATCGCCGCCAGCGCCGCCATCGGCACGTAGGCGATCAGTTTGCCGGCCAGCAAAAGGAATAGCAGCAGGAATGCGGCATGCGCGAGCCCCGCGACCGGTGTGCGGCCACCGGCCCGCACATTGGTGGCCGTCCTGGCGATCGCGCCGGTCACCGGCAGGGCGCCGAACAACGCGCTCGCCAGGTTGGCCACGCCCTGCCCGACGAGTTCCTGGCCGGAGCGATGGCTGTAGCCGGTCATGGCATCGGCGACCACCGCCGAGAGCAGCGCCTCTATGCCGGCCAGGAACGCGATCGTGAAAGCAGACGGCAGCACGTGCCGCACCAGTGCCAGCGACATCTCCGGCAGGTGCGGCGCGGGAATTCCGGTCGGCATGGCCGGAAAACGCTCGCCTACGGTGGCGACCGGCAGGTGCAGCAACGTCACGGCGAGCGTCGCGGCCAGCAGCGCCAGCAGGAATGCGGGCATTTGCGGCGCGAACCGCCGCAGCAGCACGATGATTGCCAGCGTCGCGACGCCCACGCATAGCGTCGGCAGGCGAATCGTGCCCAGGGCCCCAAGATACGCGGCCCACTTGCCGATGAAGTCGGCCGGCACCTTGCCGGCCTCGACCCCGAGGAAGTCGCCGACCTGGCTCGACGCGATGATCACCGCGATGCCAGCGGTAAAACCGGTGACCACGGGCATGGGGATGAAGCGGATCAGCCGGCCCAACCCGGCATAGCCCGCGGCGATGAGCATCACTCCGGCGAGCAGCGTCGCGAGCACGAGGCCCGAGTAGCCATGCGTCGCGATCACACCAGCGACGATCACCACGAATGCGCCGGTGGGACCACCGATCTGTACCCGCGAACCGCCAAGGAGCGAAATCAGGAAACCGCCGATCACCGCCGAGACCAGGCCCTGGCTGGGCGTAGCACCGCTGGCGATGCCAAGCGCCATGGCCAGTGGCAGCGCCACGATGGCGACCGTCAGGCCCGCCAGCACATCGGTGCGCCAGGGCTGCGCGAGCTGGCCGTCCCGCCAGAGGATGATCAGCTTCGGTGTGAAGGCTTGCCAGAATTGCCGGACTTGGGGCTGGGTCACGAAGCGGATTATCACTCATGGCGAACGCCGCCGGTGCCTAAGCTGGAGACCCGACGCAGCGGGACGCGCGCCACCACCCACAGCTCGATGGCGCAGGCGCCTGCGGCCCTGAGCGCTGCGGCCGCCGCGCGTACCGTGCTGCCTGTGGTCACGACGTCATCGACCAAGGCCACGCGCGCGCCTTGCAGCGGCCGGATGGCAGCGAACGCGTGGCGCACGTTAGCCGCACGCTCCACCGAGCCCAGCGCGGTCTGCTCGCGCGTGGCGTGGGGCCGGTAGAGCGCGCGCTGATCGAGCGGCAGCGCGAGCTCGCGTGCGGCAAATCGCGCCAGTTGTGCAGCCTGGTTGAAGCCGCGCTGCCGCAACCGCGCTGGATGCAGGGGGACGGGCACGACCCTGTGCGGCAGCGGCGCCGCATCGCGCCACCGCTCGCGCGCCAGCAGTGTGCCGAGGATTCGCGCATGGGCGCGTTCACCGCGAAACTTGAGCGTGCGGACGAGTGCGTCCACCGGAAAATCGAAGCTCCAGGGGCAGCACACCAGCTCGAAGGCGTCCGCCAGGAAGGAACCCTCAGGCGCGGCCCGCGGCAGGTCGGCCAGGCACGCATGGCACAGGTCAACCGGGCCGGGCATGCCCGGCTCATCGCACAACACACATTGGGGTGGTGCCAGGAGCGAGCCCAGCGCCCGGAGCGGCCAGGTCATTGTCAACCTGAAAGGCCTGGTCTGGTTGACAGACGGGAGTGCGCCCCTGAACATCGCTCCACAATGCCCGCGCCGACGCCGCGGCGCAGCCTTCATTACTGGCGCAAACGACGGAGATGGGCCATGCAGGAACCCCGGCACGACTGGATACTCGCCGAAACGGAAGCGCTGTTCGCGCTGCCCTTTCCGGAGCTGCTGTTCCGCGCCCAGCAGGTGCATCGCGCCTGGCATGACCCGGTCGAAGTGCAGATGAGTACGCTGCTGTCGATCAAGACGGGCGCCTGTCCTGAGGACTGCGCTTACTGCCCGCAGAGCGTGCGCTTCGACACCGGCGTCGCCAATGAATCGCTCCTGCCGCTCGAGACCGTGCTCGCGCGGGCGCGCGCCGCACGCGACGCGGGGGCCACGCGCTTCTGCATGGGCGCGGCCTGGCGTTCGCCGAAGCCGAAGGACCTCGACAAGGTCGCGGCCATGGTGCGGGGCGTGCGCGAACTCGGGCTCGAGTCCTGCGTGACCCTCGGCATGGTGTCGGGCGAGCAGGCGCGGCAGCTCAAGGACGCCGGGCTCGACTACTACAACCACAATCTCGACACCTCGGAAGAGTATTACGGCGAGATCATCTCGACGCGCACTTACCAGGACCGGCTCGATACGCTCAGCGCGGTGCGTGAGGCGGGTCTCAACGTCTGCTGCGGCGGCATCGTCGGCATGGGTGAGAGCGCGCGCGACCGGGCGCAGCTGCTGGTGACGCTGGCGCAGCTTCCCGAACACCCGCAGAGCGTGCCGATCAACC
>JANYLH010000052.1 GCA_025357915.1 Gammaproteobacteria bacterium
GCAGGAGTGGCACACGCGCGCGTGCAGCGGAAAGAACGGCTCCATGGCGTTCAAGTTCTGCGGCTCGATGTGCGTCTGGCACAACGGCGACATGCCCAGGTCGACAAAGGTGCTCAAGGCGTGCGAGCCGCAGAATCTGCAGCCCGGAATCGAAGACGCCTTGACGTCAACGGCAGTCGCGGCACTCATCCCAATCTCTCCTGGACATCGAGCTGGGGACGCACCCTTAGCTATGCCACGGCCCTAAGGCGGCAACAGGGCTAAATGTATAGCTGCGCCGCCTGCGGAGCAACCCGCCCACGGCAGTCGCGACTGACTCTCGCGTCACTGGGAGAAAGCCACATGCCCCGGAGTGGCGCGGCGCCACGAGGCATGGGCGCAGGCATCGTGACTCACCCGAGTAGCAAGCCAGCCACGCCAGCTCAGCAGGTCTTTGTCCACACGATACGACTGCCATGGCCAGGGGTTTGCGGGCGGAATTTATGCAAAATAGTGACGTGCCTCGCTCGATAGCCAGCCACCCTCATGGTTGGCTTGCCCGAAGCCTGCCCACGGCTTGAGTTGAGAACACTCAATCACCGGCAGTTCTCGCGAACCCCATGACAGTGGCAGCGCGCGCCAGGCGAATCCGCGTGACATGTCCACGCACTGGTGAACGGAAAGTCGGGTTGCAGCAATCCTCATGAGCACAGAGCCAGGAGACCGTGCGGGCGACGGCCTTTTCTTCCGGGGTCCGATCGGCAGTGTATTGCTCATGTCGATGCGCCGCAGATCGGACCTCGTTGCTTATTGCGCCTGCTACGAGTTCGAAGACGTCATAGGCCAGGTCACTGGCGCCGACCGCTTCGAAGTGGGCAGCGCCAGCCCCGTGGACTCTTCGCGGCGCACGTTCAAGGCACTGCGGTATCTGACCGGTTCGCGTGCGCTGCCCTGGGGGCTTACGCCGAAACCGAACCCCTTGATGCTCGACCGCCAGTACGAACTGTTCCTCCCCGTGTTTACGCACGCGCACGAGTTATTTGCACTCGCCACTATTCCCAACTGGCGCAAGCACTGCAAGGTGGCTGCCTGTTACATAGCTGAAGCGTGGCTGCATCGACTGCCACGCTACCTGCTGGAGCTGCTGAGCGACTTCGATCACATCTTTATAGGGGTGCGCAATCCGCTCCATGAGGTTGCAAGAATAACGGGGCGCCCCTGCAGCTATCTGCCGCTGGCCGCCAGCGTCCTGGATTTTTCACCGTTCCCGGATTTTCCGCGTCGCGTTATTGATGTGTGCAACGTAGGACGACGCTCGGCACCGACCCACCAGGCTTTGATCGATCTGACCCGCCAGCGCAAGCTTTTCTACTATTACGATACGGTGGCCGCCAGCGGCATTGATCGCAAGCAGCGGACCTTCCGCGTTCACAATGCCGCTGAACATCGGCTGCTGCTCGCGAATCTGCTGAAGCGCAGCCGTTACTACGTTGCCAATCGAGCCCTCGTCAACGACCCGGACTTCACGCGCGGCAACGAGGAGATGTCGGGAAGGTTCTACGAGGGCGCGGCCAGCGGAGCAGTGATGATTGGCGAGCCCCCGGAATCAGACGATTTCAATAGCCAATTCGACTGGCAGGACGCGGTCGTGCGGACGCCGGTCGACTCGCCGGATATCGGCGAGTTTATTGCACAGCTCGATGCGGACCCGGTACGTCTGGCGAGAATCCGCAGGACCAATTTCTGCAACGCTGCCCTGCGGCATGACTGGCTGCATCGACTGCGAATCATTTACGATTCCTGCGGAATACCGCCCACGCCCGGCATGGACCAGCGGCAACGCCAACTCGAGTCGGTTGCCGCCCAGGCTGCTGCGGCGTGGCCCAAAGAATGAGGGGAAATCAGGCGCGCGGCGCGTGACCGAGGGTTTCCAGCGCGGCGACGTCCACGTCGTCACCCAACAGTACGCAGCCGCAGGCGACACGTACCGGCACGCGCGCGAGCGCTTGGCCGCTGCACGGCCCCGCGACGCAATAGCCCGTGCTCTTTTCGAACAAGGCACCGTGTGCCGTGCACAGAATCATGCTGCCGTCGTGGGTCAGGAACCGGTCCGGCAGCAGGTTCAACGGCAAGGCGAGGTGCGCGCAGCGGTTTAGATAGGCATGCACCTCGGTGCCGGTCCTGACGACAAAGCCACGCAGCGGCCACTCGCCGCCGCCGAGCCGGAACTCGCGGCAGCCCGTGGCGCCGAGTTCGTCGAGCCGGCACAGCACGCGCGTGAGATCGATCTCCACGAACTCAGTGGCGCGACTGCAGCGGCGCGAACTGGCCGCGCCTGACCAGGTACACCAGCAGCAGCAGCGCCGGTATGCTCAGCGAAGCCGTGTAGAGGAAGAAGGTCGGATAGCCGATCGCGTCCACGACGAAGCCCGACAGGCCTTCGAGGATCTTCCCCGGCAACGCATACAGCGAAGAGAACAGCGCGTACTGCGTGGCGGTGTAGCGCGCACTGGTCAGGCTCGACAGAAACGCGATCAGCGCCGTGCCGTGCATCGCCTGGGCGAGGTTGTCGAACGCGTTGACCAGCCCCAGATCAAGGAGCGAAGGCGCCGCGACGCGGGCCAGCAGTGAAAAGCCTACATTCGAGAGCATGATCATCACGCTGCCGATGATCAGCGAGCGCAGCAGCCCAAGGCGCGCGATCACGAAGCCCGCGATGACGACGCCGACCAGCGACATGGCCAGGCCGTAGAGCTTGACCACCGCCGCGATCTGCGTGAGCGTGTAGCCGCGGTCGATGTAGAAGGAATTCGCCATCGAGCCCATCGTGAATTCCGTGAGCCGGTAGGTGCCCATGAACAGCAGCGTGAGCACGGCGAGCGCGGCGCCGTAGCGGCCGAAGAAGTCGAGCAACGGGCACACCACGGCGCCGAGAAACCAGGCACCGGCGCGCTGCAGCGAGTGTGGCCAGTGGGCGCGGGTCGCCAGCCAATCCACCACCCGTTGCTCGCGCGCGTCGGCCGCGTCGCGCAGCGCGACGCCCGGCTCGGCCGACAGCAGCGTGGTGATGACCCCGACCGACACCAGCGCCGCCATGGTGGTGTAGCTCGCGCGCCAGCCAAAATGTCCGGCGATCGTGAAGGCGCCAGCGCTGGCTGTGATGAGCGCGCAGCGATAGCCGATCTGGTACGCCGCCGCCATCGCGCCCTGCTGTGCCACCGCGGCCGACTCGATGCGCCAGGCGTCGATGGCGATGTCCTGGGTGGCCGCGCAGAAGGCCACGAACAGCGCCCACAGCGCCAGCCGCGTGACACCGGTCCCCGGATCGCTGAACGACAGGTTGAGCAGGCCGATCGCGATGCCGGCCTGCGCCAACAGCATCCAGCTGCGCCGGCGCCCGAACACGCGCGTCAATAGCGGGAGCGAGACGCGATCGACGATCGGCGCCCACAGGAACTTCAGCGAATAGACGCTGCCGACCCAGGCGAGCATGCCGATGGTCGAGCGCTCGACGTGCGCCTGCCGGAGCCACGCCGACAGCGACTGGAACACCAGGTAGAACGGCAGCCCCGCCGAAAATCCCAGCAGCAGCATCGACAGCATGCGCGGCTGCGAATAGACGCGCAGCGCCTCGCGCCAGCCCGTTCCGCCAGCGCCCGGGCCTGCGCCCGCCGCCGCGCTCAAAGCTCGTAGTCCATGATGAGCGGGGCGTGATCGGAGAAGCGTGTGGCCTTGTGGATATGCGCGGCGCGCGCGGCGCCGGCGAGTCCCGGGCTCGCGATCTGGTAGTCGATGCGCCAACCGACGTTCTTTGCCCAGGACTGGCCGCGGTTCGACCACCAGGTGTACTGATCGGGCGCCGCGTTCACGTGCCGGAAGGTGTCGACGTATCCGACCTCATCGAACAGCTCGTCGAGCCAGGCGCGCTCGTGCGGGAGGAATCCGGAATTCTTCTGGTTGGCCTTCCAGTTCTTCAGGTCGATCGGCCGGTGCGCGATGTTCCAGTCGCCGCACAGCAGGTACTGGCGGCGCCGGCGCTTGAGCGCGCGCAGGTGTGGAAGAAATGCCTTCAGGAAACGATCCTTTGAGTCCTGGCGCTCTGGTCCCGACGAGCCCGAAGGCAGGTAAAGCGAGACTACCGAGAGGCCCGGGAACTGCGCCTCGAGATAACGCCCCTCGTTGTCGAACTCGGCGACGCCGAAGCCGCGCACCAGCCGTGCGGGCTTTTCCCGCGAGTACAACGCCACGCCGGCGTAGCCGGGCCGCACGGCCGGATGGAAAGCCGCGTGGTAACCGGGCAGCACGATTCCGTGTCCGGCGAACTGCGCTTCGCGGGCGCGCACTTCCTGCAGGCAGATCACGTCGGCTGCCTGTTGCGCCAGCCATGGGAACAACCCCTTGCTGGCGGCCGACCGGATGCCGTTGACGTTGAGCGTGATGACCCGCATGCGGACATGATAGCCTGCCGCGCATGCACGATTACCAGCAGGATTTCCTGGCGCTGGCCCTCGAGCACCAGGCCTTGCGGTTCGGGGAGTTCACGCTCAAGTCCGGGCGCGTCAGCCCCTACTTCTTCAATGCCGGGCTGTTCAACGACGGCGCCGCGCTCGCGCGGCTCGGCCGCTGCTATGCCGCCGCCCTCGCCCGCTCGGGCCTCGCCTTCGACATGTTGTTCGGCCCGGCCTACAAGGGCATCCCGCTGGTGAGCGCCTGCGCCATAGCGTATGCGGAACACCAGCAACGTAACCTCCCCTGGGCCTTCAACCGCAAGGAAGCCAAGTCGCACGGGGAAGCCGGACTGATCGTCGGCAGCCCTCTCAAGGGACGCGTGGTCATCGTCGATGACGTGATCACGGCGGGCACCGCGATCCGGGAATCCATAGATCTCATCCGTGCCGCCGGCGCCGAGCCGGTCGGCGTGGCATTGGCGCTCGACCGGCAGGAGCGCGGCCAGGGCGTACGATCTGCGGTGCAGGAGGTCGAATCCCAGTACGGGCTCAGGTGCGTGAGCATCCTGTCGCTGGGGGGACTGATCGCGGCGCTCGAGCAGCGGGGCGCGCGGGGCTTCGAACCGGCGCAGCTGGCCTCGCTCCGGGCCTACCGGGCACAGTACGGGATTGCGGATTGACGCACTTGCCCCGGTCGGCGCATCGTGGACAATTGACGCCCATGGCAATGGACCGACGCAGCAGGAACTACCAAATGGCGGCTGACATAATCAGGGTTCTGGGAGGTCTCGCGGCGGCGGCGGCGGTCGCACTGGCCGCGCCCGCGCTTGCGGCCGATCCGGCCAGGCACCAGAACTACAGCTGGGTCGACAAGAACGGTGAGCGCCACTATGGCGACGCCGTGCCCCCGGAATACGCCCAATCGGAACGCCGGGTGCTGAACAACCAGGGCGTCGAGGTACAGCGTGTCGATGCCGAAAAGAACGCGCAGCAGCTCGCCGAGCAACGCAAACGCGACCAGGCGACCCTCGAGCGTGCCCAGCACGATCATTTCCTGCTGACCACGTACACCTCGACCAAGGACATCGAGCGGCTGCGCGATGAGCGGCTCGACCAGCTCGATGGGCAGATCAAGGCGACAGTGGCCTACATCGATTCGCTCGACGCGCGCCTGAAGACATTGCAGGCGCGGGCGCTGATGTTCAAGCCGTACAACAGCAAGCCAGACGCGCGGCGCATGCCGGACGACCTGGCCGAGCAACTGGTGCGCACCTCGAACGAGGTGCGCTCGCAGCACCGCTCGATGGATCGCCGCAAGCAGGAACAGACCGCGGTGCGGGCCCAGTTCGAAACTGACATCGCGCGCTACCGCGAACTGACCGCTAACCCGGCGCAGGGCTAGCCCGCCAGCGTCAGGCGCGGCCGGTGTGGCCGAAGCCGCCGCTTCCCCGCTCGCTGGCGGCAAAATTCTCCACGATCTGCAGCTCCACCTGCACCACCGGCACGATCACCAGTTGCGCCAAACGCTCCATCGGCTGAAGCGTGAACGCCACATCACTGCGGTTCCAGGCACTGACCATCAGTTGGCCCTGGTAGTCACTGTCAATCAAGCCGACCAGATTTCCGAGCACGATGCCGTGCTTGTGGCCCAGGCCCGAGCGCGGCAAGATCAATGCGGCATAGGCCGGATCGTTCAAATGGATGGCCATGCCAGTGGGCACCAGTTGCCAGGCATTCGGCTCCAGAGTCA
>JANYLH010000004.1 GCA_025357915.1 Gammaproteobacteria bacterium
GTTCGTCCATGTAGAGGATCTCGGGCTTGACCACCAGGGCGCGCGCCAGCTCGGCGCGCTTGAGCATGCCGCCCGACAGCTCGTGCGGGTAGTTGGACTCGAAGCCCTGCAGCCCCACCATGGCCGCGTAGTGGTCGGCAAGCCCTTCCTTGTCGTCGTGGGCGTGGCCGTTGAGGCCGAACATCAGGTTCTGCTGGACGTTGAGCCAGGGAAAGACGGAACCGTGCTGCGAGATCAGGATGCCCTGCTTGCTGGGTTTGCAGTGTGCGGCGCCGTCGATGCGGATCGAGCCCGAGTCAGGCTTTTCAAAGCCGGCGATGATGTTCATCAGCGTGGTCTTGCCACAGCCGGAAGGACCGACCAGGGCGACCACTTCACCGTCGGCGACCTCGAAGCTGACGCCATTGACGACGTTGAGCGAGCCCTGCTCGGACGCGAACGACTTGCTGATGTTGTCGACGACGATCTTAGCGGGCATAGCGCCACCTGACGAGACGGTGAGTTTCGAGCAGGCGCATGGCGCCGTCGAGCGAAAGACCGATCAGGCCGATGATGATCATGCCGGCGATCACCAGGTCATAGCGGTTGCCGGCATTGCGCGAGTCGATGATCAGGTAACCGAGGCCCGAGTGCAGCGCAATCATCTCGGCGGCGACCACTACCAGCCAGGCGACCCCCAGCCCGATGCGCATGCCGACGATGATCTGCGGCAGCACTGCGGGGATCACCACCTGCTTGAACAGAGTGTAGCGCGAGACGCCGAAATTTTCGGCAGCGCGCAGGTAGCGGCGCTCAATCGCGTGCACGCCAGCCACGGTCTGCACGATCATAGGAAAAACCGAGGAAATGAAGATCAGGAAGATCGGTGATTCGTTGCCAACGCCAAACCAGAGTATCGCGATCGGGATCCAGGCGATCGGCGAGATCGGCCGCAGGATCTGGAATATCGGGTTAAGGGTGGCATATGCGCCCTGCACCCAGCCCATCCACAGCCCCAGCGGGATCGCGAATGCGACCGCCAGCGCGAACCCGCAACCAACCCGGAACAGTGAGGCGCCGATGTGATCCCACAGGGTGCCGTCCCTGGCCAGCTCTGCCATCGCCGACAACACCTGCCACGGGGTCGGAAAGATCACGCTGTGCGTGACGGTGACCAGCGACCACCACAGTGCCACCAGCAACGACGCGACCAGCAACGCGGGAACAACCCTCTTCATGACCACCGCTGGGACCTCAGGACTGTGTTGAACCGCCAGCGAATCCGCGCCCAGGGCGTAGCCGGGTTCGGCTCGACGATAATGCTCATCTGCCCGCTGGCGTGCGCCGTGCAGGCAAACTGATAGCTGGCGGCCATCGCAAATGGTAGCCGAAAACTCTGGCCGGGCATCAGCAGAATCGGACCAAATTGCTGCGGCACGTCGTCCAGATTATGCAGCACCAGGATGTCCCGGACGCCGAGCGTCAGGTGCAGCTCAGCGGGCAGGATCTCCACCGGGTTGCCTGCCATGCGTCGGGCCCAGGTACCCTTGGGGATTTCGAACAGTTGGTCCCTGGAGGCTGAGCGGATCGGGCTCAGCGCAGCCCAGGCCAATCCGGCCGCGAGCAATGCCGTTGCAGAGAATAAGGCCCAGTGCCGCAGCAGGAATCCGGGCCGGCGCAGGGTAGTCATTGCCGTGCGGTCGTTTCCCGAAGCAGCAGTCTGAGATCGTGGGCGAAGTCGTCGACCCCGTGACCAAAGGGCATCAATGCCCGCAGCAGTCCCTGGCGATCGATCAGGTAGACGAATGACGAATGCGCAATCACGTAACCGTCGGCCGTCGGGTAGCGGGTGGCGGATATGCCGTAGAGCTTGCGTACTGCGGCCAGCTCCTCAACCTTGCCCGAGCCACCGACGAAACTGTGGTCGAACAGCGCGAGGAACTGGCGCATCTTCGCCACGTCGTCGCGCTCCGGGTCGACCGTGAGGTAGATCACCTGCACGTCGCTGGCGGCGGCGCCGAGCTTGCGACGCGCCTGCGCGAGCAGCGCCAGCGTCACCGGGCACACTTCGTGGCAGGAACTGTAGCCGAATGCCAGCAGCACCACCTTGCCGCGGTAGTGGCTGAGCTGCAGCGTTCCGCCGTCCGACGCACGCAGCGAGAAATCGGGCGCGGCGCGCGGCGGGTTGAACACCCCGGCCACGAGTGTCGTGCCGTCGGCGGCCTGCAGTCCGGCGCTGGCCAGTAGCGCGAGGCTGCAACCGAGCAAGCAACTGAGGGAGCGGGACACGGTGCTGACTTCGGGGCCCTACAGGGGAATGGTGGTGGGCGCAGCGGCCAGCGTGAAGCTCGAATCGACGTACTGCTCATAGGGGATCGGATGCTTGATGGTGCCCGCCGCCATGGATAATTCCATCAGCTCCTCGAACTCGGCGCGGATCATGCGCAGGTCGCCGTAGGTGACGCGATCGGCCGGATTGTCCATGACGAACTGCAGGATGTTTGGATCCTGCCTGAAGTACTTCGGTCCGGCGGCGATGGCGACCGCCTTGCTGCGGTTGGCAGGTGTAGCGTCGAGCCAGACGCCGGCGCCGAGGATCATGTTGACCAGGTCCTGCACCAGCGGCCGGTTCCCGGCGATGAGTTCCTCGCGCACCGTCAGCACGCAGCAGATGTAGTTGCGCCATTCATCGCGCGTCATGCGCAGCGGCCGCGCGTAGCCGGCACGCTGCGCGGCGGCGCCGAAGGGTTCGCCGGTGCAGTAGGCGTCGACCGCGTTGGCGTACAGCGCCGCCGGCATGTCCGGAGGCGGCATCTCGACGATCTGGATGTCCGCCGGCGTCATGTTCTCCTGCGCCAGCATCTTGCGCAGGAACAGGAAGTCGACCGCAAAGCGGCTCGGTATGGCGATGCGCTTGCCGGCGAGCTGCCTGAAATGCTGATAAGGCGAATCGGTGCGCACCATGATCACCGCACCGGATCGGTGCCCGAGCGAGACGATCTTGACCGGAATCTTCCTGTCGGTCAGGTCCATGACCAGCGGCGCGAGCATATAGGCGGCCTGGATGCGGCCGGCCATCAGCGATTCCTTGACTTCCGGCCAGCCGCTGTACTTGCTGTACTCGTACGCGAACTGCGGGCCGGCAGACCCGCCAGCGGCATTGAGGGTGTTCCTGGCAACGCAGGCAACCGGGAGCGTCAGATTGCAGGTCACCGGCAGTCCGCCGACTTGCAGGGCCTGCGCCTGCTGTTTGCCGCCTGCGCAGGACAGCAAGCCTGCCGGGAGCGCGGCCGCCAGGGCTCCCTGCATGACGCGCCGGCGGTTGATCTTCAATGCAGTCACCCGAGTCTCCAGTGAGGCAGGCCACAAGGGGTGTCATAGCCTGAGTCTAGCGCAACGGGCCCGTGGGCCGCGCCTCAGCCTGACTCGCTCACCCAGGCCTCCAGCGTCCGCGTGCCCAGGCGATCGCGCCACGCGCCTTCGAACTCGGCGTACAGCCGCGCGACCGCCGGCGGCGCAACATAGCTCTCGTCGCCATGCACGCTGTAAGCCGCACGCGCCACGACCAGGATTTCCTGCACCGGGATGTGGCCGGCGTCGCGCCCGGGCACGAGTGTTTCCTGTTCGGTGGTGACCAGCAGGCCCGCCGCCTCGAGCGCGTCGGCGCTGCGCGTGACGGCAACGCCCGGGAGCGCGAGTTCCGCGGCCAGCGCATTGACGCTCCAGCGTACGCCGCCGCGCAGGTGGCTGCGCGCCACCAGGTACATGATGCTGAGCGCCAGCTGCTCGGTCTCGCTGTTCGAGAGGCGCGGCTCGCGCAGGCCGATGCGCAGGTAGCTGGGGTTCTGCACGTAGAACGACAGTTGCGCGCCGACCAGCAGGATCAGCCAGCTGAAGTAGATCCAGATCAGCGTGGCGATGAAGATCGCAAAACCGGCGTAGACGATGTTCAGGCGCGTCGACAGCAGCACGATGGCCGTGAACAGGCGGCCGATCGCGGCCCACAGCACGCCCGCGGCAACACCACCGATCAGCGCCGGCACCAGCCGCACGCGCGTATTCGGGATCAGCGCGTAGACCAGGGTAAACACGCCGCTGACGATCACCACTGGCGTGAGCGCGAGCAGGCCGCGGCCCACGGCGCCCAGCAACGGCAGGTGCGCGAGCATTTGCACCGAAGTGTTCGCCGAGGTCATCTGCGCGGTGCCGATCAGCGTGCCGACCAGCAGCGGGGCGACCACCAGCAGCGCCATGTACTCGGCGATGCGGCGCATGAAGCTGCGCGGCAGCTCCACGTGCCAGACGAAATTGACGCTGTCCTCGACCTTCTTGAGCGTGCCGATCAGCGTCCAGATCAGGAACGCCAGGCCCACCGTGCCGACGATGCCGCCGCGCACGCGGTCGGCAAAATCCATCACCTTCTGCGTGAGTCCGCTGGCAGCATCGCCCATGGGGCGGAAGAATTCGTAGATCAGCGGCTCCAGCTCGCGATGCGCGCCGAAACCCTTGAGCAGCGCGAAACTGAAGGCCACCAGCGGCACCAGCGCCAGGAGCGTGGCGTACACCAGGCCCATGGCGTGGATGTTGAGCTGGCCGCCGAGCAGGTCGCGCAGCAGCGCGTAGGGGTAGCGCACGAAGCGGCGCGCGCGCTCGCGCAGATCCAGATCCGCCGGCGGCGCGAACAGCCAGCGTTCGAACCAGGCGCGCGCGCGCTGCCAGAACAGCAAGGCTCTAGGCTCCGGGGGCGGAGGGCGGACCGGTGAGCCGCACGATCGCCTCGGCGTACTTCTCGGCGGTCCGGGCGATCACCTCGGCCGGCAACTTCGGGCCGGGGGCGCGCTTGTCCCAGGTCAGCGTTTCCAGGTAATCGCGCACGTACTGCTTGTCGAAAGAGGGCGGGCTGGCGCCGGGCCGCCAGCTGGCCGCCGGCCAGAAGCGGCTCGAGTCGGGCGTGAGCACTTCGTCGATCAGCGTCAGCGCGCCGTCGCGGTCGAGGCCGAACTCGAACTTGGTGTCGGCGATGATGATGCCGCGCGCCTGCGCATGTGCGCTCGCGTGGCGGTAGATCGCAAGGGCTTGCTCGCGCACTTCGCGCGCCCGCGCGGCGCCAAGCAGCTGCTCGACGGCGGCAAAGTCGATGTTCTCGTCGTGGGCGCCAGCCGCCGCCTTGGTCGCCGGGGTGAAGATTGGCTCGGGGAGCGCGTCGGCGAGGCGCAGGCCCGCGGGTAGCGCGATGCCGCAGATCGCGCCGCTGCGCTGGTAGTCTTTCCAGCCCGAGCCTGAAAGATAACCCCTGACGACGGCCTCGATGGGCAGGGCGTCCAGGCGCCGGAAGATCGCGGCCCGGCCTTCGAGCATGGCGAGCTCTGCGCGGTCGGTGAGCACCTCGGCCAGGCGCCGTGGACTGCGATGATTGCGGATGATGTGCCCGGTCTGGTCGAACCAGAAATCCGAAATCTGGTGCAGCACGCGGCCCTTGCCGGGAATCGGATCGGGCAGCACCACGTCGAAGGCGCTGAGGCGGTCGGTCGTGACAATAAGCAGGTGGTCGGCGTCCACCGCATAGACATCGCGCACCTTGCCCCGGTGCACGAGCGTGAGTTCGCGCAGCGCGGTCTCATGGACAGTGGCGGGTGCGGTGGCCAAGCTCGGTTACCATAGGCGATCAGGCGCGAGGGCGCGCATCTTGCCGCCCGCCCGGCGGCGGGGTCAAGCAAAGCGGATCATGAACTGGAACGGCAAGATCATCGGTGCGGCCATAGGCCTGTGGCTCGGGGGCCCCGTGGGTGGGGCGCTGGGACTGCTGGTAGGCCATCAATTTGACGTCGGCGATTCGGGGCGGGGCGAGCTCGGGCCCGACAGTGCCGCGCGCGTCCACGAACTCTACTTCCCGGCGGTGTTCCGCGTCATGGGCCACGTCGCCAAGGCCGACGGCCGCGTGTCCGAGCAGGAGATCGCCGCCGCCCGCGCCGTGATGGCGGCGCTCCGCCTGACTCCCGAACAGGTGCGGCAGGCCATTGGTTACTTCGGCGAAGGCAAGGAGCCGGGCTTCGCGCTCGACGCCGCACTGGCTGATCTGCGCCCGCTGCTGCGCGCCTACCCGCAGCTCGCGCAGTTCTTCATGGAAATCCAGCTGCAGGCGACGCTGGCCGGGAACGGCCTCAGCGCGCGGCCGCGCGCAAGGCTGCTGCGCGCAGCGAATCTCCTCGGGCTCACCAGCGACGATTTTTCGCGACTCGAGGCACTGATGCGCTGGCGCATGAACGCTGGCGCGGCCGGCGCCGGCGCCGGCGCTGGTGCCGATGCCGGCGCTGGTGCCGGCGCACGCGGCGGCCCGTACGCCGATGCCGACCGGCTGCGCCAGGCCTACACCTTGCTGGAGACCACGGCCGGGGCGAGCGATGAGCAGGTGGTCAAGGCCTACCGCCGGCAGATGAGCCGCAATCATCCGGACAAGCTCCAGGCCAACGGCCTGCCCGAATCGATGCTCGAGCGCGCCAAGGAACGCACGCAGCAGATCCAGGCGGCCTACGAGCTGGTCCGCAGCGCGCGTGGCATGCGCTGAGCCGCGCCCTCACGTACACTAATCTGCATGGCTCCACCCTGGATCGCGCCCTCGATACTCTCCGCCGATTTCGCGCGGCTCGGCGCCGAGGTCGACGCGGTGCTCGCGGCCGGGGCCGATCTCGTGCATTTCGACGTGATGGACAATCACTACGTGCCAAACCTCACGATCGGGCCGCTGGTGTGCGAGGCGCTGCGCAAGCACGGAATCAAGGCACCGATCGACGTGCACCTGATGGTGCAGCCGGTCGATCGCATCGTGCCGGATTTCGCGCGCGCCGGCGCCACGTACATCAGCTTTCACCCGGAGGCGAGCGCGCATGTTGACCGCACCATTAGCCTGATACGCGAACACGGGTGTCGGCCCGGGCTGGTGTTCAATCCGGCGACGCCCCTCGATTGGCTCGACTACACGCTCGACAAGCTCGACCTGGTGCTGCTGATGTCGGTGAACCCCGGGTTTGGCGGCCAGCAATTCCTACCCGGCGTGCTGCCGAAGATCGCGGCGGTACGCCGGCGTATCAGCGCGCTGGGGCGCGAAGTGCGCGTGGAAGTAGACGGGGGCATCAAGGCGGACAACATTGCCGCGGTGGCGCGCGCCGGCGCCGATACTTTCGTGGCGGGCTCGGCAATATTCGGCAGCGGCAACTACCCGGCGACGATCCGCACCATGCGCGCCGCGATCAGTGCCGCCCAGGCAGCAGCCGGTACTACCGCAATCTAGTCAATCTTCGTCGTCCTCGTCGTCTTCGACATCGGGAATGCTGGCAGCCATGGGCCGTGGTGCCGCGGCGCCCATTGCGCCAGAGGCGCCCCTGGCGGGAATCACCACCGGCCGGGTCTTCATTTTCGGCCGTGCGTTGAATACCACGATGGTCTTGCCCGTGGCGCGCAACAGGCCCTGTTCCTCGAGCACCTTGAGCACGCGCCCGGCCATTTCACGCGAGCAGCCGATCAGGCGCGAGAGCTCCTGGCGCGAGACCTTGATCTGCATGCCTTCCGGGTGCGTCATCGCGTCCGGCTCGCCGCACAGGTCCATGATCGCGTGCGCGACGCGTCCGGTGACATCGACAAACGCCAGGTCGCCGAGCTTGCGGTTGGTGCGATCGAGACGCGTGGCCAGCTGGGTCGCCAGCTCGAAGATCAGGCCCGGGCTCTCGGTCGCGACCTGGCGGAAGCGCGGATAGGTCATTTCGGCGAGTTCGCAGGCGCTCCGGGTGCGCACCCAGGCGCTGCGCGTGGGCTGTTCGTAGAACAGGCCCATCTCGCCGAAGAACTGGCCCTTGTTGAGGTAGGCCAGCACCATTTCGTTGCCTTCCTCGTCCTCGATCATCACCTCGACCGAGCCGCTGATGACGTAATAAAGGACATCGGGCAGGTCACCGGCGTGGATCAGCACGGTCTTGGACGGGACGGTCCGGACCCGGCAATAACTGAGGAACCGGTTGATTGCCGGAATGTCGCTCAATGCTCTGACATTCTCTTCCATAGGGCGTGTGCTTTTTTCCTGTGACAGGTTGTTCATTCCGACTTTTTATTACATAAGTCCCGCTGCCTGCAAGGTTTTTATGAAAACGTCAGATCCAGTAGGCGAGCCGGGTCATGATCTTCGAGGTCATTCCCATGCTCTGGCGCACCAGCGACGGCAATTGGGCGGCCCCCAAGGATAGCGCGGCCTGGGCGTGTCCGATCTCATCGCTCTGCATCGTTTCGAGGATGCGACGACTCCGCAGGTCGGTGTCCGGCAGGCGTCCGAGATGTTCGGCCAGGTGCCCCTCGACCTGGCGTTCGGTCTCGGCAACGAAACCCAGGCTCAGGCGGTCGCTGAGCGCGGCCGCTGCGGCGCCGATGGCAAAGGAACCCGCATACCAGAGGGGGTTGATCAGGCTGGTGCGCTCGCCCAGCTCCGCGAGCCGCTGTTCGCACCAGGCCAGGTGATCGCCTTCCTCGGCGGCGGCCTGCAGCAGGAAGTCGCGGGTGCCCTGCGAGCGGGCCAGCAGGGCCTGGCCGTGATACAGGGCCTGGGCGGCGATCTCCCCGGCATGGTTGACCCGCATCAGCCCGGCTACGTGGCGGCGTTCGGCCTCAGCCAGGGGGGAGGGGTCGGGGAGGTCGGGCGGGGCGCGGTTGGGGCTGGCCGGGGCAAAAAGCGCCCGCAAGGCGTTGCCTGCCGCCTGCAGCAGGGTATCGACGGTCAAAACCGGCGCCCGGGGCGGTTCCATCACCCTATTATAGTGAGCTTGCGGCCCCCCGCGCCCGCCGGATCCGCCGGAGCGATCGGCGCTTTGCAAAGCGGAGGGGGCTTCAGTACACTTCCGCGCCCATTTTTCCGGAACAACACCGTGGCGGCCCCGGGGGTTTTGTTAACCCGCCCAGCGCCTTAAGGTTGGAGTTTTCGCAAGCACCATGAAGACGATATTCGCCAATTCGGCCACCGTGCGTGGCGACTGGTACGTGGTCGACGCCAGCGGCAAGACGCTGGGGCGGCTGGCTACGCAGATTGCACACCGCCTCAAGGGCAAGCACAAGGCGGACTACAGCCCGCACGTGAATATGGGTGACCACATCGTGGTGCTGCATGCCGAGAAGATTGCCGTCACCGGCAACAAGCTCGACGACAAGATGTACCACCATCACACGGGCTACCTGGGCAATCTCAAGACGATTCCGCTGGGCAAGCTCCTCAAGGAACACCCGGAACGTGCGCTGCAGTTCGCCATCAAGGGCATGCTGCCGAAGAACACGCTGGGCCGGAACATGTTCCGCAAGCTCCACGTGTTCGCGGGCGGGGAACACCCGCACACCGCCCAGCAACCCAAACCGCTCGCACTGTAAGCACCGAAGGTTCAGCCCATGGCAGTTACACCCGATTACGGCACCGGCCGCCGCAAGACTTCGACGGCCCGCGTCTACATGCAATCCGGCACCGGCAAGATCACGGTCAACGAGCGCCCGCTCGACGAATTCTTCGGCCGCGAGACCGGCCGCATGATCGTGCGCCAGCCGCTCGAGCTGGTGCAGATGATGGGCAAGTTCGACATCACGGTGCAGGTCACCGGCGGCGGCATCACCGGCCAGGCCGGCGCCATCCGCCACGGCATCGCGCGCGCGCTGATGGAATATGATTCGACACTGCGCGGTCAGCTCCGCCAGGCCGGCTTCGTCACCCGCGATGCCCGTGAGGTCGAGCGCAAGAAGGTCGGGCGCCGCAAGGCTCGCCGCGGCCCGCAGTACTCGAAGCGTTGATTCGCGCTGCCGGGCTGCGGCGCCTCGCGCGCGGCCCGGCTTTTACGCGCAGCGCATTTCGGCTACGGGTGGGGGATCGTCTAGTGGTAGGACCGCGGACTCTGACTCCGCTAACCTAGGTTCGAATCCTAGTCCCCCAGCCATTCATGCTGCTGTTCCGCCAACTGTTCGATCCGGCCTCCTCGACCTACACGTACCTGCTGGCTGACGCGGCGGCGCGCGAAGCGCTACTGATTGATCCGGTGTTCGAACAGGCGCAGCGCGATGGCGCCCTGATCCGCGAGTTTGGCCTGCGCCTGCGCTACACCATAGATACCCACATCCACGCCGATCATGTCACGGCGGCCTGGCGCCTCAGGCACAGCCACGGCAGTGAAATCGTCTACGGCGCGCACGCCGGCGCGGAACGGGCGGACCGGTGTGCCGGGCACGGCGAGGCTATCGGCTTTGGCCGCCGTGCACTCACCGTCCGTGAGACACCCGGCCATACCGCTGGCTGCATCACGCTGGTGCTGGACGATGAGAGCATGGCGTTCACGGGCGACTGCCTGCTGGTGCGCGGTTGCGGGCGCACCGACTTCCAGGGCGGCGACGCGCACGCGATGTACCGTTCGGTGCACCAGCAGATCTTCACGCTCCCCGACGAGTGCCTGCTGTACCCGGGGCACGACTACCGCGGCAACACCGTCACCTCGGTCGCGGAGGAGCGCGCCTTCAATCCGCGGCTGGGCGGCGCGCTGAGCGAGTCCGACTTCGCCGGCTACATGGACAACCTCGGCCTCCCGCACCCCAGGCAGATCGACGTCGCTGTGCCGGCAAACCGCCAGTGCGGCTACACCGAGGCGGGCGATGCGCCCGACAAGGATCGCAGCTGGGGGCCGCTCGAGTGCACCTACGCGGGTTTCTGGGAGCTTCCCGCCCACTGGGTGGAGGAGCACGCCGGCGCCTTGCAGCTCATCGACGTGAGGGAACCCGGGGAATTCACCGGTCCGCTCGGACACATCGCCGGTGCGCGGCTCCTGCCGCTCGGCGCCCTGGCCGCCGGCCTGGAGCAGTTGGATCGCGAGCAACCGGTGGTCACGGTTTGCCGCGCAGGCGGGCGCTCGGCACAGGCCACCGCGATGCTCGAGCGCGCCGGGTTCCGCAAGGTCGCCAACCTGGCGGGCGGCATGCTGCAGTGGCACGCGCAGGGCCTGCCGGTCGAAGGCGCCGGGAACTAAAAAAGCGCTGGCGCCCGGCGCTCAGATCGTGCGGGTGCCCGAGTCGGTGCCGACGATCAACAGGTCGGCCGGACGCGCCGCGAACAGTCCGACCGTCACCACCCCGGCCAGCTGATTGATCGCGGACTCGAGCGCGCGCGGTTCGCTGATTCGGAGCCCGTGCACGTCGAGTATCTGGTTGCCGTTGTCGGTAGTGATGCCTGCGCGCCACACCGGGCGCCCACCCAGCGCCACAAGCTGCCGCGCCACCAGTTCACGGGCCATCGGAATCACTTCGACCGGCAGCGGGAACTGGCCGAGCGTGTCGACCAGCTTGGTGTCATCGACGATGCAGATGAAGGTGTGCGCCGCGGCCGCGATGATCTTCTCGCGCGTCAGCGCCGCACCGCCCCCCTTGATCAGCTCGCGCCGGGGGTTGGCCTCGTCGGCGCCGTCGATATAAACGCCGAGGTCGGGTACCTCATTGAGGTCGAACACCGGGATGCCGAGCGCGCGGAGCCGGGCGGTGCTGCCTTCCGAACTGGAAACGGCGCCGCGCAGGCGGGTCTTCCAGGGTCCGAGCTGATCGATCAGGGCGTTGACCGTGGAGCCGGTGCCGACGCCCAGCACCATGTCGTCGCGCAGGTAACCGAGTGCGGCGGCGGCGACCCGTTGCTTCTTCTCTTGTGCTGAAAGTGCCATGTTTTCCAGCCTCCAGACACGACTGTGCCCGCTTGCGCGGGCACAGTCTTAGCTTTGAATCAGGTGTGTGAGGTTTGAATCCCACTCACCTTGAAGTAAAGGCCCTTACTTCTTCTTCGCAGCTTTCTTCTTGGCCTTCTTCTTTGCCTTAGCCATGAATGATCTCCATATATCAGGTTAGTCCGGGGACGGAGTATATACACGAGACATAAAAAAACAAGCACGCGTGTCACGTACCCGCCGGTGTGAACTCACGCACACTCACTCGAGCGAGAGGATGAACTTCCAGTGTGCGTCATCGACCGGCATCACCGAGAGCCGGTTGCCGCGTCGCAGGAGGGTGAGGCCACGGAGTTTTTCGTCAGCATGCGCGCGCAGTTCTTCGAGTGTGATGATGCGTCTGAAGCGCTGCTTGAGTTGCACGTCGACGGCGAACCAGCGCGGCGCAGCGGGGTCACTGTCGGCATCAAAGTGCTTGTTTTTACGGTTGAACGCGCTGGGGTCAGGATAGCCGGCGCGCACCACCGTGACGATGGCGGCGATGCCTGGCACAGCGCAGCTCGAGTGATAGAGAAAGGCCGCGTCGCCGCGCTGCACAGCGTCGCGCAGGAAGTTGCGCGCCTGATAATTGCGCACGCCGTCCCAGGGCGAAGTGCGGCGCGGTAGCTTCGCGAGGTGGTCGATGCCGAAGGTGGCCGGTTCGGTCTTGAGCAGCCAGTAAGCCACCGCTCAGGTCCTGCGCTGGAAGTCATGGAGCCCACGTTCGGTGATTATCGCGTCGAGCGGCACGTCGTGGGGCCGCGGAGCGAGCACGGCCAGGCGCTGGCATTCGAAGGCGATGCCTATGAGCCGTGGCCGGCCGTGCCGGCCAAGTCGGGGAGCGAGGAAGCGATCATAGTAACCAGCGCCGTTACCGAGACGGTTGCCGGCGGCGTCGAACCCGACCAGCGGCATCAGCACCACGTCCAGGGCCGCAAGCGTAATGTGCGCGCCGCCGCCGGGTTCACCGATGCGGTAGCGGTTGAGGATCAGCGGCGTGCCCGGATCGCGGATCAGCAGCATGCGGTGGGCGGCGAAATCCGTGATGCGCGGCAGGTATACGCGGCAGCCGCGTTGCCGCGCCAGTTCCCGTAGCGGCGCGGTGCTGACTTCGGAATCCCGCGATACATAGAGGCCAACGGCCGCGCCGGCCTTGAGCCAGGGCGCGCGCGCCAGGTGCGCGCAGATCAGTCGCCCGGCAGCGGCGCGCGCAGCCAGTGGCTGCGCGGCGCGGCGCGCCCACAGTTCCCGGCGCAGGGCCGGTCGCGATTGCTCGGAGGTGGTGGCAGTCGGGCTCACTTGAATACCAGCGGGCCCGGCAGGCGCGCCAGGAAGGAAGAAAGCGTCACCCGCAATGCCGGTGCGAACCGTTGCTCTCGACCAGAGCAACAAGTGGGACTTCCTGCGGCAGGTAAGGCTTTCTGCCCGGGGCAGACCTGCACAATGCTGCCAGCAAGGTTGGATCCCGGGGTGTTTCAACTTAGGGTCGAGAGGTAACCCAGCCCGCTTATCGAACACCACAGGCGACGCGGTTCCGACTCTACACTAAAGATCGAGCTGCTGCCCTTTCTGAAGGGCGGTTTCCACGCGCTCACGCAGCAGCTTGATGCGCGCGCCCAGTTCGCTGTGCGAACCGTGATCCCGTTCACGCTGGCGCAACATTTCGTTGGCGATATTCAACGCCGCCATTACCGCGATGCGATCGGCTCCCACCACCTTGCCGGTGTCGCGGATTTCCTTCATGCGCGAATTGAGGAACGCCGCGCTGTCGATCAGGTCACCGCGTTCTTCCTTGGGGCAGGCGACGAAGTAATCCTTGTCGAGGATGCGGACGCTGACACGCGCGGCTTCGGTTTCGCTCACGCTGTGCGCTCCATGGCCTTGAGCCGCCCGATCATGGCCTCGACCCGCGCCCGCACCTGCTCACTGCGGTTCATGACCGTGGTCTTCTCGCTGGCCAGGCTGTCCTGGCGCGCCCGCAGGGCACGGTTTTCGTCCTTGAGGCGGTGTACGGTGACGATCAGTTCTTCGAGGCGCTTTTCCAGCCGCTTGAGTTCAAGTTCCGCGCTGCTGCTTTTTTCGTTGTCGGCCATGTGAAAACTATAGTGCCGCGCTACGAGTGCGGTCAATCGAAATGCGGTAGGACTTTGCTGTAGTTGCGCCCTGGGGGCGCGGTTGCGCGCTGCCGGGACGCGCTCTACCATGCCACCGGTCACTCACTGAGGTTGCCGGAAGCACGTGGCCAGTTTCAGCAATTACGCACAGATCCAGCGCCTCATGGCAGACTCACGGGCAGTCGCCGAACCCGCCGAAGCCCACGGCACCCTGGCCGGCGCACTCTGCGCCACCGGCGCCTACCAGTATCAGGACTGGCTGGCGGAGATCCTGCCCGAAGGCCCGGCGCCTGATGCGGCCGTGGTCAGCAGCTTGCGCGGCCTCTACGACCAGACCTGCGCCGCCCTCAACGGCACGCTGATGCAGTTCGAGCTGTTGATGCCCGACGACGAGGCACCCATCGAACAGCGTACTGAGGCGCTTACATTATGGTGCAATGGCTTTGTTTACGGGCTGGGCACCAGCGGCGCGTCCGACCCCGAACGGCTCCCGGGCGACGCCGGGGAGATCGTCCGCGATCTCGCCCAGATCATGCGCGCGGGAGTCGATGAGCGGGAGGGAATTGAAGCCAACGAGGCGGCGCTCGCCGAGCTGGTGGAGTTCGTCCGCGTCGGCGTGCAGGTGGTGTTCGAGGAGTTGGGCGCGTTCCGCCAGCCGCCGCCGGCGCCGCCGGGCGTGTCATTACATTAGGTGCCGCCGCCCATGCGTCGCAACAGGACCGAGGAATTCGCCCGCCGGCGCCGCCAGCTCATGCGCCTCATGGGACGGGACGCGATCGCGGTCCTGCCCGCGGCGCCCGAGCGCACGCGCAACAACGACGTGCTCTACAACTTCCGCCAGGACAGCGATTTTCACTACCTCACCGGATTCGGCGAGCCCGAATCGGTCGCGGTGCTGATTCCCGGGCGGCCGCAGGGTGAATTCGTCATGTTCGTGCGCGAGCGCAATGCGGCCCGCGAAATCTGGGACGGCCGGCGTGCCGGGCCCGAGGGCGCCCGCCGCGATTACGGGGCCGACGACGCCTTTCCGATCGGCGACCTCGACGACATCCTGCCCGGGCTCCTCGAGACGCGCGCCCGCGTGTACCACACGATGGGCAAGTACCACGATTTCGACCAGCGCGTGGTCGGTTGGGTCAACACGCTGCGCGCGCAGGCGCGGTCCGGGGCGCATCCACCGCAGGAGTTCGTGGCCCTCGACCACGTGCTGCACGACATGCGCCTCTACAAGAGCCGCAAGGAACTCGCGCTCATGCGGCGCTCGGGCGCGATCGGCGCCGGCGCACACGTCCGCGCCATGCGCTTCTGCCGGCCAGGGCGCACCGAATACCAGGTGATGGCCGAGCTGCTGCACGAATTCGGCCGCCACGCCGCCGATATTTCCTACCATCCGATCGTCGGTGGCGGCGCCAATTCCTGCGTGCTGCACTATGGCGACAACGACCAGCCGCTCAAAGATGGCGACCTGCTGCTGATCGACGCCGGTTGCGAGCATGAGTACTACGCCTCGGACATCACCCGCACCTTTCCGGTGAACGGCCGCTTCAGCCCCGCGCAGCGCGCGGTCTACGAAGTGGTGCTGGCCGCGCAGCACGCCGCCTTCGCCAAGGTGAAGCCCGGCAATCACTGGAACGAGCCGCACGACGCAGCGGTGCGGGCCATCACGCAGGGTCTGGTGCGGATCGGCCTCCTCAAGGGGTCGCTCACGGGCCTGATCAGGGACGGCGCCTACAAGAAGTTCTTCATGCACCGCACCGGCCACTGGCTCGGCATCGACGTGCACGACGTGGGCGACTACAAGGTCGGCGACCAATGGCGCGTGTTCGAGCCGGGCATGGTGCTGACCGTGGAGCCCGGCATTTACATCCCGGCCGGCACCAGGGGCGTGCCCAGGCGGTTCTGGAACATCGGCATCCGCATCGAAGACGACGTGGCGGTCACGACCAAGGGGTATGAAGTGCTGAGCGCGGGCGCACCCACCGATCCCGATGCCATCGAAAAGCTGATGGCGGCGGCATGAGCGCTCCACTGCCGACCCGCGTCGACGTCGCCATCGTGGGCGGCGGCATGGTCGGGGCAAGCCTCGCCCTCGCCCTTGGCGGCAGCGGCAAGCGCGTGGTGCTGATAGAGGCCGTGGCGCCCGGCGCTGCAGGACAGCCCAGTTTCGACGATCGCACCACCGCGCTTGGCAATGGCAGCCGGCGCGTCTTCGAGACGCTGGGGGTCTGGCCACACCTCGCCGCGCACGCCGGCGCGGTGTTGGAGATCCGCGTTTCCGATGCCGGGCACCCCGGCGCGGCGCGGCTCAGTGCCGCGGAGCAGGGACTCGAAGCACTGGGCTACGTCGTACCCAACCGGCAGCTGGGCGCGGCGCTGTGGAAGCAGCTCGCGGCGCACAGTGCGATTGCGATCCGCAATCCAGCGCAAGTCAGCGAAGTGCGGCTCGCCGCGGACGGTGCGCAGCTTACGCTCGACGCTGGCGGGCAGCGGGAATCCATCGCCGCGCAGGTTGTCGTCGCGGCGGACGGCGCGCATTCGCTGGTGCGGGCAGCGGCCGGGATCGGTGCTGAAATAGTGGACTACGACCAGGTCGCGGTGGTCGTGCACGTGGCCACCGACCGGGCGGCAGCCGGCATCGCCTATGAGCGCTTTACCGCCACCGGCCCGCTTGCAGTGCTGCCGCTGGCCGACGGCCATTACACCGTGGTGTGGACGCTGGCGCCGGAGCGCGCGCGGCAGGTTTGCGCGCTCGGCGATGCGCAGTTCATCGACGAGCTGCAGCGCGGTTTCGGCTGGCGCATCGGCCGGATCCACCGCGCCGGCGCCCGCGCCGCCTATCCGCTGCAGCTGAGCCGCGCCGAAACCATGGTGGGCCAACGCGCCGTGCTGGTAGGCAACGCCGCTCAGTCGCTCCATCCGGTCGCCGGCCAGGGATTCAACCTGGGCCTGCGTGATGCCGCGCTGCTGGCCGAGATTCTCGCCGCCGCGCCCGACCCGGGCGCACCGGCCGTGCTCGAGAGCTATGAGTTGCGGCGCGCCGCGGACCGGCGCGGCATGATCGGCTTCACCGACGGTCTGGTGAGACTTTTTGCCAATGACCGGCCGGGCGCAGCGCTCGCCCGCAACGTCGGCCTGGTATTCTTTGACATGGCTCCCGGCGCCAAGCGCGCGCTCTCGCGCCTGAGCTGGGGGTTCGGCGGCGATGCGCCGCGCCTGTTGCGCGGACTGCCGGTGAGCTGATGGTACCCGCCGGCCGATGAATACCGACTTCGACATTGCGGTAATTGGCGGGGGCCCGAACGGCGCGACGGCGGCCGCGCTGCTGGCGCGTCACAGCGGCGTGGCGCCCGCGCGTATCGCGCTCATCGCCCCGGAGTTGCTGCCGGCGGCCGGCGGCACCGTGTCCACCCCGGCGGCACCGGACCTGCGCGTGGCGGCGATCTCACGCGCCAGCGAGCAGCTGCTGCGCAACGCCGGCGCCTGGGAGCACCTGGTGCAGGAACGCGTCTGCGCCTACGAGCGCATGCGCGTGTGGCACGAGTCGGCGCCGCACGATGGCCCCGAAACGCTGGTGTTCTCGGCCGCGGAAATCGCGGAACCGAACCTGGGCTACATCGTCGAGAATCGCGTGCTCGCCAGCGCCGGCCTGACGAGTTTCCGCGCGCAGGGCGGGCAGGTCTCGGGCGAGCGGCTCCAGTCCCTGCAAGTCGATGCCGGATCGGCGCGGCTCGGTACGAGCGCGGGCGAATTCACTGCGCGCCTGGTCATCGGCGCCGACGGCGCACGCTCACAGGTGCGCGAGCTGCTCAAGCTCCCGCTCCGTGCCCACGACTACCGGCAAAGCGCCATCGTCGCGACCATAGCGACGGCCAGGCCGCACCAGCACACCGCGTGGCAACGCTTCCTGGGCACCGGGCCGCTGGCGTTCCTGCCGTTGTTCGACGGCTCGTGCTCGATCGTCTGGTCGGCCGACCAGAGGCTGGCCGAAGAGCTGATGGCCTTGTCGCCGGCGGAGTTTGCGCTGCGGCTGGATGCGGCCAGCGATCGCGTGCTGGGGGCCACGCAACTGCTGAGCGAGCGACTCGCGGTCCCGCTGCGGCGCGCGACGGCAGTGACCCTGGTCGGCGTGCGCGTGGCGCTGCTCGGCGATGCGGCCCATGTGATCCACCCGCTGGCGGGGCAGGGCGTCAATCTGGGCTTCCTCGATGCCGCCGCGCTGTGCGAGGTGCTGGCAGCCGGCGCCGCCGAAGGCGAGGATCCGGGCGCCGCGCGGCTCCTGGTGCGCTACGAACAGGAGCGCCTGACCCACGACACGCTCATGAGCTGGTCGATGAGCGGCTTCAACGAACTGTTTGCGCGCGGCCCCGGCCCCGCGGGCTGGATTGCGGCGCGGCTCCTGGGCCTCGCGGGCGCGAGCGCCGTGCTGCGCCGCGGATTTGCGCGCCGCGCGCTGGGCCTGGCAGGTGAAGTGCCGCCTCTGGCGCGCCGCGCGCCAGGGACGGCGCCTGCGACGGCGAGGCCAACCGCAGCGGTTTCGAGGGCGACGTCATGGTAAAGCTCCTGCTCTGGCTCCTGCTGCTCGTGCTGTGCTGGCCGCTGGCGCTGCTCGCGCTGCTCCTGTGGCCGCTGCTGTGGGTTATCTCGCTCCCGTTCCGTATGCTGGGCGTCGTCTTCGATGGTGCGTTTGCCTTCCTGCGCGCGGTGGTTATGCTGCCAGCCCGTCTGCTCGGCGGCGGTTTTCGTTAGCACAAGGAGTCACGTATGAGCCAGATGAACAAGCCCTGTGCCTGGACCGCCATCGCGGTGCTGACGCTGTGCCTCGCGGGCGCGGCCGCCAGTGCGGGCACCGCGCCCGCGCCCGCGGCCGGCCACACCACCTACAGCGACGATGAAGTCGCCCGGGCCGCCAATGACTTCTTCAAGAACGGCGCCCAGGACCTGGGCAAGGTCCTGCAGAAGGTGCTGAAGGAAAAAGGCCAGCCGGTCGCGATCATTCGCGGCGAAGAGGCGGGCGGCGCCATCGGCGTCGGTGTGCGCTACGGGCACGGCGAACTCGTCTACAAGGGCGGCGGCGGGCGCAAGGTCTACTGGCAGGGGCCCTCAATCGGTTTCGACCTGGGGGCCAACGCGGTCAAGGTGTTCGCCCTGGTCTATGATTTGCCGACGGCCGAGCGATTGTTCCGGCGCTTCCCGGGCGTCGAGGGCAGTCTCTACTTCGTCGGCGGGTTCGGCGTGAACTACGTGCAGAGCGAAGGCACTGTGATCGCTCCGGTGCGCCTTGGCGTCGGCTGGCGCCAGGGACTGAGCATCGGCTACATGAATTTCTCTTCGAAGAAACGCCTCAATCCGTTCTGAGACTGCCGCCGCAAGGCCCACCAGGAGAGCGCATGCAAGACAACAACAGGATGCCCAGAGGCATTCCCTTCATCATCGCCAACGAGTTTGCCGAGCGCTTCTGCTACTACGGCATCAACGCCATCCTGGCCATCTACATGACCGGCACGCTGCACTTCGGGCAGGCCCGCGCCACCAGCTGGCAGAGCCTGTTCAAGGCCGGTGCGTATTTCTTTCCGCTGTTCGGTGCCGTGGTCTCCGACGTGTTCTGGGGCAAGTACCGCACCATCATGATTTTTTCGATGGCTTACGTACTCGGCTGCACGGTGCTCGCGCTGGGACCGCAGACCCCGGCGACACTGGCGATCGGGCTCGGGTTCATTGCCTTCGGGACCGGCGGCATCAAGCCTTGCGTTTCGACCAATGTCGGCGATCAGTTCACCAGCAGCAATCAGCACCTGATCGAACGCGCTTTCAGTTACTTCTATTTGTCGATCAACGCCGGTTCATCGATTTCAATTTTCTTCTGCCCGGTGCTGCTGGAAAAATACGGGCCGAAGGCGGCCTTCGGCATGCCCGCGGCGATGATGGGGGTCGCGACGCTGGTGTTCTTCCTGGGGCGCAAGCGCTTTGCGGTCGTGCCGCCGGCCGGAAAACAGTGGCTCAGGGACATACTCTCGCCCGCTGGCCTCAAGCTGATCGGGAGCCTGCTGATCGTCTATCTGTTTGTCGCCGTATTCTGGGCCCTGTGGGACCAGAGCAACGGCCAGACCTGGACGCTGCAGGCCACCTCCGATCTCATGGACAAGGACATGGGATTCGGCTTCGTGCTCCTGCCGGCGCAGATCCAGGTCGTCAACGGTCTGCTGATCCTGATCATGGTGCCGATCTTCAGCTTCGGCATCTATCCGCTCTGGGGCCGGTTTTTCCAGGTTACGCCGTTACGCAAGATTGGCATCGGACTATTCCTGGTCGCCGCCTCATTCCTGATCGTGAGCTGGATCGAGAGCCGGATCCAGGGTGGCCACAGTGTTTCGGCATGGTGGCAGATCATGGCCTACGTCGTGCTGACCGCCTCCGAAGTGCTGGTGTCGATCACCGCGCTCGAGTTTTCCTACAAGCAGGCGCCGCTGCGCATGAAGAGCTTCATCATGGCGCTGTTCCTGCTCTCCACCAGTGTCGGCAACCTGATGACGGCCGCGGTCAACAACATGATGGTGCGCGAACTGCCGGGAGCCACGGGGACCAGTGGCGCGCAGACCTGGGTCACGCTTCCGGCGGCCCCGAGCCTGGTGACGGGCCAGAAAATCGACTTCAATGACCTGACCGGCCTCACGGTGCACGGCGTCGACGGCAAGGAAGCGCCGCTCGCCGGCACCTTCCTGGTGGCTGAAATCCAGGGCAATCGCGTGCGGTTGATGGACAACGAGCACCGCCAGCCGGTGGTCACGACCGGCGAGTGGAATGCCGCCGGAGCCGGCGTGTCGACCTACAAGCTGGTCGGCCCGCAGTACTTCAACTTCTTCGCCTACGTGATGGCGGGGTTCGGCGTGCTGTTCATCGGCGTGGCCATGCTGTACCGCGAGCAGGATCACGTGCGCGCCGACTAGCCCGACAGCGCGAGGCTGATGACGCCCGCTACGATGCACAGTGCGCCGAGCAGGCGTTGGGCTGCGGCTTGCTCACCCAGCAGCCGCGCGCCGAACCAGGTGCCCACCAGTGTCGCCAGCTCGCGCGCCGGCGCCACGTGGCTGATGGGCGCCTGGCGCATCGCGAACAGCACCAGGATGTACCCGAGCGGCCCCAGCGTCGCCACCGTCAGCACGGGCACCCGGTAGGCGCGCCATTCGCGCGCCAGTCCGTCGCGATTGCGCAGGGCGCCGTGCGAGAGCACCAGGACGCGGAAGCAGTTGCCGGTGTAGTCGATCAGGAACGGAGAGACTGCCAGCATCTTCACGGCCCAACCGTCGTTGAGCGTGTAGGCGGCGATGCAGGCGCCGGTGAGCGCGCCCCACATGAGCCCCGGGAGCGCCGCGCGCCGCAGCGTGCGGTGAAGATTGGCGACCAGGACGATGCCGGCAACAATCAGCGCCAGCCCGGCCACGGCCAGCGGCCCCGGGCGTTCGCCAAACAGCAGCACCGCGCCTGCGAACGACAGGAGCGGTCCGCTGCCGCGTGCCACCGGGTAGACGAGCGACAGGTCGGCTGCGCGGTAGCCGGCCTGGAGCGAGAGCGAATAGAGCAGGTGCAGCACGGCGGTGCCGGCCAGCGCCAGGTATTGCGCGATGCCGAAGTGCGGTCGTCCGTGCAGCAGGACCACGGCCACGAACGGCGTCCACACCAGGACAGAGGCGGCGGAATACAGCCAGACGAAATGACGCGAGCCCGTGGCGCGCTTGGCCTGCAGGTTCCACACCGCGTGGCACAGCGCGGCGAGCAGCACGGCGCACAGGGCGATGGGGGGCACCAGTTCTCCGCGGTCAGCCAGGTCGAGCCGCCATGGTGCATGGCCATGCTCGCAGGGTTCAACCTTTGTGCCGAACCCCCGGCTACTAGGCGTCGAGCTCGCGCTTTGCGGGCACCAGCGTGGGCACGCTGGCGGCCTGGTGCACGATGCTGGCCTCGCCGGCGCTGACCAGGTCGATTCCGAGGCGATCCGCCTGCTGCATGAGATAGAGCACCAGCGCGCCGAACTCGCGCTGCACATCCTCGCGCGGCCAGTCGCGACGCTCCCATGAAAAGCGCAGCAGCAGATCCTTGAGCTCGCCGACGGTCACAGACACGATAGCCACATCCTTAAGGGGCGCTTGCGGCCCTGCAATGGGCCCCGCGATGCGGCATTATGCCCGCCCCGACGCGAGGGGCAACGGCCCTTGCGCGAACTGAGAAGTACGTCGCATGCTGGGTGTCACGTGCCTGGCAAACGGTGCCGATGTGCACTCTATATGGGGTCACGCGCCATGATCAGCGAATCTCCCTGGGTCATCGAACGATTCGGCCTGCGCGGTGCGCGAGCGGCGCTGATCACTTCCGGCGGCGTGTTCATGGCGCTCATCGGCTGGTGGGCAACCGTACAGGTGATGGCCACCTGGCGCGCGGGCCACGCCCTCCGGGCCTTGTCGGAAGCGCTGATCGCCCTGTTCCTGATAGCGATGGCGCTGCGCATCATGGCGGTGAACTGGCGGGCGACGCGCGCCGCCGATGACGCGCCGGTCGCGTTCGCGGACGGCAGTGACCAGACCGGCGTCTGGGGCGTCGGCGGCCCCTCGATGCGCGAGCCCGGATCAACCGGTGCCTGGCCGATGCGCGGCGTCGACCGCCGCTATGACAATGAGCGCGACTGACGCGCCCGTGCGGCGGGGCTGTCACAGATCTGTCAGCAAAGCGCCGGACAATGCTCCCTCGGAAACCGGGAGCGACCATGGGCTACGGATTGGACAGCGAGATCGTCGAGGATGAACTGGATCGCCTGCTGGCGACCCTGAACCGCCGCTATCGCGCGGCGAGTGAAGCCGCCGGCGCCGCGCGCGCCGAGTACTGGGCACTCAGGCAAGATACGGACACGCCGCTCGATCAGCTTGAGGTGACGCAGTTCCAGTGGCAGCGGCTCGAATACCGCCGCCATGAGATCGCCAGCCAGATCGATCACCTGAAGGCCTAGCCGCCCCCGCAGCGGCTTGTGGATGCGCCGTGGTACAGGCAGATTGTGCCGGTGGCCACGCGTATCGAACTGCTCGCCGATCATCCCGGCTGCGCCTGGCAGATCGGGCAGTGGATGCACGCGGCGTGGCCAATGCCCGGGCACGCCCTCGCCGATCGCGCCGCGCTGTTCGCGCTGTGCATGAACCGGGATCGCGTGCCGATGACGCTGGTGGCGATGGTCGATGACACGCTGGCCGGCACGGTCTCGCTCCTGGACCGCTCAGTGGCCTCGCACGAACATCTGCACCCTTGGGTCGCATCGCTTTATGTGGCGGAGCCCTGGCGTCATGCCGGCCTGGCCACGCGCCTGGTCGCAGGCGCCGCGACGGCGGCGCAACGCCTCGGCCTGCCGGCGCTGTACATCGGAGTCAGCGGCGCGGCGCGCACGCACTATGAACGGCACGGCTGGCAGCACCTCGGTACCGGTCGGGTCGGCCAGAACCCGGCTGATCGCGTCGACGTGCTGCGCAGGCGCCTGCCCTGACCCGGCGGTGGGCGCGGCGGCGACGAAACGCGTATTCTTGTGAGCCGCGCCTCGAGTGGAACCATGATGCAATACACGCGGCTGGCCGAATCCGATCGCGCACAACTGCGCGCAGCGCTGGCGCGGATGCCCGCAGAGCTGAGCGCGCTGTTCGGCGCGCTCAGCGCCGTCGATGCGCGCGAACGCCTCGCCGGGCAGGCCTTCTCGCCGGTGGAGCAGGTCTGGCACCTGGCCGATCTCGAACACGAAGGTTTCGGGCGGCGGATCGAGCGACTCCTGCACGAGGAGCATCCGGCGCTGGCTGATTTTGACGGCGACGCCATCGCCGCCGAGCGCGACTATCGTCGCCGCTCGTTGCGTGACGGCCTGGCCGCCTTCGCCGCGGCGCGCGCCGCCAATCTGGCGCGGCTGGCACAGCTGTCCTCGGCGGACTGGGCGCGCAGCGGCACGCAGGCAGGCGTGGGCGAAGTGGCGCTGTGCGATATTCCGGTGTTCATGAACCAGCACGACGCTGCGCATCGCGCCGAGATCGACGCCTGGCAGGCGGCGCGCGCCTGAGCTGCACAGCGTCCGTTACAGGTGCGGGTCGATACGCTTGGTAAGGAGCGCGCCCAGGTCGATGGACATGCCGTCCTCGAGCGCTTCCTGGCCGAGGTATTCACTGACGATGACGTATTTGGCGACGTCGATGAATTTCGGGTCGCGATCTGTCCCCCAGTCCTCGAGGCTTTCGTGGGCGCGCCGGACGATGGCGCGCGCCTGGACGGGGTCGAGATTCGAGCGCCTGGCCACTACCGCTTCGTAGAGGTCGTCGCCCTTGAGATCTGCGTGCGCGGCGCACACCGCGTTCAGGGCCACGAGCAGTTCGGAGCAGACGCGATTGGCGAAGCGCCGCTCGTCGATTTTCTTCAGCCGGGCCGCGATCAGGGCCCGCAGGCGCTGGGTCGGCGATTCGATTGTTCCGCTGACGTCCACGTGGTTTCCCTTGAGTGTCGGGCCTGATCATAACAGGGCCTTAAGCTGAAACAACCGACTTGAGGCCCTGATCTGAATCCGGTTGGAAGGTTGCTCACCGACCGGCAGAATCTCGAGTCAAATCCGCCGACGATAGAACCCGGTCACTTCGCAGAGGTACCTACCGCGCTAATAGACCTCGCGCTGGTAGATGCGCGAAGTGGGTCCCGGGAACAAGCCGAAGGTGGCCATGCCGTAGGGGTTCGAGGCCACGCCCGAGCTCGCCGTCCACAGATATTTCAGCCAGGCCGGTGCGCTGACCGTCACCGTGACGGCACCGTTGTTGCCGCTGCCGGGGGCTGCGAGCCACAGGTTGAAGTCCCCGGCCAGCGCGCTGGCGCGATACCGCACGCTCGCTGCCGCGGCTACGGCACAGCCCACGCCCGAGGCGCCCGGGCTTCCGCTGTCGTGCACGCAGGACTCGCCGGCCGACAGGTTCGCCTGGTAGCCGCTGAAGGCCAGCGTCGGCGCGACCGTGCAGCTGTCGCTCGTGTTGGTGGTGAAGCCGAGCGTCGAACTCAGGTAGTACTCGGTGGTCAGCGCCATCGGCACGTCAAGCAGCTCGGAGCCCACCGCGTTGCGCAGCGCCAGGCGCCCATAGCGCTGTGTCGCCCCGGTGCTGAAACCGATACCGCTCCCTGCGCCGAAAGTCACCGGATTTGCCGCGGTGATCGCATCCAGGTCAATCACGTTGATGGCGAGCGCGATGTTCGCGGCAAAGGGCGCGACGGCACTGCCGCGAGCGAAACTCAGCCCGCTGCCCGCGTTGAAGGTGAGCGTGGCCTGGCCCGTGCCCAGATCGACAATCACCGGATCTCCCGTTGTAGCGGGGAGGCCGGAGCTGTCGAGCGCCGGGCTTGCCGGGGTCGGCGTGTAAGCGCGCCCCGACAGTGAGGCGTTGGTCAACCGGAACAGCGACCCCGTGTAGTTCTGTGTCGTGGCGCCGCCGAAGGCCTGCGCGGTGACCGTGATGACGGGCGCCACGGTATAGATGATCGGTTGCCCGACGTAGGTGAACCCGCCTGCCGTGCAGCCGGTGCCGAACACCGGCGTGTTGAGCGCGACGGCGAAGCTGTTGGGCGTGAAGCGGCCGACGTTGCCGGTGGCGCTGCCGACCACATCGCCGGCGCCGAGGTAGCTGCCATCGGCCGTGTGCGGGACCATTCTCATGATGCCGACTTCCGGCCACGCAAAGGCCGTACCGGTCGCGACGCCGTTGGTGAAGCTGCCTGCGGTGCCGCTCACGTTGGGCGCATTGCCGGCCACGGGCAGCACCAGCGTCGTGGTAAAGGCGACCGATTCGGGCGTGCTCTCGCGACCGAAGTTCGGCGTCGTAGCGCCACCGCTCTCAACAGCGGTGGCGGTGGCGGTAAACGACTGCCCGGCGGTCGCAAACACCGTCCCGCTGGCCGTGCTCGCCCCCGGATTGGGGGAGTTGTCGCTGCTGCGCTTGATGTTCGAGACCACGAAGTTCGCCGGCACCGAAACGAAGGTGCCGGTGCTGCCGCGGATGCCGGTGGGGAGCCCCGGGTTGCCCGTGGTGTCATCCTTCATCGAGATACTGAGGCTCCCGGCATCCTTGTATTTCGCGGTGACGGTCGCCTGGCCACTGGTGAAGGTCACACTCTGCGCGGCCGCGCTGGCCTCGACGCTCGCGATGTTCGTGCCGTTGATCGTCGGCACGATGGTGCCAGTTGTCGGGTCCACGTAGCCTGACCAGAACTTCAGGTTTCTGGCGCCGGTGTAGCTCGTAATGATGCCGCAGGTGGCGTCGGTCGGGTTCTGCCCGTACGCCGTCAGGTAGACGTTGAAGTTGTTGCCCGCGGTCTGCGGCGAGGCAAAGGCGGGCACGCCGCCGGCGGGGTTCGAGAAGGGCGCGGACGTCACTGTGAGGCCGCTCGGCGAGAATGTGATCGCGCCCTGGGTGCCGTCGTCATTGATGACAGCGGGGCTCGATTGCGAAGCGTGCACGGTCACGGGCGTGCCGCCGGCCTTGTAGCTGAGCGCGAAGGTTGCCGCGGACTGATTCCCGGGGAAGGTGTAGGTGGCGAGGCCGTCATCGGGCGTCACGTCCACCAGCGTGCCGCCGCCGCTGGTCAGCGACCAGGTGCCGCGCCCCGTCGTCGTCGAGAGCGTAATGGTGCCGCTGAAAGTGGCGACCGGGTTGTTGCTGGCGTCGCGCGCCGTGACCGTGACGGCCTGCGGCAGGCAGTACAGGCCGTAGCTGGAATGGGTGATCAGGAAACTGGCGGTGCCGCCGCTGAGAGGGCAGGGGTGCGTCTGCGTGGCCAGGATCTGCGCCTGGCCGGCGGTCAACAGGCCGTAGATGCCGACTTCATCGATGTTGCCGACGAAACGGTACGACGCGCCCTCCACGGAACTGTCGGCATTGCCGCCGATCGCCGCGACCGTGCCGTTGCCCGCAGAGAACGCGGTGCGCGCCGCCGATACGGTATTGATCAGCGTGCCGCTCGAGTTGAAAATGTACAGCGTCATCGTCTTCGCGGTCACCGCGTCGAGCACGCCGACCACGAAGTACCACTGATTCACCGTGAGTGAAACGGTCGAATCGGCGGTTACGAGCGAGGGGTTCCTGCTAAAGAAGCGCACCCTGGTGCCGCCGGGGTCGCCGAAACTCAGCGCATAGCCGTTGAGGTTCTGGTCGTCGATCCAGATCCGGCCGATGGTGGCGCTGGTCGGGCGGATCCAGGCCGCGACCGAAAACGCGGTGCCGACGTGCGGCAGCGTGTTGGGCATCTGCACGTACTGGTTGCTGCCGGCCAGCGCGGCGTAGTTGCAGGTGCCGGGCGTGCCGCTGATGGCCGGTGAGCTGGATGCGGTGGTCGCCGTATGTTGCGCGGTGGCGTTATAGCCCGAGCCCCCGGAATCGACCACTTCGCCAGCCGCGCCGCTCCAGCTGCTCTCGTCCAGGTGCCAGATTGCCGTAGGCGTCGGTATCGGCTGCAGCGCCAGCAACACACCGATATTCACGGCGTTGCTCGAGCTGGTGGTAGTCCTGCTGCCGGTGGCACCCGACCCGGCGAGCGCGCCGTAGAATCCGCCGATCAGCACACCGTTCGGGCCGGCGCCGGTATTGACGTCGAAGGCCTGGGTCAGCCCGGCGGGGTTCGACAGCGCGCTCGCGCCGCCGTTGCCGGCGCTGTAGAACGCGACCAGCATCGAGTTGGTGACAGCGGGGGTGATCGACGGCGCCGTATAGGTGCTGCTGGCGCCATTGGCACTGGAGCCGCTGGCGATGATCGGGGTGGTGGTCGAGACGCCGCGGAACGCGAGGATGGCGCCGGCACCGCGTGCCGGGTTGTCGAAGCCCCAGGTGTAGGGGGTGGCGCCCGCGACGTCTGCGGCCGTGGCCACCCGGTAGTAGACGACGACGCCAAGATTGGCGCCGTCGTTCTTTTCCAGCAGCAAGGTCCAGCCCGCCGGCGGCGTTTGAATATTGGGCTGGCTGCTGACGTTGGCCGTCAGGAACGCCACCATCACGTCGCCAGTGGCCAGCCCCGCAGGTGCGGTAAGCGAGATTGAACTGACGTTGTTCGAACTTGGGGACGGGGCCGAAGTGGCCACGTAGCTGACGGCGGCACTGACCGGCGATGCCACGGCCAGCAGCAGGCCCAGTGTGAGTGCGCGCATCATGTGGCGTCCGTGAAGGTCGAGCTGAACACGCGGCGCACGTACATCGGCTGGCCGTAGGTGCCCGAGGTTGCCGTCGAATTGATGGTATACGAGTGGCTGGTGGCAGCGCCGTTCGCAAAGGTGGTTGAGCCGCAACGGACCACCACCACGTAGCCGTTGAGTGCCGCTTCGGTGAGATTCAGCGTCGTGCTGGCCGCACAGCTGCCGTTGAGCGCGCGGTACGCGCCCCACTCGACACCGGTACGCGCGGCCGCCATGGCCCGGGCCTGCAGCAGGCCCATGGTGACGGCGTGCTGCTGGCCGGTGCCGACGCGGATCGCGACCAGCGCGAGCGCACCCAGCACGACGACCAGGAACAAGGCGGGTACCAGCGCAAAGCCGCGGCCGCATGAGCGCGCCAGCGCGGCGCTTCCGTGGCGGGTATTCGGGGAGTGCTTGTTCATGGCGTGTTCGCCAACGGCACTTCGTGCAGCAATTGCACCGACTCGCTGCTGCGCGTCAGCTGCAGGGTCACGGAGGCGAGTGCGTTGCGTTGTGCGGTGCCCGGGTTGTACGTGAACTGGCAGGCGCCGACGTCCGTGGCGACCAGCGCCGCGGTGGCGCCCGCCGTCGCCAGTGTGGCGGCGCTGGCCGGCTGCGAGCTGGCGATGCTGTAGCCGGAGTAGCGACGCAGCGTGGCGGCGGCCGTGTCGCACAAATAGGTTACTGGCCCACTCACCAGGTAGACGCGCCGACCGGGCGAACCGTAGGCGAAGCGAAACGCCGGGCTCAGCGTCACCAGGTTCTCGTTGGCGGCGGAGCCCGCTGCGATGCTGATCGTGGTGCCGGCCGGGGTGATCACATTGGCCATCTCGTAGGCGTTCGCGCCCGGCACGCCGACGTTGTAGACGGCCAGGTAGGACGTCGATGACGACCAGGGCAGGGTGAGCTGCGCGAAGGGCACGGTGGTCGCGAACGCGCCGTCCGCGGCGGTGAAATCGAGCTCGAGCGCGGCATTGCTCAGCGGGCCGCTGTCGCGATAGCGGGCGCCGTCGGTCGTCGCCAGCAGCTCGAGCGCGCTCACCGAACCGCTGGTGGTCACGCGAACGCTGTTGGGCAGCGAGGCGCGTAGATCGCGCCCCATGAGCCGCAGGGCGCTGTCAGCATCGTCCACCAGCTCGGCGCGACGCGTCTGCGCCGTATACGCCTGCATTGGCGTGACGATGAACATGGCCATGAACGCCACCACGACCGAGCCTACCACGATGGTGACGATCAGCTCGATGAGGGTGACACCGTGCTGGGCGTAACGAGGACCGCAGGTTGCGGCACGAAGTGCGGCGCGGCGCATCTCAGTAACTCGTCCGGTAACCCGACAGGGTGACCGTGACATTGGGAGCGCGCGTGACGGTCACGTCGACGCGGCGCACCGCAGTGCTGGCGATGCCCGGGAGCGCGGAGCTGGCTACCACGGCAACGCTGACGTTGTAGGCGCTGAGTGCCGCGATGGCGTTATTGAACTGGTCCCGGGCGCCGGTGTCGGTGAGGCCGTTGTACTGGTCGACGAGATCCCAGCTGCCACGCCCCGTGTTCGGCGGCGTGCCGTTGGGGTCGACTACCCAGCGCTGCAGGATTTCGTCGAGATACGCCTGCCCGATGGCGATCGCCTGCTGCTGGATCATGGCATCCGCGCTGCGGCTGGCCACGGTGCCCATGGTGCCGAGGATCGTGGTCGCGGCGATCGAGACGATGGTAATGGCGACGATCAGCTCGATCAGCGTGACGCCCCGTTGCCGATCGCGTGTGCCGGCGCGCATGGCTACTGCACCTGCACGAAGCCGCTGTTGGCGTCGATGGTGATGGTATGCGTGCCCACTGTGACCGTGGCACCCGGACTGCTGGCAAGGCGCCCTTGGGTGTCGAACTGGTAGGCGCCCGTGGGGCTGGCTGTGGTGCCGGACGGCGCACTGCCCGCGAGTGCGGTGCCGTCGCTCCCGAGTATGGGTGTCGGCCAGGTGTTGTCGCTCGCCAGGCAGGCGTTGCCGGAGGCGGCCTGCTGCGTAGCGACGTAGCTGCCCGCGGCCACCGTGAGGCGCGCCGCGCAGCCCGTGATCACCGCGGTCTTCTGCGTCAGGCGGAGTGCGGCCGCCAGCTCGTCGGCATAGCCGCGCTCCGAGAAGGTCTGCTGGGAAAAGAACTTGGGGCCGACGGTCGCCGCCAGGACGCCGGCGATCGTCATTACGACCACGAGCTCGACGAGCGTGAAGCCCGCCGGGCCCGGGGTTCGCGCACGGCTTCTTGTCATGCGCGACATGGATAACTCCGCGCGGGTCGGTCCCGCTTGGACGTCCAGCCCGTCGTTAGCAGCCGGATGTGACGGCGGAGATGACCGGAGCGGCGCCGGCAGCAGCCGGAGGCGTGTAGTTGACGACGCAGGTCGCGGGTGTCGCCGCGCCAACCTTGGTCCAGATCGCAGGTCCCGTCGAAGCGGTCGGCCCGGCAGCGAACGTGAAGTCGCCGGGGCTGAGGTTGAGTGAGGCGGAGATGCCGGTTGCGCTCGAATCCGGGTAGCCGTTGACGAGGTTGACGGTGGTGCCTTCCATCGACACGCTGGCGCTGGCGCCGGTCGCCATGGACAGGCCACGGGCCAGCGCTGCGGCGCTGCGCACGCTGCCGGCCAGACCCTGGACCGTGGCGACGCGCGCCTGGCCGTCAAGGGCGATGAACTTCGGCACGGCAAAGGCGGCGAGAATACCGAGGATGGTGATCACGACGACCAGTTCGATCAGCGTAAAGCCGCGGTTGCGGGACATGTTCATTGTCGACTCCGGGGGCGCAGCTGCGCCGTGCAAGTGATTAAGGGCGCGGGAACTCCCGCGCGGTCATAGGGGTCATCGGCTCCAGCGGACGGTTCTTGAGCCCGGCCGCGCCTTCGGGCCGCGACTGGCGCTTGCCGCCGTGACCCGCGTCACACTCGCGCGGGCGCTCAGCCGGCATGACCGACCTTGGCAATCATGTTCCACATCGGCAGGAACACGCCCAGCGCCAGGATCAGCACCATGCCGCCCACGCAGATGATCAGGAGCGGCTCGATCATCGAGGCGAGGTTGCGCAGCCGATAGTCCACTTCGCGCTGGTAAAAGCCGGACACTTCCTCGAGCAGGTTGGTCAGCTCGCCGGTTTCCTCGCCGACGGCGACCATCTGCAGCACCAGCGGCGGGAAGATTCCGGCCGCGCTCGCGGCACGGCTCAGCGAATCGCCGCGCTCCACGGCGTTACGGATATGCAGGAGCCGCTCGGCCAGGTACTCGTTGCCGGCCGAGCGCGACAGGAGCGTCAGCGCCTGGATCATGGGGAGCCCGGCGCTCAGCGAGATGGCCAGCGAGCGCGTGACGCGCGACAGCACCGACTGGTGCAGCAGTTCGCCGAGCACCGGCGCCCTGAGTTTCATGCGATCCCACCGAAAGCGCCCCTCCTGCGTCTTCAGGTAGCGGCGCAGGCCGAAGAAGGCCAGCACCGCGCCCACGATCAATGCCACCCCGTGGTTGAGCACGAAGCTCGAGGTGCCCATGATCACCCTGGTCGGCCAGGGGATGTCATTGCCGAGCACCGCGAACAGCGGCGCGAAATTCGGAATCACGAAGATCGTGATCACGGCGACGGCGATGCCGATCACGCCCATGACGATCAGCGGGTAGCGGATCGCCGATTTCACCCGGTCCTGTACGTCCTGGTCCTGGCTCAGGTACTCGCACAGGCGCAGAAACGCGGCATCGAGCGTACCGGTTGATTCTCCGACCCGCACCATGCTCAGGAACAGCGGCGGAAAAATATCGGCATGGCGCGCCAGCGAGGAGGCAAAATCGCGCCCCGACTCGAGGCTCTGCAGCACGTCGTGCAGCGCGTCGCGCAGCATCACGTTGTGCGTGGACTGCGCAAGTCCCCGCAGGCCCCGCAGCAGGGGCAGGCCCGCCTTGGTGATCGAGTACATCTGGCGCGCGAACAGCACCAGGTCCGCCGTCTTGGGCTTGCCGGCGCCGAAGCGTTGCATGAACTGCTGCACGCTGGCGCTCTCGAGCTGGTCAGGCCCGATCTCGATGGGTGTAATCCCCAGATTCAGGATGCGGGCGGCGACGGCGTTGACGCTGTCGGCCTCGAGGCGGCCGGTGAGCAGGTCACCACGCGCCGAGCGACCGCGGTAACGGAACAACGGCACCGATCAAGCCCTTTTTTCGAGCAGCGTGTCGACGCCCGCCGCCGCAAGCGGCTCGGCGTCTGCGCTCGCTTCCGGCGCGTCGGCGAGTTCCTCGAGGCCGCTGCCCACGGCCATCGCTTCGGCGAGCGAGGTGGTGCCCGCGAGCGCCATGTCGATCGCGCCCTGGGCGAGCGGCACGTAGCCGCCGCGATTGCGCGCCGCGCGTGCGAAGCCGTCGAGATCGCCGCGCCGCACGGCATCCGCCAGCGTGCGATCGAGCTCGAGGATTTCATAGACCGCTACGCGACCGCGGTAACCGGTCAGGTTGCAATAAGTGCAGCCGCCGCCGGCCATGAAGCCCTGCTTCTCGAGATTGAGCCCGGGCCGGCAGGCCGCCAGCCAGGCGAGCTGGTTGGGTGTGGGCATGGTCGGCTTGGCACAGTCGCCGCAGATGCGGCGCACCAGGCGCTGGGCGACCACGCCGTGCACGGCGGCGGCGATCATGTAGCCGGGCGCTCCCATGTCGAGCAGCCGGTTCACCGTGGCGATCGCATTGATGGTGTGGAGCGTGGAGAACACGAAGTGCCCGGTCATGGCGCCGCGCAGACCAATCTCGACCGTCTCGCGATCGCGCATTTCGCCGACCAGGATGATGTCTGGATCCTGGCGGAGTGCCGTGCGCAGCACGCGCGCGAAATCCAGGCCGATCTTCGGCATCACCTGCACCTGCGTGATCCGGTCAAGCCGGTATTCCACCGGATCCTCTGCGGTGATGACCTTCACGCCGGGACGGTTGATGTGATTGAGCGCTGCGTAGAGCGTGGTGGTCTTGCCGCTGCCGGTCGGGCCGGTCACCAGCACCATGCCCGCGCTCCGTTCGACCAGATGGCGGAAGCGTTCCTCGGCCGCCGCGGTCATGCCGAGTTTTTCGAGCGACAGGAGCGCGGTCGACTGGCTCAGGAGGCGCATGACCACCGATTCGCCGTGCGTGGTGGGCATGGTGGCCAGACGCACGTCGACACCCGCATCGCGCACCCGCACGCTGAAGCGCCCATCCTGCGGCAGGCGCTTCTCGGCGATGTCGAGGCCGCACATGAGCTTCAATCGCGTGACCAGCGCGCTGGCGACGCGCCGGCCCTCGATGATCTGCTCCTGCAGCACGCCGTCGACACGCAGGCGGATACGGAGTTTGTCCTCGCCCGGTTCGATGTGGATATCCGAGGCCCGCGCCTGCATCGCATCGTGGAACATCGATTGCAGGAGCTTTACGACCGGCGCGTCGGGCGAGCCTTCGTCGGCGGAGAGGTGCTCGATGTCGACGTCGCCTTCCTTGAGATCATCGCGCACCGCCTCGGCGAGCGAGGCGATCTCGTCGGTCTGGCGATAGACCGAATCCAGGGTCTTGAGAAAATCAGCTTCACCGACCAGCGCCACGCGCAACGGAAGTTTCAGCCTGGCCTGCAGTTCATCGTAGGCGTGCAGGTCGGAAGGATCGGCCATGCCGACCAGCAGGCCCTTGGCGTCCTGCTGCAGCACCAGTGCGCGATAGCGGCGGGCGAGCGGCTCGGGCAGGAGCTTTACGGCCTCGCGATCGATGCGCACCTGCTTCAGATCGACGAACGGCACCTGCAGGTGTTTGGCGAGAAAACCGTGCAGCGAAGTTTCCGAGAGGAACCCGAGGTCCGCCAGCACGCGGCCGAGCTTGCGTCCGGTGCGCTTTTGTTCGGCCAGCGCGCTGCTGAGTTGCTGCTCGGTAATGACCTGCTGTTGTACCAGCAGCTCCCCGAGCCGGATTTTCCGCCGCACGTTCACTATTTGGGCTCGACCGCCAGCTTCTGCCACTGCTCGTCGGTGTCGACGACCATCGGGCGCAGCAGGATCACCAGCTCGGTGTGGACTTCGGTACGCTGCTGGCTTCGAAACAGGTGGCCGAGCCAGGGCACGCTGCCCAGGCCCGGGATGCGGTAGTCCTGCGCTGCGCGCGTGGTGCGCATCAGGCCGCCGATCACGATCAGCTGACCGCTGTTGGCCTTGACGATGCTGTCGGATTCGCGCACCTGGCTGAAGGCGAGGGGCAGGCTGTCGGTGGCGCCGGCAATGGTCACCTGCTTGACCTTTTCCGTGACCTCGCTGATCGTCGGGTGGATATGCAGGATGACCTGGCCGCCCTCGGCAATCTGCGGCGTGACATCCAGGGCGATGCCGGAGAAGAACTGCGCCAGCGAGACGTCGCGGTTGGTCACCGGCGTGGTGCTCGCCACGGTGTTGCTCGACACCCCGGTCACGAAGTATTCATCGGCGCCCGCCTTGATCACGGCTTTCTGGTTGTTGAGCGTCGAGACCCGCGGGCTCGACAGCACGCGCGTCTTGCCCTGCGTGCTCAGCAGTTCGATGTAGGCGTTGAAATCCGCGGTATTGACGGCGAGCGCGAAGGCGCCGCCCAGCGTATTGCTGATCGCGCTGCTGATGGTGTTGCCCGGCCCGATCGTGACCGGCTTGGAGGGCTGGTTGAGGAGGCTCGCGGCGCCGAAGCCGTTCTGGGGGCCGGTAGCAAAGCCGCCGATGGTGGTGCCGGCGTTGTGGCCGATCGCGGCCCAGTTGATGCCGGCCTGGAAGCCGCTCGAGAGCTCCACCTCGAGGATCTTCGCTTCCAGCACCACCTGGCGCGTCGAGATGTTCTGGATCTGGTCGAGGAATTTCTTGACCTCGCGCAGCTCACGCGGCAAGGCGCGTACCGCGATGATGCCGGACTCTGCGTTGACGACCACCTGATGCCCGCGGTCGTTGCCGACGATCGACTGCAGGCTCGCATTCAGGCCGTACCAGAAATCGGAGGATGAGCGTGTGGAGATGCTGGTGCCGGTGATCTCCTTGACGCGCTCGGCCTGCGCGCCGGTGCCTTCCGCGAACACGCTGCCGGCCGGTTCGCTCAGCGCGTTCGCCTGCGAGCTCTCGCCGCTGTTCTGGCCGCCCTGGTTCTGGCCGGACCCCGAACCACTGCTGCCCTGGCCGACCTGGCCTGAGGAGACGCGGGTGCGCGAGGTGCCGCGGCGCTCGATGTCGAGGTAATTGATCTGGAACAACTTGGTCTGCAGCACGGGCGGTACGATGACGAAGCCGTTGGGCATGCGCCGGTAATCGTAGCCGTAGGCATCGCCGAGCGCGTCGAGCACCTCGGTGATGGTCACGTTCTTGAGCTTCAGGCTGATGGTGCCGCTGATGCCCGGCTCGAACACCATGTTGTAGGGGGTGCCGTCGGCCAGGCCCTCGAAGAAGGCGCGCGCCGGCGCATCGACCACCGCGACATCGAAGCGCGCATCGTCGGCACGTGCCGCGGACGCGAGCACGCCGGACAGCAGGGCCAGCATGACCAGGGTTCTTGAAGGCTTCATGGATTCACTCCGCTCACTGCCCGGGCCGGGTAGACCGTGGGCTTCTTGATCATGGCCAGGGCGTGGGGCAGGCGCAGTTCCTGCGCGCGGCCCGCGTAGCGGTAGCGCACGCCATCCTCGAGAACCTCCTCGATCAGGTAGGGGCCGACCGAGTCACCGCTGCGTACGAATTCGCCGTTGAAGATCGCGCCGCGCTTGCCGCCTGAGGTCAGCACTGCGCTCAGCACCGGCGCCGGATCGCGCGGCGCGCCCGCGGCTACGGCCTGCGGCGGCCGCGTCGGGTCGCGCAGCTTTCCGGCGGCGGCGAGCGGTGCCAGCGCGCCGAGGCAGCAAAACAGCATGAGCGCTCTCATACCTTCATCCATTCGCGCGACAGGCTGAGCGCACCGATGACGATGCGCACGCGACTGATCGGGTAGCTGCCGACCGTCAGGTCGAGCTGCTGCCAGTGGACGCGCCACGGGAGCGCCTCGAGTGAGCGCAGGTAGGCGACGATGGAGGCATAGTCGCCCTCGACGACCATTTCAACCGGATGCAGGAACGGTCCGCGGTCGTCGCTGGCGATCGGCAGGTCGTCCTTTGCAGATTGCGCCTGCGACAGGCTTTCGACCGGGAGGTTCGCCAGGCTGACGAGCGTCAGTCCCTGCTGCCGGGTCAGGATTTCGCGCAGCAGGTCGGCGACACGTTCCGGGGCCACATAGCCTTGCGCCACGGTCTGCAGTTCGGCGTCGAGTTCACCGAGCTTGCCTTTGAGCGCGAGGTTGCGCCGGGCGGCGATCACCAATGGGTCGTCGGTGGCGGCGGCGCCAGCCTGATCGATGGCGGCCATCTGCTCACGCGCCTCGGTCAGGCGTTGCTCGGCCTGGCGGCCGCGGGCCTGGAGCGGAGCCATGAGGAGCGATTGCCAGGAGAAATACACGACGGTCACTGCGGCGGCGAAGATCATGCCGCGCTCGCGCACTGCCAGCGCATCGAAGCGCTCGACGAGCGGTGCGAGCCGCCTGCTGACGTTGCCGAGTGCGTTCATTTGGCGACCTCGCGGGCGGGAAATTTCAGGCCGGGAGCGTCGATCTCGAAGACCATGCGCGCCGGCGCATCCTCGGGCCCGGCACGCCGGAGCGCGATCCGCTCGAAGCGCACGCCCGCGAGTGCACGCTCACCGGCCAGGGCGGCCAGGTAAACGGGCACGAGGCGCGCATCGCTGGTGCCACCCTGCATGGCCAGTCGCCCGTCGCCTGACCCCAATACGATGCTGCTCAGCCAGACGCCCTCGAGCTGCGCCCGGGCCAGGGCCTCGAGGCGCGCGGCAAAGCCGGTGGCCGGCGTGCCGGCGCCGCGGTGCACGATGTCGAGGGCACGTTCACGCGCGGCGATCTCGGCGCTCAGGTCCTTGGCCTCGCCCTCCAGTTCGGCGATCGACTGCGTGGGGTGTGCCGCAGCGCTGGCGCGCGCGGCCATCGACAGCGAGGCGGTCTGCTGTTGCTCGAGCAGGGCGACCGAGCGCTCGATGCGGTGCGTACGCCAGGCGCCAAAGATCACCAGGCCGGCGAGGCTGACGATCATCACGCCGAGGCCGACGCCAATGGTGAAGGCCGAGAACAGCCGCTTCTCGGCGCCCAGGATCGGCTGATAGAGGTTGACCTGCTGTTCCATGATGGGCGCTCAGAGCGAGCGGCGTTCCTCGCGCATCGCAGCGCCAACCGCCAGCAGGCATTCGCCCTGGGTTTCCACTGCGACCGGCGCGGCGCAGTGCAGCAGTTTGTTGAGATCGAGCGCCGCCACTTCGAAGCCCGTCTCGCGGCCCAGGTCCGCAGCCAGCGCCTCGGCATGCGCGCTGGTGGGCGAAATGGCAATGTGCGTGATGGGGGGTTGGTCGAAGTGCCGTTCGTAGTAGTCCAGGGAGCGCTGCAGCTCCAGGACGATGCCGCTGGCGTCGTAGGCTGGGTCAGACTCATTCTCCGGGGCGAGTTTCATGGCGGCCCGCAGGTCGATCTGCCGAGCGAAGTAGAAGGTGCGTCCCTGTACCAGGATAACGGAGGCCGTCGACTCGCCCAGATGCACGAGCGCGACGCCGCGCGCTGCGGCCGGGAGCGCCGCGGCGAGGTTGCGCAGGCACAGTTCGGGAACGTCGACGACACTGAAGGTCGGTACCGTGGCCAGCGCCGCGGCGTAGCGGTCGATGGCGCCGCGTTTGGCGGCCACCGCGTACATCATGCGGCCCTGGCCGCCGCGGTTCTGCGCGGGCACGTCGAAGACGTCGATCACCGCGTCCTCAACCTCGATGTCGATCGCATCCTTCAACTTCCAGCGGATCGCGGCGCGCAGTTCGGCCGGCGGCACCTCCGGAGCTTCGACGAGAGCGAGCTGGTAGTCGGATGCATGCAGCACGGCGCTGATCGGCAGCCGGGGCAGGTTCGCGGCGCGGATCGCAGCGGCCACGGCCTCGGCGCCGCCGGCGGGATCAACAAGGAGCGATTCGCAGCGATCGAGCGCGGCGCGTTCGCCGCTACCCGAGACCACGGCGAGGGCGATCCGGTCGCGACCGAATGCGATTCCGACCCGCCCTTTCGCCTCGGCGGTCTTCTTCAGCAATCCGAACACAGGGTTCTCCACTTCGCACGGACGTGTCCACCTATCAAGGTGTTGCCTCCTGTAGCGGACCGCCGGGCGGAATCTTGAGGAAAACGCCGGCTCAGGCTGCGACTTTGGCCGCAGCGGCGGGTGGAACGTGAGCGGGGTCACAGTCGGAGGCGGAACGCCCGGCCGGCCCGCGAATTGATCCGGCCGTCAAAACGGCGGATATTGTCGGCCCCAGGCCGTCGCCCCTGAAGGAGTATTCGATGATCAACCCGTTCCGCTTCATTCGCAGCTGTGCCGTCCTGGGCGCGCTGCTCGCTGCACCGGTGCTGGCTGCGAACAGCGTGCACGACAACCTAGTGGCCCTGGCCCAGGATGTGACCTTTACTTCCGCAGCGCTGTTCCCCATGCAGGCCACGGCGCTCGGCATCCCGGGCCACGACGGCGAGCTCGAGGTACCGAGCGAGGCGAACCGCGCGGCCTACACGGCGCGCCTGGAGCAATGGCAGCAGCGACTGGGCGAAATCACGGCGGGATTCCCGGCCGACACCTCGCTCCAGGACCGCAATGACGCCAGGCTGATCGGCGCGGACCTGATCGCGCGTCTCAACGCACAACGTATCTACCAGCTCGATCGCAAGGACTTCGGCGGCGCCGCCAATGCCGTGCTCGATTCCGTGTTCACTTTGTTCGAGATGCTGCCGGTCATTGGCCGGGAGGGTGCGACGGCGAAGGATCAGGCCAGGGCCTGGGCGGACATCACCAGCCGCCTGGAAAAGGCGCCGGCTCACATCGCCGCCTCCCAGCAGCTGGTCACGATCCCCTGTCACCTGTTCGGCGTCGTGCGCGCGCAGCAACTCGATGGCGCGGCCGGTTTCTTCAAGGGTGCGTTGAGCGATGCGGCCAGCGCGCAACTGGGTGCGAAATCCAGGGCCCTGGCGCGCTTCATCAGGGCGCGTGATGCCGCGCTGGAGGCGATGGCCGCAACCCGTGCCTTCATCGACGCGCACGTCGCCTCGTGGCCTGAAAATTACGCCATGGGCCGCGAAGCCTACGACCGGATGCTGCGCGATGAGCAGCTGCTGCCCTTCAACGCGAACGATATCGAACGCATGGGGCGCGACGAGCTGGGCCACGGCTGGGCGGAGGAAGCCTGGCTGACTTCGCTCGCGAAGCAGCAGGGCGTGGCTTTCGGCCCGGACACGGGTGGCGGCATGGCCCCCGGCGGCGCAGCCCTGATCGATTTCTACCACGACCGCATTGCCGAACTGACCCGCTTCATGAGCGAGCGCAACGTCGTGACGGTGCCGGCCTGGCTTGGTTCCATGGTGGTGGTGGAAACGCCCGAATTCCTGCTGCCGGTATTGCCGGGCGCGAACATGAATCCACCGCGCCTGTTCGCCAGCTCAACCACGGGCTATTACTACATCGCGCCGCCAAAATCCCTGGCCGCCGCCGCCGCGCGGCTCGACATGAACCAGGACTTCGACCGCGACCGCATCACCTCCACGGCGGCGCACGAGGCAATGCCCGGCCACTTCCTGCAACTGTCGATCGCCAAGCGGCACCCGAATTTCATCCGCAAAATCCAGGGGAGCGGCGTGTTCGCGGAAGGCTGGGCGTTTTATGGCGAGGAGATGTTTGTGAGGCTGGGGCTCTACGGCGATCACCTCGACGGCCGGCTGTTCACGGCACGCTGGGAGCGGGTGCGGGGCGCGCGGGCCATCGCCGATCCGAAGCTCGCCAGCGGCGAATGGACTTATGAGCAGGCGGTCGACTTCTATGCCGCGCAGACCGGGTTCACCAGGGAAGCCGCCGCGGCGCAGGTCGCCAGCATTGCAACCGGGCCGGGGTACTACTACGCCTACACGGCCGGACGGGCGCAGATCCAGGAGATTTACGCGGCGTACACACTTAAGATGGGCGAGCGCGGCTCGCTGCACGATTTCCACGACCGCTTGCTGTCTTATGGCACGACGCCCTTTGCAGTGGTGGGACCGGAGCTGCTCGCCGATCTCGACAAGCCCGCCAGCGCCGTGCGCGCCGCCGCGAACTACTAGCGACGCATGGCCGCGGCAGGGTCGTTGGCGACGCTCGCGGAGCTGGAGCGCGCGACCGAGCTGGTGCACGCCGTCGTGACCCCAACCCCGCAGTACGCCTGGCCGAAGCTGGCGCGGCACGCGGGCTGCGAAGTGTGGGTGAAGCACGAAAATCACACGCCGACCGGCGCCTTCAAGGTGCGCGGCGGCCTGGTGTATTTCGATCGTTTGCGCCATGCGCAACCGGATGTGCCGGGAGTGGTCACGGCGACGCGCGGCAATCACGGTCAGTCGATCTCGTTCGCCGCCGCGCGCGCCGGGATCAGCGCCACGATCTACGTGCCGTACGGCAACTCACCCGACCAGAACTCGGCCATGAGCGGGTTCGGCGCAACCGTGGTCGAATTTGGCAAAGACTTCGATGAGGCGAAGCACGAGGCGCACCGCGTCGCCACGCAGCGGGGGCTGCATTTCGTTCCCTCGTTCCACCGCCACCTGGTGATGGGCGTCGCCACCTACGCGCTCGAATTCCTGCGCGCCGTGGCCGGACTCGACACGGTCTACGTCGGCGTTGGCATGGGTTCGGGAATCTGCGGCCTGATCCTGGCGCGTGACCTGCTGGGGCTCGGCACCGAGATCGTCGGTGTCTCGGCCGCCAACGCGCCGGCGACGGCACGTTCGTTCGCCGCCGGCCACCCGGTTTCGACACCGACCGCGCTCACCTTTGCCGACGGCATGGCCACGCGCGAGCCGAACGCCGAAGCCATTGCCATGATCTGCCGGGGCGCGGCGCGCGTGGTGGAGGTCAGCGAGGATGAGATCGCCGCCGCGGTGCGCCTTTATTTCGACGCTGCGCACCAGGTCGCAGAGGGCGCGGGCGCGGCGCCACTCGCCGCGCTCATGCAGGAGCGCACGCGCCAGGCCGGCCGCCGCGTAGGCGTGATACTCAGTGGCGGCAATATCGAGCGCGCACGCTTCCTGCAGCTGCTGGGCGGCGCCACGCCGCTGGTGAAATAAGCGCTCGCGCGGCCCTTCCCGGGGCGACTTTACCGCCGCTTATTGGGGCACCGGCGCGAGCATAATTCCGGCCACCGACTGTCGCTTGCCATAATTGAACGGCAGCGCACACATCTGCTATCCGCCTCTCAAAACGAGCCGTTCCGCGCTCTGTACTTGCGGCCCCTGCTGCCCGCACAGTGGGGCCAGAGTTACAGTACAGGAGTCAGCCCATGGGTGGGCTCTACACGCCGCGGACCGTCGTGGCAGTGCTGATCGGTGCCAGTGCGTGCTGGCTGAGTTCGCCGGCCCTTGCCGGTGACCTGGCGGGCTTTGTGCCCGAGAATCCCGGTACGCAGATCATGCTGTTCGTGACCCGGGCCATCGGCGCGCGCGGTCCCGGCGCCAGCACGTTCGGCCTGCGCTACGAGCGCGCCACGCCGCTGTCATCCGATCCAGGAGCCCGTTATTGCGCGCCACTGCGTCACCGCTCGCTGGTGGAGTTGCAGTTCGGGCGCGGCATGGCGCCGCGGATGCAGTTTGGCCCCCAGGTGACCTGGGATATGGGGCGTCGGAAGCTGGGGCCCACGAGCCTTGCAGCCACCGCGTGGCCGATCGCGATCCAGCAGATTTCGGGCACCGAGCTCACGACGGGGGCACGCTAGAGCCCGGCTGACCTGGCGGGCATCGAGTCGGAGTATCCTGTCGATCCCCAACCCGTGAGGCAGGATCGACCGTGAGCAAGCGTATTGACGCCGCCGCCGTGACCGCGATCATCGGCACTTCGTATCCACCGCCGTTTGACCAACCCTGCCGTGCGCGTGAACGGCGCCGGCTGGGCGATGCCGCCGGCCTGACGCAGTTCGGCGTGAACCTGCTGCGCCTGGCGCCCGGCACCTGGTCAAGTCAGCGCCACTGGCACAGCCATGAAGACGAATTCGTGTACGTGCTCTCGGGCGTCGTCACGCTGGTGAGCGACGAGGGTGAAGAAGAGTTGCGCCCGGGCGACGCGGCGGGATTCAAGGCCGGCGTTGCCAACGGGCACACGCTGCAGAATCGCGGCACGGCGGACGTGCTGGTACTGGAAGTCGGCACGCGCGCGGGGGAGCAGGACGCCACCACTTATCCCGATATTGACCTGCGGGTGCCCGCCGGCGGGAAGCCGGTGATGTTCACGCACCGCGACGGCACGCCGTACGAGGATGTGCGCCGCCGTCCGTAGCGACTTGCCGAAACTACGGGGCAAAACGTTTTCCGTGCCCGGGACGTGAGCTGGAGATAGTCCGGCAGCGGACGTATGTATTTGGCATATTCGGAACTTGAGTTCGTCCATAAGGGCAAGGAAGGTGAGGGCAAGTTGGGCACAACCGTGGCGCTGACCGTGCTGTTCGGACCGATAGGTCTCCTCAAGCGCGGTCACGATGTGGATATCAAGGCGGGTACGCCGCTTGCTGCCGAAGTCGATCAGGGCTTCGATGCCGTGGTTCATTAGGGAGCGATTGCGCAGCTGTGTTTGAGCCATCCGGAAACGCCAGGGGTTTCGGGCAACTATGAGCACCACGAGCGAGCAGCGATCACAGCTGATCGGCAACGCCATCCTGCTGGCCTGCGTAGCCGCGCTCCTGTGGGGGACGCTGGCGGTGCTGCGGCCCTTCCTGACGTCCATCCTGTGGGCCGCGATCATCGTGGTGGCGACCTGGCCGATCCTGCTGCGGGTCGAGCGCGCGTTTGGCGGGCACCGCGGCCTGGCGGTGGCGGCCATGAGCAGCGGGCTGTTCATCGCCATCGTCGCGCCGGTGGCCTTGCTGCTGATCACCCTGGTCACGCGGTTCCCGGAATTGCGCGAACTGGGCGAGCGATTGCTCGCCGGCCCATGGCCGGGGCCGCCCGCATGGGTGTCGCAGCTGCCATTTGGCTCGCAGCTCGCTGCGCACTGGCAAGAGGCCGTGGCGCAGGGCCCCGAGCACTGGACGGCGCTGGCGCAGCCGTATCTGGGCAAGGTGGCGTTGTGGCTGAGCCAGCACGTGGGCACGCTGGGCGGCATCACGTTGCAGTTCCTGCTCACGCTGGTGCTGGTGGTGGTCTTTTATCTGCATGGGGAAGGGTTGGCGATGTCACTGCGCCGCCTGGCGCGGCGCACGGGCGGCGCCCGGGCCGAGGAAGGCGCGGTGCTGGCGGGCCAGGCGATGCGCGCCATCGCCGCCGGAGTGGTGCTCACAGCGCTCGTGCAATCGGTGCTGAGCGGTCTGGGCCTGTGGGCGGTGGGCATACCGGCACCGGCCGTACTGACCTCGCTCATGTTCATGCTGTGCGTGATGCAGATCGGACCGACCCCGGTGCTGATACCGGGCGTGCTGTGGCTGTTTTTCCAGCACCGCACCGGGGCCGGGGTGGCGCTGGCGGTGTGGACCCTGGTAATGGTGCTCATCGACAACGTCCTGCGGCCCTGGCTGATCCAGCGCGGCGCGAAGCTGCCGTTCCTGCTGGTGCTCGGCGGCGTGATCGGCGGCCTGCTGGCCTTCGGCGTGGCCGGCATATTCATCGGACCCATACTGCTGGCCGTGGTGAAACGGCTCATGGAACGATGGGCGGCTGAAAAATGAACGAACCGGCAGACACCGGCCCGGAGGGGCTCGCGCGCGAGGCGCGCAGCGCAGCGCGGCGGCTCGCGCAATGGAACCTCGCCGCATTGGGCGCCGGTTTCGCCTGGTTCGCTTACATCGACGCGCCGATCACCGATGGCGCGATGGGGCTGTTTACCGCCGCCGTCGTCACGGGGCTCCTGTCGCTGATCGCCGCGCTTGCCAGCAGCGAGACGCGCGCGCCGCCCTTCGGTGCGCGCACGCGCCGCGCCGCGGCGCTGCTGTTCGCCGTGTCGATGGCATTGATGCTGACCGCCGCCACGGTGACGCTGAATCTCAAAGGCACCGGCGCGGACGATTCGGACACACAGACGGACGCCATCGTCCCGGCCTAGGGCCTGTTCACACTTGGAACATCGATGTTCCAAGTGTGAACAGGCCCTAGGCCGGGCAGCGCCAGGAGAGCGCCGCCACTGCTGCAACGAGCGCCACGATGTCCGCCACCGTCATGTCATAGGCGGTGACCAGGCGCACGACCGGCTGGCCCGCGACCGGCGGCGCGGGCCATTCGTAGAATTCGAAGCCCTGGGCGCGGAGCGCCGCGATCTGCTGCATCGGCATCGCCACGAAGACTTCGTTGGCCTCGACCGGATGGAGCGGCGTAATGCCCTGGCGCGCCAGACCCTGCGCGAGCCGTGCCGCCAGTGCGTTGGCGTGGCGAGCATGGCGCAGCCACAGGTCCTGCTCCAGGCAGGCGACCAGCTGCGTGCTCAGGTACCGGAGCTTTGACCACAGGTGGCCGGCGCGTTTGCGGCGCATCTCGAAATCGCGCGCCAGCCCGGGCTTGAAGAAGAGGACGGCCTCGGCGGCGAGCGCGCCGTTCTTGGTGGCGCCGAAGGACAGCACGTCGACCCCGCTTTTCCAGCTGGCCTCGGCCGGCGAGCAGCCGAGGTACGCCACGGCGTTGGCGAAGCGCGCGCCGTCCATGTGGACGTGCAATCCGTGCGCATGTGCCGCGGCGGTGAGCGACTTGAGCTCATCGGGCTGGTAGACCGTGCCCCACTCAGTCGCCTGCGAGATGCTGACGGCCGCAGGCAGCACGTGGTGCACGCCCATTTCGCGTGCGTGGGCGACGGGTGCGGCGAGCTGCCCGGCGCTGAGCTTGCCGTCGGGGGAAGCAAGTGCCAGGAGCTTGGCGCCGCCGGTGAAGAACTCGGGCGCGCCGCACTCGTCGGTGTTGATGTGCGCCGTCTCGTGGCAATACACCGCCCCAAAGGGCGGCGCCAGCACCGCCAGCGCCAGGGCGTTGGCGGCGGTCCCCGTTGCCACCGGGTGAATCACCAGCTCGGTCTCGAAGGTAGCGCTCGCCAGCGCCGTGAGCCGCCGGGATTCGGGGTCGTCGCCGTAGGAGTGCACGGTGCCGACGTTGACCCGGGCCAGGGCGGCCAGCACCTCGGGGGCCACCGGCGTCACGTTGTCGCTGGCAAACGAGCGTCTGGACTGAGACATGCATCCCCCGGAAATGGGCGTGGCAAGGCGATAATCTACTGCATCGGGAGGAACTATCGTGGCCTGGTGGGTGAATCAATCGCAGACGCGGCGTCACGAGCTCGACGCCGGATACCTGTGGTCGCAAGCGGCCGAAGTGGAAGACGCCCAGCCCGGCGAGATCGTCTATGTCCACTCCGGCGGCCGCATCGGCATGCTGGGCCTGGTCGCCGGCGAGGCTTTTCCGGCGCGGCAGGTGATGTCGGGCAGCCGGCACGGGGTGCGGCGCGGCGCTGCCGGCTGGCGGCTGCCGGTGCACTTCGAGGAACTGCTGCAACCGCTCCGTCCGAAGGATCATCTGGCCGAGTTCAGGGCCTTGCTGCCGACGCAACACTCGCCGCTGCGTGCCTCCGGCGATGCCAATTCGACCGTCTACCTGGCGCGCATCGACGAACGCGTCGCGGCGCTCCTGCGCCGGCGCCTCGGCGGCCAGGTGGAGGAACTGCTGCTCATGGCGCCGACCCTGCGCAGTGCGGAGCGGGCGGACGATGTGGCCGAGCACGCGCTGCGCGCGCGGCAAGGCCTGGATGCCGGCACCCGCAAGCGCCTGCTGGCTGCGCGCCGCGGCCAGGGCGTGTATCGCGAAAACGTCGAGCGCTACGAGCAGGCCTGCCGGCTCTCCGGGCTCCTTGACCGGCGACACCTGCGCGCGCGCCATATCAAGCCGTGGCGTGAATCCAATGATCGGGAAAAGCTCGACGGCTGCAATGGCCTGCTGCTCTCGCCGCATTTCGACCAGCTGTTTGAGCGCGGGCTGATCACTTTCGAAGACAACGGTGAGCTGCGGGTGGCTCGCCATCTCAATCCGGCCGTGCTGCCCGCCTGGGGCGTAGCGCTGCCGCGCAATGTCGGGGCGTTCCAGGCCGGCCAGTGCAATTATCTCGCCTATCACCGGCTGGAGGTTTTCGAGCAGCCCGCGGGCGGCCGCCGGATGCTCGGCGAGCAGGGCCCGTGAGCCGGGCGGGTCGCCGCCGGGTTATGCTGGGCGCATGCCGCTAAGGACACTGTTTCCAACGCTGGTCCATGTCGCGCCGCTGGGCTCGCCGCCCACGGCGGAGCTGAACCGCCGCCTGCTGCGCGAGTGCCTGCAGCTGCGCCATGACGATCGCGCCGGGCGCAGCTGGTCGGCGCGCAATTACCCGGGCGGCTATACCTCGTACAACTCGCAAAGCCGCATGCAGCAGATCTCACCCACGTTTGCACGGCTGGCGCGCGGTCTCGACCGCCATGTGCTGCGTTTCGCTGGCGCGCTCGATCTTGACTTGCGCGGCCGGCAGCTGGTGATGACGGATTGCTGGGTGAATATCATGCGGCGCCGGGTGGTGCACAGCCTGCACCTCCATCCGCTCTCGACGATCAGCGGCACCTACTACGTGCGCACCCCGCGCGGCTGCGCGGGCCTGAAATTCGAGGACCCGCGGCTGGAGCGGTTCATGGCGGCCCCGCCGCGCAAGGCCGGCGCCCGCGAGCGCAACCGTCAATGGGTGAGCGTGCCCGCACAAGCCGGGCGCGTCGTACTGTTCGAGAGCTGGCTGCGGCACGAGGTGCCGCCCAACCCGAGCGCGGCCGAGCGCGTCAGCATCAGCTTCAATTACAGCTGGTTTTGACCCTTGAGCGTCACCGCGCTGCTACTCGGTGCAATCTTTGTCGCGAGCATCGCCGGGCTGAGCGTCGCCCCGCAACTGGTCGAGCGGAGCCTGTTCCGGCCCTACTGGTTCCTGCCGAAGCGCCAGTATTTCACGCCAATCTCCAGCGGCTTCGTGCACGCCAGCTACGCCCATCTGCTGTTCAATGCTTTCACGCTGTGGTCGTTCGGCGGCGCTGTGGAGCACGCCATGGGTTCGGCGCGCTTTCTTGCCTTGTACCTGGTGGGGCTGCTGGTGAGCGATGCCGGCACCTGGCTGAGCCATCGGCGGGAAGCGGACTACGCCACGCTGGGCGCGTCCGGCGCCATCCTCTCCGTGTTGTTCGCCTCGATCGTCTACTACCCCACCGAATCGATGTACATCATGCCCGTGCCGGTGCCGGTTCCAGCGCCGCTGTTCGCGGTCGGCTACCTCTTGTACAGCTGGTACGCCTCGCGGTTCACCCGCGGACGCGTCAACCACGATGCGCATTTCAGCGGCGCCCTGGCCGGACTGGCGTTCGTGGCGCTTGTCGACCCGGGTGCCTGGCAGCGGGGAATCTCGCGCCTGTTGCACTGACACGGCTACGCGCGCCAGGGATCCTCATCGCCCTGGCGCGCTGCATTCCCGCTGTCAGTTCACCCTGATCGCCACCGGGGCCGGCTTCGCCACCGCGCGCTTGGGGATGTGCACCGTCAGCACGCCGTCCTTGCTTTCGGCGCGAACGCCAGCCGGATCGACATTTTCCGGCAAGGAGAAGACTCGCGAGAACTCTCCGCTGAAGCTCTCCACGCGGTGGAATTTTTCGCTCTTCTCCGTTTGCTGCTGCTTGCGTTCGCCGTGGATCGTGAGCGCCCCATCCTCGAGCGTGACCTGCACGTCCTCTTTCCGGACAGCCGGCAATTGAGCCCGCACCAGATACTCCTGGTCGGTTTCGCTGATGTCCGCCGATGGCGCCCACTGGAACTTGGCGTTGGCGATATCAGGGAGCGCGCGGCCCGTCGGCCAGAAGTGCGCCGGGTTCGTCCGTGCCATGAACTGTTCCATGTCGCGGAAGGGTTCCCATACGGTGAGTTTCATAAAGCCTCCTCGCATCCGGCTCTCCTGCCGGAGCACGGTGAGGCTAGCGCCATTGGGGGCGCCTGCACATTCGTACCACTACCTAGCGGAAAACGGCCTAAATACCGTTGATCAGGTCGATCTTTGCGGCGCAGATGAAATCGTTCTCGGACAGGCCACCGATGGAATGGGTGCTGTAGCGTACGCGGCAATAGTTGTAGCCGACTTCCAGATCCGGGTGGTGGTCTTCAAGATTGGCGACGTGGGCAATGGCGTTGACGAAACTCATGGTGCGGTAGAAATCGGCGAACTTGAATTCGCGCTGGAGATACTTGCCGTCGGGGCTGAGCTGCCAACCTGCAGCAAGCCTGGCGCGCTGCGCCCCGGCATCGGCGGCGCTGAGCGGTGCCGTGCCGCCTTCGCAGGGTTTGCAGCGTTTTTCGGTGAGTGAGGACATGGTGCGATTCTCCGGTGTTGATGGCTACGCCAGTCACTGACTGGCGCGGCGCGGGTAGCTGCGCGCGACGTACTGCTCGACGAGCTGCTGGAATTCCTCGGCGATGCGCTCGCCCTTGAGCGTCACGGTCTTGACGCCGTCCTCGTAGACCGGCGCGACCGGCCGCTCGCCGGTCCCCGGCAGGCTGATGCCGATGTTGGCCTGCTTGCTCTCGCCGGGGCCGTTGACCACGCAGCCCATGACGGCGACCGCCAGGTCCTCGACCCCGACATGGGTGCGGCGCCATTCGGGCATGCGCGCGCGCAGGTGTTCCTGGATGCTCTGCGCCAGTGTCTGGAAGTAGCTGCTGGTCGTGCGCCCGCAGCCCGGACAGGCCGTGACCAGCGGCGCGAAACTGCGCAGGCCCATGGTCTGCAGCAGCTCCTGGGCGACAATCACCTCGCGGGTGCGATCGCCCGCGGGGTCGGGTGTGAGCGAGATGCGGATGGTGTCGCCGATGCCCTGCTGCAGGAGTATGGCGAGCGCAGCGCTCGAGGCGACGATCCCCTTCGAGCCCAGGCCAGCTTCCGTGAGCCCGAGATGCAGCGGATGACGCGTGCGCGCGGCCAGATCGGTGTAGACCGCGATCAGGTCCTGCACCGTCGAAACCTTGGCCGAGAGAATGATGCGCTCGGAGCCGAGTCCCAGCTCCACCGCACGCGCGGCGCTGTCGATGGCGGATCGCACCAGTGCTTCGCGCATCACCTGCTGCGCCGAGGCCGGCTCCGGCAGGGCGCTGTTGGCGTCCATCAGCCGCGCCAGCAGCTCCTGGTCGAGGCTCCCCCAGTTGACGCCGATCCGCACCGGTTTTTCGTAGCGGCAGGCGAATTCGATCAACTCGGCGAACTGCGTATCGCGCTTGGCGCCGCGGCCCACGTTACCCGGGTTGATGCGCAGCTTGGCCAGGGCCTGGGCGCAATCCGGGTGATCGCGCAGGAGCTTATGGCCGTTGAAGTGAAAATCGCCGATCAGCGGCACGCTGCAGCCCTGCGCATCGAGCGCCGCGCGGATCCGCGGGACGGCGGCGGCGGCGGCATCGGTGTTGACCGTTACGCGCACCAGTTCGGAGCCGGCGCCAGCGAGTTCGCGCACCTGGGCGACCGTGGCCGCGATGTCGGCGGTGTCGGTGTTGGTCATCGACTGCACGACGATCGGGGCGCCGCCGCCCACCCGGACGCCGGCGACGTCCACGGCGAAGGTCGTGTGGCGCGGTCGTTGCGGGGAGTGACTGTCCATAATCCGTAATTGTAGAGGCCGGGGCGTGGCAACTGGTATGATTTGTCCCCCGTCAGCAAGATCTGTCCGAAGAGCTCCGCATCGAGGCGCAGGCCTGTGGTACGGACGCCGAAGGCGCAATTTCCGCCCGGAAACGCTCAGGCACCAGGAACGGCAGATCAAAGGCGGGCTCTGGAGAGCGGCGGCGCCTGTGGCAGGCCCGCCCACCGAAGGGGTGCGGCAAGCGGCCATGGCGGCTGGTGCCCGATCTCTCAGGTACGAAGGACAGAGGGGCGGCAAGTGCGTTGCGCGGCAGGGCACCTGCCGCCCTTTTTTGTTGGCGGCCCGTATCGGGCCTGCGCTGGAGAACACGTTGGGATTACGCACTCCTCTCTACGGCCTGCACGTCGCGCTCGGCGCGCACATGGTCGATTTTGGCGGCTGGGACATGCCCGTCAACTACGGGTCGCAGATCGAGGAGCATCACGCGGTGCGGCGCGCGGCCGGCGTGTTCGACGTCTCGCACATGTGCGTGATCGACCTGCACGGCGCGCGGGTGCGCGAATTCCTGCGCTCGCTGCTGGCCAATGACGTGGCGCGGCTCACGCAGCCGGGCAAGGCACTTTACAGCTGCATGCTGCGGGAAGACGCCGGCATCATCGACGACCTGATCGTCTATTTTCAGGGCCCGCGCTGGTATCGCGTTATCGTCAATGCCGGCACGCGCGAGAAGGACCTGGCCTGGATCCGCGCCCGCGCCGCCGCGTTCGAGGTCGAGGTGCACGAGCGGCGCGAACTGGCGATGCTCGCCGTACAGGGTCCGGAAGCGCGCGCACGCCTGGCCTCGCTCCTCACGCCGCCGGATGCCGCCGCCGCGCTGGCGCAGGGACTGTTCTTCGGCACCCAGTTGGGCGAGTGGTTCGTGGCGCGTACCGGCTACACCGGGGAAGACGGCTTTGAAGTCATGCTGCCCGCCGAGGGCGCCGTGGAACTGTGGAACCGCCTGAACGAGCTGGGCGTGCAGTCCTGCGGCCTCGGCGCGCGCGACACCCTCCGGCTCGAGGCGGCCATGAATCTCTACGGGAGCGACATGGACGAAACCACGCAGCCGCTCGAATCCGGCCTGGCCTGGACGGTAGCCTTTGATCCGGCCGATCGGTCGTTCATCGGCCGCGCGGCGCTCGAGGCGGCCCGCATCGCCGGCGGCGGCCAGCGCCAGGTCGCCCTGCTCCTTGAAGACCGCGCCGTGATGCGCTCGCACCAGCGGGTGGTCACGTCCGCGGGCGATGGCTCGATCACCAGCGGCACGTTTTCACCGACGCTGGCGCGTTCCATCGCACTGGCGCGGATGCCCGCGGCCGCGGCAGTGGTCGGCAGTACCGTGCAGGTTGAGGTGCGCGGCAAGTTGCTGGCGGCGCGCGTGGTGCGGCCGCCCTTTGCGCGGCACGGCCGCGTGCTGGTGGAGCTGCAAGGCGACGGGAATAGTGCAACCTAAACAGGGGTTCTGACGATGAGCAATGTACCGGCGGATCTGAAATACGCGCGCAGCCACGAATGGGTGCGCGAACACTCCGATGGCACGGTCGAAGTGGGCATCAGCGATCATGCGCAGCATGCGCTGGGTGACCTGGTCTTTGTGGAGGTACCGGCCGTGGGGCGCACCCTGCAGCAGGGCGAGGCTTTCGCCGTGGTCGAGTCGGTCAAGGCGGCCTCGGACGTCTACGCCCCGGTGGCCGGCACCGTGGTCGCCGTCAACGAGGCGCTGGGCAAGACGCCCGAGGCCATCAACCAGGATCCCTACGGTGCCGGCTGGATCATGCGTCTCAAGCCCGCCGGCGCGCTCGCCGCGGCCGAGTTGCTGAACGCCGATACCTACACCACGCTGGCCGACGCCGGCTGAGTCCCGCCACTGCAGGCAACAGGAGCTGCCATGCCTTTCATCCCGCATACCGAGGCTGATGTCGCGGAAATGCTTGCCGCGATCGGCGCGCCCAACATCGAGGCGCTGTTCGCCGAAATACCGCGCGAGCTGCGGACCCGTGCGCTCACCGGCATTCCAGAGGGCCTGAACGAGCAGCAGGTGATGCAGCTGATGTACGCGCGTGCCCGCATGGACGGCCGGCCGCTCAACTTCATCGGCGCCGGCGCTTACGAGCACCACATTCCGGCCGCGGTGTGGGCGATTGTTTCGCGCGGCGAGTTCTACAGCGCCTACACGCCCTACCAGGCCGAGGCCAGCCAGGGCACGCTGCAGACCATCTACGAATACCAGTCGATGATCACGGCGCTCACCGGCGCCGAGGTCGCCAACGCCTCCGTCTACGACGGCGCCACGGCAGTGTCCGAGGCCTGCCTGATGGCGGTGCGCGCCAACCGCAAGTCCACGGCGGCGCGAGTGCTGCTGCCGCGCGCCGTGCATCCGCATTATCGCGCGGTGACGCAGGCCTCGACCGGCGGCCAGGGCCTCAAGCTCGAAGAACTCCCCTACGTGCGCGAGCGTGGCCAGACCGCGGTGGATGCGCTCGCCGCGTACGCCGACCAGGACATCACCGCGCTGGTCATCCAGCAGCCGAATTTCTTCGGCGTACTCGAGGATGTCGATGCGCTCAGCGACTGGGCGCACGCGCGCGGCGCCCTGGTGATCGCCGTAGTCAACCCGACCTCGCTCGCGGTGCTGAAGGCGCCAGGACTTTGGGGCCAGCGCGGCGCCGATATCGTCGTCGGTGACGGCCAGCCGCTCGGCTGCCCCCTGTCCTCCGGCGGGCCGTATTTCGGCTTCATGGCGACGCGCATGGAATACGTGCGGCAGATGCCCGGTCGCATCGTCGGCCGCACCGTCGACCTCGACGGCCGGCCCGGCTTCACGCTCACGCTCCAGGCGCGCGAGCAGCATATCCGCCGCGGCAAGGCCACCTCGAACATCTGTACCAACCAGGGACTGCTGATGATCGCCGGCACCATCTATCTGTCGCTCATGGGCGCGGCGGGGCTGGAGCGCGTTGCCCATGCCTGCATGGCCCGTACCGCCGAGCTGGTCGCCGCGCTGGCGCGTCTGCCCGGCGTGCGCACCGCGTTCAGCAGCGCGCGCTTCCACGAGGCCGTGCTGCTGCTCGACCGCCCGGCGGCGCCCGTGCTCGAAGCGCTTGCGGCGCGCGGCATCGAGGGCGGATTCGACCTCTCGGTCAACTACCCGGAACTTGGGCCGGCACTGCTGGTCTGTGCCACGGAGGCACGGAGCGCCGCGGATATCGCGGCGTATGCGGCGGCAATGGCCGAGGTGCTCAAAGCGGTGCGTGTGGCGTGAGAGAAAGATGAAGACAGAAAATTGCAGAATCATGCGCCGTGCCGCCGGCTGCTCGCGCTGGCAGCAGTGGTGTGCCGGGTATCGCCCGGAAAAATGGTCGGCTGCGCTTCGCCTGTCGGTGCATCAGGAATGCACCGACAGGCGGCGAACCTCGCGCGGCCTGCCGCGTGTCAAAAATTGTCTCGATGTAAAGCGGAGAGACAACCTCAGACACGCGACCACGGCCGCGCTTCGGCAGCCTCCGACATTTTTCCGGGCGATACCCGGCACACCACTGCTGCTGGTGTGGGTTGCGGTGGTCCGGGCTATGCGTCATACCGCTTGCGAGAATGATGCCACGCGCCCGCATAGGCGCATTCACGGCGGGGAATGTCGGAGGGTGCCGAGGCGCGGCCGTTGCCGCGCGTCCTCTCTTTCAATTCCATCTTGCGGTGATCTGATGATCGACGCGCGGCAGGCCGCGCGAGGTTCGCCACCATTCGGCCTAGTTCCCATGGGCCGAATGGCGAGGCGCACCCGACCATTCCCCGCCGTGAATGCGCCTATGTGGGCGCGTGGCATCGCTCTTGTGAGGTACGACGTATGACCCTGCCGATGGTCGAACCACTGATCTACGACTATGGCCGTGCCGGTCGTGGCGCGCGTGGCCAGTGGCCGGCGGCCGAGAGCGTCGTGCCGGCGGTGCCCGCCGCCTTGCGGCGCGCGCGACGGGCGGCGCTGCCGGAGGTGAGCGAGCTGGACGTGGTCCGGCACTATACGCGGCTGTCGCAGCTCAACTTCTCCATCGACACGCATTTCTACCCGCTCGGCTCCTGCACGATGAAGTACAACCCGCGGGCCTGCAATGCTGCCGCGCTGCTGCCGGAGTTCCTGGGCCGGCATCCGCTGGCGAGCACGCGGCACAGCCAGGGTTTCCTGGCTTGCATGTTCGAGCTGCAGGAAATGCTCAAGGAAGTCACCGGCATGCAGGGCGTGGCGCTCACGCCGATGGCCGGCGCCCACGGCGAGTTTGCCGGCGTGGCGATGATTCGCGCCTATCATCGCGCGCGCGGCGATCTGGCGCGCAATGAGATCATCGTGCCCACGGCGGCGCACGGCACCAACCCCGCCACGGCCACCATGTGCGGCTGCGTGGCGCGCGAGGTTGGCGTGGGGCCCGACGGCGACGTCGATCTCGTGGCGCTCCGGGCCGCGGTTGGGCCGAAGACCGCGGGCATCATGCTCACCAACCCCTCCACGCTCGGCGTGTTCGAGCGGCATATCCCCGAAATCGCGCGCATCGTGCACGACGCGGGCGGCCTGCTCTATTACGACGGTGCGAACCTCAACGCGATCCTGGGCAAGGTGCGGCCGGGCGACATGGAGTTCGACGTCATCCACATGAACCTGCACAAGACCTTTTCGACGCCGCACGGTGGCGGCGGGCCGGGTGCGGGCGCCGTCGGCGTCGGCCCGCGCCTGCTGCCGTACCTGCCGCTGCCGGTGGTGGCGCGGAGCGGTGAGGGCGATGCGGCGCGCTACCGGTGGTTGGGCGAGCAAGACCTGCCGCAGTCGATCGGCAGGCTCACCGGGTTCAACGGCAACGCCGGCGTGCTGCTGCGCGCCTACGTGTACATGCGCATGCTGGGACGCGACGGCATGAGCCGCGTCGGCGAGTATGCGACGCTCAATTCAAACTATCTGCTGGCGCGGCTCCAGCAGGCGGGGTTTATCGCCGCCTATCCGCAGCGGCGCGCCAGCCACGAGTTCATCCTGACGCTCAAGGCGCTGGCGCAGCAGCAGGGCGTCACGGCGATGGACGTCGCCAAGCGGCTGCTGGATTTCGGTTTCCACGCGCCGACTACTTATTTTCCCCTGCTGGTGCCCGAGTGCCTGCTGATCGAGCCGACCGAGACCGAAAGCAAGGAGACGCTCGACGCTTTCGTGGCGGCGATGGCCGAGATCCTCCGCGAAGCGGCCAGCGACCCCGACACGCTGCGCGGCGCCCCGCACACCATGCCGGTGCGCCGGCTCGATGACGTGCGCGCGGCGCGCGAACTCGATCTCGCCCACCGGCCTGCCGCGGCCTGATGGGTTCGCGCCCGTGATGAACCGCGACAAGCCGCGCGGCTTCACCCGCCTGTTCCGCGCGTTCGATGCCAGCAGGAAGGGGCTGGTCGGCGCCTACCGCGAGGAAGCCGCGTTTCGCCAGGAACTGGCGTTTGCCCTCATCGCCACACCGCTGGGGTTGTGGCTCGGGCACAATGGCGTGGAGCGCGCATTGCTCGTGGCGCCAGTCATCCTGGTGCTGATCGTCGAACTGCTCAACAGCGCGATCGAAGCCGCCGTGGACCGCATAGGCCTGGAGCGCCATGAACTCGCCGGGCTGGCCAAGGACATCGGCTCCGCGGCGGTACTCATGGCCTTGTTCCTGCTTGCGGTGGTCTGGGCGCTGGTCTTGCTCGGCCGCTGAATCTTTCTGGAGACGAGATGACGGCACTGATCTGTGGTTCGATGGCCTACGACACCGTGATGGTGTTCGAGGGGCGCTTTCGCGAACACATCCTGCCCGATCGCATCCACGTGCTGAACGTCTCGTTCCTGGCGCCGTCGATGCGGCGCAATTTCGGCGGTTGCGCCGGCAACATTGCCTATAACCTGAAGCTTCTCGGCGGCGACGGCCTGATCATGGCCACGGTCGGCCATGACTTCGCGCCCTACCGCTCGTGGCTCGATGAGTGCGGCATTGCCTTGACGCACGTGCGGGAGGTGCCGGGTGAATTCACGGCACAGGCCTTCATCACCACCGACCTGGACGACAACCAGATCACCGCATTCCACCCGGGGGCCATGAATCATTCGCATCTCAACCAGGTCGCTGCGGCACCCGGCGTGCGTGCCGGCATCATCGCTCCCGATGGACGCCAGGGCATGCTCGAGCACGCCGCGCAGTTTGCCGCCGCGGGCATTCCCTTCATCTTCGACCCGGGCCAGGGCCTGCCGATGTTCAACGGCGAGGAACTGCGCGCACTGGTCGACAGCGCGGCGTGGGTCGCGGTCAATGATTACGAGGGCAGCATGCTGACCGAGCGCACCGGCTGGTCGCTGGCCGACATTGCCGCTCGGGTCAGGGCGCTGATCGTCACGCGCGGTGGCGAGGGTTCCTGGATTTTTGCCGATGGCACGCGGCACGAGATCCCGGTGGCGCGCGCGGTCCGCGTGGCGGATCCAACCGGGTGCGGCGATGCCTATCGCGCCGGCCTCCTGTTCGGCCTCCAGCGCGGCCTGGACTGGCCGACGACCGGCCGCATCGCCTCGCTCGCCGGCGCCATGAAGATCGAGTTCCACGGCACCCAGCAGCACCGTTACGATGGGGCGCAGTTCAGCGCGCGGTTCCGCGACACCTTCGGGACCGCACTGTGACCGCGCTGCGCCGGGTCCTGTGCGCGGCGGCGGCCGTGTGCGCGTTGGCGCCGGCGGCGCTCGCCGCCCCCAGCAAGCCGGCCGTCGCCGCCGTCGCAGCCCAGCTGGCGATGCCGGCGGCACCGCCCGCGGACTGGGCGCGTACGCTCGAGCGCATCGCCGGAAGCGTGGTTACGATCGAGATCGATCAGACACGCTCCTTCGATACGGAACGGAACGTTTCGGCCCAGGCCACCGGGTTCGTGATCGACGCCCAGCGCGGACTGATACTGACCAACCGCCATGTCGTCACTCCCGGACCGGTCATTGCCGAGGCGACCTTCCTTAACCGCGAGGAGGTGGAACTGCACCCGGTCTATCGCGATCCGGTGCACGACTTCGGCATCTATCGCTACGATCCGGCCAGCCTGAAGTTCACGAAACCTGCGGCCCTGCCGCTCGCGCCCGAGGCCGCGCAGGTCGGTCGCGAGATCCGCGTGGTCGGCAACGACGCGGGCGAGCAGCTGTCGATCCTGTCGGGCACGATCGCGCGCCTGGATCGGGAGGCACCCGAATACGGCGTCGGCCGGTACAACGATTTCAATACCTTCTACATCCAGGCGGCCTCGAGCACTTCGGGCGGTTCTTCAGGTTCGCCCGTGGTGGACGTGCAGGGTCGGGTGGTGGCGCTCAATGCCGGTGGTTCGACCGGGTCGGCGACGAGTTTCTACCTGCCTCTTGGCCGCGTGCAGCGCGCGCTGCAGCTGATACAGCAGGGGAAACCGGTCACTCGCGGCACGATCGAAACCGAATTCCATTACCGGCCCTACGATGAACTGCGGCGCCTGGGGCTGAGTACCGCGACTGAAGCCGCGGCGCGCGCGGCGCAGCCCGCCAATACGGGCATGCTGGTGGTTGAACGCGTGCAGCCCGGATCGGCGAGCGACAAGCTGCTGGCGCCGGGCGACGTCCTGGTGCGGCTCAATGGCGCGCCGGTCACCGGGTTCGAACCGCTCGAGGAAGTCCTCGACAACGCCGTGGGCCAGAGCGTGCGGCTGGAACTCGAGCGCGGCGGGCGGCCCTTCACCGCGCAACTCGCAGTGGCCGATTTGCATGCGATCACGCCGGCGAGCTTTCTCGAATTCGGCGATGCCGTGGTGCATACGCTTTCCTACCAGGAAGCGCGGCATTTCAATCTGCCGATCAGCGGTGTGTTCGTGGCCGCTTCGGGCTACAGCCTGGATGCGGCGGGCGTGCCGCGTGGTGCTGTGATCACCGAACTCAATTCCAGGCCGGTCGCCACGCTCGCCGATTTCGAGGCCGGCGTAGCCGCGCTCGGCGATGGCGCCCGCTTTGCCGTGCGCTACGTCACGCTCGATGATCCGCACCGCGCCGAACTGCGCTCGGTGCACATGGATCATCGCTGGTTTCCGGCGCGCCACTGTGAACGCAACGATACCAGCGGCTACTGGGACTGCGCCGACCTGCCGGTTCCGGCCACGGCGGCCCAGCCCGCCGGGGGCCCGCTGGCGCCGCTGAGCGTGGCGGGCAGTCCCGCTGTGCGCCTGCTGGCGCCGTCGCTGGTGGGGCTGACCTTCGACATGCCGTATCAGATATCGGGCGTGAACGAACGCAACTATCACGGCACCGGCCTGATCGTCGACGCCGAGCGGGGCCTCGTGATCACCGACCGCAACACCGTGCCGGTGTCGATCGGCGACGTGCGCCTGACGTTTGCGGGCACACTGGAGATTCCCGGCAAGGTTATCTACATTCATCCGCTCCACAATCTTGCGGTGGTGCAGTACGACCCGGCGCTGGCCCGGGGAGCGCCGCTGCGGGCCGCGACCCTGGCGACACAGCCGCTGCGGGCGGGCGAGGGCGTCGAGGTCGTCGGGCTCGATGGCAAGGGCGAACTCAAGTCGCGCGCCACGGCGATCGCCGAGGTCGATCCGCTGCTGCTCCCGCTGTCGCGATCGGTGGCCTTTCGTGACAGTAATATCGAAGTGGCCACGCTGGTCAATCCGCCCGATGAAGTGGTCGGCGTGCTGGCGGATCCGAGTGGCCGCGTGCGCGGCCTGTGGGCCAGCTTCGCTTCCGACAACGGACGGGAGCTGGTGCAGGAAAGCCGCGGCGTCGGCGCCGACCTGGTGGCCGAAACCCTGGATCTGGCGCGCCGTGCCGCACCGCTCCATTCACTCGAGGCCGAATTCGTCACGCAGACGCTCGCCGCGGCCCGTGGCCTGGGCTTGAGCGATGCGTGGATGGAGCGCATCCAGAAGAGCAATCCGGCCCGGCGCCAGGTGCTGAGCATTACGCGGCTGGTGGGAGGGTCGAGCGCGGCGCAGTTGCTGCAGTCGGGCGACATCCTCCTGGCCGTCGATGGCCAGCCGGTCAGCGAATTCCGCGACGTCGAGCGCGCGGTGGTGGCGCGCGAGGTCGTGCAGGTCACCGTCTGGCGCACCGACGGCGAACACACCCTGGCGGTGAAAACCGCTGCCCTGAGCGGCATCGACCTCGACCGGGCGGTACTCTGGGCGGGAGCGACACTGCAGGCGCCGCACCGGGCCATCAGCGCGCAGCGCGGCATCGAGCCGAGCGGCGTGTACGTCGCGTATTTCGCCTATGGGTCGCCTGCCAGCCGTTTCGGCCTGGTTCCCGGCCGGCGCATTGCCGAGGTTGACGGCCAGCCCACGCCGGACCTGGACAGTTTCCTGAAGCTGGTCATCGGGCGCCCCGACCGGGCTTCGCTTCGTATCAAGACCCTGGCGATCAACGGCGCGCCGGAGATGATTACACTCAAGCTCGATCGGCACTACTGGCCGGCCTATGAATTGCGCCGGCACGGTTACGCCTGGGAGCGCGTTGCGCTTGAATAGCCGCGGCAATCACCCGATAGTGCACGTGAGCTGATATCCGTCCATGGCCAGAGCGATCAGGGCAACACAACAGGAGCTGGACGTCGCGGTGCAGGCGCTGCGCAGCGGCGAAGTGGTCGCGTTTCCGACCGAGACCGTCTACGGACTGGGTGCGAATGCGCAGCATGCCGCAGCGCTGCAGAAGATATTCGCACTCAAGGGTCGTCCGATCTCCAACCCGCTGATCGTGCATCTGGACAGCGCCCGCTTTCTCCACCGCTGGGCGCGCGAGGTGCCTGCCGCGGCGGCAAAGCTGGCCGGATGTTTCTGGCCGGGTCCCCTGACGCTGGTGCTGCCGCGCGCCGCGAACGTGCTGGACCTGGTTACGGGCGGCCAGGACACGGTAGCGGTGCGTGTGCCCTCGCACCCCATGGCGCAACAGCTACTCACGGCCTTTGGCGGCGGCATCGCGGCGCCATCCGCGAATCGTTACGGGCACGTCAGCCCGACACGCGCCGAACACGTGCGCGAGGAATTCGGCGATGCGGTGCCGGTGGTGCTCGACGGCGGCGAGTGCAAGCTGGGCCTGGAATCAACCATCGTCGCCTGCATTGACGGCGAGGTACGGCTGCTGCGGCCGGGGCAGATCACGCTCACGCAGTTGCGCGGCGAAGTCGGCGCGGTAGCGAGCGGACCCGGACCCGGGGCGCCGCGCGTGCCCGGTTCCGCGCTGGCGCATTACGCGCCGGCGACGCCGCTGCGTCTGGTGGCCGTCGGCCAGATTGAACGGCTCGCGGCCGAGCTCTCGCGTGACGGCGCGCGCATTGGCGTGCTGGCGCAGCGCCCGCCGTTGGGCTCGTTCCGCAACGTCACCTGGATCAATGCTGGCTCGCGGCTCGAGAGCTTCGCCCATGACCTGTACGCTCACCTGCGGGCCCTCGACAAGGCGGGCGCGGCCTGCCTGTTGGTCCAGGAGGTCCCGGCCGACGAGAGCTGGGACGCAGTGCGCGACCGACTGACCCGCGCGGCGTCCGCCACCGCGCCCGATCCGGGAGATATGCCGTGAGCCGTAAGCGCTTCATTGATCCATTCGAGCCGGAGCACATCCGCCGCCTGGTCGCCGAGTTCGGCTCACCGCTCCTGATCGTCGACTGCCAACGGGTGCGCACGCAGTACCGCAAGCTCCGCAAGGCGCTGCCGGGCGTCGACCTGCACTATGCGCTGAAGCCGCTGCCGCATCCGGCGGTGGTGCGTGCGATCGTCGATGAAGGCGGCTGGCTCGACCTGGCGACCACGGGTGAGGTGCAGCTCGCCGCCAGTCTGGGGATCGATCCGGCGCGCTGCATTCATACGCATCCAATCAAGCGCGAGCGCGATATCCACAACGCGCTCGAATACGGCATCACCACCTTGGTCGCCGACAACCCCGACGAGGTGCGCAAACTCCGCCCCTATGCCGGGCGTGTGGCGCTCCTGCTGCGCGTCTCATTCCGCCATCCCGGCGCGGTCTGCGACCTGTCGCGGAAATTTGGCTGCGACCCGGAGGCTGCGCTGGAGCTGGCGCGCCTGGCCGCACGGGAGGGCCTCAATGTAAGCGGTCTCTCATTCCATGTTGGCTCGCAGGCCGCGGACGCGGCCAAGCACGTCGAGGCCATCGAGGTGTGCGCGCGGCTGCTGGCCGCGGCGCGTCGCGAGCGGCTTGGCGCCTGCGATACGCTCGATATCGGCGGCGGTTTTCCCATCGACTATACCGAACCCGCTGCCGACATCGGCCGCTACTGCGCGCCCATGCGCCGGGCGCTGGCCCGGCTGCCCAGGCGCGTGCGCGTGATCGCCGAGCCCGGCCGCTACCTGGCTGGCCCGGCGGCAATCGGCGTCGCCACGGTCATGGGCCGCGCGCAGCGCGAGGGTCACTGGTGGTACTACCTCGACGACGGCGTCTACGGTTCCTACAGCGGCCAGCTCTATGATCACGCCCGCTACCCGCTGAGCGCCATGCGCACCGGGCCGCTACTGCCCTCGGTGCTGGCCGGCCCCACCTGCGACGGGATCGACGTGATCGCCGAGCATCTCCAGCTGCCGCGGTTGAATATCGGCGACCTGATTGTCGGGCGGCAGATGGGCGCCTATACCTGGTCCACTGCATCGACCTTCAATTTCTTCCCCAAGGCCACCATCGTCGCGGCCAACCGCCAGCCGGGCGATAGCGGCGGGGTATGATCGGCGGCGAGCCGCAGCCGCACACCGGAGCAGATCGCGCCCATGCCGTCCTTTGACGCCGTTTCGAAAGTCGACTCGCACGAGCTCACCAATGCGGTGGACCAGGCCACGCGCGAACTGGACAAACGCTATGACCTGCGCGGCACCGGGGCACGCTTCGTGCTGCAGGGCTACCTGATCACACTGCACGCGCAGAGCGAATTCCATCTGGGGCAACTGCTGGACATCCTGCGTCTGCGGTTGGGTGCACGCGGCATCGACCAGCGTTGCCTCGACCTGGGCGATGTGCAGACCAACCTCGCCGAGGCGCGCCGCGCCATCACCGTCAAGCAGGGCATCGAGCAGCTGGTGGCCAAGAAGCTCGTCGGCAGCCTCAAGGAGGCACGGCTCAAGGTCGAGGCGCAGATCAACGACGGGAAGCTGCGGGTCACGGGCAAGAAACGCGACGATCTGCAGGCGGCGATGGCGCTGCTCAGGAAGAGCAGTGTCGATCTGCCCCTGCAGTTCGAGAATTTCCGGGACTGAGGCGATGAATCCCCGGATAGTCGGGATCCAGAGTGCGCGGCTCGCGGGGCAAGCGGACTCGCATCTCACCCTCAGCCAGGAAGAAGCGCTCGCCGGTTTCAATCAGGCCGAAGGCCTGTCACCCGGCAACGGGGATTTTCGCCACCATACCCTCACCCGTGGAGTCCACCTGAACGACCTGGTGGGCGTTACCTTCGGGCCGGGAACGGCGGTCGTGAAGGGACTGCGGCGGTGTGAACCGTGCGCCCACCTGGCCCGGGTGGCGAACCCGATCATTACTTGAGCGGCCGGCTGACTTCTGCCTGCCGCGCCCGCCACCAGCGCGCGGTCAGCAGCTCGGCGTGGCGCGCGAGGAACACTTCGCGGAGCGAGCCCGGCATGGCGAGGAACGGCAGCCACTGTTCGGGGAAAACGTCGCGGGGGCCAACGTAGAACCAGGGTTCGGCGGCGGTTTCTTCTTCGTCGCTCCGCGCGGTGGGCAGGTCGCGGAACTCGCACTCGCCGAGCAGCGAGACCTCGTCGTAGTCGTAGAAGATGACCCGGCCGTGGCGCGTGACGCCGAAATTCTTCAGCAGCAGGTCGCCGGGGAAGATATTGGTCGTGGCCAGATCGCGCAGTGCATGGCCATAATCAACGACGGCCGCTTCAGCCGCGGCTGGCTCCGCCTCGCGCAGGAACAGGTTCAGCGGCCGCAGGCGCCGCTCGATGTAGCAATGCTCGATGATCAGTTCGTCGCCCTCGACGCGGCAGCTGTGGCTGGCTCCACGCAGCAGTTCATCCACCAGCGCGGGCATGAAACGGGCCAGCGGCAAAGTCAGGCGCCTGAATTCCTGGGCGTCGACCATGCGCCCGGCGCGGTCGTGGCGGAACACGAAGCGGTAACGCTCCATGACTTCCTCGCGCGTGGCGTGCTTGGGCGCGCCGAAGCGATCGCGGATCACCTTGAAGACCAGGTCGTGCGAGGGCAGCGTGAACACGATCATCACCAGCCCGCGCTCCCCCGGCGCGTGCACGAAGGCGTCGATCGAGCTGTCCAGGTGCCGGCGCAGCGCGAAATAGCGTTCGGTCTTGCCCTGCTTGGCGCGCCCCAGCACCGTGTACAGCTCGTCCACGGGCTTGCGCGGCATGAACGAGCGCAGCAGCGTGACCGCGGCGCCCACCACCGGCAGGTCGACGTGAAAATAGGAGTTGGCGTAGCCAAACTGTGCGCTGATCTCGTTGCGCGAAAGCAGTACGGCTTCGACCTGGACGCCGGTCGGGCCGTTGCGGAAGGCGATGACCAGCGGCGTCACCGCGCTGTCGCCGATCAGGCGGCCGACCAGGAACGCCTCGCCCGCGCGGTAGAACAGCGGTTCGATCAGCTCGATGGACTCCGGCGCCGCGCTTGACGGCCGGGATTCAAAGTGGCGCCCCAGTTCGGCGGTAATGCGGCGCACGGCGAGCAAGGGCGAGGCGAGGGCTGTGGTGAAGGGCAGGTCGGCGAGCACATCGGCAATTCCCGCCTGGAGCGAGCCGGTTGCCGGATAGACCCGGATCGGCACGGACCCCGAGGCACGACCACTGTGCGTGGCGCAGAACTCCACCTCGGCGTTGACGCCCACCGTCCCGAACAGGTCGCGCGTCGCGGAGTTGAAGAAGGTGCGGTAGAAATCGCTGTCCGGAAGCCGCTCGATCAGCCGGCCATAGGCGGCGGTCGCCGCCACCCAGTAAGCGCGTGCGGCGCCGGAGTCCGGGTCGGCGGGCACCGCGCTGGCGGCGCGCAGGGCGGCCAGCGCCTGGGCGACGCACTGTTCGTAGAGTTCGATGCGCGCCACCGCGTCGCGCTCCCGCGCCACGCCGTCGCCGCTGAGAAAATGCGCGGCAGCGCGGCGCGTGATGCGGCCGAATTCCTCGTTGTAGGCGCGGAACTGCGCGACGATCAGTGCCGCGGCGTCCTGGGGCGAGCAGGGCGCGGCACGCGGGGGCGTGGCGGCGACGATGGCGAGCGCGTTCATGGCGGCAGCGTGGCTGCTCAGGAGGCCACCGCGAGCGCCGGCGTTGCCGGAGGCGCGGTGAACTGTTCCTGCTCCGTGCTGCCTGCGAGCGCAGCGGTGGAGCACAGCCCCGCGGTGATCGCGCTCTGCACCGCATCGAAGTAACCCGTGCCCACGAAAGACTGGTGTTTGGCGGCGCGGTACCCGGCACGTTCCTGCGCGAACTCGCGCTGCTGGAGCTGCGAATAACCGTACATGCCCTGGTCGCGGTAGGCCGAGGCCAGTTCAAACATCGACAGGTTCAGCGCGTGCCAGCCGGCCAGCGTAATGAACTGGAAGCGATAGCCCATCGCCGCCAGTTCTTCGCGCCAACGGTGCATCGTGGCCTGGTCGACGTTCTTCTGCCAGTTGAATGACGGCGAGCAGTTATAGGCCAGCAGTTGTTCGGGGAAACGCGCGTGCATGGCCTCGGCAAAGCGGCGCGCCTGCGCCAGGTCGGGCTTCGAAGTCTCGCACCACACCAGGTCGGCGTACGGCGCGTAGGCGAGGCCCCGCTCGATGGCCTGGTCGATGCCGGCATGCACATGAAAGAAACCCTCACTGGAGCGTTCGCCCGTAAGGAAGCGCGCATCGCGCGGGTCGTGGTTCGAGAGCAGGAGGTTGGCGGCATCGGCGTCGGTGCGGGCGATCACGATCGTGGGCACGCCGGCGACGTCGGCAGCCAGGCGCGCGGCCACCAGCTTGTTGATGGCCTCGTCGGTCGACACCAGCACCTTGCCGCCCATGTGACCGCACTTTTTGGCCGAGGAGAGCTGGTCCTCGAAATGCACGGCGGCGGCGCCGGCGGCGATCAGCGCCTTGGTGAGTTCGAAGGCGTTGAGGTTGCCGCCAAACCCGGCTTCCGCATCGGCGATGATGGGCGCCAGCCAGTCGTGCTCCTGATTACCCTCGAGGTGGTGGATCTGGTCGGTGCGCAGCAGGGCGTTGTTGATGCGCTCGACCATCTTCGGCACCGAGTCGACCGGGTACAGGCTCTGGTCCGGGTACATCTCGCCCGCCGAGTTGCCGTCGCCGGCCACCTGCCAGCCCGAACAGTAGATGGCCTTGAGTCCGGCCTGGATGGCCTGCACCGCCTGGTTGCCGCTCATGCAGCCCAGGGCGCCGATCACTGGTTCGCTGTGCAGCAGCCGCCAGAACTTCTCGGCGCCCAGGCGCGCCAGTGAATGCTCGACGTGCACCGAGCCCCGCAGCCGCACCACATCGGCGGCCGCGTAGGGGCGGGTCACGCCGCGCCAGCGTGGGTCTTGAGCCCAGTCGGCCTGCAGGCGGGCGGCCTGTTGGTTGCTTGCAGTAGTCATGCGCGGAGGTCTCCTGGCGGGCTCGGGGCGGTTGCTGCTTGACAGCCTAAAGCCAAAAAAGGAGGATTTACACATTAGAAAGTTAACAATGTGAAATTCACAAATGAGCAGACTGCTGCGCCAGGGTCACTTTCTCGGCACCAAGCTCAGGACGCTGCGCAAGCGCAACGGCCTGACGCTCGACGAGCTGTCGGCGCGCTGCGTGCAGCTCGACCCGGATGCGGCGCCCTCGGTTTCCTACCTCAGCATGATCGAGAACGGCAAGCGTGTGCCCTCGACGGAGCTGCTGGACATGCTGGCCAGGTTGTTCGGCAAGGACGCCCGCTGGTTTCTCGATGAGAACACCGCGGTCGAGGTCGCGCCGGCACGGCGCGAACGCGGCGGCCTCGAGGCAATGCCGCTCGAGCCGGCCTTCCTGTTCTCGCATGCGCTGCTGCAGAACGCGCTGCCGGAACTCCTGTCACAGACCGGCACCACGGGCCGGCAGTTCGCGCAGCTGCTGATCCGCGTCTGGCAGGAAACCCACCACAACGACTTTCCCGACATCGAGCGCGCTGCAGAGTCGGTCGGCAAGCGCGAATTGCCGCTGTCGCTCGAACGCCTGCAAGGCATCTGCCGGCAACTGGGGCTGCAGCTGCGCTGGTTCGACCCCGAGCGCGCGAGCCCGGCGGTGCCGCTGCTGCGCGCGCGCTTCGAGGCCCCGGACACGGTGCTGATCAGCCGCCAGCTGCGCACGCAGGAGGAGCGGCTACGCTACGAACTGGCGTATTTCATCGGCCACAAGCTGCTGCACAATGGCGACGGGCTGGTCTCGCCGCGCACCGCGAGCTGGAGCGTCGAGGCCGAGGCGCCGCCCGGGCCTGCCGGCGCCGGTGGCATGGGCGCGCAGGACGTCCTCTATGCCTGGCGCGATTTCGAGTGCAGCTTCTTCGCCGGCGCGTTGCTGTGCCCGCGCGTCCCGTTCCGTCGCTTCCTGGTGCGCGAGGCGCATCGACTCTCCGCCTGCCGTAAGCTCGGTGTCACCACCGCGGTGGTGATGCGGCGCATGACGGCGGTCTCGCCTTACCGCTACTGGCATTATTTCGACGCCTATCCGCCCGGGTTCCTGCGCGCGGTGTACCGCGGCAACGGCATCCCGCTGCCCTGGGGCAACATGAGCCTGGTTTCCGACCCCTGCCCCCGCTGGGCGGTATTCCGCCTGCTGGAGCACCCGCCCGCGAAGACAACGATCCAGCAGCCACGCTCGCAGATTTCCATCATGCAGGACGGCAAGCGCGCGCGCCTGTACTGCTGTCACTCGGTGGTGACGCGCGATGCGGCGCGAGCCGTGCACGTGCAGTCGGTTGGCGTGGACCTGTCGCCCGCGCTCGAGGCGCAGGGATACGACGCCGATGGCATCGTGGCACTGGTGGCCGAAACCTGCGCACGCAGCGGCGGCGACGCGCCGATCGCGCCGGCGGCGGCAGACGCCCTGCGTTCGGTAGCGCAGGTGCTGAACATACATTGGATCCTCGATGCGCTGGCGAATCCGGCGGGCATCATCTGCCCCCGCAGCGGTGCCTGCCCGCGCACGCCGCGGCGCTGCAGCGCCGGCCACACTTGAGCGCCGCCGCGCGCTCAGGCGCAGCGGCCGGCCGGCGGGGGCACGCCTGCCAGTGGCATCAGCAGGAAGCGGGCGCGCGCTTCCGGCGATTCCAGCACCTGTTTCGGATAATAGGCCAGCAGGGCGTCGCTCCGGAACAACTGCGGGTTGCGCACGCGAAACTCCTCCCAGTCACCGCCTTCGGCCTGGTGCCACAGTTGCCCATGGATCAGGCTCATGAAGGCGATCGTGATCGCCTCGTGGTACCGCTCGCTCTTGCCGAGCGCGCGCACGTGCGCGACGTGATTGAAGCGCGCCTCGGGCAGCGTGCCCGCTTCCAGTGCAGCGAGAAACTCATCGTCGCTCAGGTGCGGAAGATCGGCCACGCTGCTGGGCTCAGCGGCGCTTGCGGCCACGCTGCTGCTGCGGGTACCTTGGTAACTTGAATCCAGTGGAGACTCCCATGATCGAAGTGCAGCGCGTGCAGACCGGAGTGCGCATGGAAGCGGCGCTCCTCAAGGTGCTCAAGGGGCTGGCCGAGTACAAGAACCTGGGCCTCGGTGACCTCCTCGAAGGCATATGCCTGCACGCCTTCGAGGGCAAGGCGCCGTTTTCGCGCGAAACCATTGGCCAGATCGAGCGGCTGAAGCAGATCTACGGCCTGACGCTCACCGCGACCGACAGTCACCGCCTGGTCGACCCCGGCAGGGGGCTGCCCGCCAAAGCCGGAACGCGGGCTGCGGCCAGGCCGCGCCGCCGCCAGCGGCCCTGACGCCGCCGGGGCGGCAGCCAACTCTGGTAACATGGTGTTATGGTACCAAAATACCATGGACCGGGCAACCTGGGGGGCGCTGGCGTGGGGCAAGAGCCGCTAACAGCGGCCGTCGCTCCCCGGGGCGCTGAAATCGCCCGGGGCGAGCGCGATCGGTTGCCCGTGCGGTGTGCGGTGTGCGGCCTGGTCCCAGGCCTGCCGGTAGCGGCGCAGTTCCTGCTCCGAACCGGCGCCCTTGGCGACCACCAGCGACTCGAGCGCCGCAAGCCAGTGATGGTAATAGGTGTCGCCCGGATCGGCGTCGCCGCCGGCCTGCGCGGCGCTGATCTGCTGCGCCAGCGCCGCGGCCCACTCGCTCCAGCTGAACAGACCGCGCTCGTGCAGCATCAATGTGGTCGCGAACGCCTGCGCTTCCCACGGCTCGCAAAATACCGGTCCGTCACTGCCGGGCGGCCGGCCCGGAGTGGCTGGCGGGGCGGCGCTCATGTCACCGGCTCCAGGTAAGGCTCCCACGCGTCGACCGAGACCGTCAGGCCCTCGGCCGCGTCCTCACCCCACAGTTCGCTGCCCGTAAAGACCACGGTGTAAAGCCACTGCGGCTGTTCGCCCAGGCCCTGGGCGTTGCTGTCGGCGTAAACGTGGGTGCCGCGGACCTGCTCGACGCGGCCAAGCTTGCCGCGCGCATAGCCCGGGAGCCGCGTGTGATGCGGCACCTCACCGCTCCGGGTACGCACCCGATCGCCGGCGGCGAATCCCGGCGGCGTGGTGGCGGGGCGCAGCGTCGGTGCGCCGCGCGCCAGCGTTGCGGCGACGTCCGCCGCGCGCAACTGCCGCGGCAGCGGCCGCGGTGTGCCGCGCGCATGTCCCTCGGCCAGCTCGGCGTTCGCGATGAGCCCGTGCCCGAGCAGGAGTTTTTCCAGCCCCTTGACCCAGATCGCGTAATAACTCGAGTCGGCGTAGTCCGGCAGCGTTTCGCGCGCGCTGCGCGTGGCGTCGATGGTCCAGGCGCCCGTTGCGCCCACCGCCAGCGTCAAGGCCAGCGCGCGCGCTTCCCACGCGGCGTGAAACAGCTCGCCTTCGGCCTCGGGCACCACCGGCCCGAAGCCGTGCCTGCCACCCAGGTCCGCGTGACTCCGGTAGCTCACTGCGTGTCCTGCGGGCTCTTCGCCAGGCCGGTGCCGATCATCGAGTCACGCGTGACCAGCGAGGCGAGCCGCTCCTCGCTCCAGCCTTCGGTGCCCTCCGGGCGGCGCGGTATGACCAGGTAGCGCAACTCGGCGGTCGAATCCCAGACGCGTACGTCCGTGGAATCGCTCAGCGTCACGCCGAAATCGCGCAGCACGCCGTGCGGATCGCGCACCGCGCGCGCGCGGTAGGGCGCGCTCTTGTACCAGGTGGGCGGCAGTCCCAGCACCGCCCAGGGGTAGCAGCTGCAAAGCGTACAGACCACGAGGTTGTGGTGCGTTGCGGTGTTCTCGACGGCGACCATGTGCTCGCTCTGCCGGCCGGCGTAGCCGAGCGAGGCGATAGCCGCCGTGGCGTCCTGCCGCAGCCAGTCGCGGAACCCCGGATCGACCCAGGCGCGGGCGACGACGCGTGCGCCATTACGCGGACCGACGCGCGTCTGGTACGTATCGATCAGGACGTCGAGGGCGAGCGGATCGATGTAGCCCTTTTCGGTCAGTACCGACTGCAGGGCGCGCACGCGCAGCTCCATCTCCCCGAGTTCGCCGGAGGCGTGCTGATCGTGGTGGTCGTGGTCGTCGTGAGCCGTCATCAGCGTCCTATTGGATCAGCGCCCCAGCTCGGCCACCAGTGCCGCCAGCGTGCCGAGCGGCGCCGAACACTGGCTGCCGCGGCAGACATAAGCGACACCGCTGCTGGTCGCGCTTTTGCTGGCGATGGCGGGCGGCAGGTCTGCGGAATCGGTTGGCACAGCCAGCACCATGCGCCCCGGCGCGTACACGGCAGCCAGCTCGGCTCGCCAGGGTTCGATGATTCCCGCCGGGCCGCGCAGGATCACCAGCACCGGCGCGTGCAGGTATTCCGCCAGCGCCTCGAGCAGCGTGGCGTGCCCGCTCGGATATTCCTGGAGCACGGCCCAGGTGGCGCGCAAGGTGCGCTCGGCCGCCGCGAGATAGCGCGTCTCGCCGAGCAGGTAGCCGTACCTCTGCAGCACCACGGCGGCGACACCGTTGCCCGCCGGCAGGGCCTCGTCACCGAAGGATTTCGGTCGGTAGACAAGCGTCTCGTGACCAGCGGAAGTGAAGTAAAAGCCGCCTGACGCCGGGTCGGCGAACTCGCCGAGCACGACCTCGAGCAGCTCGCAGCCGAAGCGCAGTTCGGCGGCGTCGAAGCGCACCATGGCCAGCTCGAGGATCGCGTCGGCCAGGAACACGTAGTCGTCGAGGTAGGCGTTGAGCCGCGCGTCACCGCCGGCGCTGGTGGCAAGGAGCCTCCCGCCCTGCCAATGGTGCCGGCGCAGGAAGGCGAGCGCGGCGGCGGCGGCGTCCGCGAGGTCGGGGCGATCCAGGAACCGCGCTGCCGTAGCCAGGCCGCGGATCGCCAGCGCATTCCAGCTGGTGAGTACCTTCTCGTCGCGCTCCGGGCGGGGGCGCAGGGCGCGCAGTTGCAGGAGTCTGGCGCGTGCGCTGGCCAGCAGTGCCGCCACGCGGGCCGCACCGCCTTCGTGGCTGGTGGCGAGCGCATCGAGGCTGGTGGCCACGATCAGGTGATGCGCATGGCCTTCGAAATTGGGTGGCAGATCGAGGCCGTGACGCGCAGCGAACACCGCGAATTCATCGCCGCTGAGTGCCTGCCGCACGGCGGCCGGCTCCCAGACGTAAAAACTCCCTTCGATGCCGGCGGCATCGGCGTCCAGGCTGGAATAGAACCCACCTTCGGGCGCGCGCAGCTCGGTGAGCATCCAGTCGGCGGTACGATGCGCGACCTCGGCGAACAGCGGCTCGCCGGTGGCGGCGGCCGCCTCGGCGTAGGCGCCAAGCAGCAGGGCGTTGTCGTACAGCATCTTCTCGAAATGCGGAATGGCCCAGCGCCCATCGACGCTGTAGCGGTAGAAACCGCCGCCCAGCTGGTCGAACAGTCCGCCCTCCGCCATGCGCGTCAGTGTCAGCGTCGCCATGTAAAGGGCATGCAGGTCGGGGGACTGGTCGCTCGCGTTCGCCTGCCAGTGGCGCAGCGCGCGCAGCACCAGCGGCGCATGCGGGAATTTCGGCGCGGGTCCGAAGCCGCCCCATTCGCCATCGAAGCTGCGCTCGAGCTGCTCACGGCAGCTCTCGAGCGGGGCGGCACCGAGCGTCACTGCGCCGGCCGTGGGCGGCGGCTGCAGTTCGCCCAGGGCGTGGACCACCGCGCCGGAGTGCTCGCGCAGCTCGGCCTCGTGGTCGCGATAGTAATCGGCGACGTGTGTCAGGAGCTCACCGAAGGAGGGCATGCCGTGACGCGGGACCGGAGGGAAATAGGTGCCGCCGAAGAAGGGCCGCTGGTCGTCGTGCATCAGGAACATGGTCAGCGGCCAGCCGCCGCCGCGCCGCGCGAGCAACTGGTGCGCCAGCTGGTAGATGCGATCAAGGTCCGGGCGTTCCTCGCGGTCGACCTTGATGTTCACGAAGCGCGCGTTCATGAGCGCCGCGGTCGCCGGATCTTCGAAGGACTCGTGCGCCATGACGTGACACCAGTGGCAGGCCGTGTAGCCGATCGACAGCAGAATCGGGCGCCGCTCCCGGCGCGCCAGCGCCAGTGCCTCTTCGCCCCAGGGGAACCAGTCGACGGGATTGCCAGCGTGCTGGCGCAGGTAAGGGCTGGTTTCCGCCGCCAGGCGGTTGCGGTGCTCGTTCTTATCCATTGCCCATGGGTGAGTGCGGCGCGATTGAGTAGAATGCGCGCCACTATACGCGAGACCCCCCGCAAGCCATGATTGACGACGACCTCCCAGAAGTTGCCGACGCCGATCTGCCGTCGACGGGCGCCGGCGCCGTGCTGCCCATCCTGCGGCTGAAGCGGGGCGAAGACCGGCGGCTGCGCGCCGGGCACCTGTGGGTGTTTTCCAACGAGGTGGATATCGGCGCGACGCCGCTCACCGGGTTTGCCCCGGGCGCCCACGCGCGGGTGCACGACTACCGCGATCAGTTCCTGGGTTACGCCTACGTGAACCCGCACGCGCTGATCTGCGCGCGCATCCTCAGCCGCAGCCCGGTGCATCCGGCCGATCGCTCGCTCCTGGTGCATCGGCTGAAGGTGGCGCTGGCGCTGCGCGAGCGCCACTACGCCGTGCCGTACTACCGGCTGGTATTCGGCGAGGGCGACGGCCTGCCCGGGCTGGTGCTCGACCGCTATGGCGAGGTGATCGTCGGCCAGATCGCCACGGCCGGCATGGAAGCGATGCGCGGTGAAATAGAGTCCGCGGTGGAAAAGGTGCTCGCTCCGCAGGCGCTGGTCTGGAAAAACGACGGCGGCGCGCGCGATCTCGAGCAGCTTCCCAAGCAGATCATTGCTGGCCTCGGCAAGATGCCCGAGACGCTGCAGGTGGTCGAAGGCGTGTTGCAGTTCCACGTGCCGATGGCCGGCGCGCAGAAGACCGGTTGGTTCTACGACCAGGGCGCGAATCGCGAACAGTTCCGCCGGCTGCTGTGGCCCGGCGTGCGCGTGCTCGACATCTGCAGCTATGGCGGCGCCTGGGCGATTACGGCGATGCGCTGCGGGGCCCGCGAGGCGCTGTGCGTCGATTCCTCGGAGGCCGCGCTGGCGGTGGCCGAAAGCAATGCGGTGGCCAACGGCGTTGCCGTGAAGACGCGCCGTGGCGACGCCTTCGACGTGCTCGACCAGTTGCAGCGCGAGGGAGAGCGGTTCGACGTCGTGGTGCTCGACCCGCCTGCGTTCATCAAGCGCCGCAAGGACCAACCGCGTGGCGAGGCCGCGTACCGCAAGCTCAACCAGCTGGCGATGCGGCTGCTCGAGCGCGATGCGCTGCTGGTGAGCTGTTCCTGCTCGTTCCACCTGGGAGCCGACGACCTCGCGGGGCTCATCCAGGCCGCGGCGCGCCATAACAGCCGCTTCGTGCAGATCCTGGCCGCCGGCGGCCAGTCGCCGGACCACCCCGTACACCCCGCCATACCCGAAACCCGGTACCTGAAGGCATTTTTCTGTCGGGTTACCCGCGCCTAGGCCTGCCGTCGGCCGCTTGAGGTTAGAATTGCCCACCCGATGCTGACCTACCCGCACATCAATCCGATCGCGCTCGAGGTCGGGCCGCTCCGCATTCACTGGTACGGCATCATGTACCTGGTGGCCTTTGCCGCCGCATGGTACCTGGCGCGCCGGCGTGCGGCCGAGCCCCGCTCGACCTGGAGCGAGCGCGACGTCGATGATTTCATCTTCTACGCCATGCTCGGCACCATCGTCGGCGGTCGCGTCGGCTACGTGCTGTTCTATGGCGAGGCCATGTGGCGCGCCGATTTGTGGTACCCATTTAAACTGTGGGAAGGAGGCATGTCCTTCCATGGCGGGTTCCTCGGCGTCCTGACGGCGGTGGCCGTGTTCGCCCGCCAGCGCGGTCGGCGCATCTGGGACGTGGCCGATTTCGCTGCGCCGCTGCCCGGCATCGGCATCCTGGCGGTGCGCGTCGGCAATTTCATCAACAGCGAGTTGTGGGGACGGCCCACCGAGGGCTGGTGGGGCATGCGCGTGAGCGAGATGCCGGGAGGGCCGCTGATCGCGCGCCACCCCTCGCAGCTGTACGAGGCGGGCCTGGAAGGGCTGCTGCTGTTCTTGATCCTGTGGGTGTACACGCGGCAGCCGCGGCCGCGCTACCTGCCCTCTGCCCTGTTCCTGCTGGGTTACTCGCTGGCCCGCATCACGGTGGAATTCGTGCGCGTGCCCGACGTGCAGCTCGGTTATCTGGCCGCAGGCTGGCTCACCATGGGCCAGTTGCTGTCGTTCCCCATGCTGGTCGCGGGCCTGACGCTGCTGCTGCTCGCACGGCGGTGGCAGGAGCCGTCGGGTAATTTCAAGGCCGCGGCATGAAGGCCTACCTCGATCTGCTCCGCCAGGTGCGCACCAGCGGTGCCCCCAAGGGCGATCGCACCGGCACCGGCACGCGGGCGCTGTTCGGTCACCAGATGCGCTTTGACCTGGGCGCGGGCTTCCCGCTGGTGACGACCAAGAAGATCCACCTGCCAGCGGTGATCCACGAACTGCTGTGGTTCCTGCGCGGCGAGACCAATACGCGCTACCTGCGCGAGCACGGCGTGACGATCTGGGACGAGTGGGCGGACGCCCAGGGCGAGCTGGGCCCAGTCTACGGGCACCAGTGGCGCAGCTGGGGCGCGGCCGATGGCCGCTCGTTCGACCAGATCAGCGAGGCGCTGCGCCTGCTGCGCAGCAACCCCGATTCGCGCCGCATCATCGTCAGCGCCTGGAACGTCGGCGAGCTGGAGCAGATGGCGCTGCAACCCTGCCATGCGCTGTTCCAGTTGTTCGTCGCCGAGGGCCGTCTGTCCTGCCAGCTGTACCAGCGCAGCGCCGACGTGTTCCTGGGCGTGCCCTTCAACATTGCATCCTATGCGCTGCTGACGCATATGTTCGCGCAGCAGTGCGAGCTGCAACCGGGCGAGTTCATCTGGACCGGCGGTGATTGCCACCTGTACGTCAACCACTTCGAGCAGGCTGACCTGCAGCTGGCGCGCACCCCGTTCCCGCCGCCGCGCCTGGCGCTGCGGCGCGCGCCCAGCCTGTTCGACTACCAATATGAGGATTTCGAGTTCGTGAACTACCAATGCCATCCATCGATCAAGGCGCCGATCGCGGTATGAATACGATCCGCAAACCGATGTTCCGCGTGCGGCGCTCGCGCGTGCACGGCCTGGGAGTCTTTGCAACGCGGCGTATCCGCAAGGGCACCCGCATCGTCGAGTACCTGGGCGAGCGCATCTCGCACCGCGAGGCCGATCGCCGCTATGCGACCAAGGCGGCGAACGACAACCATACCTTCCTGTACATCGTCGATCGTGGCGTGGTCATCGATGCGGGAGTCGACGGCAACGACGCGCGCTTCATCAATCACGGGTGCGACCCGAACTGCGAGTCGGTCACGGAGAATCGTCGCATCTACATCGAGGCGATCGGCACCATCCAGCCCGGTGACGAGCTGAAATACGATTATTCGATCGGCCGTGACAGGGATGATCCGCCCAACATCGACGAGATCTTCGCCTGCCGCTGCGGGGTGGCGAGCTGCCGCGGCACCATGCTGTGGCCGGCCAAGCGCCCCAAGCCGCGGCTGCGCAAGGGACGGAAGGTGCGAACGCCGGCCCGCAAGACTGCACGCAAGTAAACCAGTCGCCGATGAGCCGCAAGCGATTGTCACCCCGAGCCACCTTCGCGGCCATCGGCGTGGTCTTTGGCGACATCGGCACCAGCCCCCTGTATGCGCTCCAGCAGTCGCTGGCGGCGACCGGGAGCGATTCACAGTCGCCGGCGGTGGTGCTTGGCGTGTTGTCGCTGATGTTCTGGAGCCTGCTGGTCGTGGTCACGATCAAGTACGTCGTGCTGATCATGCGCGCCGACAACGACGGCGAGGGCGGCATCCTCTCGCTGTTCGCATTGGTGCAGCGCCGGCTCGAGGAAGCGCCGCGCTGGGGGCGGGCGGTCATCGCGCTGGCGGTCATGGGCGCCGCCCTGTTCTACTGCGACGCGCTTATTACGCCGGCTATCTCGGTACTCGGCGCGGTCGAAGGACTCGAACTGCTCAGCCCGAACATGGCGCATGTCGTCGTGCCCGTGACCCTGGTAATCATCGCGCTGTTGTTCGCAATCCAGCACCGCGGCACCGAACGGGTGGGGCGACTGTTCGCGCCAGTCATGTTGTTGTGGTTCGGCGTGCTGGCCTATACCGGATTGGTGTCGATACTGCGCAATCCGCAGGTGTTGGTCGCGATCAACCCTTATTACGGCTTGGCATTGCTCGCCAGACACCAGGCCGTCGCGCTCGCCATCCTCGGCGGCGTATTTCTGACGGTGACCGGCGGCGAGGCGCTCTACGCTGACATGGGCTCCTTTGGCAAGGGGCCGGTGCGGCTGGCCTGGTTCGGCCTGGTCTGGCCGTCATTGCTGCTCAGCTACTTCGGGCAGGGCGCGCTGGTGCTGACCGATGCCGCCGCGGCCCACAAACCGTTGTTCGCGCTGGTGCCGCAAGCGGTGTTGCCGTGGATGGTGCTGCTGGCAACCGCCGCCGCCATCATCGCCTCGCAGGCGACCATTACCGGCGCTTTCTCCGTGACGCGCCAGGCCGTGCAGCTCGATCTGCTGCCGCGCCTGCGGATACTGCAGACCTCAGCGCATGAGCATGCCCAGGTATTCGTGCCGGTGGTCAATGCCATGGTATTCATCGCGGTGTGCGTCTTTGTCATCGGCTTTGGCTCCTCGGACGCGCTGGGCGGCACCTATGGCGCGGCGGTTGCCTGCACCATGAGCATCGACACCATCTTGATCATGGTGCTGGCTGCCTCGCGTTGGGGCTGGTCGATGTTCAGGGTGATTCTCAGTTGCGGCGCGCTGCTGGTATTCGACCTGATGTACAGCGTGGCCAACCTGGCAAAATTTGCGCAAGGTGCCTGGCTGCCGCTGTTGCTGGCGACGCTGCTGTTCGGTGTATTCATGACCTGGCGCTCCGGGCGCCGGCTGATGCACGCCGCCTTGCGTGAACTGGCCGTGCCGCTCAAGGAATTGCCGCGGTTGTTTGCGGCCGCAACGCGCGTGCCCGGCACGGCCATCTTCCTGGCGAGCGAGCCGCGTTTCGTGCCGACGGCGCTATTGCGCAGCATCGAGCACTATCATGTGGTGCACGAACGCGTGGTGTTTCTCAACATGGAGTTCGTCCGCACGCCGCGCCAGGATCCGAACGACCGGGTGCGCATTGAGACGCTGCAGGACAACGTGTTTCTGGTCACCGCGCGCTTCGGGTTCATGGAGACGCCGGATGTCAGCGCGGCGCTCAAGCAATGCCGGGTGCGCGGTTTGAAGCTCTTCGGCCAGGACTGTTCGTTCTTCCTCGGCTGGCATCTGGTCCGGCCACGGCCGCGCGGCGGCTACGAGGGCGCGCGCCGTCGGCTGTTCGCGTGGATGCAGCGGCGTAGCACCCAGGCCGTGGAATTTTTCCGCATGCCTGACAAGCGCGTCATCATCCTGGCGACCCAGGTCGAGCTTTGAAGATAACGCTCATAGCTGCGCTGGCCGACAATGGCGTCATCGGCCGCGGCGGTGCGCTGCCATGGCATCTGCCTGATGACCTGCGGCGCTTCAAGGCCCTGACGATGGGTCGGCCGATCCTGATGGGCCGGCGCACCTTCGAGTCGATCGGCCGGCCGCTTCCTGGTCGGCGCAACCTGGTGCTGACCCGCGGTCGGCTCGCAGCGACAGCCGCGGTCGAAACGGTAGCCGACATGACGGCGGCGATCGAGTTGTTCGACGCGGCTGCCGAACTTTGCGTGATTGGCGGCGCTGCGGTTTACCAGCAGGCTCTGCCGCTGGCCACACACCTGGAGCTGACACGTGTGCATGCGACAATTGATGGCGACGTGTATTTTCCCACCTTCGACGCGGACCAATGGCGGGAGCGCTCGCGCATTGAGCGGCCCGCTGATGATCGAAATTCCTGGCCGATGACGTATCTGACGCTCGAGCGCATCACCCCGGTGACAGCAGGAGCCGCACACACACATGAATCGTAAACGTCTGTCCGCCGGCGCCACGCTTGGCGCCATCGGCATTGTCTATGGCGATATCGGCACCAGCCCGCTGTATGCGCTCGAACAATCAATGACGGCGACCGGTGCGGATTCGCACTCGCCGACAGCGCTGCTCGGCATTTTGTCGCTGATGTTCTGGAGCCTGCTGACCATCGTCACGCTCAAGTACGTGATGCTGTTCATGCGTGCCGACAATGAAGGCGAGGGCGGCATCCTCTCGCTGTTCGCGCTGGTGCAGAGACGCCTCGAGGATACGCCGCGCTGGGGTCGGGCGATCATTGCACTCGCGGTCATGGGAGCCGCGCTGTTCTACTGTGATGCACTCATAACCCCGGCGATTTCCGTGCTGGGAGCGGTCGAAGGCCTCGAGCTGCTCAGCCCCGGCCTGACACATGCCGTGGTGCCGGTGACGCTGCTGATCATTGCGGTGCTGTTTGCGATCCAGAGCCGGGGCACGGAGCGCGTCGGCCGCTTGTTCGGGCCCGTCATGGTCTTGTGGTTTGCGGTACTGGCGTACACCGGCGCCGAGTCGATCATCCGTAACCCACAGGTGCTGGCCGCGCTCAATCCCGCGTACGGCATCGAATTGTTGCGCTCCCACCAGGCCGTGTCGCTCGCTATCCTCGGTGGTGTCTTCCTGACCGTCACCGGCGGCGAGGCGCTGTATGCCGACATGGGTTCCTTCGGCAAGGGGCCGGTGCGGATGGCGTGGTTTTTCGTTGTGTGGCCGGCGCTCCTGCTCAGTTACTTCGGGCAGGGAGCGCTGGTGCTCGGCAATGCAGCCGCAGCCCACAAGCCGCTGTTCGCGCTGGTGCCGGCCGCGGCGCTCCCATCGATGGTGGTGCTGGCGACGCTCGCGGCGATCATCGCCTCGCAGGCGACCATAACCGGGGCGTTCTCGGTGACGCGCCAGGCCGTGCAGCTTGATCTCCTGCCGCGCCTGCGGATCCTGCAAACCTCGGCACATGAACACGGACATGTCTTCGTGCCCATCGTCAACGTCCTGGTGTTCATTGCGGTGTGTATTTTCGTAATCGGATTTGGCTCCTCCGATGCGCTCGGCGGCGCCTATGGCGCAGCGGTCTCCGGCACCATGGGCGTCACGACCATCCTGGGAATCGTGCTGGCTTCCTCGCGCTGGAGCTGGTCCAAGTGGAAAGTGCTGCTGGTGTTCGGCCCGCTCCTGGTCATAGATCTGATGTATAGCGTGGCGAATCTGGCCAAATTCGTCCAGGGTGCCTGGGTGCCGTTGCTGTTTGCGACGCTTCTCTATGGCGTATTCATGACCTGGCGCTCCGGACGCCGGCTGTTGCGGGCGGCACTGCGCGAGGTCGCGGTACCGCTCAAGGACCTGCCGCAGCTGCTGGCTGCCGCGACCCGCGTGCCCGGTACGGCAGTGTTCCTGGTAAGCGAGCCCAATTACGTGCCGACGGCATTCCTGCGCAACCTCGAACATAACCACGTGGCCCACCAGCGCATAGTCTTCTTGAACATGGAATTCGTGCGCACGCCGCGCCGGGATCCGGAAGATCGCGTACGGATCGATACGCTGCAGGAAGGCGTGTTCAGGGTCACAGCGCGCTTCGGGTTCATGGAGACGCCCGACGTCAGCCTGGCGCTGCAGCAATGCCGCGTGCGCGGGCTGGGGCTGTTTGGCGTGGATTGCTCGTTCTTCCTGGGCTGGCATCTGGTGCGCCCGCGTCCGCGTGGCGGCTATGAAGGCCTGCGCCGCCGCTTGTTCGCGTGGATGCAGCGGCGCAGCACCCAGGCGGTTGACTTTTTTCGCATGCCCGACCGGCGCGTCATAGTGCTGGCGACCCAGGTTGAGCTCTGAAGGCAAACACGCGGGCGGCGGCACCGCAATCGACACCACGCGGGGCCAGGAATTTTGCGTCGCCAGCCGCTTTCCGCGGCGGCGGTGATGTCGGTCAGCGGTGCGGTCAGCCGGACTCGCCCATGAGCCGCGCTGCCAGCGCCGAATCGGCGCCGGCACCCGCCGCCAGCAAGGCATCGAGGACGCCGCGCTGCAAGGTGCCGCGGCGCCGTGCCTCGGAGTAGGGAATCTCGGCGTGGAACATCACCATCGAATAGCGCGGGATGAACCGCCCCGGGAAGCGCCGCTCAAGGTCGAGCGCCAGCTGCTTGCGCGCGGCAAAATCCGGCGCCAGCACCGTCTCGCGCATTTCCTGGTAATTCTCGATCGCCATGGCGGCGATGGCGTCGGTGTCGGGGCGGCGCTGGTTTTCAAACTCGGTGCAGGCAAACTGGCTGTCGGCGTGGCGTGCCAGCAGGTCCGCCAGCAGCACGCAGTCTTCGAAGCCGCAGTTGAGACCCTGGCCGTGGAAGGGCACGATCGCGTGGGCCGCGTCGCCGATGAGCAGCACGCGCCGCACGTGCCAGGGCCAGCAGTAGAGCGTGGCCAGCTTCCCCTGCGGGTGCTGCGCGAACTGCTCGTCGAAATCCGGCACGAGAGCCAGGGCATCCGGGAATTCCCGGGCGAAGAAGGCGCGGGCCGCCGCCGGCGTGCCGAGTGATTCGAAGCTGGCGGCGCCGAGTGCGGGCATGAACAGTGTCGCCGTAAAGGAATGATCGGGGTTTGGCAGCGCAATGAGCATGAACTCGCCGCGCGGCCAGATGTGCAACGCGTGAGGTTCGAAGGCCCAGGCGCCGCCGGCCAGCGCGGGAATCTGCAGTTCCTTGTAGTCGTGAGCGAGCGCATCATCGGTGGCCTGAAGCAGGCCGCGATCCTGCAAGCCGTTGCGCAGCGCGGAGCCAGCGCCGTCGGCCGCAACCACCAGCGCCGCGGGTTCCTCGGTGACGACACTGCCCGCCGCGTCGCGCCAGTTCACGCAGCCAGAATCCGGGTCCACATCGATCCCGCGCCGCGAAAAATGCATTTCGATCAGCGGCACCTCGGCGGCCGCCTCGATCAGCGCCGTGTTTAGGCGTGTGCGGCTGACGGCGTAAATTACTTCCTCTGGGCGCTGTCCGTAAGGCAGCAACGGGCCGCGGCCCTGGAGGTCGTGCAGTTGCCGACCGCGCATCTCGACCAGTTCGGGCCGCACGCGCTCGAGCACGCCTGCCTGTTCGAGTGCCGTGAGCCCGCGCGCCGCCAGCGCCAGGTTGATCGAGCGCCCGCGCTCGCCAGCGCTCTGCCGCGGGTCGGAGCGCTTCTCGAGCAGCCTCACGCGGCGACCGTCCCGCGCCAGCAGCAGCGCCAGCAGCGTGCCGACCGGGCCGGCGCCGACGATGGTCACCAGATCGGAGCCGTCGTGGCCAGCCGCGCTCATCGTCCCGGCGCCCGGCCGTCGCGCAGTGACGCTGCCAGCTGTTCGGCGGCGCGCCAGGCATCGAGGTAACTGTTGTAGAGCGGTACCGGGGCCAGGCGGATCGTGTCCGGCTCGCGCCAGTCGCCGATGACGCCGCGCCGTTCCAGCGCCGTAAATATCTGCCGCGCCCGCTCGTTCCCGCCAAGCACGCGGACCGACAGCTGGCAACCGCGCTGTCGTGGGTCGGCGGGCGTGATGATTTCAATTTCTCCGGCGCATGCGGCCAGCAGCGTGTCGTGCAGGAAGGCCGTGAGCTGGAGCGACTTGGCGCGCAACCGCTCCATGCCGGCAGCCGCAAACAGTTCGAGCGAAGCGAACAGCGGCGCCGCGGACAGGATCGGCGGGTTGCTCAGCTGCCAGCCGGCCGCGCCCGGAGTCAGCTCGAACTCGCTCCCCATGCGAAAGCGCGTGGCCGGATTGCTTCCCCACCAACCCGACAGCCGCGGCACGCGCGCGTCATCGCCGTGCCGTTGGTGCACGAAGGCGCCGGCGATCGCGCCGGGCCCGCAGTTGAGGTACTTGTAGCTGCACCAGGCGGCAAAATCGGCGCCGCTGTCGTGGAGCGCGAGCGGCACATTGCCGATCGCATGCGCGAGATCGAAACCTGCCATCGCGCCCACCCGGTGCGCGCTGCGCACAATCGGCGCCAGCTCGAATGCCTGGCCGGTGCGGTACTGCACGCCGGGCCAGAGCACCAGCGCCAGTGAGGTCCCTGCCGCGCCAATGCGCGCCTCGACGTCCTCCATGCGCAGCAACTCTGCGCCCGGGCGCGGCGCCAGCTCGATGAGCGCCGTGGCGGGGTCGAGACCGTGCCAGCGGATCTGCGAGGTCACGAGATGCCGGTCGGAGGGAAAGGCGCCGGCCTCGATGAGAATGCGGAATCGCGTGCCGGTCGGCCGGTAAAAGCTCGCCAGCAGCAGGTGCAGGTTGACCGTGAGCGAATTCATCGCCACGACTTCGCCCGGCAGCGCGCCGGCAAGCTGTGCCAGCGACGGCGCCAGGCGTTCGGCGTAGCCGACCCAGGCGCGCCTGCCCTGTTCGTGGCCGCGCACGCCCAGTCGCTCCCAGTCATCGAGTTCCTCGAGCACCCGTGCGCGGGCCGCCAGCGGTGCGAGCCCGAGCGAGTTGCCACAAAGGTAAGTGAGTTCCTCGCCGCCCGTGCCGCGCGGCATCGAAAACTGCGTGCGGAATGATCGCAGCTCATCGCCCTCATCGAGCGCCAGCGCCCGCACCCGGGCGGCGTCCAGCGGTGCCGGACCGCTCATTGCGCGCGCACCGGATACAGCAACGGGCGCGACGGCACGGCGTCGCCGCCCAGCGCTGGAATCTGCAGGCTCAACAGGTACGCACCGTCCGGCACGGCATCGTCGACATAGGCAAGCTCCGTGATCGTGCACTGCGGTCGCTGCACGGCGGCCAGCGCCGTTTCGCCCGCCGGCAGGCCGAAGAATTCACGGTGTGCAGCCAGCAGGCCCTGGTCGGAGGCGCGATCAGCGGAGGGCACGTCGAGCACCAGGTGTTCGATGCCGCGCTCGACCAGCAGCGCAGCCGCCGGCAGTGACAGGAACGCCGCCGGTTCCAGCTCATAGTCGCGCCGGCGCTTGGCGGGGGAATTGGGGCGGGTGCGTATGACGAGCGCGCAGGGTGCGTAGGGGAGGGCCGCCGGCCACGCCTGTGACAGCGCCGCACGCGTGATCAGCAGGTCGGCTGCCGCGGGAGGTGGCCGGCTGCCTTCCCCGCTGCTCGCAGCCGGCGCGGGCGTCACGGTCAGGAGCAGTGCCGGCAGGAAGCCTACCGGCACCACCTGGTGGACATCGAATCGTTCGGCAGTCAGGTGTCCCGCGCTCTCCGTGTGTGTGCCATCGCAGTGCGGAGTGAGTGACAGCGTGCTGCAGTTGCAGCTGCCGCCACTCCCGACCCGGCCGGTGAAGGCGCCGCTGACGAGCGGCGTGCTGCGGGAGGGCGGGGCGCCGAACCAGCGGGGCTGCGCGCCGTCGAAATTCTGGGTGATCGCCAGGTCGTGGGCGCGGCCCAGATCAACGCTGAAGCTCCGGCCCCCGATGGTCAGTATTGCCGGCTGCGGCGCCGCGGTTGGAGTCCTTGCACCAGGCATGCGCCCAATCTCCTGTCGACAAATACCGACAGCTGATAAATCGGTCCGGGCTCGCGTATGTTACGCAAAGCGGGGTAGCGCTCGCGAGCTATTGGACCGGCAGCTGCCCCGCAGGGGTCGAGGAACCAGTTGTGACTGAAGGCATTGTTCACAAGCGTCGGCGCGCGACGGGCGCGTTGCCGGCGCTGATCGCCCTGAGCCTGCTGGGCGGGTGCACTCATATGCAACGGCTCGAACCATCAAACTGGCATGCCCACTGGCCCTGGCATCACGCCCCGCAGGCGCCAGAGCCTCCGGTCAACGAGCTGGTCGTGGAGGTAGCGGCCGACGCACGTGCACCGAGCCTGGTGCAGACCTGGAACCGCAACACGTTGCGGGTGGCACTCGACCAGCTCGCCGGCGAGGGTGAGCTGAAGCTGCGGCCCGTGCAGGGGCACGGCTGGCCGATCCGCATGGAATTCGTGGTGCAACCGGGTTCGTTCCAGCAACTCGAGCTGCGCGGTGACCAGCGGGTCATTCTGAGCGTGCCCGCGACCGGCGGCGTGTCGGTGCTGCAGGCGCCGCAGGGCCTCTATGCCTCGACCACCACCGAGCTCACGCTGCGCTACGGCGCACCGGCTCCCTAGCGCTTGCGGATCGACACTACGGTTGCCTTGTAGCGATCGGCGCGTAGCAGCGAGTGGCTGTGCTCGATGGCTGTGCGCCGCATGTCGTAGGTGGTCTCGCGCACGAACAGCAGCGGCTTGCCGGGCGAGGTATCGAGGATCCGCGCCACTTCCTCGGTTGCGGTGGTGGCACCGATTTCCTCCTCGGCCCAGTTCAATTTCCGCTTGTAGACTTTCTCGAAGATTGCATACAGCGAGGACTTGCCCAAATCCTGCTTGTCGAGATCCGGAAACAGTGCCGCCGGCAGAAAGCTCGTGACCAGTGCCACCGGCTCATTGTTCACATAGCGCAGCCGGCGCAGGGCAAACACCGCATCACCGGCGTTCATCCGCAACGCCTGTGCGGTCTCGGCGTCGGCGGCCGCGCGTTTCAGGCTCAGCACCTTGGCCGATGGCACCAACCCCCGCCGTCGCGATCTCGCCCTCGGAGTGGAACACCTCGCCCTCGCGCAACGCCTCCGACTTGATGTGCGCGCGCACCTGGTCGACGATCTGCTGGTAGTAGGGCACGTAGCTGTCGGTCTCGATATGCAGATCGAGTGGCAGGGGACCTGCGGGTGAATCGACGGACCCCATGGTTGGCGCGCGTGGCTGTGATTGCCCTGTGCGTGGCGCTGCCATGCAGTGGCCGCTGCAGTGGGATCCCGCACATAACGAGGCCGATTTCGCGCAGATGTCGCGCATGGGCTTCAATACGGTGCGGCTCGACCTGATGTGGGCGTGGTTCGAGCCGCGGCCGGGCGATTCCAGGTGTTCGTGGATGGCTCCAATCTCACCAAGGAGAAGGAGCACTACTATCTGGTCTGGCCGGACATGAAACTGAACACCACGCAGTTCGAAACCCGCTATGCTATCGGGGTGCGAGCGAAGTACTAGCGTTCGTGCCTCATGCCGCGCGCACCGCCGCCAGCTCAATCGTTGGCGGCGGTGCTGCGGGACCGAACGGCCACTGGCGGCGCTTCCGGGTCGTCGAGATTGACGGCCGTGAGTGCGCCGCCCCAGACGCAGCCGGTGTCGAGCGCCAGCACGCCGTCGCCCCGATGGAAGCCCAGCGCCGACCAGTGGCCAAAGACCACGCGGGTCGCAGCGCTGGCGCGCCCCGGAACCTTGAACCAGGGCATCCACGGCGCCCGGCTGTCGTCCGGCGGTCCTTTCTGGCGCAGGTCCACGCGCCCCTGCGCCGTGCAGACCCGCAGGCGCGTGAGCACGTTGATAATGAAGCGCATGCGGTCCGCGCCCTCGAGGGCGTCATCCCACTGATCAGGCTCATCGCCGTACATCGAGCGCAGGGCCGCACAAGGGTCGTGGCGCAGCGCCTGTGCGACTTCGCTGGCAAGCACTGTGGCCTGCTGCGCGTGCCACTGCGGCACCAGCCCGGCGTGCACCAGCAGGTCGTGGCGCGCGCTGTCGTAGTGGGCGAGCGGGCGCTCGAGGAGCCAGCCCAGCAGCGCGTCGCGGTCGGCGGCGGCCAGCACCTCGTCGAGGGTATCGCCGCGGCGCAAGCGGTGTTCGGGGACGAAGGCCACCGCCAGCAGGTGCAGGTCGTGATTGCCGAGCACGACGATGGCGTTGGCGGCAAGCGAGCGCACGCGGCGCAAGGTGGCGAGTGATTGCGGTCCGCGGTTCACCAGGTCACCGGTGAACCACAACAGGTCGCGATCGGCATTGAAGCGGGTGCGCTGCAGGAGTTCGTCCAGCTCCGCACCGCACCCCTGGACGTCGCCGATGGCCCAGCGCGTCATGTCAGGACCCGCCCCAGCAGTTCAGTGCAGCAGGCCCGGCTTGGCGAGCCGGAACGCCGGGATCGGCGCGTCGAACTGTGCGCCGTCGTCGCCCAACATCTGGTAGCTCCCCTGCATCGCGCCGACCGGCGTTTCGAGCACCGCGCCGCTGGAGTAGCGGAAACCCTGGCCGGGCTGCAGGTGGGGCTGCTCGCCCACCACGCCTTCGCCGCGCACTTCCTGCACGCGTCCGTTGGCGTCGGTGATGATCCAGTGGCGGGTCATCAGCTTCGCGGGCACCTGGCCGGCGTTGCGCAAGGTCACGGTGTAGGCGAACACATACCGGTGTTCGGCCGGCGCCGATTGCTCCTCGAGGTAGGTGCTCTCGACCTCGACGTTGATCTGGTGGCGGTCGTTCATGCACGCACTCTAGCGCACGCGCATGGCGAGCACATCGCAGGGTGCACCGTGCAGCACCGTGTCTTCAGTGAGATTGACCAGGATCGACAGCCCGTGACGCTCGCGGCAGCCCAGCACGATCAGGTCGGCGCCCGCTTCGCGCGCCTGGCGCAGGACCTCGGCCTTGACATTTCCCGTCGACACCCGGCAGCAGTCGGCCGGGAGCCCGAGCGTCGCGGCCAGCGCCAGGATCTGTTCGCGGGCCCGGGCGATGACCCGGTCGTCGATCTGCACCACCGGCACCAGCGCGTCGCTCATGGGTTCAACGGGCACGAACTCGATGACGTGCAGGAGCCGCATCTGGGCCTGCCACTGGCGCGCCAGTTCGGCGCTCTTCGCAGCAATGGCGCGGCTCTGGTCACTGAGGTCGATGGCGACCAGCAATTGGCGGTATCCGGACATGCCCCTAGTGAATCACAGCGGCGCGGCGGCCGCCACTGCCCGCGCCAGCTCCCCGAACTGCCCCGCCGCCAGCGTCTCCGCGCGCGCCTTCGGGTCGATCCCGGCCGCGGCGATCTGCTCGGCGCTGAGGAGTCCGGCCAGCGCGTTGCGCAGCGTCTTGCGCCGCTGCCCGAAGGCTGCGCTCACCACCGCCGCGAATTGCGGCAAGCCGGCCCAGGACGGCGGGTCGGGCAGCACTTCCAGGCGCACCAGCGCCGACCAGACGCGCGGGGGCGGCCGGAACGCGCCCGGGCCGATGTCCAGCAGCTTCGTGGCGCGTACCCGCGGCGCCAGCATGACCCCCAGGCGCCCGTATTGCCGGCCGCCAGGCGGGGCGACAATGCGATCGACGACCTCCTTCTGCAGCATGAAGTGCATGTCGATGATCTGGTCGCTGGCTTCGAGCAGCCGGAACAGGAGCGGCGTGGAGATGTTGTAGGGGAGATTGCCGATTACCCGCAGTTTCCGGCCGCGCTCGCGCGCCAGCGCCGCGAAGTCAAACCCGAGGGCGTCGCCCAGGTGCATGCGCAAGCCCGGCTGGCCGGAAAACTGCCGTTGCAGGGCCGCGGCGAGATCACGGTCAATCTCGACGACATCGAGCCGCTCCATGATGGCCAGCAGCGGGCCGGTCAGTGCGCCCGGGCCCGGGCCGATTTCCACCAGCGCCTCGTCCGGCCGCGGCGCGATCGCGGCCACGATCCGCGCGATCACCGCCGGATCATGCAGGAAGTGCTGGCCGAACCGCTTGCGAGCGCGCATCAGTGGCGGGCGGCCCTAGCGCAGCCGCGTGCTCAGGCCGGAAGCCAGCTCGAGCGCGGCGATCAGGCTCCCCGCCGCGGCGCGCCCGGTGCCGGCGAGGTCGAGCGCGGTGCCGTGATCAACCGAAGTGCGGATGATCGGCAGGCCCAGCGTGACGTTGACCGCCGTGTCGAAGGCGGCATGCTTGAGCACCGGCAGGCCCTGGTCGTGGTACATGGCGAGCACCGCATCGTAGGGCTCGAGATGGCGCGGCACGAACATCGTGTCGGCGGGAAACGGCCCGTGCACCTCGAGCCCCTGGAGGCGCGCCGCCGCCAGCGCCGGGCTGATGATGCGCTGCTCTTCGGTGCCCAGATGCCCGTTCTCGCCGGCGTGTGGATTGAGGCCGCACACGCCGATGCGTGGCCGGGCTATGCCGAACAGCGCTCGCAGGTCGCGATCCAGCACCGTGAGCACGGCGAGCAGGCCCTCCTGCGTGATTGCATCGGGCACCGCACGCAACGGCAGGTGTGTCGTAGCGAGTGCGACCCGCAGCCTTCCGGCCACCAGCAGCATGACCGGGAGCGGTGCGCCGCAGAGTGCAGCCAGGAATTCGGTGTGACCGGTAAAGGGCAGGCCGGCTTCGTTGATGATGCTTTTCTGCACGGGTGAGGTGACCAGGGCGGCGAACTCACCGCTCCGGCAGCCGTCGACGCCGCGCTCGATAAGCCGCAGTACTGCGGGCGCGTTGCGCACTTCGAGCCGCCCGGGAATGGCGGGACACTCGAGTGGCTGGTGCAGGATCGTAAGCTCGCCCGCGCCACGTGCCGCAGGCGTGCCGGGCGCGTACTCGTGGAACCTGCAGGCGAGTCCGAGTTGCCGCGCCCGATCGCGCAGCAGCTCGCGATCGGCAAGGCACACCAGCGGGTAGCGGCGCGCGGCCTTCGCGACCGCGAGGCACAGGTCCGGCCCTATGCCGGCGCTTTCACCGCAGGTCAGGGCGATGGGCGCAGACGTGTCGTGTGCGGCGGCGCTCACGGAAGCGGTGCCCTGGCGGGCGCGGCTCAGAGCCGCAATTCGACGTAAGCCTCGTCGCGCAACTGCTGCAGCCAGATTTCGGTGGCTTCGTCGACGCGGCTCTCGCGCAGCTGCTGATAGGCCTGTTCGCGCTCGGCCGTGGCCGTATTGTCGAAATCGCGCCGCCCCAGGACTTGCAGGATATGCCAGCCGAACTGGGTCTTGAACGGTTCGCTGATTTCCCCGTCCTTGAGTGCGGCCGCTTGTCGGGCGAATTCCGGCACGAAGGTCTCGAGCGTGGCCCAGCCCAGGTCGCCGCCTTCGACAGCCGAGCCCGGATCGGCCGAGCTGGTCTTGGCGAGCACGGCGAAGTCAGCGCTGCCCGCGAGGATCTGCGCGCGCATCGTGGCAAGCTTCTGCTGCACCGTGGCGTCGTCCTCCACCTCGCTGGTCTTGAGCAGGATATGGCGCAGGTGCGACTGCTTGACGATCTGCGTGCCCGCCGCCGAGCGCATCTCGTTGAGCCTGACCAGATGGAAACCGCTCCCGGTCTGCAGTACTTCGCTGACCTGGCCGGGCTTCATGCGCGGAATCACGTCGGCGAGGAACGTCGGCAGCGAGGGGCCCTTGAGCCAGCCGAGTGCGCCGCCTTCCAGGGCGGTCTGGCTGTCCGAGTACGTTACTGCCAGCTGATTGAAGGCTTCGCCCTTCGCGGCGCGCGCCGCCACGTCCTCGGCCTTCTGCCTGGCCGCGGCCAGTTGCGTGGGGCTCGCATCCTGGGCGACGGCGATCAGGATGTGCGCGACGTTGTATTCGTTGTTGCCCGAAGCCGTGTTCTTCTGGCGCTCCATGTACTGCTCGAGTTCGCGCGGCGAAATGTTGATGCGCTGCATGACGTCGCGCGAACGCAGCATCTGGCGCTGGATCTCGCGGCGCAGATTCTTGCGGTAATCGGCGTAGACCAATCCTTCGCTGGTGAGTTTTTCGGGCAGCTGGTCGAAGCTGACCTTGTTGCGCGCCGCGATGTCCTGGAGGGCCGCGTTGACCTGCTCATCGGAGACGACGATGCCGGCGTGCTCGGCGCGCTGCGCCTGGACTTCTTCGAGGACCAGGCGCTCGAGCACCTGTTCGCGCACCACGGCGGGCTCCGGGAGCGGTACGTTCTGCGCATGCAGGCGCTGGGTGATTTCCGCGACCTGGGTGTCGAGTTCGCTCTGCAGCACCACCCCGTCGTTGATGACGGCTACCACGCGATCGAGCGTGGTACCGCGGCTGGCATGCGCGCGGGGCGAGGGGGCGTCGGCAGCCGCGGCGTGCAGCGCGCCGCTGGCCAGGGCTGCGATCAGCAGGCCGGGGAAAGTGCGGAATTTCATGGCGGCGAGTATCCCTGAATCGAACCCTGCAGGAAAGAGTCGGCACCGGATCCGACACTGGAAAGTCCCTTCAGTTCCAATTGCAGGTACCAGCCGGTATCGCGCGTACCGGAACGGTTGCTTACCGAGTCGCGGATGACAAGGCGCACTCCCCAGCAGCTGGCACGGTACTGGAATCCGGCAAAATTCTCGATCGGGCGCCGGTCCCGGAAGGAATACACGCGGCGGCCATAGAGGTCCCAGTGCTTGCCGACCGGCCAGGCCGCCGACGCTTCGCCCTGCTCGACGCTGCCGCGCGTGTAGCGGTACCCGAGGTTCACCACCTGGTTGCCCTGCGGCCGGTACTGCAGTCCCAGCAGCGATTTCTCGGTGTGCGACTGGTCCGGATTCCAGGCCAGGTCGTAGTGCAGGTTCCAGTTCCGGTAGGCCGTCAGCTCGAGGTTGGCGAGCAGGTCGGAGCGGCGGCGCGTATCCGCCGTTTCACCCGGCAGCGCGACCCGCGGTTGGGAAAAATGCAGTGCCTGGCCCACGGTGGCGCTCAGGTACTGCTGGCCGGTGCGCGACTCCAGCATGCGTGCCGTGATGGCCATGGTCAGGTTATTGGCGTCGCCGATGCGGTCGAACCCTGCGTAGCGGTTGGCGCGGAACAGCGAGACGAAATTGGGATCGGGAACGCCGGTGTCGAACACCGGCAGCATGCCCTGGTCGCGGTACGGAATGTAGACGTAGTTGATCCGGGGCTCGAGCGTCACCAGGCGGGTGCCGCCGCGTCCGGTGCTGCGTTCGAGCTGCACTGCGCCGTCCAGGGTCACAATCGGCAGGTTCCGGCTCGGTGTCGCCGCGGCGGTGGGCGCCGCCTGCAACCGGTAAGCTGTGAAATCCCAGCTTGCTGCGGGCCGCAGATAGAAGCCCGGGCGCGTGTAGTCGAAGTTGATGCCCGGTTGCACCCGGCCCCGCCATCCGCTCGCGCCAGTATCGCGGCGGAAGTCGACCAGCTCGGATTCCAGCGCGCTCCCCAGCCCGGAGGTGCCGCGCCATTGCGCCACGGCCGTGAGCCGCGGCAGTTGCGCGTACGGGCGGTCGCTTGCGGCCAGCGTGTCATCGAGTGTCTGGAACTTCAGCAATTGCGCGCCCAGCCGCCAGGTATCGCCGCGCATGCCGACGCGCAGGTCACGCGGCAGGAAAGTGGTGCTGGTGGCCTGCGGGCCGTCGGCGAAATCCTCGAAGTAGTGGGTGTCGCTGACCTCCTGTGCATCGAGTTGCGCACGCCAGGATCCGCCGAAGAACCGCGTCGCGTTCGCCCCCACCCAGTTGCGGTTCGTGTGCGTGAGGCGGTCGCCCCGCAGGTACTCGCCGCGCAGCGTGCCGTCTCCGGAACGCGTGAGCAGGCGGTACTCTGCGCCAAGCTCCAGGCCGCGGCGCGAATAGAGCGTAGGCGTCGCGGTCAGGTCCTGGTTGGGCGCGATGTTCCAGTACCACGGTATCGACAGCGTTGCGCCGCTGCGCGAGGAGCTGCCGAGCATCGGGAACAGGAGTCCGGTCTGGCGCGCGCTGGAGAGCGGAAAGGAAATCCAGGGCAGGTAGAGAATCGGCACGCCCTTGAATACCACGCGCGTGCTTTGACCGACGCCGCGCTGCGAGCGGGTGTTGAGCGTGATGCGCCGGGACCGCAGCTCCCAGTCGGCCTTCCCCTTGGGGCAGGTCGTGTAAGTGACCCGGTCGAGCACCACGAGACCGGCCTTTGCTGTCGACACCGTTTCGGCCTCGCCGCGCCCCGGGTGCTGGAGCATTTCGAACTGCGCGTGGCTGAACTGCGCGCCCCCGCTCCCGTAGTTGCCGGCATCGCCGGTGACGCGCAGCGAAGGGTCTGCATAGCGCACGGTGCCGGCGAGCTTGATCTCCTGCGTGAGCGCGTTGAAGCTCAGGCGATCGCAGTGCATTTCGCGACCGCCGATGCTCAGCGTGACGTCCCCGCTCAGTTCCGTGTCGCCGTTGGCCGCAATGTCCAGTTGGCAGCCCGACCAGTGGATCGTGCCGTCCGGGATCGCCAGTGATGGTGGCGCGTCCGCAGCCGCCGGCGGACAGGGCGCTTCCGCGGCCCGCGCGAGTGCCGCGCAGGCCCAGATCAGCAGCAGGAAATGCGGACGGACGTGGCGGTGCGGGAAGGCAATCATGGGCCCGGCCATTATAATGGCCGCGGTTCCCGCTGGCCCCAGCCAATCACGGCCGGGCCCTCGGTTGCAGGGTGAATAGCGGATGGGCGATGCACGGATTGCGATGATTCGGGACTGGCTGGCGGACGAGCTGGGCTGGCCGCGCGACTGCCGACTCGAGCCGGCCTCGGCCGATGCCAGTTTTCGCCGCTATTTCCGGGTCTGGCAGCCTGCGGGGGCGACTCGGGTCGTCATGGACGCGCCGCCGGGAAAGGAGGACACCCGGCCTTACCTGCAGGTAACGCGGCTACTCCAGGGCTGCGGCGTGCATGTGCCCGAGGTCGAGGCGGCCGACGTCACGCGCGGCCTGCTGCTGCTCGAAGACCTCGGCAGCACCCACATGCTCGCGCGGCTGCGCGGCGGCGGCGATGCCGGGCAACTCTACGGTGACGCCCTGGCTACCCTGGCGCTGATCCAGCTGCGGGGTGCCGCAGCCGCGCGCGACGAACTGCAGCCCTACGATGTCGAGGCGCTCGAGCGCGAAATGCGCCTGCTGCCGGACTGGTTCTGCGCCCGCCACCTGCAGCTCGCCCCGGACGCGGACACGGCGGCGCTGCTGGCCGAGACCTTCAGTTTCCTGATCCGGGAGCTGCTGACCCAGCCGGTCGTGCTGGTCCACCGCGACTATCATTCGCGCAATCTCATGATCACGCCGGAGCGGAGTCCCGGCGTCATCGACTTCCAGGACGCCGTCGCCGGACCGATCGGCTACGACCTGGTCTCGCTCCTCAAGGATTGCTACATCGCCTGGCCGCGTGCGCGCGTCGTGGCCTGGCTCGCGGGCCACCGCGAGCAGCTGCGCGTCGCAGGAGCAGACGTCGGCGCCAGCAACGAGCAGTTCCTGCGCTGGTTCGACCTGGCGGGGCTCCAGCGCCACATCAAGGTGCTCGGCATCTTCGCGCGCTTGTGGTACCGGGACGGCAAGCGTGCCTATCTCGCCGACCTTCCGCTCACGCTCGAATACGTGCGCGACACGGCCAAGCGCTACCGCGAATTGCAGCGCTTCAGCGCCTGGGTGGAGCGGGATCTGGCGCCGGGGCTCGCCGCGGCCAACGCGCGTGCGCTCGCCGCGGTGCCGGCTTGAAAGCCATGGTGCTGGCGGCGGGGCGCGGCGAGCGCCTGCGTCCGCTCACCGATCACACGCCCAAGCCCCTGCTGCAGGTTCGCGGCAAGCCGCTGATCGCCTGGCACCTCGAGGCGCTGGCGCGTGCCGGGGTAGGCGAGGCGGTGATCAACCTGTCGTGGCTCGGCGCGCAGCTGCGCGCAGCGCTGGGGAGCGGCGAGCGTTATGGCCTGCGCATCCACTACAGCGAGGAACCCGACGGCGCGCTCGAAGTGGGCGGCGGCATCTGCAACGCGCTTGCGCTCCTTGGGGATGCGCCGTTCATCGTTGTCAACGGCGACACCTTCACAAGTATTGATTTCTCGCGCCTGGCGATCGCGCCGCAGGCGCTGGCCCACCTGGTGCTGGTGCCCAACCCCGCGCATCATCCGCGCGGCGACTTTGCGCTGCGCAACGGCGCGGTCGAGGAAACGGGCGAGCCGCGCCTGACCTACTCCGGTATCGGCGTGTTCCGTCCCGCATTGTTCGCCGCCTGCGCACCCGGCCGCTTTCCGCTGCTGCCGCTGCTGCGCTCCGCCATCGCCGCACACCGCCTCAGCGGCGAACGGTTCGATGGAGCCTGGACCGACGTGGGCACGGCAGAGCGCCTTGCCGCACTGAACGAGAGGGCGCACGATGATGTGGGAGTCTGAACAGGCATGAGCGAATTCAAGAACATTCCCGTCGTCAGCGCGGCGCCCCGGAGTGGCGAGAAATACCTGACGCCGCAGGGTTTCACCGCCATCAAGGACGGCGCCCGCGCCCGCCCGTCCCCGGATCCGCGCGGACTCACCGGCAAGCCGCGCTGGCTCAAGGCGCCGCTCGCCGCGGGCGCCGGGTTTGACGCCGTCAGGCGCACGGTGCGCGAGCACCGCCTGGCGACCGTCTGCGAAGAAGCCAAGTGCCCGAACATCGGTGAATGCTGGAACGCCGGCACCGCCACCATCATGGTCATGGGCGCGGTGTGCACACGTGCCTGTCGTTTCTGCGCGGTTGACACCGGCAACCCCCGCGGTTGGCTTGACGCGGACGAGCCGGCCCATGTCGCCGCCAGCGTCGAACTCATGAAACTCAGGTACGTCGTGCTGACCTCCGTCGACCGCGATGATCTGCCCGACGGCGGCGCCGCGCACTACGCCGCCTGCGTGCGCGCCATCAAGCGGCGCACACCGGCCACGGCCGTGGAGGCACTGACGCCCGATTTCCAGGGCGTGTTGCGCGACGTGGAGCTGGTGGTCGAATCTGGCCTCGAGGTGTTCGCACAGAATATCGAGACCGTGCGGCGCCTGACGCACCCGGTGCGCGATCCGCGCGCCGGCTATGAACAGACGCTGGCCGTGCTGGCGCACGCCAAGACCCATCGGCCGGGCGTGCTGACCAAGAGCAGCCTGATGCTGGGCCTGGGCGAAACGGACGCCGAGATCGTCGAGTGCATGAACGAGCTGCGCGCGGCCGGCGTGGATATCCTGACGCTCGGCCAGTACCTGAGGCCCACGGTGCATCACCTCGCAGTCGAGCGTTTCGTCACGCCGGACGAGTTCGCTCGTTACCGCGAAGTGGGGCTGGCGCGCGGCTTTCGCGAGTGCGTTTCGGGCCCGCTGGTGCGTTCCAGCTATCGCGCGGAACAGGCGCTTGCCGGGAACAACGTCGGCCTGGGGCTGGGTGCCGGCAGCGGCGCGCACGCGCCTTGAACGCGCAGCTGCACCCGGGTGTGTCGCCCGTGTCGCCACTCGATGTCAAGTGGCTGGGTCGGGTCCCGTACGAGCCGACCTGGCGAGCCATGCAGCGCTTCACCGATACGCGTGACGAGCACACGCGCGACGAACTCTGGCTCCTCGAGCACGAGCCGGTGTTTACGCTCGGCATGAACGGCGACCCCGCGCACGTGCTGGCGGCAGGCGATATCCCGCTGGTCCGCATCGACCGCGGCGGGCAGGTGACCTATCACGGACCGGGGCAGCTGGTCGTGTACGCGCTGATCGACTTGCGGCGCGCCGAGCTGGGCGTGCGCGAGCTGGTCACGGCGCTCGAGCGCGCCGTGATCGATCTGGCCGCGCGGTATGGCATCACTGCGGCCTGCCGTGAGCGGGCGCCCGGCGTCTACGTCGGGGGGCGCAAGCTGGCGAGCGTGGGGTTGCGCGTCCGCCGCTGCGGCAGCTACCACGGGCTCGCGCTCAACGTGAACATGGACCTCGAACCGTTCGGGCGCATCAACCCCTGTGGCTATGCCGGCCTGGAGATGACGCAGCTCGCCGCGCTCGGTGGGCCCTCCGGCGTAGAGCAGGCGGGGCGCGAGCTGGCGCCGCTCCTGCTCAGCCGGCTCCCACCAGGCGATGGACGGACCGGGCGCTGACTCGCCAGCACACTTCACGAATCCTTACCGGATTCTTCCCGCTACCTTCATGCACGGTGCAGCCGGGTACCTGAGGATGGTTCCCGAGCGGCAGGGAGCCGCTCACTTGAACCTGAACTCAACCGTTTGATACCCAAGGGGTACCCCATGAAGAACATTCGTCGATCTGCCACGACTGTCGTCTGCACGGCTCTGTTTGCCGCTGCATGTCTGACTGCCGCCGGCGCCGCAGTGGCCGCGGCACCCTCCAGCCCGGGCCAGCGAATATTGGGCCTGTCAGACATGCTGAGACTTTCCGACCGGACGGAGGATCAGCTCGAGGTGGCCAAGGAGGCGACCGAAAAGTACCGGGACGTCAACGTGGCCGTGGCCGAGGGCTACTTCCAGGGAAGTCCGGATGTCCCTGGCGAGGGATTCCACTATCTCAACCCCAAGTGGCTGGATTGCAACTTCGACCCGGCGCATCCGGAAATACTGCTCTATGCCTTCCTGCCCGGCCAGACGAAACTGCGGTTGGTTTCGCTCGAGTACGCCATTCCCTTCGCCTGCATGCCGGCCAGCGGCCCGCCCCCGGAAGGCTTCGCCGGTAGCCTCGACGTGTGGAGCAACGATGAGCCGGTTCCCTTCTGGACCGTGAATGCGTGGCTCTATCTCAGGAATCCCAACGGCCTGTTCACCCAGGCGAATCCGCGCGTTCCCTAGCGCGTCGTCTTATCGGCCTGTCCGGCGCTGGCCGGGCAGGCCGGTACCTGCACATTTGTAGTTACAGTGATCGGGAAGAGGAGAATCACATGGCACATCTGGTTGGAAAGCGGATCACCTTGGTGATGACTGCCCTGGCCCTGGGATTGGCGGCGGCCGGATCCGCCGCGAACGCCGAGGATCTCGACGGCCGCCTGACGGGGGTCCTGCATGCCGCGGGTTTCAGTGGCCAGGTGGAAGCGCGGCTGCCGGCGCGGCTGGGCCGGCCGGTCAACAGGCAGCTGGCGGACCTCGGCCGACTGTTGTGGTTCGACACGAGCGGGGGGCTGCACTCCGACAATACCTGTGGCGGGTGCCATTCACCCGCAAACGGCTTCGGTGACAGCCAGTCGATCGCGATTGGCGTCCAGAACAATAATCGGGTGGGACCCAATCGCGCCGGCCCCCGCAACCAGCGCCGCACTCCAACCGCCGTCAACACGGCGTTCTATCCCAAGCTGATGTGGAACGGCCGGTTCGCCGCGCTCTCAGGCGATCCCTTCGATAATTCCGCGGGCTACAGCTTTCCGCAGCCGGAAGGGACCAGCCGCTTCCCGCCGTACGATCCCATCGTGACTCATCTGCTGATCGCCCAGGCCCACATACCCCCGACCGAACTGGTCGAAGTGGCCGGGTTCACCGGCACGAAGGGAACCATCGGGCCCGAGTTCGACCAGTTTGATGACGGCCTCGGATCGGTCGTGCCCTTGCCGGATGCCAGCGGCTTTCGCAACGAGCCGATCCGCCAGGCGGTGCTCGAGCGGCTGAATTCAACGCCGGCCTATCGCCGGAAATTCGGGGCACTGTTTCCTGCGGTAGCCGCCGGGGGAGCCATTGATTTCATCATGTTCGGTAGGGCCATTGCCGAGTTCGAATTCACGCTGGTGTTTGCCAATGCGCCCATCGATCGTTATGCGCGCGGCGAGAAATCAGCCTTGAGCGAGTCGCAGAAGCGCGGCGCGCTGATATTTTTCGGCAAGGGCAAATGCGTGCAATGCCACGCCGTCGCCGGGCAATCCAATGAGATGTTCAGTGATTTCCAGATGCACGTGATCGGCGTGCCGCAACTTGCGCCGGCCTTTGGCGTGGGCAAGGGCAACGTGATCTTCGACGGACCGGGCCGGAATGAGGATTTCGGCCTGGAGCAGATCACCGGCAACCCGGCCGACCGTTACAAGTTTCGCAGCTCGCCGCTGCGGAACGTGGCCCTGCAGCCCGCCTTCTTTCACAACGGCGCTTTCACCCGCCTCGAGGATGCGATCCGCCATCACCTGGACGTATTCCTGTCGGTGCGTGATTACGATCCGATCACGGCCGGGGTGGACAACGATCTCACGCTGCCCATCGGACCGATGGCGCCGGTGCTGGCGAGACTCGATCCGCTGCTGGCGACACCGATCGGCCTGGGCCCGGAGGAGTTTCGCAATCTGCTGGCCTTCGTGCGCGAGGGCCTGCTGGACGAGCGCGCCCGCAAGGAGCACCTGTGCAGGCTGGTGCCGCGCGCGGTGCCCAGCGGTTTCCCCGTGCTGCAGTTTGAAGGTTGCCCGAGGCGCGGGGGCGAGAGCGAATAAGAGCATCTTGGCGTGCCGTAACCTGACGCCGCCACCTCGCCTGTCGGCCAGGCCTCGCCAGCGGCGTGGCTTGGTCCGGCGGCGGTCGGGGGAGTATGCTTCTGCTCCGGCGGATTGGCGGGTTGCGTCATGCAAACGGAACTGAGGCGGGGACGCCAGTGGTACGCGCACCGCAGTCGCCTGACGTACCTGGCGCTGGCGGTTCCCGGCTGTGCAGCCCCCGACGAGCGCCGCTGACCCTCCGCCCGCGTCAGAGGTCACCCGCTACCGTGCGGGTGATCTGCTCATCGATCTTGGCCGCGCCGTCACCACGCGCGGCGGCGTGGAAGTTCCCCTGCCGCGCCTGACTTTCGATCTGCTGGTCGCCCTTGCGCGCGCAGCCCCCAACGTCGCGACTACCGATGAGTTGATGCGGCAGGTATGGCCGCGGGTCGTTGTCAATCCGGAAACGGTAAGCCAGCGGGTCAAATTGCTGCGCAGCGCCCTCGGCGACGATCCGCAGGAGCCGCGCTACATCGCTGGCGTCCGGGGCCGGGGCTATCGGTTCGCGTGCGCGGTTGAGCCGCTCTACGAGCCGGTTGGGGTCGCGCCACTGCGTACCGATGCGCCCCGGAAGCGGGCTACTGCCCTTGCGCTGCCGCTCGTCATGGCCGTGGTCGTGGTGGCGGTGGTGGCGGCCGGATGGGCCATGTGGGGCCGCCCGCTGCACACGTCGGCTGCACCTGCGGCTGCGGCCACGTTGCCGCCGCGGTCCATAGCGGTACTTCCTTTCAAAGACCTGAACGGTGATCGCGAAGACGACATCCTCGCCCTGGGCATCCCGGAGGCGCTGCTGCATCAACTGGCAAGCTTCGAGAACCTCGAGGTGATCGCCAGGACTTCGTCGTTTTCCTTTCAGGGCCGGGATCTGGACGTGCGGGATATCGGCCGGCAGCTCGGAGCCCGCTACATACTCGAAGGCAGCGTGCAACGGGACCAGCAGCGCCTGCGTGTCACGGCGCAGCTGGTCGACGCACAGTCCGGCGGGCATGTCTGGTCGATGCAATTTGACAAGAGCCCGCAGAATGTCTTCGAACTGCAGGACGCCATAGCGCTCGAGGTCGCGCGCGCGCTGAGCATCAGCCTGCAGCCAGGCGAGGTGCCGAGGAAGCCGGAATCAACTTCTTTTGAAGCCTATCTCGAGTACCTGCAGGGTAGCAGGCTGCTCGAGACCTGGCGCCGGGCGGACATGAAGGCGGCCGCCGACCATGCAGCGCGCGCCATCGCCATCGACCCGCAGTATGCGGACGCAATGATTTTGCTGGCGCGGGCGAATGTCCGGGTTGCCGAGTACGATACCAGTCCGGACCACGCAGGCCGCTTCCGCACGGTGCAGCGTGCCGCGCTGGCATTGCTCGATCACGCCCTCGCGCTCAATGCGCGCTCGAGCCGCGCCTACGCTGAACGGGGTTACGTCAACGCGTTCTCTGATCTGGCCGTCGCGGAGACCGACTACCGCAAGGCACTGGAACTCAACCCCAGCGATGTGCAGGCCCTGGAGGAGCTGGCGGCGGTGGTCTATGAGAATCCGGTACGCAGGGGCGAAGCGCTCACCTTGATTGACAGGGCGCTCAAGCTCGACCCGCTTGAGCCAAGGCTTGACGTCGTCAAGGCAGTCTACCTGTGCTATGGCCGCAGTGACTGTGCAGGGGCCGAGAAACTCCTGCAGGACGCGCTGCGACTCAATCCATTGTTCGTACCCGCGCTGGAGCGCCTGGCCGAGGTCTACTGGTCTTCAGGCCGCTTCGCCGAAGCGATCAAGATTGCTGAACAGGTCGTTGCCGCGGATCCCACCGCCGCGCAGCCGCGACAGGTGCTGCAGAACCTCTACCTGGAGGTTCAGGATCTCGATGCCGCAGAGCAGGTTACGCGTGCAGTGCCGCCGGCGAATCCCGTGCTCATGGCGGCCTTGCTGCTGGCCCAGGGCAGGTTATCCGCGGCGGGTCTGCAAAGTTACCGCGCGCTCGCGCTCGGGGCGATTACGCCCATCGCCGAACCCCTGCCCATAGCTGCGCTGCGACTGCGCGCGCGCATCACAGGCCAGTATCGGCAGGCCATCAGCGTCCTGGCGGAACGATCGCAGACCGAATGGGATACCGCCGATCAACCGACTGTGCACGACCCCTCCAGCGGGTATATGAATGTGGTTGGGCTCGCCGATCTGCTTATTCAGTCTGGCCAGGCAGTGCGCGGCCGGCGCCTGCTCGAAGCGACGCTAGCCGCGATGGACCACGAGGCGACCGCCCTCGGGAGGGGGACGCTATGGCAGCACCCGATGCGGCCCGTGGCGCTGGCGCTGCTGGGCCGCAACGATGAGGCCATCGCCGAGCTGCGCTCGACGTTAGTCACGCGTTATGAACTGAACGACGCCTGGTACTTTCTCGGGCTGGAACCCGCCTACGAACAGTTGCGCAAGGATCCGCGCTTCCAGGACATCGTGCGTGTGGCCCGGGAGCATGCGGCGCGTGAGCGCCGCGCGCTCGCGCAGCTGCGCGCAGACAGGATCGTGCCTGATCGCAGCCGGAATTCCACGGCGGTCAGCCGCTAGGGATCCCGCGCGCGCCGGTCCGGATCCCGGTACTACAGCACCATCAGCACACCATCGATCTCCTTCAGGTCGGCAAACAGCGCCGCGATATGCTGCGGGTCCCGCGCGCGGATCGTATAAGTCACGGCGCTGAAATTGCCCTGGGCCGAAGGGCGCGCGGTGGCCGCCGCGCTGACCGCGGCGCCCGCGTGACGCGCCATAACCGCGTCGACATGGGCGCGCGGCCCGGCGCCCGCGCGCAGCATCACCTTGATCGGGTAATCACAGGGAAAGGTGAGCAGTTCCGGGCTGGTCATGCCCGGCAGCATAGCCTGCCGGCGGTGACAAGCGAACCGCCCGCGGCGCAGAACGCGCGCATGCCCGTGATATTCCGCACCATAGCACTGCTGCTGATCTCCGATATCTTCATGACTTTCGCGTGGTACGCGCACCTGCGCAATCTCGCGCACCGACCCTGGCTGATCGCGCAGACGCCGGCCGGAGTGGCCGGTTACGCCTACGCCTGCCGCTGGAAGGAGCGCCGCTGATCCTGCGCGAGCCCGCTCCGGCCTAGGGCCGCACCCAGCTCGCTTCGACCAGCGCGCGCATGCGCCGCCACAGCGGTCCGGGCCGGCCGTTCCCGACGCTTACGCCATCGAGGTGCGTGACCGCCACCACTCCGCGCGTCGCCGCGCTCAGCCAGATTTCGTCCGCGCCGCGCAAGCCCGCCTCGCTCACCGGGACGCTGCGGCAGGGAATGGCATGGGCCGCGGCGAGTTCCTCGATGAGCCCGCGGGTGGTGCCCGGGAGCAGCTGATGGCTGCGCGGCGGCGTGCGGATCTCGCCGTCGATCACCACGTGCACGGCCGAGGCGCTGGCGTCGGTGAGCCAGCCCGCGCGCAGCAGGATGGTCTCCGCCGCGGCGGCCTCGACGGCCTGCTGGCGCAACAGCACGTTGGCCAGCAGCGCCACCGACTTGATGTCGCACCGTGCCCAGCGGGTGTCCTCGGCCGTGATGCACGCGACCCCGTGTTCGAGCACTTCCGCGGGTGTCGCCGGGAGTGGCGCGCAGAACCCGAACACCGTCGGTTCGAGGTCGGGGAGTGGCGCGTGATTGCGACCGAATTCGGCGCCGCGCGAGACCTGCAGATAGACGTACAGATCCCCGCCGCCATTGGCTGCCGCCAGTTCCTGCACCAGTTCGTTCCAGCGCGCGTCGCTGTGCGGATTGCGGATGCGCAGTTCCGAGAGGCTGCGCTTCAGCCGGGCAATATTGGCGTGCAGCCGCGAAGCGTAGCCGCCGTGCAGTGCGATAACCTCGTAGACGCCGTCGCCGAACAGGAAACTGCGATCGAGCGGCGAGATGCGCGCCTCGCGCAGCGGCAGCAGCGCACCGTCGAGATGGCAAAGCGGCAGTGGTTCGGCCATGACGCGCGTACCGCCCGGCTAGAACCACAGGCTGATCGTGTCGATCATCCGGCGCCACAGGCCCCCTGTGGCCACGGCGGTCACCGGGTAGAGCGGCACCCTGGCCACCGTCTTGCCGGCGACGTCCACCTGCAGTTCGCCCACCACGCCGCCGGCAGCGAGCGGCGCGATCAGCGGCCCGCGTACGGTGGCGCGCGTACTGACCGTGGCGCCCTGGCCCCGCGGCACCGTGACCTGTACGGCGCCGCGCGGTCCCACGGCGATGTACTGCTCCGCACCCTTGTAGACGCGCGGCCTGAGTACCATTTCGCCCGCTTTCTTGACGGTGATCGACTCGTAGAAATTGAAGCCGTAGTTCAGCAGCGCAGCGCTCGCAGTTTCGCGGGCCGTGACTCCCGATGTGCCCAGCACCACGGACACCAGCCGCATGCCGGAACGGAGCGCCGAGCTGATCAGGCAGTAGCCCGCGGTCTCGGTGTGACCGGTCTTGATGCCATCAACGGTGGGATCGCGTTCCAGCAGGCCATTGCGATTCTCCTGGCGGATCTTGTTCCAGGTGTACTCACGCAGCGAATAGATGCCGTAGTACTCGGGGAAATCGCGGATGATCGCGCGCGACAGCGTCGCCAGGTCGCGCGCCGTGCTGTAGTGGGTGGGCGAGGGCAGGCCGCTGGCGTCCTCGAAGTGCGTGCCGCCCATGCCGAGCCGCTGCGCGTAGCCATTCATCATCTGCACGAACGCCGGTTCGCTTCCGCCCACACGCTCGGCGAGCGCGATGGTGGCGTCGTTCCCCGACTGCACGATCATGCCCTTGACGAGCACTTCGACCGGCACCCGCGTGCCGACCTGCACGAAGGTGCGGGAGCCCTCGGCGCGCCAGGCGTGTTCGCTGATCAGCACTTCCTCGCTCATCTTCAGGCGGCCGTCGCGCAGGGCGCTGAACACCACGTAGGCGCTCATGAGTTTGGTCAGGCTCGCCGGCTCGACGCGCTGGTCGGCATTGCCTGCCGCCAAGGTTTGTCCGGAGGCGAAATCGACCAGTATCCAGCTGCGCGCCTCGATCACGGGCGGCGTGGCGAGCGGCGGCGCCATGGCGGGTTGCGCCACCGGCACGCCCACTGCATCGGCAGGCAAGCCAGCGCACAACGCCAGAATCAGGGCCAGCGCGGCGGGGATGATATTGCGACGGCTCGACTTCATCAGCAGGTCTCCGGGAGCACAGTGAATACCGCTGGCGGCGCCAGGGCGGTGCGCAGTGTAGCGGCCCGCCTCAGTCATTGGCGAGCCGGGCCTCGGAGTAACCGAGCGCAGCCAGCCGCTCCGCCAGCTGGTCGAATTCCAGGACGGTGGCAATCGGGCCGATGCGCACCCGGCGCACCACCCGCCCGGTGTCGCTGTTGGCGAGTGAAAAGACGTGCGGGACGCCGCTGGACTGGAGCCGGTCGATCACCCGTTGCGCGTTGCTCTGGTCGGCGAAGGCGCCGACCTGAATGTACAGCGCGACCGTCCTGGCCTCGGGCGGTGTGGCTGCGGGTGCTGCGGGTTCGGGTGGTGCGGCTTCGGGCGGCGCCTCGCCCGGACCGATGGTGCGCAGTTCGACGAACGCGGTCCCGGTGCGCACAATGTCGAGGCGCGTGGCCGCCGCATAGGACAGGTCGACGATGCGGTTGGCCACGAATGGGCCGCGATCGTTGATGCGCACGACGACGCTGCGGCCGTTGCCAAGATTGGTGATGCGCGCATAGCAGGGAATCGGCAGCGTGCGGTGCGCGGCGGTCATGGCGTACATGTCATAGCGCTCGCCGCTCGAGGTGTTGTGGCCATGGAAGTCGGGCCCGTACCAGGAGGCCACGCCCCGTTCGAGGTAACTGTCGGCGCTGGCCAGCACCGTATAGCGCCGGCCGTTCACGTCGTAGAAGGGTGGGTTGCCGTGGCTGCTGCGCGGTTCGGCACGCGGCACCGCGTCGGGGACCGCCTCTTGCGGCGGCGCGGTGACCGGCGGGGTGGGGCGGCGCGGCGCGCCCACGCAGGCGGCGAGCAGCAGCGTCATGACAGCCCCGGCTGCCGCCTGCGGCCCGCGCATCAGGGCGCGTCGGGCGCCAGCACGCGCGCGCTGATGGCCTGCGCCAGATCATTCACCGCCATGGCGTACAGCGGGCTGTGGTTGTAGCGCGTGATCACGTAGAAGTTGCGGAAGCCTACCCGGTAACTCATGCCCTCGCTCAGTGGCGCCGCAATCGTCAGGCACGGCGTCGCGTCATCCAGCAGGCTCACCACCTGCATGCCCCGACCGCGCAGCGCGCCCAGTGTCTCATTGAGCGTGCTGCCCGGAGCTGCAACCGGCTCGGGCGCAGTGCCCAGCGTAGCCTCGGCCAGCACCGGCTGACCGTACTCCCAGCCATGCTGCGCAAGGTAATTGGCCACGCTCCCGAAGATGTCGGCCCAGTCCGTCCACAGGTCGCGACGCCCGGTGCCGCTCTCGTCAACCGCGAAATTCCGGAAGCTCGAGGGCATGAACTGTGCCGCTCCCATGGCGCCGGCGTAGGAGCCCAGCGCGGTCAGCGGGTCGATTTCGCCGCTTTGCGTCAGCAGCAGGAACTGCTCGAGCTCGCGCTGGAAGAAGTCGCCGCGCGCCGGATAGTCGAAGGCCAGGGTGGCGAGCGCGTCGAGCACCCGGTAGCGTCCCATAATACGGCCGAAAAAGGTCTCGACGCCGACGATGCCGAGCACGTACTCGGGCTGCACGTGCCGCTGCATGGCGATGGCGTCGAGCAGCTCGCGATGTTCGCGCCACAGGCGCGCACCCGCGTCGATCCGCTCGCTGTTGAGGAAGCGGGCACGGTATTCCCACCACGCGAGCGACTTCTCCGCCGGCCGGTTCATGGCTTCGATGATCCTGGGCTGCGGCTCGGCCTTACCGAGCAGCGCGTAGACCGCTTCGCGCGTGAAACCCTTGCCGGTCATGCGCTGGACGAAGGCGGCGATATCGGCGCGGTCGAGGTCGAAGCGCGTGTGGCCCGGCAGCACGCGCTCGGGTTCGGCGCTCGCCCCGGGCGCAGGCGCCGCGGCCGCAGGCGTGTCGGCCGCCTGCGCGGTGGCTGGCGACAGCTGCGGCGCGAGGGCCAGGCTCAGGGAAAGCAACACGCCGCGCGGCATCACGAGTTGACGAGCTTCCGGTGCGAATACAGGCCCATGAGAATACCGAACCCCGCCAGCAGCGTCACGACGGAGGTGCCGCCGTAGCTGATGAGCGGCAATGGCACGCCGACCACGGGCAGGAGCCCGCTGACCATGCCGGCATTGATGAATACGTAGACGAAGAAAGTCAGCGCCAGGCTCAGGCCCAGGAGCCGCGCGAAGGTGCCGCTGGACTGGCTCGCCAGGAATACGGCGCGCGAGACGATGAACAGGTACAGCACCATCAGCACGATCAGCCCCAGCAGGCCGAATTCCTCGCCTATTACGGCGAAAATGAAATCCGTAGAACGCTCGGGAAGAAAGTCGAGCTGCGCCTGGCTGCCGTTCATCCAACCCTTGCCGAACAGGCCCCCGGAACCGATCGCGATCTGCGACTGGATGATGTGATAACCCGAACCCAGCGGATCGGACTGCGGATCGAGAAAGATGCGGATGCGCTGGCGCTGGTAGTCGTGCAGGAAGCGCCAGCCGACGAACGCAGCGCCCGCGCCGGCACAGGCGAGCCCGGCGATGACCTGCCACTGGAGGCCCGCCATCAGCACCACCAGGGCGCCGGTGGCGAAGATCAGCACCGCGGTGCCGAGGTCGGGCTGCATGGCGACCAGCGCGGCGGGCAGGATCACGATTGCGGCGAGCACCATGAGGTTGCGCCAGTCGGGCGGCAGGCGGCGCTCGTGCATGAACGACGCGGCGAGCATCGGTACCGCGAGCTTCATGATCTCGGAGGGCTGGAAGCGGATCAGCCCCAGGTCGAGCCAGCGTTGCGCCCCCTTGCCGACGTAGCCGATCGCGTCGACGACGAGGAGCAGCACGATGCCGGCGCCGTACAACCAGGGCGCCAGGCTCCGCAGGAAATTCGGGCTGCTGTGCGCCAGCGCGATCATGGCGAAGGCGCCGATCCCGATGCGCATCAGCGTGCGCAGGATCGTCTCGAGGCTCTGTCCCGAAGCGCTGTACTGCACGACCAGCGCGTAGACTGCGAGCAGTGCGAGCCCCACCAGCAGCGGTCCGTCCAGTTTCAGAGCGGACAATAGCCGCGCCGTGGCCGAAAAAGTCCGGCGCGCGGCAGAATCGCGGTTGTCGTCCAGGATCATGGCGGCGGAGCTCTCGTGGCAGCCGGGGGGGATGCGGCCGCGGCCCCGGCGACCGGGCCCGCGAGCAGGTAGGCGTCCAGCACGCGGCGGGCGATGGGCGCAGCGGCGCTGGCGCCGAAGCCGCCGTTCTCCACCAGTACGCAGATCGCTATGCGCGGCGCTTCAGCGGGCGCGAAGGCTATGAACCAGGCGTGGTCGCGCAGCCGCTCGGCGACGGTCTTCTCGTTGTAGCGGGCATTCTGCGCCACGGTGTACACCTGCGCGGTGCCGGTCTTGCCGGCAATGGTATAGCGCGCATCCTTGCTGATCGCGGCGGCGGTCCCGTAGGTGGTGGCGCCGATCATGCCGCGCAGTACCAGCGCCCAGTTTTCATCGCTGATGCCGGTGGCGCCCCGCGTGGCCACCGGCGCGTTGCGCACGATGGCGCCGCCGGCAGCGCGTTCGCCCATCACGACGCGCGGCTGAAAGCTCTGGCCGCGCCCGGCGAGCGTTGCGGCCATGTGCGCCAGCTGGAGCGGAGTCACCAGCAGGTAGCCCTGGCCGACGCCGAAATTGACGGTTTCGCCCGGGAACCAGATCTGGTCCTGGGGGCGCTTGAAGGCCTGCTTCTTCCACTGCGGCGTCGGCAGCAGCCCTGGTTTCTCGCCACTGATGTCGATGCCGGTGAGCGCGCCGATGCCGAACTGCGCGGCAAACGCGGCGATGCGGTCGACGCCGAGCTGCGCGGCGAGGCTGTAGAAATACACATCGCAGGATCGCGCCACGGCGTCCACCAGGTTGACTGCGCCGTGTTTGCCGCCCTTGCCTTCGCGGTACAGGTGGCTGCTGCCCGGCAGATGAAACGCCCCGTTGCAGAATTCCCGCCGCTCCGGATCGACGATCCCGTAACTGAGGCCAGCCAGCGCCATCACCGGCTTGATCGTGGACCCGGACGGGTAGGCGCCGCGCAGCGCGCGGTTCAGCAGTGGCTTGTCCTCGTTGCCGGTCAGGAGCGAGTACTCACTGCGCGTCAGGCCGCGGCCGAACAGGCTCGGATCGAACCCGGGATGGCTCACCAGCGCCAGCACGTCGCCATTGGTCGGATCGAGCGCCACGACCGCGCCGCGCCGATCCCCCAGCGCCTCCTCGGCCGCCTGCTGCGTGGGCAGGTCGAGGGCGAGCACCAGGTCCTTGCCCGCCACCGGCGCTTCCGCCCGCAGGTCGGGCTGGTAGGCGCCCTGGAATTTCACCGAGCGCCCCTGCGCGTTCACCAGGATCTGCTGGTAGCCGTTGAGGCCGTGCAGCTGCGCCTCGTAGGCGCTCTCGACGCCGAGCTTGCCGATCAGCGTGGTGCCCGCGTAGCCGGGCTTGTCGATGCGATCGAGATCGTCCTCGCTGACTGCGGCCACGTAGCCGAGCGCGTGGACGCCGAGCTCCCCGAAAGGGTAGTGGCGGGTCTGCCGCGCGCGCAGTTCCACTCCCTGGAATTCGAAGCGGTGCACCGCAAAGCGGCCGATTTCCTCATCCGAGAGCCGCAGCCTCACGGGCACGCTGTCGAAACCGCGGCGCGAGCGGATGATGCGCTTGAGCGGCTCGATGTCGTCCCGATCGAGCAAACCCAGCGCGGCGAGGCGTTGCAGCGTGCCGGGAAGCTCGGGCGTCTGTTCCGGAATCAGTTCGAGCTGGAAGGCAGGCTCGTTGTCGACCAGCACCCGGCCACGCCGGTCGAGGATCAGGCCGCGGCTGGCCGGGATCGGATCCTGGCGCACGCGGTTGCCTTGCGAGAGCTCCAGGTAGTAATCGTGGCGGATGATCTGCAGGTAGGCGAGCTTGCCCAGGAGCGCGAGGCTCAGCAGGCCGATGACCAGCAGCGCCGCGAACGTGCGGCTCGAGTAGATGCGCTGCTCGTTCCACTGGTCCTTGATGCGCATGCGTCAACAGCTAGCGGGAGGAATGGAACCGGCCGAGCACGCCGACCACGACAGGCCAGATCAGCGCGCCGGTCAGCGTGTGTACCCAGCGCAACGGGTTCGACAGCGAGCGTCCGGTCCAGCCGTCGATCAGCCACAAGAGCGTCTCGTAGGCGATCAGCGCAACCAGCACGTACAGCGATTGCTCGAAGATGGGCTTGGCGCGCATCAGCAGGTTGAGGCGCAGCGCCAGGTAAGTGAGAAACGCGAGCACCAGCGCGTGTTCGCCCAGCAGCGAGCCCTGAAAGACGTCGAGCGCCAGGCCGCCGACGAAGCCGAGCGCCATGCCGGCCACGAACGGCGCCATCGTCGACCAGTAGAGCACGGCCAGCACGAGGAACGCCGGCCGGATGACCTGCAACCATTGCGGAAGCGGCAGGATGTTCAGCACCAGCGCCACGATGGACGTAAACAGGATGACCAGCAGATGCTCCCGGCTTCTCATGGCTTGACGGGCGCCGCCGGATTCGCCGGATCAAATTCGATGAGCATGACTTCGCGGGCGCGATCGATCTTCGCCTGTGGTTCCGCACGTACCTGTGCCAGCAGCTGGTTCGCCTCGCGGCGCACGCCGGTGATGTGCCCGACCGGGTAGCCAGCGGGGAATATGCCGCCGAGCCCGGAGCTCGTCAGCTCATCGCCGCTTCTGACGTCCGAGTTCGCGGCCAGGTAGGTCAGCAGCAGTTCATCCGCGTTGCCGGAGCCGACGGCAATCGTGCGCAGGCCCGTGCGGGTAATCTGCACCGGCAGCGCGTGCTCGGGGTCGGTGATCAGGATGACCTCGGAACTCCACGGTCCGACATGCGCCACCTGGCCCATGACGCCGAACCCGTCGACCACCGGCTGGTTGATGTGCACGCCGTCGCGTGCCCCCTTGTCGATGATCAGGCGCTGGCGCAGCGTCCCCGAATCGACGCTGATGACTTCGGCCACCAGCCATTTCTTCACCAGCGGTGGCAGCGCCTGGCGCAGTTCGCGCAGCTGCTCGTTCTCCCGCTCGAGCGCGCGCTGGCGCAGCAGGCCGAGCTGCAAGGCGTTCACCTGCGAACGCAGCTCCAAGTTCTGGGCGCGCAGCGTGCTGCGGGTCGAAAAACTGTCGGTGAACCAATGCCAGGCCGCGGCCGGGGAATGCACCGCAACCTGCACCGGGTAAGCGGCTGCCTGCATGCCGTAGCGCAGGCGTTCCGACCAGCGCGCGCGCTGGTCGAGGTACATTAGTGTCAGGGACAGCAGTGCGTAGACGGTGAAGCGCAGCCCCGGGGACGGCCCGCGACCGTAGATGGGCCGACCGACGCTTGTGCCGAAGCCGGCCACGTCGGTTTCTTACTCCAGTCCGAAGTGACCGGGGCCCAGTTCGTCCATGAGTTCGAGGATGCGCCCGCCGCCGCGCGCCACGCAGGTGAGCGGATCATCGGCGATTACCACCGGGAGCCCCGTTTCTTCCATCAGCAGCTTGTCGATGTCGCGCAACAGTGCGCCGCCGCCGGTAAGCACGATGCCGCGCTCGGCGACGTCGGCGCCGAGTTCGGGCGGCGTCTGCTCGAGCGCCTGCTTGACGGCGCTGACGATGCCCTGCAGCGGTTCCTGCAGCGCCTCGAGAATTTCGTTGCTGTTGAGCGTGAAGCTGCGCGGTACGCCCTCGGAGAGGTTGCGGCCCTTGACCGACAGCTCGCGCACCTGTTGTCCCGGATAAGCCGAGCCGATTTCAAGCTTGATGCGCTCGGCAGTCGCCTCGCCGATCAGGATGCCGTAATTGCGGCGCACGTAGTTCATGATCGCGTCATCCATGCGGTCGCCGCCGATGCGCGCGGAGTTCGCGTAGACGATGCCGTTGAGGGAGAGCACCGCGACTTCGCTGGTGCCACCGCCGATATCAAGCACCATCGAGCCGCGCGCTTCCTGCACCGGCAGGCCTGAGCCGACCGCGGCCGCCATCGGCTCGCTGACGATCGCCACATTGCGCGCGCCGGCGCCTTCGGCTGATTCACGGATCGCGCGCCGCTCGACCTGCGTTGACCCAAAGGGCACGCACACCAGCACGCGCGGCGAGGGCTTGAGAAAACGGTTGCCGTGCACCTTGTTGATGAAGTACTGCAGCATCTTCTCGGTGTAGGTGAAATCGGCGATCACGCCGTCTTTCATCGGCCGCACCGCAGTGATGTGGCCCGGGGTGCGCCCGATCATGCCCTTGGCCTCGGCGCCGACCGCGACGATTACCTTGCCGCCGCGCGAGGGCTCGTCCTGGACCGCGACCACCGAGGGCTCATTGAGCACGATGCCCTTGTCGCGGACGTAGATGAGCGTGTTGGCCGTGCCGAGGTCGATCGACAAATCGCTGGAGAAATAGCCGCGCAGACGTTTGAACATGGGACGGGCAGAGCCTTTTGGTGGGCTGGTGCGAAAAGCGCTCGGTAATCTAGCAACCGATGGGACATTCCACAAGGCGAGGTGTATGATTTCGCGCCCATTTTTCCGAAATTCCAGCGCCATTACCACATGAGTCTCCGCCGCAGCGACATCGACAACATTGCCCGCCTGGCCAGGCTGGCCCTGAGCGAGGCCGAGATCCCGGTGTATATCGACTCGCTCTCGCGAATCATCGGCCTGGTCAGTGAACTGGATCGCGCGGCAACGGGCGGCGTCGAGCCCATGTCGCACCCACTGGCGGGGCAGAAGCAGCGCCAGCGCGCCGACGCCGTCACGGAAAGCGATCAGCACGAGCTCTACCAGCGCAACGCGCCGCAGGTTTTGGCGGGGTTGTACCTTGTTCCCAAGGTGATCGAGTAGCACTGTATGCATTCGGAGACAGTTGCAGAACTGATCGCGGGCCTTAAGGAGCGCAAGTATTCGGCCACCGAGCTGGCGCGGGAGATGCTCGGGCGTATTCAGCGCGCGCAACCAGAACTCAACGCTTTCATCACCATCGAGGCCGAGTCGGCCCTGGCCGCGGCTGCTGAAGCCGACCGGCGGCTCGCCGCGGGCGGCGCGCCGCCGCTGACCGGTGTGCCGATCGCGCACAAGGACATCTTCTGCGCCGCCGGGTCGCGCACCACCTGTGGCTCGAAGATGCTGGCCAATTTCGTCTCGCCCTATGATGCCACCGTGGTCGCACGGCTCCGTGCCGCGGGTGCCGTGGTGCTGGGCAAGACCAACATGGACGAGTTCGCCATGGGCTCGTCGAACGAGACCAGTCATTTCGGAGCGGTGCGCAACCCCTGGGACCCATCCCGCGTACCCGGCGGCTCCTCGGGCGGATCGGCGGCGGCTGTGGCCGCGCGGCTGGTCCCGGCCGCCACCGCTACCGATACCGGCGGTTCGATCCGCCAACCCGCGGCGCTGTGCGGAGTCACCGGCATCAAGCCGACCTACGGCCGCGTGTCGCGCTACGGCATGATCGCCTTCGCCTCCAGCCTCGACCAGGCCGGCGTCATCGCGCGCAGCGCGCAAGACGCGGCGCTCATGCTCGGCGCCATGGCCGGTTTCGATGAACGCGATTCGACCAGCGTCGACGCGCCGGTGCCCGACTACGTCGGCGGCCTGGATCGCCCGTTGCGCGGCCTGCGCATCGGCTTGCTCAAGGAATTCTTCGACAAGGGGCTGGATCCTGCCATCGAGGCCTGCCTGCGCACGGCGCTCGAAGCTTTGCGCGCGCAGGGCGCTGAGCTGCGGGATGTGAGCCTGCCGAATCTCCCGCTCTCCGTTCCGACCTATTACGTGGTGGCGCCGGCCGAGTGCTCTTCGAACCTGGCACGGTTCGATGGCGTGCGCTTCGGCCACCGCTGCGAGGAGCCGCGCGACCTCAAGGATCTCTACGAGCGCTCGCGCGGCGAAGGGTTCGGCGCCGAGGTCAAGCGGCGCATCATGACCGGCACCTATGTGCTGTCGGCCGGTTACTACGACGCTTACTACCTCAAGGCCCAGCGCGTGCGGCAGCTCATCGCCAGCGACTTCGCCCGCGCCTTCGCGCAGGTCGACGTGCTGATCGGTCCTACCACGCCGACCGTGGCATTCGAGCTGGGCGCCAAGACGGCGGACCCGATCACCATGTATCTCAACGACATTTACACAATTGGCGCGAACCTCGCGGGTCTCCCGGCGGTATCGATACCGTGCGGCTTCGTGCAGGGACTCCCGGTTGGCCTGCAGATCGTCGGCGCCCACTTTGCCGAGGAGCGCATCCTCAACGTCGCGCATCGCTACCAGCGGGAAACCGACTGGCACGCGCGCGCGCCCGAGGCGTACCGCTGATGGCCGATCCGCCGCATGACGTGAGCGCTTGGGAAACAGTGATCGGGCTGGAGATTCACGCCCAGCTGGCGACACGCTCGAAGATTTTTTCCGGCTCCGCCACGGCATTCGGTGCGCCGCCGAACGCACAGGCGAACCTGGTGGATCTGGGTTACCCCGGGGTACTGCCGGTGCTGAACGGCGAGGCGGTGCGGATGGCGGTGATGTTCGGGCTCGCCATCGGCGCGCGCATCGCGCCGCGCTCGGTGTTCGCGCGCAAGAATTACTTCTATCCCGACCTGCCCAAGGGCTACCAGATCAGCCAGTACGAGTTGCCCATCGTCGCCGGCGGCCAGGTCGACATCGTGCTCGACGACGGCAGCGCGCGCCGCGTCGCCGTGACGCGCGCGCACCTCGAGGAGGACGCGGGCAAGTCGCTCCACGAGGGGCTGCCAGGCCTGAGCGGCATCGACCTCAATCGCGCCGGCACGCCGCTGATCGAAATCGTCTCCGAGCCCGACATGCGCTCGGCGAAGGAAGCCATCGCCTACATGAAGAAGGTGCATACGCTGGTGCGGTACCTGCGCATCTGCGATGGCAACATGCAGGAAGGCTCGTTCCGGTGCGACGCCAATGTCTCGGTGCGCCGGCGCGGCGCCGAAAAATTCGGCACCCGCGCCGAGATCAAGAACATCAATTCCTTCCGCTTCGTGGAAAAGGCGATCAACTACGAGGTGGCGCGCCAGATCGAGCTGCTCGAGAGCGGCGGCAAAGTGGTGCAGGAAACGCGCCTCTACGATCCGGACAAGGGCGAGACCCGCTCGATGCGCTCGAAGGAAGAAGCGAACGACTATCGCTATTTCCCCGATCCCGACCTGTTGCCGGTTGAACTCGATGAAACCTACATTCAGTCGGTGCGGGCGCAGCTGCCTGAACTCCCCGACCAGAAGGCGCAGCGTTTCGTCGCGCAGTACGAGCTTTCCGGGTACGACGCGCAGGTGCTGACGGCGAGCAGTGAGCTGGCCGATTACTACGAGACCGTGGTGCGTACTGCCGGCGGCTCGCCGAAGCTCGCGGCCAACTGGGTGGGCGGCGACCTTGCCGCGTTCATCAATCGCGATGGACTGGAGATCAGCGCCAGCAGGGTTGGCGCGGCGGCGCTCGCCGGGCTCCTGCGCCGCATCAGCGACAACACGATTTCCGGCAAGATCGCCAAGGACGTGTTCGAGGCGATGTGGGACGGGCAGCAGGAGGCCGACGCGATCATCGAGGCGCGGGGACTGCGGCAGATCACTGACGACGGGCCCATCGAGGCGGCGATAGCCGCCGTGATGGCTGCCAACCCGGTGCAGCTCGCCGACTACCGTGCCGGCAAGGACAAGCTGTTCGGCTTTTTCGTCGGCCAGGTCATGAAGGCGACACAGGGCAAGGCAAATCCGGCGCGCCTGAACGAGCTGCTCAGGCAGAAACTCAGTGGCTGAAGCCCGGGATGCCGGCGAACTGCGCCGCTTCCTGCTCGAAGGCCACCCGCTGCGCGGACAATGGGTGCGCCTGGGGCCGGCATGGCAGGAGCTGCGCTCGCGCCGCGCTTACCCACCGCTGGTCGAGGCGCTGCTCGGCGAGGCCGCTACCGCGTCCGTTTTGCTCGCCGCGACCCTGAAATTCGCCGGCACGCTCACCATGCAATTCGCCGGCAACGGGCGCGTCCGTTTGCTGGTCGCGCAGTGCAGCGACGACTTCCGGCTGCGCGCCGTGGCGCACCACGACCTGGTCGCAGGCGAGGCCGTCGATTTCCACGCGCTGGTTGGTGCCGGCAACCTGGTGGTCACGGTGCAATCCGACAGTTCGGCGGCAAATTACCAGGGTATCGTGCCGCTCGAGGGCGACACGCTCGGCGCCTGCCTGGAGCGCTACTTCGAGGGTTCCGAGCAGTTGCCAACGCGGCTCAAGCTGGCAGCCGACCACGCGCGCGCCGGCGGCATGCTGCTGCAGAAGCTCCCGCACGGCGGCGAGGGCGGCGAGGGCGCCGGCGCATTGCTGCAGGACGCGTGGGAAAACCTGCAGCTTGGCCTCGCTGAGTTGCCGCCCGAGGCACTGCTGGACCTGCCGCCGGAAGACGCGGTGCGCCGCGTATGCGGTGCCCACGACTGCCGTCTGTTCGGCGTCACGCCGGTCAGTTTCGGCTGCCGCTGCAGCCCCGAGCGCGTCGCGGGTCTGGTGCGGTCGCTGGGGGCCGAAGAAGTTCACGCCGCGCTGGTCGAGCAGGGCGCGCTGACGGTGACCTGCGAGTTCTGCGGCCGCGACTATCGCTATGACGCGGTCGATGTCGAGCAGCTGTTTGCCGCCGATGGATTGCTGCAGCCTGACCCGGGCCGCCTCAACTAGCTAACGATGGCGGAGCCTCTGAACGTGGTGATCACCGGCGCCACCTCCGGCATCGGCGAGGTTGCCGCCATCCGCCTGGCGGAGCGCGGTGCACGCATTGTCTTCGTAGCCCGCGATGCGGCGCGTGCCAGCGCTACGCTGGAACGATTGCGGGCGGCGGGGCCGCGCGCCGCACACGCCGCGCACATGGCTGATCTGTCGGTCATCGCCGAGTTGAAGCGCGTCGGCGCGCAGATCGCCGCGGCGGAACCGCGCATCGATGTGCTGATCAACAATGCCGGCGCGGTCTTCATGGGGCGTACGCGTACGGTGGATGGGTTGGCCGCGACCTTCGCCACCAACCACCTGGCGTACTACGCGCTCACGCTGCAATTGCTCGCGCCGCTCCGGGCCGCGCCCGCGGCGCGGATCGTGTGCACCTCATCGCGCGCGCATCAATATGGCCGCGTGGACTTCAAGCACCTGCAGCGTGATGGCATTGCCGGCTACGCGCAGTCGAAACTCGCCAACCTGCTGTTCGTGCGCCGGCTGGCGCAGCTGCTGGGCCCGGGCGGCGTCACGGTCAACGCCTTGCACCCGGGTTTCGTCGCCACCCGGTTTGCGGACAATTGTGGTCCGCTGTGGCGCGCGTTCATGCGTTGGCGCAAAGCCGCCTCCGGCCTGACGCCCGAGCAGGGCGCCCAGACGCTGATCCACCTGGCGCAGTCGGCCGAAGTGGCGGGCCGCAGTGGCGGCTACTACGTACGTTGCGCGCCGGCGGAACCGGCCGCCAGCGCCCGGAACGACGCTGACGCTGCGCGCCTGTGGCGGGTATCCGCGCAGCTCACGGGCCTGGATTTCCACACCGTCGGAGCGACGGCCTGAAAGAGCTCAGGCCTGCAGCGAAAACGGCGTGAAATTGGTGCCGGTGTCATAGAAATCTTCGCGTTCGACGCGCTTGAGGAAGGCCACTACGCGATAGGTGACCGGCGTGATGAGCACTTCCCAAAGGGTCTTGAGCACGTATTGCGTGACCATGACGGTCAGCAGCAGGTGGTGGTCCCACACTCCGTAGAAGGCGATCGTGTAGAACAGCCCCGAGTCCACGGCCTCGCCGCAGATCGTCGAGCCGATCGTGCGGGTCCATAGCCACCGTCCGCGGGTGAGGATCTTCATCTTCGCGAGCACGTAGCTGTTGACGAGCGAGCCGCTCCAGAAAGCGATGATCGAGGCGCCGACGATGCGCCAGGTGCTGCCAAAGATAGCCTCTACGTAGGGCTGCCGGTCCCGCCACTCCGCCGCCGGCGGGAGCGCGACGATGACCGAGGCCATGAACGCGGCGAAGGCGAGCGCCGCGAAGCCCGCCCACACGCAGCGCCGGTCACGCGCGTAGCCGTACACCTCCGTGAGAATGTCACCGAAGATATAGGAGATCGGAAAGAACAGTACGCCGGCGACGAAAGTCACGCTGCCGATCACCGGCACCTGCACCGTGGCCACCTTCGACGGCCCGATCAGGTTCGCGCACAGCAGGATGCACACGTAGGCGGCCATGATCAGGTCGTAGTAGCGGTAATTGCGTTCGCGCGGCAGGTTCATGGCTGGTTTACCCCGGCGGTCCGGTAATCAAAGTACGCCGAAAACTTTCTTGAGGATCGAGCTGGCCTGGCCCATCGGGTCCTTGCGAATGGCACGCTCCTCGTCGGCCATCACCACGAACAGCCCATCGAGCGCCCTGGCCGTCACGTACTCGTTCATGTTGGCATCGGTGCTGTTCATCAGGCCGTACTGCGCCGCCTTGCCCGCATATTGATCATACAGGCCGGCGAGGCGAACCTTGGCCGTGGCGCGGGCGACAATAGGTCTGAACGTGTTCCGGAGTGCGTCGCCCGCGTTGCGGCGAAAGTAGCTGGTGGCCGCGTCATCGCCCCCGGCCAGAATGCCCTTCGCGTCGGCCAGGGTCATGCGGCGGAGCGATGTCTTCAGCACCGGCCCCGCTTGACTCACGGCGTCCTCGGCAGCGTGGTTGAGACTGGTCTTGAGCGCATCGGCGTCCCCGGCCCGGCCGAACAGTCGCAACGCCGCATCGACCTTCTGGAATGCCGGGGGCAAGGGAATGGTCACTTTGGCGTTCTTCAGGAAACCGTCGGGCGCGCCGAGCTGTTGCACGGCCTTGTCCGCGCACTGGGCGAGCGCGGTCTTCAGGCCGGAGGCAGCGTCCTTCTTGCTGAGGGTCGCGAGCGCATCTGCCTGCGCTGGCAGGTGATAACCGACCAGGAGCGACAGCAGCAGGAGCGGGCGGCACTTCAGGTTCGGCAGCATCGGCAGTTTCCTCTGGGCAAGCACAGCGACCCAATCATAAGGCCGGCCAGCTGCGTGCTGTTAGCGGGTATCGGCCTCGACCAGGTCCAGGTACGAAGTGCCGCCCAGTTCCGCCATCTGAGCGGCTATCCACTCGCGCCGTGAGAGCACGTAGCCCGAGGGAGCCTCGACGCGCAGGCGCCGGGGGTTGGGCAGCACGGCGGCCAGCAGCGCGCTGTCGCTGCGGTTCAGGCGTCGCGCGTCCTTGTGGAAATAGCGCTGCGCGGCGGCCTGGACGCCATAAACACCGGGGCCGAATTCGGCGATGTTCAGGTACACCTCGAGGATCCGCTCCTTGGGCCAGCACCATTCGATCAGCAGCGTAAACCCGGCTTCCAGGCCCTTGCGGACATAGCTGTGTCCGGACCAGAGAAACAGGTTCTTGGCCACCTGCTGCGAGATGGTGCTGGCGCCGCGCGCGTGACGGCTGTGTGCGTTGTGGCGCACGGCTTCACGGATCGACTTGAAATCGAACCCGGCATGGAACGGGAACTGCTGGTCCTCGGAGGCGATGACCGCCAGCGCGGCCTGCGGCGAGATCTGCTCCAGGTCGACCCACTGGTAGTGGGTCTGGTAGTGGTGGTCGCCGGCGAACAGGGCCCCGAGCCTCGAACCCATCATGAATGCGCTGGTGAACGGGTTGATCCAGCGCAGCAGGAGGACCAGCAGCAGCGCCAGCACGGCTGCGCCGGCCAGGGCCGTCAGCAGCCCGCGCGCGCTGCGGCGCAGGAGCCCGGCCCGTTTCGCCACTCCCCTTGGTCCTTAGCCCTTGACGGTTGCGCGCCGCGCGCTGGTGATGATCACATCTTCCATCGGCGCGTCGGTATAGCCCTGGCGGCGGCCGGTGCGGACGGCGGCAATCTTGTCGATGACCTCGAGTCCCTCGACCACACGTCCGAACACGGCGTAGCCGTGCTGGCCGGGGCGATGATCGAGAAAATCATTGTCCTTGAGATTGACGAAGAACTGCGAGGTGGCGCTGTGCGGCGAGTCGGTGCGGGCCATCGACAGCGTGCCGCGCTCGTTCTGCAGGCCATTGTTGGCTTCGTTCTTCACCGGCGCGCGAGTCGGCTTCTGGGAAAAATCGCTGGTCATGCCGCCGCCCTGGATCACGAAACCGGGGACGATACGGTGGAAGATGGTGCCGTCGAAGAACCCGTCATCCACGTACTGGCGGAAGTTGGCCACGCTCAGTGGCGCATCCTTTTCGAACAATTCCACCGTAAAGGCGCCGTGCGTGGTTTCGAAACGAATCATGTTGATGAGCTCTGCGTTGGTGAGTGGGCGGTGGTCGCTGGCCGCTGCGCTTCCGTGACGCGCGGGAGGCCAGCCAGGTCAGCGTGGCAGCGTACGTGACGGAACCCCCGCGCGACAAGCAAATCCGCGACCGCAGCGGCCTGGGTGGCGCCGTGTTCCAGCACCAGCCACCCGCCTTCGAGCAGACAGGCGCTGGCGCCGGCGATCAGCGCAGCCAGCGCTTCGAGCCCGGTCGGGCCGCTGCTCAGGGCATCTGGCGGTTCATGGCGCAGTGCGGGATCGTCCAGGGCCGCGTCGCCTGCGCCGATGTAGGGCGGGTTGCTGGCGATCAGGTCGAAGCGCTCCGCTCCGAGCGCGCCAAACCAGTCGCCAGCGAAGAAGCGGACGTTGTCGATCGCCAGCGAGCGGGCATTGGCCGTCGCAACCTCCAGTGCCGCCGGGGACTGGTCGGTCGCTGCGATCTGCCATCGCGGCCGCTCGCGCGCCACCGCCAGCGCGATGGCGCCGGACCCGGTGCCGAGATCAGCGACACGTGCAGTGGGTGAGTCGAGCAGCGCGAGGCAACGTTCGACCACCAGTTCGGTCTCGGGACGCGGAACCAGCACGGCCGGCGATACCTGCAGTTCCAGCGACCAGAATTCCTTGCGGCCGGTGATGTAGGCGAGTGGCTCACCCCGGGCGCGGCGCTCGAGCGCGTGTTCGAAAGTCGCCAGCTGCCCGGGCTGCAGCAGCTCACTTTCCTGGGCCAGCAACCGGGCGCGCGGGCGCGCGAGGACGTGAGCGAGCAACAACTGCGCATCGAGTGCCGCGCCCGCCGCCGGCAGCAGTCGGGCGGTGGCCCGCGCCAGCGCGGCGGCCACGGAGTGCGGAGATTGCTCAGTGTTCATGCCGGTAATGATAGATTGCGCGCCTGTCGGCCATGCCCTGATACGGAGTTTCTCATGCCCCAGCTCAAGCTGCCCTCGCGTGCAGCCTCGGTCAGCGACCTGCTGGATGCCGCGACCGCATTGTTCCGCATGACCCTCGCCAAGGGACTGCCGGCCGCCCTGTTCGGGATCCTGCTGGCCGCGCTTCCCAACATGTACTGGCTGACCACCGGTAAACCCATGGACCCCTGGCATCCGCCACGCGATGCAAAATTCTGGGCGCTCACGCTCGTCGGCCTGGCCGCCTACCAGCTGCTCGCCGCCATATTGATGCTGCGCCAGCGCGCCATGCTCGATGGCGCAGCGCCCGACCTGCAACGCGAAACCGCCACCGCCCTGGCGCGCTGGCCGATGCTGGTGATCACTGCCGTGCTGGCCGGAATCGCGGTGTTTGCCGGCGCGCTGGCGCTGCTGATCCCGGGCGTGTTCCTGCTGGTGTGCTTCCTGCTGCTGCGGCCGGTGGTGCTGTTCGAATCCCACGGCCCGTTCCAGGTGCTGCTCCGCTGCGTGCAACTGGCGCGACCCATGTGGCCCAAGGTGCTGGCCTCGACGGTAATCGCCGGGCTCATATTCTTCGTCTGCGTGATTGCGGCCGCGGCCGTCCTTGGCATCCTGAAGCTGATCATCGTGCCCTTCGGCGTGCAGCCTGCGGCGATCAGCGCTTTTGCAGCAGCTTGTGAACTCGGCGTGGAAGCGGTGGCGTTGGTCTACTTCAACGCCCTGTGGCTGGTGCTTTACTCAGCCGCGAGTTCTTCGGCCTGATGCTCGCGCCGCAGCGCGTCGAGCAGCTCGTCGAGGTCGCCGTTCAAGATCGCGGCGAGCTTGTAGAGTGTGAGGTTGATGCGATGATCGGTGAGGCGCCCCTGCGGAAAATTGTAGGTACGGATCCGCTCCGAGCGATCGCCGCTCCCCACCTGGAGTTTGCGCGTGCGGGCCTGGGCGCTGGCGCGTTTTTCCTGCTCGGCCGCCAGCAGCCGCGCCTGCAGCAATGACATGGCGCGCGAGCGGTTCTTGTGCTGCGAGCGCTCGTCCTGGCATTCGACCACCACGCCGGTCGGGAGGTGCGTGATGCGCACGGCCGAATCCGTCTTGTTGACGTGCTGGCCGCCGGCGCCCGAGGAGCGATAGGTGTCGATGCGCAGGTCGGCCGGGTTGATCTCGATGCGATCAATCTCCACCAGCTCGGGCAGTATCGCCACCGTGCACGCGGAAGTGTGGATGCGGCCCTGCGCCTCGGTCGCGGGCACGCGTTGCACGCGGTGCGTGCCGGATTCGAACTTGAGACGCGAGTAGGCGCCGCGGCCGACCACGCGGCAGATCACCTCGCGGTAGCCGCCGTGTTCGCCGGGACTTTCGCTCAGCAACTCGATCTGCCAGCCGCGAGCCTCGGCGTAGCGGCTGTACATGCGCAGCAGGTCGCCGGCGAAGATGGCCGCCTCGTCGCCGCCGGTGCCGGCGCGGACTTCCAGGAATATGTTGCCCTCATCGTGCGGGTCCTGCGGCAGCAGCAGGCGCTGCAGAAATTCGCTGCGCTCGGCCAGCGCGCTGCGCAGCCGCACCGCCTCTTCCTCGCCGAGCACGCGCATGGCCGGATCGCCGTCGGTGCGCAGCGCCTCAGCCGAGGCGAGGTCGGCCTCGAGCTGGCAGTATTCCTGCAGGGCCGTCGCGGTCGGCAGGAGCCGTGCGTACTCCATCGACAGCTCGCGGAACTGCTCGCTGTTGCCGAGCAGCTGCGGGTCGGTGAGCATCCGGCCGACTTCTTCGCAGCGTTCGGCGGACTTTTCCAGTTTCTGGCGGATCGAACCTTTCATCGCCCTGCTATAGTCGCATGATCATGCCGCTTTGCCACCGCTCCTCGCCCCGCGCGCCGCGCTACGCGGCCATTGCCGCCGTGCTTGCCGGCGTCCTCGCCCCGCTGCCGGGTGCCGCCGCGACTGCCGGACGCAGCGACGGCGTGGCAGCCGCGGCCAGCGCCGACGAGGCGCTGCGCAAAGGCGACTGCGGCGCCGCGAGCGGCCTTTACCGCCAGGCGTCGCAGGCACTTGAACAACCCGAGCTTGCCGCGCGAGCGAGCGAGGTGGCGCTGGCCTGCGGGCAGTATCCGGCCGCGCATGCCATCGCCGAGCGCTGGTTGCAATTCGCGCCGGGCGACACGGGCGCCATGCTGGCGCTGACCCAGGCCGAGCTCGGCAGCTACCGTATTGCGGATGCGCGCGGCCACTTCAAGGAGTTGCTGAAGGGCGCCGGCAAGAAGGCAGCCGAGGCCATCGACGCCGTGGTGCGGCGTGCCGGGAGCGAGCCGGCGCTCGCCATGCTGCGCGATCTGGACGCGGCGCCGCTGCGTGGCGCCGAGGCGCAACTCGAACTCGGCGCTCTGGCGCTCGAGGCCTGGGACGCCACGCTGGCGCTGCGATACGCACAGGGCGCCAGGGCCGCCGGCGCCAGTGCCCCGGCCGCCGCGCTCATCAGCGCGCGGGCGCACGCGATCCTGGGCAACGCCGCCGGGGCCGACGCCGCGGCGCGGCAGGCAGCGGCGGAGCCGGGCGGGCGCCTCGCGCTGGCGCAGGCGTTGCTGGTGCTGGGCGACGATGCCGGCGCGCAGGCCGAGCTGGATCGGCTGCGCACCGATCCGGAGGTGGGCGGCGCGGCTGCGTGGCTGCTGGCGCAGTTCGCTCTTGAAAGGGGCGATTACGCGGTGGCCGAGCAGCGCTGCCTCACGCTGATCAATGATCCGAACTCCGCGCCGCTTGCCGTTTACTACCTCGGTTTGATCGCCGAGCGCCGGGGTGACGATACCGCCGCGGCACGCGACTACGCGCTCCTCGCGGGCACCGGCTTCGAACCGCAGGGACGGCGGCGCGCCGCCGGCATCCTCTACCGGCAGGGCGAGCGCGACGCCGCCGTGCGCGTCCTCAACGCCGCGCGCGACGCCGAACCGGACGAGCGTATCCAGAGCGAACTGGCCGCGGCGGACCTGCTGTCGGAAGCGGGCGCCGATGACGAGGCCCTGAGCCGCATAGACAGCGCGTTGCGACGCTCGCCCGGCAACCCCGGAATCGCCTACCAGCGCGCCGTGCTGCTCGAGCGCGCGGGTCGCGTTGATGCGGCGCTCGCTGCCCTGGAAGGCCTGCACCGCGAACGGCCGCTCGACGTCGGCGTCACCAATGCGCTCGGTTACACGCTGGCCGATCACAAGCGCGATCTGCCGCGGGCCGAGCAGCTGATCCGGGCGGCGCTGGCCGCGCAGCCCGACAATCCCGCGCTCCTCGACAGCCTCGGCTGGGTGCTGCACCGGCGCGGACAGAGCGCCGCGGCACTCACGCCGCTGGCGCGCGCCTACCGCTTGCTGCACGACGGCGACATCGGCGCCCATTGGGGCGAGGCGCTCTGGGCTGCTGGCCAGAAGCCCGCGGCGCGCGCCGCCTGGCAGCAGGCGCTGGACGCCGCTCCCGACAACAAACTCCTGGCCGCGACGGTGAAGCGTTACGCGCCGACGCTCAAGGCGCCCAAGCCCCCGCCGGCGCTCGAGCCGGCGCCGCGTACCTCCATCTAGGCGGTCAACGGAGCCATGCGCGCGTTACTGGCCTGGTCCGCGCTGCTCACCCTGACGGCATGCCAATCCCTGCCGCCGATCCCGGCCACGGCGTGGCCTGTGCGCCGGGCTGCGCTACAGGGCATTGAAAGCTACGCCTTCAATGGCCAGCTCGCGGCAGCGACCGCCAGCGAGGGGTTCAGCGCGTCGCTCCGCTGGCGGCAGCAGGGCGCAGCGAGCGATCTGTTGCTGCGTGCGCCGCTCGGCGTGGGTGGCGCGCACGTGCGTTTTGACGGTGAGCTGCTGGGGGTGAGCGCGAGCGACGGCTCGGAGCTGCAAGGCGCGGCGGCGCGCTCCGAACTGGTGCGGCTGCTGGGCTTCGAGCCACCGCTTTCGAGCCTGCGTTACTGGCTGCTGGGCGTGCCCGATCCGGCGACACCGGGCGCGATCGAGGCCTTCGATGCTGCGCAACGCCTGTCGCAGCTCCGGCAGGACGGGTGGCAGGTCGACTACAGTGAATACCTGCGCAGCGCCGGGCAGTGGCTGCCACGGCGCCTGGTGCTGCAGCGCGGCGCCCTGAAGCTGAAACTGCGGGTGTCGAACTGGCAGCTGCCATGAGCGCGCGCGCCCAGCCCGACGATGACAGCCTCCATTGGTGGCCGGCGCCAGCAAAACTCAACCTGTTCCTGCACGTCACCGGCCGCCGCGCCGATGGTTTCCATAATCTCCAGACCCTGTTCCAGCTGCTGGACTGGGGCGACGACATCGGCCTGCAATCCAGCGATGACGGGCGCATCGAACGCCTCGCCGGACCGGCGGCCATCGCACCGGAGGACGATCTTGCGGTCCGCGCTGCAAGGGCGCTGCAAGAGGCCACGGGGACCCGGCGCGGGGCGCGCATCCGGGTGCGCAAACGCATCCCGCTGGGCGGGGGCCTGGGCGGTGGCAGCTCGGACGCCGCCACGGTGCTGCGGGTGCTCAACCACCTCTGGGGCACGGGACTTGGGCTCGCCGAGCTCGCCAGCCTGGGCCTCGATTTGGGTTCGGACGTGCCGGTTTTCGTCTACGGTTCATCAGCTTGGGCGGAGGGGAGGGGCGAGGAACTGATGCCGTTCCCCATCCCTCCGGCCTGGTACCTGATCGTCCACCCGGGGGTCGCAGCCGGCACGGCCAGCATATTCCAGGCCCCTGAATTGACACGAAATTCCCCCCTCATCACAATACGCGCCTTTTCGCCAGCCCAGTCCCGCAACGATTGCGAACCTGTGGTGCGCTCGCGCTACCCGGAAGTCGCGGCGGCGCTCGACTGGTTGGGTCCTGCGTCACGGCTGAGCGGCACGGGCTCATGCGTGTTCGCCGCGTTCGACAACGCGGCCGCGGCAGAGCGCGTCGCGGCGCGGGTGCCGGACGAGTGGACGAGTTTCGTGGCGCGCGGCGTAAATCGATCGCCGCTGGATGCCGCGTTGGCGATAATCACCTGAGGTGAGCGGTTTGATGGGGTGTCGCCAAGTGGTAAGGCAGCGGGTTTTGATCCCGCCATTCGTAGGTTCGAATCCTGCCACCCCAGCCAGTCTAGATATCGAGGGATGAGCCAAGAGTGGATTCGCAGTCGATCACGCTGTTCACGGGCAACGCCAATCCGGCGCTGGCCAATGATATTGCCCGGCACCTGATGGTGCCCATGGGCCGCGCTTCGGTCACGCGTTTCAGCGACGGCGAAGTGAACCTTGAGCTCATGGAAAACGTCCGCGGGCGCGACGTATTCCTGCTGCAATCGACTTGTCCGCCGGTGAATGAAAACCTGATGGAGCTGCTGGTGATGGCTGATGCCTGCCGCCGCGCCTCGGCCGGCAGCATCACCGCGGTGATCCCGTATTTCGGCTACGCGCGCCAGGACCGGCGGCCGCGCGCCACGCGCGCTGCGATCACCGCCAAGCTGGTGGCCGACATGATCTGCGGCGCCGGCGTCGAACGCGTACTGACGCTCGACCTGCACGCCGAGCAGATCCAGGGGTTCTTCGGCATCCCGGTCGACAACGTGTTCGGCTCGCCGGTGCTGCTGGGCGACGTGTGGCGCAAGGCCTATCCGAAGCTGATCGTGGTCTCGCCCGACGTTGGCGGTGTGGTGCGTGCGCGCGCTTTTGCCAAGCGACTCGACGACGCGGACCTCGCCATCATCGACAAGCGCCGCCCGCGGGCCAACGAATCGAAGGTGATGAACATCATCGGTGAGGTGGCCGGCAAAAGCTGCGTGCTGATCGACGACATGGTCGACACCGCCGGCACGCTGTGCCTCGCGGCGCAGGCGCTCAAGGACGAAGGCGCGGAGCGCGTGGTCGCCTACATTACCCACGCGGTGCTGTCGGGCGGCGCGGTCGAACGCATCGCGAAGTCGGCGCTCGACGAGCTGGTGGTCACGGATACGATTCCGCTGTCCGCGGCCGCGCAGCAGTGCGGCACGATCCGCCAGCTGTCGGTCGCGGCGCTGCTCGCGGAGACCATCCGCCGCATCCGCGACGAGGAATCGGTCAGTTCGCTCTATATCGACTGAGCGGAGCAGTTTTTTCTGGTGGGCTGGCACTGGTCGCGGTGCTGGCCCGTGTTGTCAACGTCAAGGAGCATTTCAATGCGTATTGCTTTCGAACTCAGCGCGGAACCGCGGAATGATCAGGGCAAGGGTGCGAGCCGCCGCCTGCGTCATTCCGGCAAGGTTCCCGCCATTCTCTACGGCGCTCACGCGGAGCCGACCCGGCTCTCGCTCGAGCATCACAAACTGCTGGCTTTGGTGGCGGATGAGAAATTTTACTCATCGATCATCAGCGTCAGCGTCGGCGCTCAGAAGCAGCCGGTCATCGTCAAGGACGTGCAGATGCACCCGGCGCGCAACGCCGTCGTGCACGTCGACCTGCAGCGCGTCCTCGAGAACGAGAAGATCCGCCTGCACCTGCCGATTCACTTCAAGGGCGAAGCCGCGGCTCCGGGCATCAAGACCCAGGGCGGCGTGGTATCGCACCACATGGCCGACATGGAAGTGGTCTGCCTGCCCAAGGACCTGCCCGAGTACATCGAGCTCGACCTGTCGGGCATGAACCTCAACGATTCGCTGTACCTGAGCGACGTCAAGGTGCCCGCGGGCGTGACCATCTCGGCGCTTGCGCACGGCGCCAACCCGCCGGTGGTCTCGATCCATGCGCCGCGCGTCGCCGAACCGGAGCCGACTGCCGAAGCCGCCGCCACACCCGCCGAGGGCGCCGTGGCTGCTGCTCCTGCCGAGGGCGCCGCCGCTGCGGCTCCTGGCGCGAAGAAGGAGGAAGGCAAGAAGGAAGAGGGCAAGGACGCGAAGAAGGAGGGCGGGAAGAAGTAACCGCCCGACGGCATGTGTGCGCCACTACTGTGAGGCAGCGCGTCGTCACGCGGCATCATTCGCTGTCGGGAACGCCGTGAACCCGTCCATGGGGGCTCCGGCCGCGACATCCGTGTCGCGGACGGTCCCGACAGCGAATGATGCCGTGCGCCGACGCGCCGACTCACGGTCTGGGCCAGGCGCTACATTTATTGCGCGCTTGCTGCTTGCCCGCGGTGCGAATGGTGGTGGGCTCCTGTGACGGGACTTCCCCTGAAACTGGTCGTGGGGCTGGGAAATCCCGGGGCGGAGTACGCGCGCACCCGCCACAACGCCGGCTTCTGGTACGTCGACGAACTGGCGCGCGCCGGGGGCGGCAACTGGCGGCGCGAGTCGCGCTACCAGTGCGAGCTCGCGCGCGTGAGCGTGGCCGGCCATGAGCTGTGGCTGATGAAGCCGCAGACCTATATGAACAAGAGCGGCGCGGCCGTGCAGGCGCTGGCGGCGTTCTATCGCATCACCCCGGCCCAGATGCTGGTGGCGCACGACGAGATCGACCTGCCGCCCGGCGTCGTGCGGCTGAAGGAGGGCGGCGGCCATGGCGGGCACAACGGCGTGCGCGACGTGATCGCGCAGCTCGGGCCGGATTTCTGGCGGCTGCGCATTGGCGTGGGCCATCCTGGAGCCAAGGACCAGGTGATCGATGCCGTGCTCGACCGCGCCACCGCGGACGAGCAGCGATTGATCGATGCGGCGCTCGAGCGCGCGCACGCCGCGCTGCCCGACCTGCTGCGCGATGGTGCGCAGAAGGCCATGAATCGAATGCATACACGCGACGAATCCGCCCTGCCGGGTGGATCGCCGGGAGAAAAATGAGCATCAAGTGTGGAATCGTGGGGCTCCCCAACGTCGGCAAGTCGACCTTGTTCAATGCCCTGACGCGCGCGCAAATCGCAGCGGAGAACTATCCGTTCTGCACCATTGATCCGAACGTGGGTATCGTGCCGGTGCCGGACCCGCGCCTCGCGGTGTTGTCTGAGATAGTCCATCCGGAAAAGATAGTCCCCACCGCGGTCGAGTTCGTCGACATCGCGGGGCTCGTGGCCGGCGCCTCGCAGGGCGAGGGCCTGGGCAACAAGTTCCTGGCGCACATCCGCGAGACCGACGCCATCGCGCATGTGGTCCGCTGCTTTGACCACGATGACATCGTGCACGTTGCCGGGCGCATTAACCCGGGCTCGGACGTCGACGACATCAACACCGAGCTGGCGCTCGCCGACCTGGCGGTCGTCGAGAAGGCGGTCGACCGCGCTGCCAAGGCGATGAAGAGCGGCGACAAGGAGGCCGGGCGCCGCCACGTGCTGTACGCGCGCGTGCAGGCGGCGCTCGATGCGGGGACGCCCGCACGCGTCGTGCCGCTGGCGGAAGAAGAGCGCCGCGACATGCGCGAGCTCCAGCTGCTGACCGCCAAGCCGGTGATGTACGTCGCCAATGTTGATGAGGCCGGGTTGACACACGACAACGCCCATCTCACCGCGCTCCGCGAGCGCGCCCGCGCCGAGGGGGCGATGGTGGTGCCGGTGTGCGCGGCCATCGAGGCCGAGATTGCCCAGCTAGAAGTGGCGGAGCGCGCCGAGTTTCTCAAGGACCTGGGCCTTGCCGAACCCGGTCTCAATCGGGTCATTCGTGCGGGCTACGAATTGCTCGGCCTGCTCACGTATTTCACCGCCGGCGTCAAGGAAGTACGCGCCTGGACGGTGCGGCGCGGCAGCACGGCGCCGCAGGCTGCGGGGGTCATCCACACCGATTTCGAGCACGGCTTCATCCGCGCCGAAGTGATTTCCTTCGAGGAGTTCGTCCGCTGCCGCGGCGAGGCGGGCGCGAAAGAGGCCGGCAAGATGCGGCTCGAAGGCAAGGAATACGTCGTCCGCGAGGGCGACGTCATGCACTTCCGCTTTAACGTCTGATCAGCGCCTGGGCTTGGCGCCGGCCGGGGGCGCTACCGGCAAGGCCAGTAGCCGCGCGCGCACGTCGAGCACGTCCCGTTTCAGGTGCGGCAGGAGTGAGCGCATGCTGTCGCTGTCGTCCTCCGCCGTCGCGGGCGGGGCCAGATAGCTGTCGCAGTAGCTGCGGAAGTATTCCGCGTAAAGCTGTTCGTAGCGGCGGAAGGAGGCGCCAAAGGCCTGGTGCGCCAGCATCGTGGTGCCGACGTGCTCGGCGCAGATCAGGCTGGCCGAACCGCGCAGGTAATTGCCGTGCTCCGCGACTATTGCCAGGCTGTAGCTGCGCTTGCCGTGAAAATGCGCTATCAGCTCGCGCCGGCCCGTGCCACGCACGGCGTGACCGCGCAGGTATTCGAACAGCGCCTTGCGATGCACCAGCGAGAATGCCGTCGACAGCAGTGCGCGCGCCTGCACGGCGCTACGGTTTGGCCGCGCCACGGCGGTCATGAGCCGCTCGTGTTCGACTTCCCAGCGCCGGTAATCATGCGGATTGGCGAGTATCTGGGCGGCGATCTGCTGTTCAATCGACGAAGCGCGCCGCGCAACGCGCGCGATATGCGCCTCGGATTCCTCCATGAGTTGCTCACGGCTTACCACCCTTGGCCCGCCGGTCAGGTTCAGTCGCAGCAAGCGGGTAAAGGTGTCGGCGACACTCGGTCGGGTGTTCGAATCGGCCATTGGCTAAGCAATCTCCGGTGTGCAATCGCTGCGTTTTCGCGCGCTGCTCGGGTGCGGCGTACGTCTGGTATATACGGGCGATATTGCGCGCGTTTGACGCCAACCCCCAAGTCTTTTTTCGATTCTTGCCACTGTTGGCCCACTGTTGGCAATGCGCCACAGGTCTCGCGGCGGGTTCTGTAAAATAGCCTTAATATTTACCCAAGGTTTGCGTGGACGAGGCGGCCGCATGCGTGCCTTGACGGGGCGGCGGCGGGTCGGGAGAATCCGCCACCCTTTCGGGTGCATAAGGCTAGGTAGCTCAGCTGGTTAGAGCGTGGCACTCATAATGCCGAGGTCGTGGGTTCGAGTCCCACCCTAGCCACCATTTCGATCAGACACTTGCGCGCTCCCTTACAGGGCGCACTAATGCCATCGTGGGGCTTTTGCGGGACATTAGCTCGCAAACGCGTTCCGCGGCGCGAAAGCGGTACCCGAACGTGTGCTTCAGGTCGTGCACGCGGATAGAGCTGGATCCCACCGGGCACGAACTTCCCAACACCTCCGAATACCGGGTTGTTGCGCGCACGCGAGCGCAGTTCCAGCCTGAGTTGTACATCCTGGTGACCAGACGCACGGATCGAGTGAAGACGCGCTCCGGATGCTTCCCACGACAACTCTCGATGATTGACCGCGCCGTCCGGAAACCTGGAACAACGTCACCGCGGGCGCCTCTGTGTCGCTCGTCGGGGTTTTGAATCAGTGCAGTCGCGGAACGTACTCCGGAGGCAGTAGATACCCCAACAGATCTTCAATCACGGCGCGTGGCGCTTGGCTACGGAGTACGTTCCGCGACTGCACTGATTCAAAACCCCGACGAGCGACACAGAGGCGCCCGCGGTGACGTTGTTCCAGGTTTCCGGACGGCGCGGT
>JANYLH010000023.1 GCA_025357915.1 Gammaproteobacteria bacterium
CTGCCGTTCTCGCCGGTGATGCCGATCTTCTCGCCGCGAAACAGGCTGAAAGTGGCCCCGGAGAACAGCAGGCGGGGGCCGCGGCGTACCGCTATGTCGGTGAAGTTGAGCATGGCCCGCCAGTTTGCCATGGACCGGGGCGACGGCGGCGGGTGGCGGATGGCGGATGGCGGATGGCGGCCGCAATCTGGCACCATACTGACTTATATTCTGGCTCTATAGCTGGCTCCAGGCACCTGTCAACGTAGCGTCTGGTCATCACCACGTGGCGACCAACAGGGGGGTTGCTTGAGTCTGTTTGGCATCGCCGGTCTGCAGCTCGAACTGCGTAATACCGACAACCTCGACCAGCTGGACGCCGAGATCGATACCCTGCGACGCCGCTTTCCCTGGGTATCCATGGCGGTCATTGGCGAGCTGGCTGTATTGGGCCCGAATCCCGTGAATGCCCAGCCGCTCCCTGGTCCGGCGGAAGAACGCCTGTGTGCGGCGGCGAAGCGCAACCAGCTGTGGCTCGTGCCAGGCTCGATTTTCGAACAACGCGATGGCAAGGTGTACAACACCGCCCCGGTCATCAACCCCCAGGGGGTGGTAGTAGCCCGCTACCGCAAGATGTTCCCGTTCCTGCCCTACGAAAAGGGCGTTACACCGGGCTCGGAATTCGTCACCTTCGACGTTCCGGGCGTCGGGCGCTTCGGCGTCTCAACCTGCTACGACATGTGGTTTCCGGAAACCACGCGCACCCTCGCCTGGATGGGCGCGGAAGTCATCCTGCATCCGTCGATGACCAACACCATCGACCGGGACGCTGAACTGGCCATCGGCCGCGCCAACGCGGTGATCAACCAATGCTATTTCATTGACATCAACGTCGCCGGCGACCTGGGCTTCGGCCGCTCGGCAATCTTCGGTCCCGGCGGCGAAACCATCTGCGTCGCCGGCGCCGGGCGCGAATTTCTGGCCGTCGAGCTGGACCTGCAGGCCGTGCGCAACGCGCGCACCCGCGGCTGGCTTGGCCTGGTGCAGCCGCTCAAGAGTTTCCGCGACAGCGAAGTCGAGTTTCCGGCGCACGCCCCTGGCGCGCACCGTTCTGCCTACCTTGATTCGCTTGGTCCGTTAACGATGCCTACACGTCACGGGGGAATGCCGACATGAGTTACGTTGCCACTGGAAATCTGGCCAAGGCCTGGCGTCTGACGCCAATCGGCGCCGCCGTGGCGGGCCTGCTGTACGGCTCCGCATACGCGCCGCAGACCCTGGCGCAGGCTGCGCCGACCACCGTCGCGGCCGACACCAACCTCGAGGAAATCGTGGTCACGGCCACGCGACGCTCGGTAAGCGTGGTCGACGTGCCGTTCAACATTTCCGCGGTCAGCGGCGCGCAGATCGAGGCCCAGAACCTCTCCAACCCGGTCGACCTGCTGCGCACCGTGCCCGGCGTATCGGTTGTCGATCGCGGCATCCGCAATTCAGGCGTGTTGAACAACGTGCGCATCCGCGGCATCAACACTGACGCCGCGACGCTCGGCGACTACGTTCCGGCAGGCGCGGCCGCCGTATCCAGCTACGTCAACGACACTCCGGTGTTCGCGAACTTCCTGCTCAAGGACATCGACCGCGTCGAGGTTCTGCGCGGCCCGCAAGGCACGCTCTACGGGCGCGGTTCGATGGGTGGCACAGTGCGCTACATCCTGCGCGACCCCGTGATCGGCGAGAGCTCGGGCAACGTTGCAGCCGGAATATCGTCCACAACCGGTTCAGGCGGCATGAACTGGACAGCTGATGGCACGTTTAACGTGCCGCTCGGCGACACCCTCGCGCTGCGCGGCAATTACAGTCACCTCGACGATGCTGGCGTCGTGGACTACCCCAATCTCTATGTGCTCGACTCCAGCGGCATACCGGTGGCGCCTAACGGCGTGCTCGCTCCCGACGCCCAGTTCACGTCCAGGAAGGACGCCGATTTCGCCCGTATCGATTACGGGCGCCTGGCCGCCACCTGGAAACCCACGGACACCGCCAAAGTGGTGTTCTCGTTCGCGCACCAGAAGGACAGCACCGGCGGCCGACGCCAGATCGTCGAGCCGGGCACCGTCAATAATGCCAATGGCGGCGTCTACGGTGCCTACGAGCAAGGCGCCGTCATGCTCGAGCCCTCGGCGCGCGAAGTCTCCCTCGCCAGCATCGAGGCGACCGTCGATCTGGGCTTTGCCTCACTGACCTCGAGCAGTTCCTACACGGATCACAGCGGCACCAGTACCAACGACAACACCGGCCTGTACGCGAAGGGCTTTCCGTTCCTGTACAACTTCTATCCGCGCTTCATGGCGCAGAAATACCGTGATTACAGCGACCGCAGCTTTGCCCAGGAATTGCGGCTGGTGTCCAACACCAAGGGGACGTTCGATTACATCGCCGGTCTGTACTACGAGAATCAGAAACTGCACTCCGGCGAAACCGATTGGGTGCGCGGCTATTCCGCCTGGTTTGCGGCCCAGGACGCGGTGACTCCCGGATTCGGCTCTTACTATGATCCGGTGGCCCCGACCAGCGACCGCGACTACCTCTACGACCGTAGTGAGCAATTCACCGAAATCGCGGCCTTTGGCGAATTGACCTTTCATGTGACGCCGGATTCGCAATTTACCGCCGGCGCGCGCGTCTTCAGGGACCAGGATTCGAACCAGCTGTCCGTGGTCGCGGATCTGCCGACCCGCGTCGGCCTGACTTCGCCGTCCTCGCCGGACGTAAGCAGGAACAAGGGCATCTTCAAGCTGAATTATTCGTGGCATTTCACGCCGCATGACAACCTGTACGCCACCGCGTCGCAGGGATACCGGCGTGGCGGCGTCAACGACATTCCGACCACGGGCGTCGTCGGCGAGAACCCGGGCTGGGTGAATTTCGGTTCCGATACGCTGAACAACTACGAGCTCGGCGTGAAGGGCGCACACGGCTCCTACAGTTTCAATGCCTCGCTGTTCCTGATTGACTGGAAGGATATTCAGCTGAACACGGCGACGCCCATCTGGGGCTATTACGTCACGACCAACGCCGGCAAAGCACGTTCCCAGGGTGTCGAACTGGAATTCCACGGCAAGTTCACCAACGCACTGAGCTATGGCCTGAGCTACGCATACACCGACGCGAAGCTTACCCAGGACGCCAGGCGACCCTACGCGGTAGCACCGAACCCGCCTCGATTGATCGCCCCGAGCGGCAGCCGGTTGCCGGCGGCGCCTGAGAGCGTGGTTAACGTCTCGCTGGATTACACCGTGGCTGTCGGCACCGGCCTGACGCTGGTGCCGCACGTCGATGCGTTCTACCAGAGCAGCACCTACAGCCGGCTGTCGACCACCACGGCGGGATCTCTGCCGCTCGATTCCTATACCTTGTGGAACGCCTCGGTGGCACTCAACGCCGAGAAATGGAGCCTCACGCTGTTGTGCCGCAACGCGGGCAACGCCAAGGCCATATCCGGCCTGTTCAGTGAAGCCCAGTTCGGCAGCGCCCCGCCGTTCTTCCTCGGCAACACGAGCCGCGAACTCATCACGACGCCGCGCACGGTCGGGTTGATCGCCAAGTACCGCTTCTGATCGCTGCGACAGCCGGTGGCCAGCGCCCTGTTCGGTGAAGCCCAGCGCCTCATTGAAACAGGGCGCTTCGCCGATGCGGCGCGGGCTGCGCACACACTGCTGGCGCAGGATCCAGGGCTGATGGAAGCCTGGATGCTGCTGGCGCTGGCACAACAGCGCCGGCAGCGGTTCGCCGCCATGCTGGCGGCGCTCCGCGAGGCGGCACGGTTGCAGCCGGCGAACGTCGCAGTCCTGCTCAAGCTTTGTGAGGCGCAACTCTATTGTGGCCTCGGAGGCGAGGCGCGCGCCCGCCTGGCGACACTCGAGCGGGATGCGCAGCATGACCCTAGGCTGCTCGCCGCGATTGCGAATCTCTACATGGCGGCGGGCGCACAGGAAGACCGGCTGCGCTGCTCGCTACGCGCACTGGCGCTGGCGCCTGCAGAACGGCACGTGCTGGCCAATGCCGCGGCCGCAGAAACTGCCTGCGGCCTGATCGCCGAAACCGAGCGGCATCTCGACGAATTGCTGGCGCGCTATCCAACCGACCACGGCGCCTACTACCGCCGCAGCACCCTGCGCCGCCAGACCCTGGAGCGCAATCACGTTCGTGAGATGACCAGGCGGCTCGCCGCCCTCGCCGTGGACTCCGCCGACATCGTGCCGCTGTGTTTCGCGCTGGCCAAGGAGTACGAAGACCTGGGTGACTTCCTGCAGGCGGGCGCCTTCCTGCAGCGCGGCGCGGCGCGCCGGCGGCAAAAACTCTCCTACGATGTCGCCAATGACCAGCGCGCGCTCCAGGCCATAGTGCAGAGCTTCGACGCGCAGCGCCTTGCGGCGGCGGACCGCGGCAGCGAGCGCGGCGCGGAGGCCATCTTTATCATGGGCCTGCCACGCAGCGGCACGACACTGGTCGACCGGATCGTGAGCAGCCATTCGAACGTGCAGAGCCTGGGCGAGATCAACGATCTGGCCTACGCGATCATCGGCGCGGTCCAGGCTGGCCTTGCCGCGGATGCCGCGCCGCCCGACCGGCTGGAACTGATCAGGCAGGCCGCGCAGCTGGACGTGGCGGCCCTGGGCGACGACTACCTCCGGCGCGTCGACGGCTACGCGCGCACCCGGCCGCGCTTCATCGACAAGACCCCGTGGAATTTTCTCTACCTCGGGCTGATCGCACACGCCCTGCCCGGAGCGCGCATTATCCATGTGCGGCGCGATCCCATGGACAGCTGTTTCGCGCTCTTTAAGACGCTGTTCCGCGACGGCTCACCCTACTCCTACGACCTGCAGGACCTGGCGCGCTACTACCTCGCCTATCACCAGCTCATGGAACACTGGCGGCGCGTACTGCCGGGGCGTTTCCTCGAGATCGACTACGAGCACGTGGTGCAGTCACAGGAAGCGGCGACGCGCGAATTGCTAACCTGGTGCGAGCTGCCGTTCGAAGCGCAATGCCTGGAATTCCACCGAAATACGGCGCCGGCGGCGACCGCCAGCGCGGCCCAGGTGCGCGAGCCCGTGCACACGCGCTCGGTGGCGAACTGGAAAAACTACGCGAATCTCCTTGAGCCGCTGGCCGCTGCGCTACGCGCGGGCGGCCTCGCCATCGACTCCGGCGGCTAGTTGCGCGTCGAGCCGGTCAAGCCGCGAAGCCGGCAGAATTGCCGCAACGGTGCAGGCGATGATGACCACCGTGGCGACGTCGATCAACAGACCGTAGCGATCGGCGCCGAGCAGCAGCGCGCCGACGAACGGCCCGCTCGCCAATCCCATCTTCGAGGCGAAACCGCCCAGCGCCGCGGCGCGGCCGCTGGTGTCGCAGCGCGCGCACATGCCCAGCAGGTGCGGAATGACGAAAGCCCAGGTGATGCCGGTGCCGGCGTTGGCGAGCGCGTAGATCACAACGTTGGCCGAACCATGCAGCACGTACATGCCCGCGGCAGTGAGCAGGAGCGACACCGTCAGCATCCGTACCCGGCCGAAGCGCGTGCCAAAGAGGATCACGAGCACCGCGCCCAGCATGCCCACCCAGGTCGAGACCCCGACGATAGTGGCCGAGCGGAGCGGGTCGAGCGTGAAGTGACGGGCCAGGCCGATGATGTAGCTGAACAGCAGCATGTTCGAAAACTGGAACAGGAATACCGACAGCAGCGCCATGGCCAGCATCAGCATGCCTGCCGGCACGCGCGCCGCGGCCTGGCGCGCCGCCTGCTGGGCAGCGGCGCCGACGGCGGGCCCGCTGCTGCGCAGGTAGGGTGCGAGGAACGGCAGCATCGTCATCGTGACCAGGCTGAAGCCAAACAGCGAGACGAACAGGGCCTTGGTGCCAAAGATGGGCACCAGCTGTGGCAGCGCCATGACGCCCAGGCCACCGAGACCGCCCTGCACCAGCAGCAGCATGCCGAAGGTGCGCTCGGGTTGTGCGGTGCGCGCGATGACCGAGAAAGCGAAGCCGACCAGGCACCCGCCGGCCAGCCCGTGCAGTGCGCGCACCGTGATCATGGTCGCGCTGCTGGTGATGAACATGCTGCCAAGATCGACCAGCATGAGTGTTGCCAGCAGCGTCAGCGCCGCCGTACGCCAGGGCCAACGCGTCACGACAAGCGCTGCCAGCAGCGCGCCGACTGCGGCACCGTAGATGTTGGCGGCGCCGGCAAAGCCGGCCGCGCGATCGCTGAAATGGAGCCCGGTCTTCAGGCCTTCGATCAGCGCCGGCATGATATTGACGTAGAAAAACCCGGCGGTCGCCAGGAACGAGAGCAGCACCGCGGCGACCAGGCCGTCGGGGGCCGCCCGGGGCCGGTTAATGAACAGGTTCATCGACATACAGCCCAGCTCCCCTTTTATCCAGCTTGGCAGGCACCTCACCCTGGCTATAGGTCCAGTCGCGGGCCCGGCTTGGGTCCAGTCATACTGGCGCCATGAAGGCACCCAGGTACGGCTTCACCATCGCCGTCGACCGGCATGGACCCCTGAGTCTCCAGCAGCAGGTGCGCCAGCGCATCATCGACGCGCTGAGCCACGGCACCTTGCGCCCCGGACGCCGCCTGCCCTCCTCGCGCCTGCTCGCCCGGCAGACCGGTGTCTCGCGCAATACGATAACACTCGCCTACGACGCGCTGCTCGCCGAGGGGCACCTGGAGAGCCGCGCGCGCAGCGGCATCTACGTCCCCGCCAACCTGCAGGTGGAGCGCGTGACGACCGGCCGCCGCGGCCTGCGGCACGCCTCCGCCCCCAGCGAGCGCAGCGTAACGGCGGTCGACGAACCGGGCTTCCGCGTACCGCCCGACTGGCTGCAATACCCCTACCCGTTCATCGACGGCTGCATCGAGCCGGAACTGCTCCCCATCGAAGGGTGGCGCGAAGCGCTGCGCCTGGCGTTTTCCAGGCAACACTTGCTGCGCTGGGGCACATCCGGCGGTGATTCCGACGACGCGCGTTTCGTGGACGAGCTGTGCACCAAGGTGCTGCCGTCCTGGGGGCTGGATGCCGGGCCCGATGAAGTGCTCGCCGCGGTATCGGGCCAGCAGGCGCTGCACCTGGTGATGGGGACACTGCTGGAGCGGGGCACGGCGGTGATCTTCGACACTGGCATCGATGCCGAAGTACAGCGCCAGGCGCTGGCGCGCGGCGCCACGCTCACCGCCTTGCGCTGGGAAGGAAACGACGCGCGCCTGGCCGCGACGCTCCCGCGCGGCGCGGTAGTGCTGGTCGGCTCGCGCCGCGCGACGCCAGGGACGGTCGGGACACGCGAACGCGCCGCCGCCCTGCTGCACGCCGCCGCCGAGAGCCAGGCCAGGATTATCGAGTGCGTGAACGGCGCGGACCTGCTCGAGGCCGGACGCGATGCGCTTACCCTGCGAAGCCAGGTACGCAGCGATCTGGTGGTTGCGGTCGGGAGCCTCGGCGCGGTTACCGCCCTCGGCACCGCGCCCGGCGTGGTGCACGCGGATGCGCGCCTGATCGCACGGATCCGCGAACTGCGGCGCCACAGCGGCGCCGAATTCCCTGCGGGCATGCAGCGCGCCTGGGCCTATTTCATCGGCCTCGGCCACTACGCCGGCGCACTGGCGCGCGCCAACGTGCGGCTGCTCGAGCGTCGCACGGCGCTCCGTGACGCGCTCAACCACTACCTGCATCGCTTCGTGCACATCGAAACGCATCCGGCCGCGAGCGCCTACTGGATCACGGGCGGCCCGCAATGGAACGCCACCCATCTGGCGCGCGCCGCCGCCAACGTGGGTGTGCTGATCGAGCCGGTCCCGGCAGCGGGCGAGACCGCGCAATTGTGCATGGGCGTCACCAGCATCCGCGCCGAACGGATCCGCGCCGGCGTGCAGGAACTCGCGCGCATCGTTCGCGCCGATCCGCAGCTGGGCTCGCGCACCTTGCGCGATGAAACGGTGGCGCCGCTTGCCGGCGCGGCGCTCCAGCGCGCACTGGCGGGCGCGACGCTGCTCTACAACACCGCGTATGGCGAACCCTGCACCATCCACCTGGGGCGCGATGGCACGTTGAGCGGGCGCGCCGGCTATTCGAACGAAGACCGCGACAGCGGCCGCTGGTGGGTCGAGGGCGAGCGCTGGTACCGGCAATGGCAGCACTGGGCCTACGGCGAGAGTCTGGGTCTGATCACGGTGATCGACGGTGACCAGGTGCGCTGGTTCAACGCGGACCGGCTGTTCATCGACTCGGCGGTAATCGTGCGCCGGCGCGGAGCGCGGCGATGAAGGCGGGCGCGGCGTGGGTCGCCGCGACTATCGCCGCCGCCGCGCTCAGCGGCGGCGCGCAGGCGCGCACTACACTCGACTACGCCACCCTCATGACGGGAACCTACGGGGCCCCCGTCGACTTCGCAGCCTTTGCGGCCGACGGCCATTCCGCCGCGCCGACCAACAGCTTCTCCGGCACGCTGACATTGCGCTTCGCCGGCATGCTGCCGCACCACACGCTGATCGCCGATCCGGCCTATGTAGAGCCGGCCGGCCTTGCCACGGCATTGACCTGGCCGGCGGATTTCTCGTACCCCTTCGTGCAGGCGGGTGACGCGCTGGTGCCCACCCGGCGCGGCGCCATCGCGGGTACGCACGGCTGGTGGGAGGTGATCCTCGAGCCCGGCCGGGTCTGGAACGAAGCCGGTGATCGCGGCTATACGCGTGCGGCGATTCCGTTCTCGCTGCAGGAAAAAAACGCCAACTGCACGCACAACGGCGTACTGATGTTCCTGTTCAGGTCGGACGGCGCCGTATCGAAAACCGCCATGCAGATCACGAGCGAAACCTGCCAGTACCTGCAGGTGGACCTGTGGGCGCTGCTCGAAACGGAGTATCGGCCCGCCGCCGTAGCAGGTGGCGAGGCAGCGCTGGCCGCGTACCGCGCTGAACGCGGCGCGCGTCTGCCACGACGGAGCCTGACGCAACTGCACGCAGATTACCCGCAGCTGGATATTGACGCGCTCGCGATCGGCGCTGCGGAGGGCCACACGCTTCATGGCCTCGTCCTTGACGGCGTCAACTACATGTCGGACTGCACCACGCGCAGCGGTGCCTACCCGTACTGCGACGAACTGGACCTGCCTTCCTATTCGCTGGCGAAATCCGCCTTCGCAGCGCTCGCGCTGATGCGCCTGCAGGCGCTGCAGCCGGGCGCGAAATCGCAGCTGATCAGCACGCATGTTCCGCAATGCCGGCGCGGCAGCTGGGCCGGCGTCACCTTCCTGCAGACCCTCGACATGGCCACCGGCAACTACGACTCTGCCGATTTCGAGGCCGACGAACTCGACGCCAGGACCGCCGGCCTGTTCGTGCCGCCCGATCATCGCAGCAAGATCCGCTACAGCTGCGAGGCCTATCCGCACCGCGCTCCGCCTGGCACGCGCTGGGCCTACCATACCTCCGACACCTACGTGCTCGGCACCGCGCTCGCCCATTACCTGCGCAGTCTCCCGGGGCACCACCACGACGATCTCTACCGCGACCTGGTTTACGCGCAGATCTACGCGCCGCTACAGCTGAGCGCCACGACCGCGGTGACCCGCCGCAGCTACGACGGGGTGGCACAACCCTTCACCGGCTGGGGCCTGACTTTCAAGCCCGCTGATATCGCCCGCATGGGCCGGTTCTTCGCGGTCGACCACGGCGCCATCGCCGGCAAGGCCATGCTCGATGGCCGGATGCTCGACGCGGCGCTACAGCGGGACGCGGCCCAGCGGGGCCTGCCGGTGGCGGGCTACGACAACCTGCGCTATCAGCACGGATTCTGGGCGCGCAACCTGCAAACCGTGCTCGGCTGCGCGCACGACACCTGGGTGCCGTTCATGTCCGGGTTCGGGGGCATCTCGCTCGTGCTGTTTCCCAACGGCGTCGTGTACTACAACTTCGCCGACGACGCGAAACCGGCCAGCTTCGACTGGGCGGTTCCGGCGCGCGAAGTACGCAAGCTCGGCGACTACTGCCAGTAGGCGCCGCGCCCACGAGGCGCGATCAGGCGAGCTTGCTGCCCAGGCTGGCGACGACCGAACCAAGCTTGGCCACTGCAACAGCCGGGTCGACCGTCGGAGCGGCGGCGGCAGGGGCGGTCGCGGGGCTGCTCGTCAGGGCGATGGTGCGCGTCGCGGCCATCAACAATTGCAGCCTGAAGTGTGCGCTGGTAACGGCGTTCTGGTCACCGGCCCCGGTAAACGCAAAGTCGAGCAGGTGCGCGAGGAAACCCTGCAGTATCGAGCCGATGGTGGGCGCCGGTGTTTCGGCGGGGGCCGGCGTCGCTCCCGGTGGCGGCGCCGTTGCGGCCGGCTCGGCGGCCGCCGCGGCGGGCACAGCAGGCGCAGCAGGGGCTGCCGCGGCATCGCTGCCCGGTGCGCTCGCGGCGGCAGGCGGCGTCGCCGTGCTGGCCGGCGACAGCGAGGCCGGCGCCGCTGCGGCGAGTGCCGCCGGCGCAGACTGGGCGAGTGCCGCAGCGCTGAAACTTTCGCTGAATCGCAGTCGCAGCGCGACCGATGCCAGCTGCGCGCTGTCGATGTGGAGCGCGGCGGCGCTGGCGAAAGCCTGCGTCACATCACCGGCGAAGAACTGGTCCGCCAGTGTTTCCACCTGCCTGAGCACATCGCCAATCGCGGCGGCCTCGTTCGCGTTGATGTTGCCCTGGACGTCGATGCTCAGGCGCGCGCTGTTGATGGTCGTGAGATTGGCCGCACCGGCGGCCGCGCTCCCGTCGGTCGATGTGCCGGCGGCGACACTGACGCTCGTGCTGCTGCGCGCCCGGAGCCTGAGCGTAACAATATCGCCCTCTGCAGTGCGGATCTGCAGCGTTGCCTTCTCCTTCTGCACCAGTGTCCCTTGCGCGGCGACGCCGCCGCCGGCGCCAAGGCCCGCCATCAGCGACTGCAGCCGGGTCTGCAGCGCTTCGCCAGCAGCGTTTACATCCGCCGCTGCTGCCCCCGTGCCGAGCAGGAATTGTGAAACGTCACTCAGCGCGTTGAGGACCGTGGTCCGCACGGCTTCGAGCGAGGAATCCGTACCATCGCCCGCCTGCACCGCCTGGGCGAGTGCTGAGGTGAAACTGTGGTCGGCGCTTTCGGCCGGCGTGAGCGCCGTGGCCGACGGTGACGGGGTGCTGGAGATCGAAAAACTGGCGCGCAAGGCGCTGAGCACCTGCGAGAGCATGGCCGGCACGGCCGAGATGTCCAGGCCCGCGTCGGCTGGCGACGGACTCAAGGCCGTCGGGGCGTTGACCTGGCCGTTTGCCGCGGCCGTGCGTGCGCTCGGCGCCGCCGCCGCGCCCTGGAGGTTCATCAGGCCGGCAAGGCTGCCGCCAGCCAGCGAGGATATCGGGTACATGGTCCGCTCCAGAACAGTTGCTCTGGAGACGCCAACGGCCGGAGCCGACTTAACTTTAGCCGAGGATCCGGCGCCAGTTGGCGACAGGCCCGCTCAATGCGCGGCGGGCAGGCGTTTACCGCCCAACAGGCGCTGGATGAACACGAACAGCACCGGCACGAACAGCACGCCGAAGATCGTGCCGGCGAGCATACCGCCGAAAATGCCGGTGCCGATGGCGTGCTGTGCCCCGGCCCCGGCCCCGTGGGCCAGCGCCATCGGCAGCACGCCGAAGCCGAATGCCAGCGAGGTCATGACGATGGGCCGCAAGCGGTCGTGCACGGCGTGCAACGTGGCCTCGACCAATTCCATGCCGGCGTCCAGGTTCAGCTTGGCGAACTCGACGATCAGGATGGCGTTCTTGCTGGCAAGGCCTATGGTGGTCAGCATGCCGACCTGGAAATAGATATCGCGCTCGAGGCCGCGCAGCGCCGTGGCGAACACCGCGCCGACAATACCCAGCGGTACGGCCAGCAGGATCGGGATCGGCATGATCCAGCTCTCGTAGAGCGCGGCCAGCGCCAGGAACACGATGATGAGCGACATGGTGTAGAGGATCGGGGTCTGCGCGCCGGCGGCGCGCTCCTCGTAGGACTGGCCGGTCCACTCCGCCCTGAAGCCCGGCGGGAGTTTGGCCACCGCGTCTTCCACCACCTTCATGGCGGCACCGGAGGAAACGCCAGGCGCGGCATCCCCATTGATGTTGACCGCAGAGACGCCGTTGAAGCGCTGCAATTGCGGCGAGCCGAATTCCCAATGTGCAGTCGTGAACGACGATACCGGCACCATCTTGCCGCTCACGCCGCGCACGTACCAGCGGTTGAAATCCTCGGGGTTCATGCGATAGGGCGCGTCGCCCTGCATGTAGACGCGCTTCACCTTGCCGCGATCGATGAAATCGTCGATATAGCGGCCGCCCCAGGCGATCGCCAGGGTGTCGTTCACATCGTCGAGCGACACGCCCAGCGCGCTGGCGCGCGCGGCGTCGATGTCGAGCCGATACTGCGGCGAGTCCTCAGAACCATTCGGCCGCACGCCGTTGAGGCGCTGGTCCTGCGAGAGCATGCCGAGCAGCTGATTGCGAGCCGCGATCAGCGCCTCGTGGCCGTTACCGGCCTCGTCCTTGAGATAGAAATCGAAACCCGAGGAATTGCCCAGCTCAGTGACCGCGGGCGGTACGATCGGGTACACCAGGCCATCCTGAACCTGGCTGAAGGGCCCCCAGGCGCGGCCGGCGACCGCCGACACGCTCTGCTCGGGGCGCGGGCGCAGGTCCCAGTCCTTGAGCAGGACGAAGCCAATGCCCGCGTTCTGGCCCGTGCCGCTGAAGCTGAAGCCCTGCACCGTGAATACCGAATCGACCAGCTTGCTCTCATTGTTCAGGAAGTGATCCTGCACCTTGTCGAGCACCTTGTTGGTGCGGTTCGCCGTGGCGCCCACGGGCGCCTGCACGAACACCAGCATGTAGCCCTGGTCCTCGGCGGGCAGAAACGAGGTGGGCAGGCGCACGAACAGCAGGCCCATCAGCGCCGCGAGGCCCCCGTACACCAACATGTAGCGGCCGGTGCGCATCAGCATGCGCTGCACCGTGCCGTGGTAACGGCGGTGGATGCCCTGGTAGCCGCGGTTGAAGGCGCCGAAGAACGCCGCGGCGCGGCGGCCGTGCGTTTCCTTGGCAACCGGGCGCAACAACGTGGCGCACAGCGCCGGCGTGAGCGACAGCGCCACGATGACCGAGAGCACCATCGCGGCGACAATCGTCACCGAGAATTGCCGGTAGATCACCCCGGTGGATCCGTTCAGGAATGCCATCGGAATGAACACCGCGGTCAGCACGGTGCCAATGCCAACCAGCGCGCCGGTGATCTGCCCCATCGACTTGCGCGTGGCCTCGACCGGCGAGAGCCCCTCCTCGCTCATCAGGCGCTCGACGTTCTCCACCACCACGATGGCGTCATCGACCAGCAGGCCGATCGCGAGCACCACCGCGAACATGGTCAGCATGTTGATGGAGAAGCCGAACAACAGCAGCACCGGGAAGGTACCCAGCAGCACCACCGGCACGGCGATGGTGGGAATCAGCGTGGCGCGCAGGTTCTGCAGGAACGCGTACATCACCAGGAACACCAGCACCACCGCTTCGACCAGGGTCTTGGCCACTTCGCGGATCGAGACCCGCACATAGGGTGTGGAGTCGAAGGGAATAAAATCCTTGAGGCTGCGCGGATACTGCGCGCGCAACTCGGCGAGCCGCGCCTTGACGCGGTCGGCCGTGGCCAGCGCATTGGCGCCGGCCGCGAGCGACACGCCAAAGCCCGTGGACGGACGCCGGTTGTAGACCACCGAAAAATCGTAGGTGCCAGCGCCCAGTTCGACACGCGCCACATCGCGTAGTCGCAGCGCCGCGCCGCTGGCCGAGCCACGCACGATGATGTTGCCGAATTCCTCGGCGGTGTGCAGCCGGCCGCGGGCGGTCACCGTGGCGTTGATCTGCTGGTTGGCCACCTGCGGCGCCCCGCCGAGCTGCCCGACCGAGAACTGCGCGTTCTGCGCGCGCACGGCCCCCACCACCTCGCCCGGCGTCAGCGAATAGGCGCGCAGCCGATCCGGGTCCACCCAGATCCGCATCGCATAACCTTCGCCATATTTTTCGATGCCGCCCACGCCCTCGACACGCGCAATCTGGTCGGCGACCTTGTTCATGACAAAGTCAGCCATGTCGCTCTCGGTGAGCGACCCGTCCTCGGAATAGAAGCCGACGCCGAGCAGGCCCGAGTTGACGATCTTGTTGACGGTGATGCCCTGCTGCTGGACGATCTGCGGCAGCAAAGGCACCACGGCCTGCAGGCGGTTCTGCACCTGCACCTGGGCGATGTCCGGGTTGCTGCCGCTGGCAAAAGTCAGCGTGATGCCCACCGCGCCATCGGAGGTGCTGCTCGAGGACATGTAGATCAGGCCATCGAGCGCGCTCATGTTCTGCTCGATGATCTGCGTCACCGAGTCCTCGACGGTCTTGGCGGCCGCGCCCGGATAGGAGGCGCGCACCGAGATGGACGGCGGCGCGATGGTCGGATAGGGCGTCAGCGGCAAGCGCCGGATCGCGAGTACGCCGAGGAGCGAGAGCATGATGGCCAGCACCCAGGCGAAGATGGGGCGGTCAATGAAGAAGCGTGACATCAGCGGTCCCGCCTACTTGGCGCCGGCTTCTGCGGGCTGCACGACCATGCCGGGCTGGATCTTCTGCAGGCCCTCCACAATCACGCGATCGCCGGGCGCGAGCCCGCTGGCAACCAGCCACTGGTCGCCCACAGCGCGCGCGGTGGTAATGTTGCGCAGCTCCACCTTGTTGTCCTTGCCGACCACCATGGCAGTCGCATTGCCCTTCGGGTCGCGCGTGATGCCGCGCTGCGGCGCCAGCAGCGCGCTGTTGAGCACGCCCTCGCTGATCGTCGCGTGCACGTACATGCCCGGCAACAGCAGGCCGTTCGGGTTCGGCACCAACACGCGTAGCAGGAAACTCCCCGTACCGGGCTCGACGGTGACGTCGCTGAACTGCAGTTGCCCCGGCAGCGGATAGGCGCTGCCATCTTCGAGGGCAATGCGCACTTCGCTGTGGCCGCCGCGCTTGCCGCCGGCCGCAAGTTCCTGCTGCAACTGCAGCCACTCGCCGCTCGACTGCGTCAGGTCTACATAGACGGTTTCCAGCTGCTGCACCGTTGCCAGCGCCTCCGGCTGGTTCGCCACCACCAGCGCGCCCTGCGTAACCGCGGACTTGCCGATGCGTCCGCTGATCGGCGCGCTGATGTGCGCATAGTCGAGATTGATGCGCGCGGTGTCGGCAGCAGCCTGTGCCGAGGCGAGATCGGCTTCCGCGCGGTGGAGCGCCGATTGCAGGTTGTCGTTGTCCTGCACACTGATCATGTGCGCTTTCACAAGCTCCGTGCCGCGGTCGGCACTGCGCCGCGCAGCCTCGAGCGTGGTCTCGGCGCTCATACGCACCGCGTCCGCACTGCGCTTGGCCACGCGATAGACGGCGTCGTCCAGTTCATAAAGTTGCTGGCCGGCGGCTACACGGCCGCCTTCCGTGAACAGTACCCGCTTGACGATGCCGCCGACCTGCGGCCGCACTTCCGCCACGTTGCGCGCACTGACCAAACCCGGCAGCTCACGCTGCAGATCCACTGAACCGACCTTGAGGGTGACAACCGTAACGGCCTGGGGCGGCATGCCCCCCTGTCCCGGACCGCCGGCGCCGCTGCAGGCGGCAAGTGCCAGGACAACAGTGGTGCACAAAGCCGCCCGCACGGCGGCTGAAATCTGGCTGGATCGCATGGTCGATAACCCCGAAACGGTGGCGGACCCTGGGGGCCGCAGGGTGCAATGATCCACTGAAAGGCGGGCACCGTAAAGTACGCGATGTCAGGGCAGGGCTTGCCCCTCCCGGGTGCAGCCGGACAGGAGTTCGCCCAGCCCGTAGAGCGTCTTCTGCGGAAAGCGCTCCAATGGATAGTAGCGGGCGATGACTTCGAGGGCCTGCGGATAAGTGGTCAAGCCCAGGAGCCGCAGTAGGTAACGGACATCGTCTTCGTCGTGAAACTCAGCGCCGATGCGCCACGCCAGACATTTCATCGCCAACAGGTACTCGGGCTGTGCGACCAGCACGCGCAGGTGATCGAGCTCCAGGAACGGCACGAAGTCGGCGCGATCGCTCAGGTAACCTTTCACCCCATCGTTCAGCCAATTGGCCGCCACGCGGGCCTGCACAGCCACGCGCGCGGCCGCCTCCCGAACCTCGCGTGCCGGCAAAAATACGCCGTCCACGTCCTGCGTAGACGGCCGTGCCGCATAGCTCAGGCACATGACCGCACCACCGACCAGGAACAGATCGCCCTTGATTCCAGCGCGACCCAGTTCCTCGTTCAGCAGTTGCAACAGACGCCGTATATCGTGCTGGCTCAACCCGAACTGCGTCACACCTGGGCCCCCAGCGTTGCATCGACGAACAGATTGCGCCGCATAAAGGCCGGCGGCGAGTGCGTCAACAGGTACAGCTGCAGACTCCTGAGCGAACTTGCGAACAGCGGCCTGAGTAGGGGCGCAATGGCGCGGGTCCACGCCGGTGGCGCAATGCCAGCCCTGGCGCAGGCCTGCTCCACCATGGCCGCCACGTAGTTTTCGAGCTCCGGACTCATGCCACCGGGTGGTGCGGCCTGTACGGCCTCGCCAAGCTCGCCGGCGCCCAACCGCGTGAGCAAGGCGTGTAGCGCCGCCAGCGCCAGGCGCGCGCCGCCGAGCTCACGGTTGCCCCTCAGACAGAGCGCGAACTCGGCCGCCAGCGGCGAATTGACCCGCGCCAGCACATAGGCCGACAGATCCATGCCCGCACTCCGCGCGGAGCGCTGCATGGCCGTCTTCTGCGCGCACGTCAGCCGGATCTGCAACTGCGTGGTTTTGGGGGCGCCAGCCATCGGGTCACGTTACGCGGAGCGGCGTCATATTGTCAATACGATAGTATTGACAAACAGCATCCTGGCTGTGGAGCCCTGCTCACGAGTGCCATCCAATCCGCGAGCGCCTGCCCCGCGCCCTTGCCGGCAACCCCGATGAGCGTAGTGCCTCCCTTCTCGACGAGCACCTTCTTGGCCTCGCTCAGGTCGTTCAACGTCGCCTTCTCGAGCGACAGGCCGACTTCATCGAAAATCACCGTGCCACCATTCAGCAAAGGACGGACTCCGCATGCGCAGCATGGAGCGGTGGGTCCGCCGCGCCGGTCGCGTACACGCGGCCACTGCCAACGCGAGTGGACCGCGGTGGTTTCCAAGGCCGCGTCGAGTGCCGCGCCATGGACGGGCAGTTTGGCGGCGACCTGGACAGCGATATCAACCCGGCGGGCCGCGCGCGTACCGCGCAGGGCGCGCTCGACTCGCAGGTGGCCTCCACGGCCCGTGCCGGGAAGAACCGGACCGGGCATTTGGCTGCTGCAGGCGCGCACAATGCCTCTGCTGGTGTCGGCGACGCCACGGGCCTGACTGGCTCAGCCGCCTCGCAGACGTCGGGAGCGGCCGCCAGTCATCCGGCGTCGGCGCAGCCCGCTGCGGTGCCGGCTTCGAACCCGGAACCGCCAGCTTCGCACATGGCCTCGCCGCAGCGACTCGATGCCGCAGCGAATGGCGCGGCTGCTGGCCGCGCGCAGCGTACGGATGATCGGCGCATGCAGGCCGATGTGGCGGGCTCCTACGAGACCAGCGCTTCGGCTTCGCGCTGAAGTCCGGCCGCCGACACGGGTGTGGGCTCCCCTGGTTCGCGGGGGGAGCCCTCGGCAAAGTGAGATCGCTGCACTGCAGGCCCGAGCCGGCCGATGGCTTCATGGACACTCGCGGATGCTACGCCCTGAAGGTAACGGATTATGAGACATGCAACAGCCACGATAATCTGCTGCTTGCCGCCAGCAGCATCGCGCTGGTGCAAAACAGCATGAGCCCAGCAGCGCAAGCGCCACCGGCAGCGCCACGGTGGGCGGCGGCTCGGAATTTTCCGTGACGCTGGCCAGACCCGCCGATGGGAGCCGCGCCAAGCCAGGCGATCGGAGCAACGCGGTTACAACCCAGGATGCGAAAGCGAATGGCACGGTCATCGTGCCGGGGGAAGGGGCCTGCGGCCACCATGACAAAGGCCCCGGAAGTTTCCCTCCGGGGCCTTTGCTTTTCGAACGAACGAAATAACGCTGTCGCGTTACATGTCCATGCCGCCCATGCCGCCCATGCCGCCACCCGGCATGCCGCCGCCGTGGGCATGTTCCTCGTCCTTCGGAGCCTCGGCGATCATCACCTCGGTCGTCAGCAGGAGCCCGGCCACGGAGGCCGCGTTCTGCAACGCCAGGCGCGTCACCTTGGTCGGGTCCAGGATGCCCTCTTCGAGCATGTCGCCGAACTCGCCCGTGGCGGCGTTGTAGCCGTAGCTGCCCTTGCCCGCCTTCACCTGGTTGAGGATCACGGCGGCGTCTTCGCCGGCGTTCTCCACGATCTGGCGGAGCGGCTCCTCGATGGAGCGCTTGAGGATCTGGATGCCAATCGTCTGGTCCTCATTCGCGCCTTCGAGCTTCTCGAGCGCCTTTTGCGCGCGGATCAGCGCCACGCCGCCGCCCGGGACCACGCCTTCTTCGACCGCCGCACGCGTCGCGTGCAGGGCGTCTTCGACGCGGGCCTTCTTTTCTTTCATTTCGATTTCGGTGGCCGCACCGACCTTGATCACGGCAACACCGCCGGAGAGCTTGGCAACGCGCTCCTGCAGCTTTTCCTTGTCGTAATCGCTGGTGGCTTCCTCGATCTGCTGGCGGACCGATTCCACGCGGGCCTTGATGTCGCTGGCCTTGCCGGCGCCGTCAATGACCGTGGTGTTTTCCTTCTCGACGAGCACCTTCTTGGCCTCGCCCAGATCGTTCAGCGTCGCCTTCTCGAGCGACAGGCCGACTTCATCGGAAATCACCGTGCCACCGGTCAGCACCGCGATGTCCTGCAGCATCGCCTTGCGGCGATCACCGAACCCGGGGGCCTTGACTGCGGCCACTTTCAGGATGCCGCGGATGTTGTTGACGACCAGGGTCGCCAGCGCCTCGCCCTCGACGTCCTCGGCGACCACCAGCAGCGGACGGCCGGCTTTCGCCACGCCTTCCAGCACCGGCAGCATCTCGCGGATGTTCGAGATCTTCTTGTCGACGAGGAGAATGTAGGGCTTCTCGAGCTCAGTGCTCTGGCTGGCCTGGTTGTTGATGAAATACGGCGAGAGGTAGCCGCGGTCGAACTGCATGCCCTCGACGACGTCGAGTTCATTGGCGAGACCTGAGCCTTCTTCAACCGTGATCACGCCTTCCTTGCCGACCTTTTCCATCGCCTCGGCAATCGTCTTGCCGATGCTGACATCCGAGTTGGCGGAAATCGTGCCGACCTGCGCGATCGCCTTGGTGTCCTTGCAGGGCTTGGAGAGCTTCTTCAGCTCTTCGATCGCCGCCGTGACGCCCTTGTCGATGCCGCGCTTGATGTCCATCGGGTTGCGGCCCGAGGCCACGGCCTTGAGGCCTTCGCGGATGATCGCCTGTGCGAGCACGGTGGCGGTGGTGGTGCCGTCGCCGGCTTCGTCAGAGGTGTTGGAAGCGACTTCCTTGACCATCTGCGCGCCCATGTTCTCGAACTTGTCCTTGAGTTCGATTTCCTTGGCGACCGAGACACCGTCCTTGGTGATCGTCGGGGCGCCGAAGCTCTTGTCGAGCACGGCATTGCGGCCCTTGGGGCCCAGCGTCGCCTTGACGGCGTTGGCCAGGATGTTCACGCCGCGAACCATGCGGGCGCGGGCGTCGTCGCCGAAACGTACTTCTTTAGCTGCCATGTGTGCTTTCCTCTACTTGCCTTCGATGATGGCCATGACGTCTTCTTCACGCATGACTACCAGGTCGTCACCGTCGACTTTCACTTCGGTGCCGCTGTACTTGCCGAACAGGATCTTGTCGCCGACCTTGACGTCGAGCGCGCGGACGGTGCCGTCCTCGAGGATCTTGCCCTTACCCACTGCCATGACCTTGACCTGTACGGGCTTTTCGGCCGCAGTGTCCGGAATCACGATGCCGCCTGGTGAGGTGCGCTCTTCTTCGAGACGCTTCACGATCACGCGGTCATGAAGAGGACGAATCTTCATGGAACAAACTCCTTAACAATTGTTTTGAACGAACCGGCTAGCCGGCATAGGGAAATTCAGGCCATCGGGACAGGTGTTAGCACTCTCCCTCGGTGGCTGCTAATCATAGGGGCAGTTTGGCGTAATTCAAGCCCGGTCGGTGCGCCCGCAGTGCCGTCCATGGCAACTGAAACCAGCTGACATGCTCGTATATAACTGATTTATAAACACTAATAGGCTATTCTGGGTGCGATTGGCCATGCCTGTGGCTGGACAATCGTTGTCCCGCTGCGTTACGTTCGGCGGGTCCATCGGTTTCCGCCCAAATATAAGAGCATTTCAAAGGGATCTCGGGGGGATCCCCCGGGAGCAGCCAATGCGTTCGTTCACGCGCCATATTGTGGTGTGCGCACTGTTGCTGCAGTACGCAGCAGGGGCCGCAGCCCAGACGACTCCTACGCCGACCACCGGCGAAGCGGCGCCCGCGCAAACACCGGCCGACGTGCCTGCGGCGCCGCTGAATCCACCGGCGGATACGGCGGCACCCGCGCCGCAGCCTGCGATGCAGCCCGCGCCGCAGCCCGCGCCGCAAGCGGAGCCTGCGCCGGCAAGCAGCGCGCTGCCGGGCATCCTGATCCTGCCCGCGGAATTCACTGTCTTCCAGCGCAGCACGGTTGCGCTCGAGCCCGTCCCGGCATGGACCGAAGCCGCGGAGCGAAACCTCGCTGAATCAGCGCACCATGTGTTGGGCGCTGACGGGCGATTTCGCGTCATGGTCGTGCCGGAGCTCGCCGCCGATCGCCAGGCGGAATTACGCGAACACATCGAATTGTTCAAGGTCATCGGCTCGCAACTTGAAACTGTCGTCAAGCCAGGCGGCAAGGCCTGGGAGGGCACCCGCAGTGCCGCCGACTACCGCGTGGGTTCGGGCCTCGCCTTCCTGAAACAGCAGACCGGCGCGCAATACGCCTTCCTGCTGGCTGGAGCCGAAGTGCGGCAGACCGGTGGGAGCGTGTTCATGCAAATGATGCTCGCGGGGCTTACCGGCGTGTACACCCCCGGCGGCGGCACCTACATGTACGCGGGCGTGATCGATCTTGAGACCGGCAAGATCACCTGGTTCGGGACGCAGATGGGCGTCCAGTTTTTCGGCATGGGCGCCGCCGACGCGCGCCAGGCCAGCGGCGCCGAGGCTGCTCTTGCCGGTTTGCTCAAGAGCTATCCGCGCACAGTCGGTCTGGACCTCGGGTCGGGAACGGGACGCTAGAGCATGCGCGCCCTGTGCGCAGCCGCCGCGGGCCTGATTGTTGTCGCGGCGACCCCGGCCCATGCCGCGCTGACCGAGGTCGAGCAACGCGACCGCATCCGGCTCGAAGTCTCGCACGCGGAGGAACAGCTACGGAATTCCGGAATACTGGTGGGCGACCCGGCGCTGGACGCCTACCTGCAGGAAATCACCGACCGGCTGTTTCCCGACCACAAGGACGAGCTGCACTTGCGGGGAATTCGCGACTCGGAATTCAACGCCTTTGCGATGCCCTCCGGCAGCGTCTATTTCCACACCGGGGCGCTGTTGCGCATCCAGGACGAAGCGCAGCTGGCGTCCATACTCGGGCATGAAGGCACTCACTACACCGCGGATCATGCCTTCAAGCAGGTGGTGCACACCAAGCATGCGATCGGGGCATCGATGGTGGGCTCCCTGGTCGTGCCGTTGCTTGCGGACCTCGTCGCCATTTCCTCGATGGCAGGTTTTTCCCGCGAGCACGAGCGCGAAGCCGACCAGAAGGGCATCGAGCGCATGAGCCAATGCGGCTACGATCCGCGGGCCGGTGCAGAGATCATGGGTCGGATGGACCGCGAACTCACCGCGCGCGGCATTACGCACGGCGGCTACTTCTGGGCCGATCACCCGAAGATCCAGGAGCGGGTCGCGAGCCTCGGCGCGTTCGCGGCCGCGCATCCTGGCGGCACGGAACGCAACCGGGAACGCTACCTCGCCGCCACCGAGGGCGTAAGGATGGAAACCCTCTCGGTCATTCACCGGCGCCTGGACGGAAAGCTGCTGGTATTCCTGCTCGCCGACGAGAAATTACTGGACACCTTGCCGCCGCGCGCCCGCTTCTACCTTGCCGAAGGCTTGCGCCTGCGGGGCAAGCCCGGCGACAGCGAACGGGCCGTTGTCGAGTACGAGTCGACCATCAAGCAGGCACCGGACGATCCCAACGCCTATCAGGCGCTCGGCATCCGCTACATGCGCGACGGCCGCAAGGCCGAGGCGCTGGTCCTGTTGCGACAGTACGTATCACTTGAGCATGACGAAACCCGAACCGGCTATGCCCGCCAGTACATCGCCAGCCTCGAACAGGAGAAGCAATGAGGATTTTCCGCTGGATCATCGGCCTGATCGCAGCAACTGCCCTGGCCTCTGCGGCGCAGGCGCAGGCCTGGAAAACCGCTGTCGCGGACCAGCCGCACGTCAATCCCGGTCGAGGCTATGCCGTGCAGTTTCCGGCCGGGTGGAAATTCAACCGGCTGTGGTTCAGCGATGAAACCGGTGCGACCCACGACGGCCCCGCCCTGCAGGTCATTTTCGTTGACTTCCGCGCCCACAAGAACGCCTTCAAGTCGCTGAAGAAGAGCTCGTCTCTCGACATGATGCCGCAGGAGATGGCCGAGTTACTGGTCGCCGACATGGCCAAGGAACGGGGCCTGGAAAATGTGACCATAAAGTCCAACGAGCCGGCGGTGCTGTCGGGCCGGCCCGGGTTCCGTCTCAACTTCGAGTACAAGACGCCCGTCGAGCGCGGCGCGGTGCGCATGCACGAAATAGTGGTCTGCGCGGCAGGCGCGCCTGGGCTGTACCTGGTGGGATACCGGGCCCCGGTGCTCTATTACTTCGATCGGGACGTCGACCGGTTCGCCGACGCGGTCAAGTCCTTTACGATCACTGAGCCGAAGGCGAGATGAAACCAGTCGACCGCTGATGTGGTCAAACGGGACTGGGAACACATGACGGCAGTGCCTCTTCGGGCTATGCTCCAGGGTTCCGAGCCTGTTTTCTCAACATAAGCTATTGATTGGGAAAGTTAAAGTGAAAGCGAATCACCCTGGGGGACCGTCCCGACGCTGGCGTACGGTCATCGCCTGTGCGGCGCTGGCGCTGCTTGCCAGCCTGCCATTGGCGCTCCACGCGGGCGACACAGGCGTCGGCGCGCTGCTGCCCACCGGTTCCGGGAGCGATGGTTTTCTGCCGCCCGACGTCGCCTTCCGCCTTGCGGCCACCGCCGAAGCCCCCGATCGTGTGCGCCTGAGTTGGGCGATCGCCCCGGGCTACTACCTCTATAAGGCGCGGCTGAAATTCGCGACCACCAGCCCGGGCATGACGCTGGGTCAACCCGAACTGCCAGCCGGGGACACGAAGAACGATGAGTACTTCGGCAAGCAGATCGTCTACCACAACGAACTCATCGCACACCTGGGCGTGACCCGCACGGGCGCGGCCGGCGCCGCTCTCGCGCTGGCCGTCACCTACCAGGGCTGCGCCGAGGCGGGCCTGTGCTACCCGCCAATCACCAAGCAGTTTGCGCTGAAGCTTCCGACCGGCGGCGCTGCGGGCGCGAGCGGCGCGGTGACCGGGCCGGCCGCAGGCACGGGCAGCGGCGCGGGCTTCGTGTCCGAACAGGACCGGCTGGCGCGCCTGATCCGCACCGGCGGCATGGCCGCCGTCATTGCGACCTTCTTCGGACTGGGTCTGCTGCTTTCCTTCACGCCCTGCATGCTGCCGATGGTGCCGATCCTCTCCGGCCTGATCGCGGGCCAGGGCGCCAACGTCACTACCGCCCGCGCCTTCTCGCTGTCACTGACCTATGTGCTCGGCATGGCGCTCACCTACACGATCGCGGGCGCCGCGTTCGCGGCCGCCGGCCACCAGGTCCAGGCCGTCTTCCAGCAACCGTGGATCATCATCGTGTTCGCGGCGCTGTTCATCGCGCTGGCCATGTCGATGTTCGGCTTCTATACGCTGCAGATGCCCCCTGCGATCCAGACGATGCTCACCTCGACCAGCAACCGGCAGCGCGCCGGCACCTTTGGCGGCGTCGCGGTGATGGGTGCTTTGTCGGCGCTGGTCGTCACCGCCTGCGTCGCCCCGGCGCTGGTCGGTGCGCTGCTGGTGATCAGCCAGGATGGGGACGTGTTCCGCGGCGCGGTCGCGCTGTTCGCGATGAGCATGGGGATGGGTGCGCCGCTCCTGGTCATCGGCACATCCGCCGGCAGGCTCTTGCCCAGGGCGGGCGCCTGGATGGACACCGTGAAACAACTGTTCGGCGCGATCATGCTGGGCGTGGCGGCCTGGATGCTCTCGCGCCTGGTGAGCGATCGGGTCAGCCTGCTGCTCTACAGCCTGCCGCTGCTCGCGGCGGTCATCGTGCTGTGGCGGCAGCGCAGCCGCGGCGCACCGCGCCTGCTGGGGCGCGCGATTGCGGTGGGCGCCGGCCTCTACGCCGTGCTGCTTGGCGTCGGAGCGGCGCGCGGCAATACCGACCCGCTCCGTCCGCTGGCCTCGCCGGCCGTCACGGCTGCAGCGGAAGTGCCGTTCACGCGGGTGGCCAATCTTGACGAACTCGATCGCGCCGTGAGCGCCGCGGCCGCCAGCGGGCGCGCCGTGATGCTCGATTTCTACGCCGACTGGTGCACCTCCTGCAAGGAAATGGAACGCTATACGTTCTCGAACCCGGCCGTGCGTGGAGCGCTGACGCACCTCACCCTGCTGCGCGCCGACGTCACGGCGAACAGCGCCGAGGACCAGGCGCTGCTCAAGCGCTTCGGCATCTTCGGCCCGCCGACCATTGCCTTCTATGGCAGTGACGGCCACGAGCGCAGCAACTACCGGGTGGTGGGCTACATGAAGGCCCCGGCGTTCGCCGAGCTGCTGGCGCACGCGACCACGCCAGGACCTGACACGCATTGAAAGGCGCCGCCGCTGCGCTGATGTTCGCCACCGCGCTGGCGGGGGTGGCTGCCGGCTTCCTGGCCTATCGTCACTCCGTCGCGCCAGCGCCCGGCCCCGCCCCGGTTCCGCTAACCGCGACGAACACCGTGCCGCCGCCCCTTGCAGCGCCGACAACGCCGGCAACGCCGGCGATACCCACGGAAGTACCTGACATCCAGCTCAAGGACCTCGCCGGCCGGCCGCATTCACTGCGCGAAGGGTCGGGGCATCCGCGACTGTTCAATTTCTGGGCCACGTGGTGCGAACCGTGCCGGCGGGAGATTCCCCTCCTCAATACGCTGCAGAACGCCCACCGGGCCGATGGCCTGCAGATCGTGGGCATCGCGGTCGATTTCAAGGATTCGGTGCAGGCCTTCCTCAAGACCACGAAGTTGAACTACAGCCTGCTGGTCGGCGAAGAGGATGGGCTGGAGGCTGCGCAGAAATTCGG
>JANYLH010000025.1 GCA_025357915.1 Gammaproteobacteria bacterium
CTTTCGGCCCGCCGCCGGCATCTCGAGGCGCTGGCGGTGACGGCCGTGCATCTGGATGCCGCCGTGGCGCAGCGCGCTGTGGCTGGCGCTGGTGAACTGGTCGCCGAGGAGCTGCGCCAGGCGCAGCGCGCGCTCGGTGAAATCACCGCTGTGGGTAGCGCCGATGAATTGCTGGGACACATCTTCTCGACCTTCTGCATCGGCAAGTAATGGTCATGAAATCCCGCCTCAAGGCATTCAGTCAGCATCGGCCAGCCTGCGCCGCGACGGTGACGTCGCGCCTGCGGGCGCTGCTGCGTGCCGACAGGTAAGATGCGGCATGCGTTTTTCCGGGTCCATTGATGTCATTGTCGTTGGCGGCGGGCACGCCGGCTGCGAGGCCGCGCTGTCTGCGGCGCGGAGCGGTGCGCGGACTTTACTGCTGACGCAGAACATCGAACAGCTGGGTGCCATGAGCTGCAATCCGGCGATCGGCGGCATCGGCAAGGGCCACCTGGTGCGCGAGATCGACGCGCTCGGCGGGGCCATGGCGCGCGCCGCGGACCGTGCCGGCATCCAGTGGCGCACGCTGAACGCGAGCAAGGGCCCGGCGGTGCGCGCCACGCGCGCGCAGGCTGACCGGCAACTGTACAAACAGGCCATGCGCGGCATCCTCGAAAACCAGCCGAACCTGACGCTGTTCCAGCAGGAGGCGGCCGACCTTGTGATCGAGGGCGACGCCGTGCGCGGCGTGGTCGGCGTCACCGGCATCGTGTTCGAAGCGCGCGCCGTGGTGCTCACCGTGGGCACGTTTCTCGGTGGGCGCATCCACGTCGGGCTCGACAATTACCAGGGCGGTCGCGCCGGTGATCCGCCCTCGAACGCGCTGGCAGCGAAGCTGCGTGAACGGATGCCTCGTACGGGCCGCCTGAAGACCGGAACGCCGCCGCGGATCGACGGCCGCAGCGTCGATTATGCGCAGCTGGAAGTGCAGTCCAGCGATTCGCCGCTACCCGTATTTTCGTTCCTGGGGAGGGTCAATGAACACCCTAAACAGGTTAATTGTCACATAACGCATACTAATGAGCGGACGCACGACATCATCCGCTCGGGGCTCGATCGCTCACCGATGTACACCGGCGTGATCGAAGGCGTGGGCCCGCGTTACTGCCCTTCGGTCGAGGACAAGGTGCAGCGTTTTGCGGAGCGGAAATCGCACCAGATCTTCATCGAACCCGAAGGCCTGGGCACGCACGAGATCTACCCCAACGGCATCTCGACCAGCCTCCCGTTCGACGTGCAGGAGCAGTTCGTGCGCAGCATCGCCGGGTTCGAGCGCGCGCACATCACGCGGCCAGGCTACGCGATCGAGTACGACTACTTCGATCCGCGCGACCTCCGTGCCTCGCTCGAAACGAAGAGCGCCAGCGGCCTGTATTTCGCCGGGCAGATCAACGGCACCACCGGTTACGAGGAGGCCGCGGCGCAGGGCCTGCTCGCCGGCATCAACGCCGCGCGCGCGACGCGCGGCGAAGCGCCGTGGGTGCCAGCGCGGAGCGCAGCGTACCTGGGCGTGCTGGTCGATGACCTGGTCACGCAGGGGGCCGCCGAGCCCTACCGCATGTTCACCAGCCGCGCCGAGCACCGCCTGCTGCTGCGCGAGGACAACGCTGACGCGCGCCTCACCTCCGTGGGCCGGCAGCTGGGCCTGGTCGACGACGAGCGCTGGCATTTTCACGAACGGAAGCAGCGGGCCATCGGCTGCGAAACGGCGCGCTTCGAGGAGCGGCGCATTCGCGCTGGGGAAGCGGGCGCCGAATGGTGCGCGCGCGTGCTCGCCGGCGAAACCCTCAGCCGCGACCCCACGGCGATGGAACTGCTGCGGCGCCCGGGCGTCGGCTACGACGATGTGCTTGAGCTGATCGGGCCGCCGGAAGCCGGGGAAGCGGGCGATGAGCGCCTCGTTCCCCAGCTGCGCACGGCGCTCGACGTCCGCGCCCGCTACAGCGGCTATATCGAGCGCGCGCAGCGGGAGATCGAACGCGCCCAACGCAACGAACACACGACGCTGCCGGGCGACCTCGACTACGGGTCACTCGCGGGGCTCTCGAACGAGGTGCGGCAGAAGCTCGGCGAAATCCGGCCCGCGACGCTCGGCCAGGCCGCGCGTGTGCCGGGCGTGACCCCGGTGGCCGTGTCCATCCTGCTGGTACACCTCAAGAAAAGGCAGCTGATCGCCTAGTTCCGGCGGCACTTCATGCCGCGCCCCCCCCAGCGGGTGTATGCTGATCGGCATCGCGGCCATCGCCGCCGGAGTAGCGCACATGTTCGGGTTTGACATCAATTTCGTCCCCATCGCGATCGTGATCGCGATGCTGGTGTTTGCGTCCAAGGCGTGGCTGACCGTGCCGCAGGGCTTCCAGTTCACGCTCGAGCGCTTCGGCAAGTTCAAGAAGACGATGGAGCCGGGTTTCCATCTGATCACGCCGTTCTTCGAGAGCATCGGCCGGCGCATGAACATGATGGAGCAGGTGCTCGACGTGCCGCGCCAGGAAGTCATCACCAAGGACAACGCCATGGTGGGCGTCGACGCGGTGCTGTTCTACCAGGTGCAGGACGCGGCGAAGGCGGCCTACGAGGTCGACAATCTGCGGCTCGCGGTCGTGAACCTCACCATGACCAACATCCGCACCGTGGTCGGCGCGATGGACCTCGATGAAACGCTGTCCAAGCGCGACGACATCAATCACCGCCTGCTGCGTGTGGTCGACGACGCGACCATGCCCTGGGGCATCAAGGTGACGCGCATCGAGATCAAGGACATCCAGCCGCCGCAGGATCTGATCGACTCGATGGGCCGGCAGATGAAGGCCGAGCGCGACAAGCGCGCCAACATCCTCGAGGCCGAGGGGTTCCGGCAGGCCGCGATCCTCAAGGCCGAAGGCGAGAAGCAGGCCGCTGTGCTGCAGGCCGAGGGCGGTAAAGAGGCGGCCTTTCGCAATGCCGAGGCCCGCGAGCGCCTGGCCGAGGCGGAGGCCAAGGCCACCACCATGGTCTCCGAGGCCATCGCCAAGGGCAACGTGCAGGCGATCAACTATTTCGTGGCGCAGAAGTACGTCGAGGCGATGAAGGCCTTCGCGACCTCGCCCAACCAGAAGGTGTACTTCATGCCGATGGAGGCCACCGGGCTCATGGCCTCGATCGGCGGCATCGCCGAGCTGGCGAAAGACGCGCTGAAGCAGCAGCCGGGCGCCGCGGCGCGTTAGCGGCCGTATGGAGCAAGGGATGATCGAATTCGCATCCGGCCTGCAGTGGTGGCATTGGTGGATCGCCGCGGCGCTCCTCGGCATCGTCGAGGCGATGATGCCCGGCGCAGTGGCCATCTGGTTTGCGGCCGCCGCCGCCGTGGTCGGCGCGGTGCTGCTGGTGATCCCGATCGCCTGGCAGCTGCAGCTGGTGCTGTTCGGCGCGTTGTCGATCGGCGCCCTGGCGTTCTGGCGCTACTGGAAGCGCACCCACCCCGAAACTTCCGAACTGCCACACTTGAACCAGCGCGCGGCGCAGTACATCGGTGAGGTGTGCGTGCTGAGTGAGCCCATCGTGCAGGGGAGCGGCAAGGCACGGGTGGGCGACGGTTTCTGGAAAGTGCGCGGGCCCGATCTGCCCGCTGGTACGCCCGTGCGCGTCAAGGCGGTGGAGGGCACGGTGCTGATCGTCGAGACGGCCTAGACAACTCGGGAGAGTCGAGGAGGAAGCCATGGCTACGGTAGCGCAGTTGCTGGGTCACAAACCGAAGAGCATCTTCAGTGTCGCGCCGGACGCGCCGGTGCTCGAGGCGATCCGGCTGATGGCCGAGCACGGCGTCGGCGCCTTGCTGGTGATGCAGGGCGAAGCGCTTGCCGGCATCGTCTCCGAGCGCGACTACGCGCGCAAGGTGATCCTCAAGGGCCGCTCTTCGAGCGACACGCCGGTCAGGCAGATCATGACCGTCGAAGTGATCACCGTCGATCCGGGTTCCACCACGCAACAGTGCATGCAGATCATGACCGACCGGCGGGTACGCCACCTGCCGGTGGTCGAAAGCGGCCGGGTGGTGGGCATGCTCTCGATCGGCGATCTGGTGCGCTCGGTACTGGCCGAGCAGGCGCAGACCATCGAGCAGTTAGAGAGCTACATTCATCACTGAGGCGCAAGCGCGCGCGAGCTGTGAAGGGTGCCCGCCGTCGCTCCACGATATTCGCTTTGGGCGGGCACCCTTCGCAGCTCACGCGTGCGTAGCCGGTTACGCCCAGTGATGAATGTAGTTCTCGAAGGGGGGAGCGGGGTTGCCGCTCTATCGCTGCGCGAAACTCGCAGAAGCGACCGTCCAGAACGCCCAGGTTCGCACTGCGACCTTGGGCGTCAGGACGGCCTTGGACCGGAGGGTGTACAGGCAGCCCTCTTAGCCGACAACTACCGCGGCCGTAGCCGTGGCAAACACCGCGATCTGGACCACGGTCACGAGGACGGCGGCGAGGAAACCCAAGCTCTTGTGCGTGTTCATGATAATTCTCCTGTTAAATGCGATTGAAGACCCTATGTCCACCAAACCCGGCACCGCTTCGAAAGTTTCACGGCGTAGCGGGTCCGTCTCTATGGGCGCAATTGTGCGCAGGGGGCCAAAGGGCAGCAAACGCATTACCTGAACGACACATCAGCAAACCTGAAGCGCTCCCGGGGTCGTCTCACTCCGGCCGGAGCACGCGGCCGAGGCGACGAGCGAACAGCAGCAACAGCAGGCCACCCGCCGCTGACAGCGCCCCGTGCAGGGCCCAGAAGCGCAGCGGGGTCATGCGCTCGTAGAAACCGCCGATCCAGCCGATGAGGTTGTTCGCAACGAACAGGCTCATGAACACGATTCCCATCATCGTGGAATTGACCCTGGCGGGCGCGGCCATCGAGACCAGCGCGAGGAGCGTCGGCCAGTAGTAGAGGAAAGCGATTCCCAGGATGACGCAATAGGCGAGCAGCCAGAGCGGGTGCAGCGGAGCGCCGCGCGAAGCGGCGATCGCCGCCGCCAGCATCAGATTGGCCCCCGCCGCCAGCCAGGCGCCGATGCCGATCTTGCCGATGTCGTTGGGTTCGCGCGCGCGCGCGGTCTGTCGCCGCCATATCCAGAACAGCAGCGGCACGCCCAGGATGCTGGCCAGCGCATAGAGCGATTGGTACCACGGAACCGGGATGCGAAAACCACCGACGTTGGGCGTAACGTGTTCCTGGATCCACACCGGCATGACGTTGAAGATCTGGTTGCAGGCGATCGAGGGGAAGATCGTGATCGCGATCACGGCAAGAAGTGCGCCGACGACGCGCCAGTCGGTGGCGGTGAGCCGCGTGGTGTCACGCTCGCGTCGCGCCACGCGGGAGGGCAGGTAGCGGTATCCGTAGAGGTAGGTCGCGAGGCCCAGCATCATGAAGATCGCCGCTGCCCCGAAGCCGTAGTGCCAGCCGTAGACCTGCGCGAGCACACCGCACAGGAGCGGCCCCGTGACGGCCCCGACGTTGATCCCGGTGCTGAAGATGAGGAAACCGCGGGTGCGCCGCGCCTCGTCGTCGGGCGGGTAGAGCGCGCCCACCTGCGCGGAAATATTGCCCTTGAGCAGGCCTGAGCCGACGACCAGCAACAGCAGCGCGACCAGGAAGGTTGCATCGAATGCCATGGCCAGATGCCCCGCAGACATCGCCAGCGCACCGATCACCACGGCATTGCGCTGGCCGGTCCAGCGGTCGGCGACCAGCCCGCCGAGGAGCGGTGTGAAATACACGAAGCCCGAGTAGAGGCCGTAGATCTCCGAGGCGAGCGCTTGCGTCGACAATGGCCCGAACACCGATTCCATGGCGGCGCGGAATCCGGCGAATCCGGCGATGTGCTCGGCGTGGCCAGGGAGCAGCAGCTGGTTCACCATGTACAGCACCACCAGCGCCGTCATGCCATAGAAGGAAAACCGCTCCCAGGCCTCGGTGAACGCCAGGTAGTACAGCCCCCGCGGATGACCAAAGAGGAGTAGGTCGCCGGGGCGCGTCGGCGGGTCTGCGGTGTATTCCATCGTGTCTGCTCTCCCGTGCCGCAGCCACGCTACAGCAAGAACCGTTGCGTCGCGAGCCAATGCCATGCCCGAACAGGGCATGAGCAAGCCCGAGGCCTGCGGTATATTCGGCTCATGACACTAAGGTTGGCTCTGCGCCCGCTGCTCGCGTGCTTTGCGTTCGCGCTCGCCGGCTGCGGTGCGCGGCAGGAAGCGGGCCAGGCGGTGGCCGGCGCGGGCACGGAAGAGAAGATCCTCAACGTCTACAACTGGTCGGACTACATCGCCCCTGAAGTGGTGCGCGCATTCGGGAAGGAATACGGCATCAAGGTCAACTACGACGTGTACGACTCCAACGCGGTACTTGAGACCAAGCTCCTGACGGGCAAGACCGGCTATGACATCGTTGTCCCCACCGCCGCGTTCATGGCGCGCGAAATACAGGCCGGCGTGTTCCTGAAGCTCGACAAGTCGCTGCTGCCCAACCTCAGGAATATCGATCCGGACATACTCAGGCAGAGCGAGCCGCTCGACCCGGGCCATGAACATGGCGTGAACTACCTGCTGAGCACTTCAGGGGTCGGTTATAACGTCGGCAAGATCGCTGCCGCCATGCGCGATGCTCCTGTGGACAGCTTGCGCATGCTGTTCGATCCGGCGGTGATCAGTCATTTCAGCCAATGCGGCGTCCAGTTCATCGACGCGCCGGACGAAGTCGTCAACACCGTGCTGCTCTACCTCGGCCGCCGGCCCAACAGCGAAAGGCCCGAGGACCTCGCGGCAGCCGAGCAGGTGCTGATGGGGATCCGTCCCTACGTGCGCTCGGTCGAAACCGAAACCTATATTGAAGGCCTGGCCAATGGCGAAATCTGCCTGGTGTTCGGCTGGAGCGGCGACGTCGGCCAGGCGGCGACGCGCGCGCGTGAGGCGGGGAACGGCAACGTGCTCCGCTACAGCATCCCGCGCGAGGGCGCGATGATGTACATCGACCTGCTGGCCATCCCGGCCGACGCGGCTCACCCGCGCAACGCGCACCTGTTCATCAACTACATGCTGCGTGCGGATGTCGCGGCCCGGAACGCGAATTTCCTGCGTTATGCGACCGCCAATGCGGCCGCCTATCCACTGATCGATCCGACGCTCTACGGCGATCGCAACATCTATCCGGCCCCCGAATTGAGGGCGCGCCTGGTTCCCGACCTGCCGCGATCGCAGGCCTACACCCGCACGCTGACCCGCATGTGGACGCGGTTCAAGGCTGGTCGCTAGCTGCCCTTGCCGGGCGCGCCGGCGATCTCCCGGCTGCTGTCGACCCAGAACCAGAGGATGCCGCTGACGATCGCGAACCCGGTGCCCGTCAGGAACGCCGCCGTCCACGCGTGATGGGCGGACAACCACGCGACGATGGGCGTGCCGATGATGCCGCCCAGATTCCCGCCCGTGCCCACCACGCCCCAGGCCGCCATGGTGTGTTCGCGACCGACTGAAGTGGTGGCGGCCGAATAGGCGCCTTCGGTCAGCTCTATCGACGCGAACGCCAGCGACAGCGCGCCGACCGCCCAGTAGGGGTTGGTGAATTCCACGCCGGCAAACAGCAGGAGTCCCGCCAGCGGCAGCGCCACGATCGGTACCGCGCGGTAGCCGATGCGCAGCCCGTAGCGCACGGCCAGCTCGTCGGACAACTTGCCGCCGACTCCGGCGCCGATGGCGGCGGCGATGAAAGGCAGGGTTGCCAGCCAGCCGCTCTGCAGCACCGACAGGTGCCGCTCCTGGATCAGGTACAGGAAGCACCAGGTGCTAAGCAGGTAGAAAACGTAGTTCATGATGGTGTACGAGATGGCCAGCAGCAGCACATCGCGATTGCCCAGCACGCGCAGCAGGTCCTGGCGGCTGATGCCCGTGCCGGCGTGCCTGGCCGTGTTGGCATGCAGCTCGGCGCGCTCCCCGGCACTGACCGCGGGATGCTCCGCCGGCGTATTGCGGCCGTACCAGCCCCACAGGACGATCAAGGCGAGCGCCGGAAAACTCGTCCACAACAGGGCGTGCTTCCAGCCATAGGATTGCATCAGGATCGCGATCAGCGGTGTCGCCGCGGCGGAGCCGAGCTGGAGCCCCGAGGTCTGCAGGCCGTTGGGGAAGGCCCATTTGCCGACGGGAAACCACGACTCTATGGCTCCCACTGATATGGCGAACAGCGGCGCGTGCGCCATGCCGAGTACCAGGCGTGCCACCAGCAGCACGGCGAGCAGCGCGGTGCCGGCCAGCAGCATGGGCGCCAGCGGCGTTGCCACCGCGGCGGCCAGGCCGATCACGCCGGTGATCACCAGGGCCCAGCGCGCACCCAGCCACTCGCCGAACACGCCGCCGGGCAACTGGAAGACCGTGTACGTGACCAGATAGGCGGTCAGCAGCCAGCCGAGTTGAATCTGCGAGATTCCCAGTTCCGGCATCATCTGCACGGCCGCGACACTGAAGCTGGTGCGCTGCAGGTAGAGGATGAAGGCAAAGCCGAACAGGTAGGTGAAGATCACCCAGCGCACGCGCAGGCGCGGACGGCGTTGCAGCGTTGTTTGGTTGCTCATGGCGGCTCCCTTGCCAGGGCGGCTGACACGCCGCTATTTTCGCCAGAATGCCGGCGTGAACAGTATCAGCACGGTGAAGATCTCGACGCGCCCCAGGAACATCGCCAGCGTGCACATCCACAGCTGGAAATCACTCAGATGACCATAGTGGGCGCCGGGACCGACTACGTTCAACCCGGGACCGACGTTGTTGATGCTGGCGATAATGGCACTCACCGACGAGAGAAAATCGAGGCCCGAGATCAGCAGCGCAAAGGTCAGCACGACGATGGTGATGAAATACAGGAATATGAACGCCAGCACCGAGAACACCACGCGGTTGGATACCAGCTGGCCGGCGATTTTCAGCGGCGCGACCGCCTGCGGGTGCACCAGCGCAAACATTTCGCGCACCGATTGCTTGAGCAACACGAGCGCGCGGAACACCTTGATGCCCCCGCCCGTGGAACCGCTGCTGGCGCACAGGCAGCTGAGGAACAGCATCCACAGCGGCGCGAACACCGGCCAGTTGCCATAGTCGGTGCTGACCAGGCCGCAACCGGTCGCAATTGACACCAGGTTGAAGGCGACGTAGCGGAAAGTGGTGCCAAAATCAGGGTAGACATGACTCAGCCAGACGTGAATGCTGACGCCGATACAGCTGAAGCCGATCCACAGTACCAGCCACTTCGCCTCCGGGTCGCGCCCGTAAGTGCCCGCCTCGCCCTTGCGGAGCGCGAGAAAATGCGTGGCGAAATTGATGGCCCCGATCAGCATGAACGCGACCAGCACGGCCTCGATCAGCGGCGAATTGAAATAACCGATGCTGGTGTCGTGGGTGGAGAAGCCGCCGAGCGAGAGTGCCGAGAAGGCGTGGCAGATGGCGTCGAACCAGTTCATGCCGGCGCCGCGCAGGCCTAGCGCGCATACCGCCGTCAGCCCGGCGTACACCAGCCACAGGAGCTGCGTGGTCTGGGCGATGCGCGGCGCGAGCTTGGTGTCCTTGACCGGCCCGGGCGAGTCGGCCCGGTACATCTGCATGCCGCCGATTCCCAGCAGCGGGAGGATCGCGACCGCCATGACGATGATGCCCATGCCGCCCAGCCAGCTCAGCGCGTGGCGCCAGAGGATGACGGATCGGGGGAGCGAGTCGAGCCCGGTGAGCACCGTCGAACCGGTGGTCGACAGCCCCGACATGGTCTCGAAAAAGGCGCGCGTGAACGACAGCCCGGGCAGCGCCATCAGCAGCGGCATGGTGGCGAGTGCCGCCAGCGCCAGCCACGTGAGTGTCACCAGCAGGTAGCCGTCGCGCGGCTTGAGTTCGGTGCGGTAACGCAGCGTCATCGTGCGGATGGCGAGGCCCGCCACCAGCGACAGCGCGGCGCTGGCGAGGAACGCGGTGACCGCGCCCTCGTGATAGATCAGCGCCGCCGCAATGGGCAACAGGAACAGGATCGAAAACAGCGACAGCACCGAGCCAAGCAGATGAACGACGCCAAACAGCGAACGCATCGGCGGCAGTTCCTAGTGTTCGCCCTGGAACAGGCGCTCGACCGCCTCGACGTGCCGGCGGTCGGCCAGGAACACGATCAGGTGATCCTCGGTCTCGATCAGCGTGTCGTGATGCGCCATGATGACCGCTTCGCCCCGGGCGACGGCCACGATGCTGGCGCCCTGGGGCAGATCAACCTCCTCGATGCGGCGGCCGATGACCCGCGAGTGGTCTGGCGCGCCGTGCACTACCACCTCGATGGCCTCGGCGATGCCGCGGCGCAGCGAGTGCACACGCACCACGTCGCCCCGCCGCACGTGCGCCAGCAGCGAGCCGATGGTGATGGTCTGCGGGGAAATGACCACGTCGATGAAGCGGTCTTCCATCAGTTCGCCGTAGGCCGGGCGGTTGATCAGAGCCATGACACGGCTTGCGCCGAGGCGCTTGGCGAGCATCGCCGCCATGACGTTGGCCTCGTCGGAATTGGTCAGCGCCGCGAACACGTCGGCACTGTCGATGTTTTCCTCAACCAGCAGTTCCTCGTCGGCCGCGTCGCCGTGCAGGACGATCGTGTTCTGCAGGATTTCCGAGGCACGGCGCGCGCGGCGGGCATCGCGTTCGATAAGCTTGATCTGGTGGGTGTCCTCGAGCGTGCGTGCGAGGCGCAGACCGATGTTGCCGGCGCCGGCGATCACCAGTTTGCGCACCTTCGGCTCGCGCCGCCGCAGCTCGGCGAGCATTTTCTTCAGGTCGTCGCTCGCGGCAACAAAAAAGATTTCGTCGTTTTCGGCGATCACCGAGTCGCCGTCGATCGGGATCAGCCGGCCGCCGCGGTAGATCGCCGCCACCCGCGCGTCGGTACCGGGCAGGTGTTCGCGCAGGATGCGCAGTGGCTTGCCCACCAGCAGCCCGTCGGTGCGCGCGCGGACACTCGCGAGCTGCACGCGGCCATCGGCGAAATCCACCACCTGCAGGGCGCCCGGGTTCGAGAGCAGGTGCGCGATGTAATCGGTCACCAGCTCTTCGGGGCTGATCCACACGTCGACCGCGAGCCCACCTTCCGCGAACAGCTGCGGGCGCGAGGTGTATTCGGCCGCGCGGATGCGGGCGATGCGGGTCGGAGTGCGGTAGAGGAGTTGCGCGATCTGGCAGGCAACGATGTTGATCTCGTCGCTGTTGGTCAGGGCGATAAGAATGTCGGTGTCGGCGATGCCCGCCGACTCGAGCACCGAAGGGTGCGCGGCATTGCCGGCCACGGCGCGGATGTCGATGCGGTCCTGCAGGTCGCGCAGCACCTGCTCATTGATGTCCACCACCGTGACTTCGTTGGCCGGTTCGCCCGCCAGGCTCTGCGCGGCGCTGCGGCCGACCTGGCCTGCGCCGAGAATGAGGATTTTCATCGTTGCGCCATGTTGAGTGTTGACAGTTCCTAGACGGGTTCCAGCCGGGCGACGCTCACCATCAGCCACTTTGCGCCCTGGTGTTCAAAATTAACATGGACACGGGCGTGAGGCCCCTGGCCTTCGAGGTTGAGCACCACGCCCTCGCCGAATTTGCCGTGGCGCACGCGCGTGCCGAGGCGCATGCCGCCCGAGGCGGGTTCCGCGGGGTTGCGGAACAGGCCGCCGGCGCCCGCCGCGCCTTCGCGCCGCCCGGCGGTCGCCGGCGCGGCCAGTCCGTGGCGCGCCAGCTGGATGCGCGGCCGCACTTCCTCGAGCAAGTCTGGCGGCAGTTCCTGGATGAAACGGGAGGCGACGTTATAGCTGTCGACGCCGTGCAGCCGCCGCTGCTCCGCGTAACAGAGGTACAGCTGTTTCATCGCGCGGGTGATGCCGACGTAACACAGGCGCCGTTCCTCCTCGAGGCTCGCCAGCTCGTTGATCGAGCGCTGGTGCGGGAACAGGCCGTCTTCCATGCCGGCGAGGAACACCACCGGAAACTCGAGGCCCTTGGCGGTGTGCAGCGTCATCATCTGCACGCAATCGTCCCACTCGCTCCCCTGCGTCTCGCCCGATTCGAGCACGGCGTGCGCCAGGAAACTCTGCAGTGGCGGCAGGTCTTCGCCCTCGGGCTCGTAGCCGCGCGCCGCGCTGACGAGTTCGGCGAGGTTCTCGATGCGCGCCTCGCCACGATCGGCCTTGTCCTTGCGGAAATGCTCGATCAGGCCGCTGTTGTTGATCACATGATCAACCTGTTCGTAAAGCGGCAACCCCTCGATATCGCGCCCAAGTCGCTCGATCAGCGCGAGGAACCCGTGGAGCGCGGCGGCACCGCGCGCGGCGCCCGTGGCATCGCCAAGCAGCGCGCCCGCGACGCGCCACAGCGAGCTGCCGGCGCCCTTGGAAGCTTCGCGCAGCGTATCGAGCGTGCGTGCGCCGATGCCGCGCACCGGCAGGTTGACGACCCGCTCGAACGAAGCGTCATCGTCGCGATTGGCGATCAGCCGCAGGTAGGCGAGTGCGTCCTTGATTTCCGCGCGCTCGAAGAACCGCAGGCCCCCGTAAACGCGGTAGGGGAGCCGTGCCTGGATCAGCGCTTCCTCGAACACACGCGACTGCGCGTTGGAGCGATAGAGAATGGCGCACTCGCGCCGCAGGCCGCCGCCGGCGATCCATTGCTGGATGCGCCCGAGCACGAACTCGGCCTCGTCGCGTTCGTTATAGGCGCAGTAGACGCGCACTGGCTCGCCGCGCGCACCGCTGGTCCACAGCTCCTTGCCCAGGCGCGAGGAATTGTTGGCGATCAGCGCGTTGGCGGCTTCGAGGATCGCCGCGCTCGAGCGGTAGTTCTGCTCGAGCTTGTAGAGCTGCGCCTCGGGAAAGTCGCTGCGGAACTTTTGCAGGTTTTCGACTTTCGCGCCTCGCCATCGGTAAATGGACTGATCGTCATCCCCGACCACGAACGGGCAGCCGGTGGTGCCGACCAGCAGCCGGATCCAGGCGTACTGGATCGAATTGGTATCCTGGAACTCATCGACCAGAACGTGGTGGAAGCGTGCGCGGTAGTGGCGCAGCAGTTCGGGGTTGTCGCGCCACAGCTCAAACGCGCGCAACAGCAATTCCGCGAAATCGACCGCGCCCTGGCGCGCGCAGACCTGTTCGTATTCGGTGTACAGCCGGACCAGCGTGCGCTCGGTCGGATCGCCCCCGTCCTTGAGTTGCGATGGACGCCGGCCCTCATCCTTGTGCTTGTTGATGAAGTACTGCACTTCGCGCGGCACGAAGCGCGTCTCGTCGAGCTCGAGCGCCTTGACCACCTTCTTGATGAGCCGCAGCTGGTCTTCGCCATCGAGGATCTGGAAACTCTGCGGCAGACCCGCATCGCGCCAGTGGAGTCGCAGCAGGCGATGCGCCAGGCCATGAAAAGTGCCGAGCCACATGGCGCCACCCGAACTGCCCAGGAGCGCTTCGACCCGCGCGCGCATCTCGGCGGCGGCCTTGTTGGTGAAGGTGACGGCGAGGATTCCGTGCGGGGTAGCGCCCTCCGCCTGGATCAGCCAGGCGATGCGGTGGATCAGCACCCGGGTCTTGCCGCTGCCGGCGCCGGCCAGCACCAGTGTCGCGCCCAGCGGCGCGGTGACCGCGGCGCGCTGGGCGTCGTTCAGGGGGCTGAGGATGGGCGAGACGTCCATGCGGACGCGAATTCTACCCTGTGGCGCGCGGCGGCGGCGGCATCAAAATGCCACCGCTACCAGCTGTTTCGCAGCTCGCGCAGCGCCAGGAATACCTCGCGCGGGGTAGGCTTTGCAGGCAGCGCGCTCACGCGCTGGCGCAGGGTCTCGATCAGCCCCGGCTCGGTCAGGCGGAAGAAGCTGTTGACCGTGAATTCCTGCTCCAGGGTCAGCACGGCCAGGTCCTCGGGCCGCACATTCCCGGACTTCGCCAGCCAGTCCGCCGCGGCCTGGTTGCCCGGCTCGACGTGGCACGTGAAGCGCAGGTTGTTCATCAGGTAGTCGTGGCCGGGGTAGATGCGCGTGCTCGTGGGGAGCCGCGCGAGCTGCTGCGCACAGGTCTCGAACAGGCGTTCGGGGTCGCCACCGCCGCGGCAGTTGCCGACGCCGGCGTTGAACAGCGTGTCGCCTGAAAACAGTGCCGGCCCCGCCGCGTGCGCGAGCAGGCACACATGAGCCATGGTGTGGCCCGGCGTATCGAGACATTCGAGCTCGACGCTGCGGCCCACGCGGATCACATCGCCCGCCGCGAGGCCCCGATCAACCCCGCCAATGGCTGCCGCGCCGCGCGCGTGCGCGCAGACCTTCGCGCCGGTGGCCTTGACCAGCTCCGCGTTGCCGGCCGTATGATCGCGGTGCTCGTGCGTATTGACGATCTGCGTGATCGTCCAGCCGCGTTCCCTGGCGCGGTTCAGACAGGCCTGCCAGTCGAGCGGGTCTACTACGAGAGCCTCTCCGGTCTCCCCACAGGCCACTACGTAGTGATAGTTCCGCAGCTCGTTGGCAGCCCAGATGCGTTCGACGATCATGGCTGCAGAGCCTACGTCATAATTGCGCCCATGCAACCTCCAGATGGTCCCGATGGCGCGCTCGATGCCGCCTATCGGCGCACCCGCTATGAAGTGCACGCACCCGACGGCCTGCTGGTGCTGCAGATCGATACGCCGAGCCTGGAACTGGCGGTTGTCCACCGGAAACGGCGGGTCGAGTGCTCGGCATTCCTGACCGCCTGGAATCCGCACAGTGTCCCCAGTCCGCCGGCACAGAATGCAGCCGCACACCGGCAACTCCAGCAGCAGATCGGGGAGCTGGGCCTCGATTTCTGGCCCGGCTGGGGGCGCGACCCGGCCGGGGAGTGGCCCGCCGAGCAGAGCCTGTTCGTGCCCGGGCTGGTGCTGGCAGATGCCGGCCGAATTGCCCGGGATCTCGGGCAGAACGCCATCGTGCACGCGGCGCAGGATGGCGTGCCGAGGCTCATCTGGCTGCGGTCGGGCCCATGAGTGCGCGAGCGTGGCTGGCGTTCGCGGCGCTCGGCGTCATCTGGGGCGTGCCCTATTTCTTCATCAAGCTTGCGGTCCAGGAAATGTCGCCGTGGGTCGTGGCCTGGAGCCGCATCACGCTGGCGGCGCTGGTGTTGCTGCCGGTCGCCTGGCGCCGCGGCGCGCTGCACGCGCTGGGCGCGCACAAGCTGCCGATCGTCGCCTTCGGGCTGATCGAGTTCGTCATTCCATTTTCCGCAATCTCGATCGGCGAGCGCTGGATCGATTCCTCGGTCACCGGGATCCTCATCGCTTCGGTGCCGCTGACCGTGAGGGTGATCGGCCGCTTCTTCGGACTGCACGAGCCGCTTGGAAAGTGGCGTCTCGTGGGCCTGCTGCTCGGCTTTCTCGGGGTCGCGTTGCTGCTGGGATTCGGCAATATCTCCGGGCCCCTGGGCTGGGCGGGTGCGGGGTGCATGTTGCTGGCTGCCGCCTGCTACGCCGTGGGGCCGCTGATCATCCAGCGTCACCTCAAGGAACTCGATTCCTTTGGCCCGATCGCCGCGAGCCTGCTGTTCTCCAGCCTGGTGCTGCTGGCGCCGGCCCTGGCGACGTTTCCGGTGGCACGGCCGTCGGCCCTGGCGCTCACCTCGATCGTGATACTCGGCCTGGTGTGTACCGCGTTGGCGATGTTGCTGATGTTCTATCTGGTCAGCCACGCGGGCGCGTCGCGCGCCTCGGTCATCACATATATCAACCCTGCGGTGGCGACGCTGCTGGGCGTGCTGGTGCTGAATGAGCGCCTGGGTACTGGCGGCCTCGTTGCCCTGGCGCTTATCTTGGTGGGTTCCTGGCTCGCTACCCGCGGACGCAGAGTGACGAATCCGACCACAAAAACCTGATGCGCACCAGACACCAGCTGTCGCGAGCCGGATCAGTGATGGCTCCCGAGCGTAGGCCGCATTGGCAGCCGCTGGCCCTGGTGTCGCCATCGCTGCTCGATGACCGGGTAGCGCGCTTCATCGCCATTGTCAGCCGGCAGCCGAAACCGGTCTATGCCCATTGCCTGTACGGATTGGATCGGACCGGCGTCATGATTGCCGCGTACCGCATACTTGCTGAAGGCGCGGGCGATGAGTCGGCCATCAAGGAGATGGCGCTCTATCACGAACCGTGGTTCCGGGCCAACGCCCGTTATATTCGCGGCCTGACGCCCCCACGCCGCGACAAGATCCGGCGCGAGGTATTGCGCCTGGCACCGAAATTGACCAGCGATGCGCGGATAGTGTGCGAACACGGCGCCTGCAGCATTGCGCGCTGACCCACGGAGCCGTCACCTCAGGCGCTGATCGCACCCTGCGTCGGCAGATAATGGTCGACCAGCAGCGCCAGGAACAGCCACATCAGGTAGCTGATCGAGAAGCGGAATACCCGCATCGGCAGGTCGTCGCGCCGTGTCACCTTGAGCCGCACGGCGTGTATGAGAAACCGGCCGTTCAGGACCAGCGCGGCCAGCAGGTAGAGCAGCCCGCTCATGCCGGTGACGTAGGGCAGGAGCGTGACCAGCGCCAGCAGCACGGTATAAAGCAGCACGTGGAGCCGCGTGAATTCCACGCCGTGTGTCACCGGCAGCATCGGAATCTCGGCCTTCGCGTAATCGTGCCGGCGGGCGATGGCGAGCGCCCAGAAGTGCGGCGGGGTCCAGGCGAAGATGATCAGGAACAGCAGCAGCGCGTGCGGATCGACCGTGTTGGTGACTGCCGCCCAGCCGAGCACCGGCGGTGCGGCGCCCGCGGCGCCGCCAATCACGATGTTCTGCGGCGTCGCCCGCTTGAGCCAGACCGTGTAGAGCACGGCATAGCCGATCAGTGAGGCGAAGGTGAGCACCGCGGTGAGCGTGTTCACCAGCAGCACCAGCACCAGCATCGAGGCGACGCCCAGCACCGCGCCGAACACCAGCGCCTGGCGGTAATCGAGCGCGCCGGTCGGGAGCGGCCGGCCGCGGGTGCGCGCCATGTAGACGTCGATGCGGCGATCGAGCACGTGGTTGAAGGTGGCTGCGGAAGCGGCCGCCAGCGCGATGCCCAGGTTGCCGAACAGGAGCGCGTTGAGGGGAGGCAACCCTGGCGTGGCGAGCAGCGTGCCGACGACCGCCGTCAGGACAATGAGGGCCACGACGCGCGGTTTGGTGAGTTCGAGATAGTCCCGCCAGGCGGCCCGGCTCACCCTCGCGGCGCTGCGATCGCTGTCGCCATTGCCGTTGCCATGGGCGAGGGCGCCAGCCGGGGCGTTCAAGACGCCTTCCAGGCCGGACGGAGCGAGCGGTTCAGGGCCAGGACCGCCAGCAGCAGGAGCGCGGCGCCGGCGGTGTGCGCCGTGGCGATTCCGAGCGGGAAACCGCTCGTGACCATCGCGACCGCGATGACCAGCTGCAGGGTGAGCGTCAGCAGTACGGCCAGCGCCGCCCGCCGCGCGAACGGATCGCTCCGCGAGCGCAGTACCCGGATCGCCGCGAGCAACAGCATCCCGGTGGCGAACAGCGCGCCCAGCCGGTGCGCAAAATGAATGGCGACGTTGCCGTGCATCGGCGGCCACCACTCGCCCTGGCATTTTGGAAAATCCGGGCAGGCGGTCGCGGCGTAGTGGCTGCTGGTCCAGCCGCCCAGTGTGATCTGCACGGCCAGCGCCACGAGTCCGAGCAGCGCCAGCCGCCGCGTGAGCTGCAGGCTCGAGCCGAGGAACGCGGTGCTGCCGCGCCAGGCGCTTGCCTGCCGGCGGCCAATGGTCAGCACCAGCCACCACAGCGCCGAGAGCGTGGTCAGGCCGAGCAGCAGATGCGCGGTGACGACCGCCGGTTCGAGGAGCCTCGTGACCGTCAGCATGCCCAGCATTCCCTGGGCCACGACGAGCACCAGCAGACTGGTCGCGTAAGGGAGCGAAATCACCTTCACCTGTCTAAAGCGTATCGCTAATGAAACAATTAATATAATTATAAGACCTAGTGTTGCTGCAGCGTAACGATGGATCATCTCTTTCCAGGCCTTGCCGGGCTCGACGACGACACCGTCCAGGGTGCCGCCGGCGGCGTCCGCAGCCGCAAGGGCGCCCACTGGCGTGACGTGCCCGTAGCAGCCCGGCCAGTCGGGGCAGCCCAGTCCAGCGGCCGAAAGGCGTACGTAGGCGCCGAGTACGACCACCACGAAACACAGCAGGAATGCCGCGAGGGTGAGCGGGCGGATGAGCGAGGCGCGGTACATCGTTACTTAGCCGATATGCGAAAGCTCGAGGAGTTTTTTGAGGTCTTCGCGCAGACCCTTGGGGTCCTGCCGCACATCGTAGCGCATCATCAGATTGCCGAGCGGATCGACGACGAAGATCGCCTGTCCGTGCGGCTCCGGGATCGCGCGCAGGAGGGGCTCGGCCCCGGTCCCGCCGGCGCCGATCGTGTTCAGTCCAGCATGTTCACGTTGCAGGTAACTGGTATCGCAGCAGCCGGGGCCGGCCAGCAGCACCCGCTGCACCCGCGGGGTGAGCTGTCCCAGCGATAGCCAGGTCTGGCGCGCGTAAACGAGCGCGCCCCGGCAACCCTCATCGCAACCCGACTCGCCCTGGCCCACCACGAGCAGCGACCACTTGCCCTGGAACACCGTGCCGGTCGCGCCCTGTACGGGCAGCGCGACCACGGGTTCGATCAGTGCGCCGTGATTGGTGCGCAACGTGGGGCGCCAGCTCGAGCCGTAGTACAGCCAGAAGGCGGCGGCGAGCGGGGCCGCGAACAGCAGCAGCAACAGGAGCAGCAGACGGCGGTTGCCGCCTGCACCAGCGGGGGGCTTGTTCATGGGTCGCGTGGCTCGATGTTCATGAAGAAATACAGGAACAGGACCAGCGCCCCGAGCCCCCACCACTGGAACGCATAGGCCACGTGGCGCTCCGGCCCGAAGCCCCCGCCGCCGCTCTGCCAGGCACGCGCAAATCCCTGCGGTTCGCCCGCGCCCAGCAACAGTTGGCGCGGCTCCACTTCCTGGCCAAGCGCGGCGCCGAGCTGCGCCGCGGTCGGAAAGCTCGTGCGCTTGGGCCAGGCGGCGTCCTGAACAGGCGCTGCGCGGCCCATGGCGAGGCCGTTGACCGGCAGCTCGTCGAGCCGGCCGCCAATGTCGACCGTGCCGAGGTCGGGGAGCGAGATATCCGGCAGTGTGTCGCGCCGCCCCCCGGGAAGCGGCAGCCAGCCGCGATTGACCAGCAGCACGCGGCCGTCACCGAGCCGCAGCGGGGTCAGCACCTGGTAACCGGTGTGGCCCTCATGGGACATGTTGTCGAGCAGGAACTGGTGGGCATCGTCATACCGGCCGCGCACGCGCACCTGCGTGTAGCGCGCCAGCGCTGCCGTTGGGCGCGAGCCGAGCGCGGTGGTGAAATTTTCGCTGCCGGCGACGAAGGCGGCCGCCAGGGCGCGCTTTTCCGCGGCGCGGTGCCACTGCCAGCGGCCGAGCTGGGCGAACAGCAGTACGCCGGCGAGCGCCAGGGCCGTCATCCAGACGCTGGCGCGCACGCAGTAGTGGTCGCCAAACTCCACGCGCAGCATGGGCGGGGTACTCCGGCAGCAAAATGGGGCGGGCATTGTGCCGCCCGGTGGGCGTGGAGTACAGGTACCCGCCTATACTGGCAGCCCCAGGGGCGCTCTGCCCCGGCAGCCAGCACGCGGGAGTGGGCCATGGTACTGATCAGGGTGGCGGTGATCGTCGTGCTGGTGGCCATCATCGCGAGCCTGGGCGTGGCGCTCTACCACCTGGCGACGGGGAGCGGTGATTCGCGCAAGATGCTGCATTCGCTGACGGTGCGCATCGTACTTTCCGTCGTACTGTTCCTGCTGCTGATGATCACCTGGCGGCTGGGGATGATCCAGCCGCACGGCCTCGCGCACTGAGTGCGGGCTGACTCCCGATTGCGGCCGCGCTCGACCGGGCTGGCCTGCGCGCTGCTCGGCGCCGTGGGTTTTTCCTTCAAGGCCGTGCTCGTCAAGGCCGCGTACCGGTACGGTGTCGACGCGGAAACGCTGCTGGCGCTGCGCATGCTCTATTCGCTGCCGCTGTTCCTGCTGCTGGGCCTGGCGGCGGCGCGCGGCGCCGCGGAGCCGATAGGCGCAGCCGACTGGCGCGCGCTGGCGTTGCTGGGCGTGCTCGGGTACTACGGCTCGAGTTACCTGGATTTCCTGGGCCTGCGGCACATCTCGGCCGCACTTGAGCGGCTGATCCTGTTTGTCTATCCGACCATCGTCGTGCTGTATGGTGCCTGGCGTGAACGGCGCTCGCCCTCGCGCCCGACCTGGTGGGCGCTGCTGCTGTGTTACGCGGGCGTGGCGCTGGTGGTCACGCACGATCTGCGCCGCGGCAGCGGCGATGTCGCAATCGGCGGCGCGCTCGTGTTTGCCAGCGCCGTGTGCTACGCGATCTACCTGCTGCGCGCCGCGCCGCTCTTGACGCGCCTGGGTTCGGCGCGCGTCGCCGCCTGGGCCACCGCGATCGCCTGCGTGGCGGCGGTCGTCCAGTTCCTGGCTTTGCGACCGATTGCCACGCTTGCCTTGCAGCCCTGGCCGGTGCACGCACTGAGCGCGGCGATGGCGGTGTTCTCGACCGTGCTGCCGATCTGGCTGGTGTCCGAGGCCATCCGCCGGCTCGGCGCCGGCCCGACGGCCATGATCGGGTCGCTGGGGCCCCCCATCACGATGCTGCTGGCCTGGCTGCTGCTCGGCGAAACGCTGGGCGCGCTGCAACTGCTGGGCGCGGCGCTGGTGATCGGCGGCGTGCGGCTCGTGGCCGCCGGTGAGCCCATGATTCCCGTGCGCACAAGGTCTAAGCTAACCGCACCATGAATGAGGCGTCACCGAAACCGGCCATCGTGCTCGCGGCACTGGCGCTGCTGTGGTGCGTGGGCCTGTTCGGGCGCGGCTACTGGACGCCCGACGAGCCGCGCGAGGCGGCACTTGCCGCTTCAGTCAGCGCACCTGCGCAGGCACTGCCGTCGCTGGGCGGTGTCCGGTTCGCGGAGAAACCGCCGCTCACCTACTGGCTCGCCGGCGCCTCGATGCGCGTGTTCGGCGCGAGTCCCGCGGCAGCGCGCGCGCCGCAACTGGCCTACGCGCTGCTCGCGTTCGTAGCCGCGCTGGCGCTCACGCGCGCGCTGCTGGGCGGCGCCGCCACCGGCGCGCACACCGCAGCGGATACGCGCATCGCGGCGTTGGCGGGCGCGGCGATTTTTGCCACCAGCACGCTCGTGTACCAGGTGCAGATCTGGCTCGACACCGACGCGCTGCTGCTCGCGGGCGTCGCCGTGGCGCTCGCGGGCATGTACGCCGCGCTGGTCGCCGCCGGCGAAGACAGCACTGCACGGCGCGCGCGCTGGCGTGGCTATCTCGTGATGCACGCCGGGTTGACGCTCGCGTTCTTTGCCAAGAATTTCGCCGCCTGGATGGTGCCGGTGCTGGCGTACTTCGCTTTCATCGCCTGGGAGCGGCGCTGGCGCGAGCTGGCGCGTCTTGAATTCTGGCTCCCCGCGCTCCTGCCGATCGCCTGCATCGCGCTGTGGGTCAGTGCAGTCGCGGCGCAGCCCGACGGCGCACGCTCGCTCCGTATCCTGTTCTGGAACAATCTCGTCGGCCGCGCGCTCGCGGTTTCCTCCGAGGCGCAGTTCAACTATGCGAGCGGCCATCGCAGCTCGCCCGGCCAGTACTTTCTTGAATTGCCGCTGTTCCTGCTGCCCTGGACGGTCTGCGCGTGGTACGCGTTCAAGGCGGCCTGGCGCGGTGCGCGCCTGGCGGGCCCGCGGCGCGCGGCCTGGCGTTTCGCACTGTGCGCGGCACTCCCGGGGCTGGTGGTATTGTCGCTCGCCGCGACGGCACGCGGCATCTATGCGGCACCGTGCATGATCGGCTTCGTGCTGCTCATCATCCTGTGGGCGGCGGAGCCATCGGGCGACGGTGCCGCTACGCGCCGTGCCTTTGCCGGCACCGCTGCATTGGTGACGGCGTTGGCGCTGGTCGTACTGGGCGCGAGCGCGGCCCTGCAGTGGAGCGTGCTGCGTGCGCCGTGGCCTCGGTTCGCGCTGAGCGCGATCACCGCCGCGCTGGTGCTTGTGTGGAGCGCCCGCCAGTGCTCTGCGCCAGCGCCGCAATCGGTCGCGAAGTCGGCGCCGTCGCGGCTGCTGCAGTTCGCCATCGCCTGGTGCCTGCTGCTCTCGCTCGGGGTTCTGGGCCTGTTCGGCGCGATGAACCACACGCAGGATATCGACGCGCTCGCCGCGCGCGTGGCGCAGGCCGCGGGCCCCGCGCCGCTCCTGTTGTGGAGCCCGGATGAAACCACGCTCGCCTGGGCGCAGCTCGATTTGCCTGCGGGAAGCTGGAGCGCAATCGATGGCACGGACCCTGCTGCCTCAGCCACGCTGGCGCGGCGACTGCGCGCTGCACCCGACACCGTTGTCGCCAGCATGGCAGCCGGAAGATGGACGCGCGCGGCCTGGCTCGCATACCTGCGCGGTGAAGTGAGCGTTGACGGTGCGCGGGCAGCCAGCACGGGCAGCGAGCCATTGCTCGGCGCCGCCGGCCTCAGCGCGCGTGCCCGGGTCGGTCGTCCCGGGGGCCGCGGTTATTTGCTGTGGCGGCTTCAGCCCTGAGTCAGGGCAGCCGGAGCTGCCGCGAAAAATAGCTGTATTCGCGTGCGCTCATCGCTGCTTCCTCCTCGAGCGTGGAGCCGGAACCGTGGCCGCCCTCGATGACTTCGTAATACAGATAAGGTAAGCCCAGCGCCGCCATGCGCGCCGCAAACTTCCGCGCGTGCTGCGGACCGACGCGATCATCCTTGGTGGTCGTCCAGATCAGCGGCAGGGGATAGCGCACGCCGGTCTTCAGGTTGTGGTACGGGGAAATCGATGCGAGGAACGCGCGCTCCTCGGGATTGGCCACGCTCCCATACTCGCCCGTCCAGGAACTGCCGGCGGCGATCTGCTCGTAACGCAGCATGTCGAGCAGCGGCACCTGGATATCGACCGCACCCCACAGTTCCGGGCGCTGGTTGAATTCGACGCCCATCAGCAGGCCACCATTCGACCCGCCCTCGATGCCAAGATGGGCGGGAGTGGTAAAGCCTCTGGCGATCAGGTCTGCGCCGACGGCGGCGAAATCGTCGTAGATGCGTTGCCGGTTCGTCTTGAGCCCGGCGTCGTGCCAAGCCGGGCCGAATTCCCCGCCGCCGCGGATATTGGCGAGGGCAAAGGCGCCGCCACGCTCCAGCCACAGTTTCCCGAGGCTCGACGAATAGTAGGGCGTTTCCGAAACCTGGAAGCCGCCGTAGGCGTTGAGGATGGTCGGCGTGCTGCCGTCGAGTGCGCCGCCGGCGGTGTGCACGATGAAATACGGCACGTGCGTGCCGTCCTTCGACACCGCCTCGAGCTGATCGACTGCCAGGTGCGAGGCGTTAAAGCGGGGCGGCAGCACCTTGGTCATGGCGAGCGCTCCGGAGCGCAGATCCGCCAGCCACAGGCTCGGTGGCGTCAGAAAACCCGTGACCTGCAGGAACGCGCGATCACTGTGCAGATCAGCGTCGATGATCTCGATGCTGACGTTGTCCGGAAAAGCCAGTGCGCGCCGCGTCCACTTGCCACCGTGCTGCGGGGTGTAGACATAGGCGCGGCCGCGCACGTTGTCGAGCTCGGTGACCAGCAGCCGGTTGCGCGATACACCAGCCTCGGCAAAAGCCTTGCGCGGTTCCGGCGTATAGATCACGTCTGGTCGCAGCCGGTCCGGCTTCGCGATTGCCCTGGCCAGGTCGACCGCGACCAGTGAGCCCTGCGGGATGAGCGCGCCGTCCACGGTCTTCCAGTCTTCGCGCAGCTCGACGATCAGCCGGTTCGCGACCAGGCCCAGTACGCCCACCTTGCCAGGCCAGGCGAGCAGCGCGAGCCCTTGCGGAGTCAAGATGCGATATTCGGATTCGAAGAACGTCAGATAGCGCACGATGAGCAGCGCCTGGTGCCCGGCGCCGTCGTGCAGCGCGAGGGGGCTCACGCCCACATCGCTCCTGGCGCCGCGATACAGTTCGCTCGCCGCCGCCAGCGGCTGGCCGCGCCGCAGGCGCTTGACGATGTACGGATAACCGGAACTCGTCAATTCGCCCGGCGCCCATTCGCGGCTCACCAGCAGCGTGGCGGCATCCTGCCAGGCCAGGTCCTGTTTGCCCCGTGGAAATTCAAAGCCGCCGGCCACGAAGCTGGCGGAGCGCAGGTCGAATTCGCGCCAGGTGACGGCGTCCTCGCCGCCATCCGACAACGCAAGCATGCAGTCGTGTTCGGCGGGTTCGGCGCATTGCGCGCTGTTCCAGAACCAATTGGCCTTCCCGGCCGCCGACAGCGCGTCGAGATCAAGCACGGGTTTCCAGGCCGGTTCCGGACGCTGGTAGTCGCTGAACGTCGTCCGTCGCCACAGGCCGTGCTTGTGATCCGCATCCTGCCAGAGATTGTAGATTTCGCCGCTCAGCACACCTGGCTCGGGGATTCGGTCCCTGGCTTGTGCGAGCGCCAGCGCGTCCCGGTACAAGGCGGCGTAGCGCGGGTCTTGCTCGAGTACGGCAGAAGTCTTCGCATTTTCGGCACGCACCCAATCCATGGCGCGCGCGCCGTCGACCTGCTCGAGCCAGAGGAACGGATCCGCGTCGCTGGCGAGGTCGGCGGCCATCGCCGCCGGCGCCCAGTACAGGCCCACGCCCAGCGTGAGTATAAGGGCGATCGGGATGCGCATTTCAGTATCCTCCGCCGAAACAAGTCCAGATGAGCTCATGATAGCGGCAGCGGTCGCCCAACCATCGCGCCTTGTAGGGCGACCCATTGTGGCGCAGGATCGCTGATAATTCCCCGCTGGAAACCGATTGAGGTATGTAATGCGACACCCACATGCGTTGGCCCTTGTGGCCTTGTGCCTGGCCACCAGCTTCACGGCTTCGGCCGCGACCCCGCAAGCCAGCGCCGACGCGCTGGTTGCCGATTTCGTCTACGGCGGCCTGGCCTTGACGCCGGTTGCCGCGACCAGCGCCGGTTACCACGTGCATGGCAAGCTGCGGCTCGATGGCCGCTGGGATGACTACAGCACCGCCGGCATCGGCAGGTCAAGCGAGTTCAATCACCAGCTGCTGCGCCGCCTTGATGATCTGAAGAACGCGCCGCTCGATGGAGAGCGCCAGGCGGACCTCGACATCGTGCGCGACAACGTCAATCTCAATCTGCTCGAGTTCGAGCGCATCCAGAATTTCCGCCACAACCCGACGGTCTACGTCGAGCTGGTCGGCAACGGCCTCTACAACCCCTACGTGCTTGAGTACGCACCGCTCGAGGCACGTTACCAGGACGTCGTCGCGCGCCTGCAGCGGCTCCCGGCACTGATGTTGCAGGCCCGGGCCAACCTGATCGATGCGCCCGAGATCTGGAACCGCGTGGCGCGCGAGGAGAACGACGGCAACATCGAGCTCATCGACAAGACGCTGCGCGCAGCAGCGCCCGCGGCAACGCAGGCCGCCTACGCGAAGGCTGCTGCGCCGGCCCTGAAGTCCTTGCGCGAGTTCAACGATTTCCTGGCGACCACGCTGGCGGCGAAAACCAGCGACTGGCGCATCGGCAAGGACAACTACCAGCTCAAGTGCAATTACGTCCTGCACACCGGACGCACCCCCGCGGAGCTGCTGGCGGCCGCGGCAGCCGATCTCGCCGCCACACGCGCCGAGATGGCGCGCCTGGCCGCGCCGCGCAGCGTCGAGGAGGCGCTCGCCGAAGTGGCGGCCCAGCACGCCACTCCGGCCACCTACATGGATGAAGTCCGCAAGACGCTCGCTGAAGCCACCGCGTTTGTAAGGCAAAAAGACCTGTTGACGCTGTCGGCGGGGAGCAACCTCGCGGTTATCGACACGCCGGTGTTCATGCGCGGCATCTACGGCGTGGGTGGCTTCAACCCGGCGCCGGCGCTCGAGCCGCAGCTGGGCGCTTTCTTCTGGATGACGCCGATCCCCGCTGACTGGCCACAGGCGCGGATCGATTCCAAGCTGCGCGAGTACAACCGCTTTGGCCTGCAGCAGCTGACCATACACGAGGCCATGCCCGGCCATTTTGTGCAGGCCGAATACGCTAACCGCATCGAGCCGCGCACGCGTCGCGTGCTGCGCGCCATCTGGGGCAACGGGCCCTACGTCGAAGGCTGGGCGGTGTACACCCAGCAGCTGATGACTGAGCAGGGTTATCTGGATGACAACCCGGCGATGCGCTTCGCGCTGCTGAAGCAGCTGCTGCGGGGGCAGGCCAACACGATACTCGACATCCGCCTGCAGACCATGGGCATGAGCGAGCAGGAAGCGCTCGACCTCATGATCAGGCAGACTTACCAGGAGCGCGAGGAGGCCACCGCGAAATACCAGCGCGCGCAGCTGTCTTCATGCCAGCTGGCCATGTATTACGCCGGCGCCCGGGGCTGGAACGAGTTGCGCGAACACTACCGGCAGCGCCACCCGCAGGATTACTCGCTGAAGGCGTTCCATGAGCGCGCGCTCAATGAAGGCGCGGTGCCGCTCCCGACCCTGGAGCGACTGTTGCAGTGACGCGGGTCGCGATCACCAAGCTCAAGGCGCACGCCGACGCGCGCGGCGTGGTGTTCGAGCCGCTGGAGCCGGAGCTGCTGGATGGCTGGCGCAACGTGCACGCGGTGATCACCGAGCCTGGCGCCGTGCGCGGTAATCACCGGCATCTGCGTGGCACCGAAATGAGCGCGGTGTACGGCGAAGCGCTGGTGCGTTACCGCGAAGGGGACCACACCTGCGACGCGCTGGTGCCCGCCGGCGAAGTATGGCGCTTCGAGTTTCCGCCCGGCGTGGCGCACGCTTTCAAGAACACCGGTGAGCGCCCGTTCGTGCTCGTGTCCTTCAACACCGAGCGGCACGATCCGGCGACACCGGACGTGGAGCGTGTGGAGCTGATCCCGCCTTAAGGTGCGCCCGCCGTGAGACTGTGCCGCGCACGCGTGCACACCGATCTGGCGCGATGTGTAAGCGGCAGGGTAGGGCAATTCGGCGAGCCCAGGCATGTGCACCATTGAACCCAGCGCACATCGATCGAAGATCGACATCGTCCTGACGCTGGCTGGCACCACGGGTATCGTGGCGCGGGTCCTGCCGTTCCATAGCAATTGGCTAGGTCCCCACATTCCGATCAAGGCGCTGTTGAATCGCTACGCTTGGATGTTGGCGGTGCCTGCCCTCCTGGCCGTGCCCATCTGCCTGGCGTGGGCGATTAGAATCATGGATCGCCGGTTCTCGCAGCCTGTCCAGGCGCTGCAATACGCGCTGGGGGCGGGAGCGAGCGCTGTAACCCTGTTGTCGTTCGTCGCAGTGTTGACGGATAGCGAATCCCATGGCACCCAACGCTGCGCTGTGCCTATGGGGCTTTGCGGACGCGTGGAGTATCGGCGCCTACTTTGTCATGGCCGCGTGCATGGTCTACACGGCGCAATTGTTCACGGCGTTGCGCAGGCCCTGAGTTCGGCAAAACGCAGGTGCGCGCCCCGCATCTGCGTGATGAAATGTTTCCCATGATCGACCCGTGCCCACTCCCCGAGAGCGCCTTGCTCTCTCGCTATGCGAAAGCAGGCGCCTACACCGACTGCTATACCACGCGCATTCCCAGCCCAGTTTCTCACGCCGACTTCGTCACCGCCTTTTACACGACCCGACTCTTCAAGCTCGAACGCCTGATTCTCCGCTGGGCTATCGCAAAATCCTCCACCGACGGTCAAGCCCGCGAACTCGCGATGGACCAACGCAGAGACTTTGCCGCCTGGACCGTGGAGGACCGGAGCGAGAATCAACTCCTGATGTGCGACCTCTACGGCCGCACCCGCTCGTGGCTGATGAGCGTACCGGAGGAAGGCGGCACGCGGCTCTACTTCGGCTCTGCGGTTCTTCCCGCCAGGCGCCCGGCGGCCGCGCCACAGACGATGGGGGTTCGCTTCAGTGCGCTGCTCGGCTTCCATCGCCTGTATTCCAGGCTCCTTGTGGGCGCTGCCCGCCGGAGTCTCCTGGCACACCATTGAGCCCATGCGGCTGCTTCCAGGCGACGTAGCGCTCTTGAACCCCGTCATCGTGTGCCACGAGGGAGCGGCTCAAGACACTCGGTGTCACCGAAGTGTCACTATTGCACGAGCGTGAGGCAACTTCCCGTGCATGGGCGCGGGAGACTATCATGCAGCCATTCACCAATCTCCCTGTGGAAACGCCTATGCCGCGCATGACCGTTGTTCAAGTTACCAAACCCAATGCCGGGCTCGAACTTGTCGAGCGTGACATCCCCGATCCCAAGGCGCGGCAGGTTCGTATCAAAGTGCAGGCCTGCGGCATTTGTCACAGCGACATGTTCACGGTGACCGGAGGTTTCCCGGGCATTCAGTATCCGCGCGTACCGGGCCATGAGGTGGTGGGAGTGATCGACGCCGTCGGGACAGGCGTACCGGATTGGAAGGCGGGCATGCGCGTGGGAGTGGGCTGGCACGGCGGTCATTGCGGGCATTGCAGCTCCTGCCGGCGCGGGGATTTCATCACCTGCGCGCAAGGCCAGATTCCCGGCATTTCCTACGACGGCGGTTATGCCCAATTCATGATTGTGCCCTTCGAGGCGCTTGCATCCATCCCGGACGAGCTCACTTCGGAAGACGCCGCGCCGCTCCTGTGCGCCGGAATCACGACCTTCAACGCGTTGCGTCACAGCGGCGCACGCACCGGTGACCTGGTCGCTATCCTCGGAATTGGCGGTCTCGGTCACCTGGGCGTGCAATTTGCCGCCAAGATGGGATTCAAGACGGTGGCCATTGCCCGCGGCGCGGACAAAGGCGCTCTGGCCAAAAAGCTCGGCGCTCAGGAGTACATTGACAGCACCGTGCAAAACGCGGCCGAAGAGCTGACCCGGCTTGGTGGCGCGAAGGTGATCCTGGCGACCGTCACCGATGCCAAGAGCATGAGCTCGGTCGTCGCGGGCCTTGGGATCGACGGCAAGCTCCTGGTCGTGGGCGCCTCGGGCGAGGCCATTGAGGTCTCGCCGTTTTTGCTCATCGGTGGGCGCCGTTCGATCGCCGGGTGGCCCTCGGGCACGGCGAGCGATTCCGAAGACACGCTGAAATTCAGCGTGCTCTCAAGCGTGCGGCCGATGATCGAGGTTTTCCCGTTGGCCAAAGCTGCCGAAGCCTATCAGCGCATGATGAGCGGGAAGGCGCGCTTTCGGGTCGTTATCGTACCGTAGTGGCAGGCAGCGCAGCGTTCAACGGCCTGCATTTGCCGCCATCGCCGTTGTAGCCCCAGTCTCCGCAGCAACCCGTCACCCGCAGTGCCGTGAATTGGGGAAACGCCGCCCGCGGCGGCAATTAGCCAGCCGCGGCTGCGGCCACGTCGACGCGCGCGTCATTGAAACATGCGCCGGCGGCGAGATCCGCCTTGTGCGTCGGCGCCAGCGCCGAAACCGTCTGACCGTTGGAACTGGTGCGCAGCCAGGCGCCTTTTTCGGAGCAGACCACTCCCGGGCGTACTGCCGTCGTGACGCACAACGGCAAAAACACCTCACCGAGCTCGTTCCACACGCGTACCCGCGCACCATCGGCAAGCTTGCGGCTGGCAGCGTCCTCCGGGTGCATCTCCAGCACCGGGGTGGCGTCGTTGAAGCTAAGCCCGCCAAAGGTCGAGGTGATGCGCTTGTCGGAAGCCGGTGTGATGAGCGTCAGCGGCAACACCGACTGCAGCGGCCGGAAACCCGGCAGAGGCGCGCCGTAACGGCGGGCCAGGTCCGATGATTCCAGTTCGATCTTGCCGCTCGGCGTCATCGGCCACACATTGCGGAACAGCACCGGCTCGGCACCGTCGTACTCCATACTGAGCGCGGCATCCAGCGGCAGCTGGCTCGGCCGGTGCCCACGCATGCGTGGATCGTTCCGGTCCAGGGCATCGTCCATCAGCTCGGTGTCGCTCGCCGTAAACGCGGCACCGTCAAAGCCGAAGCGCGCGGCCAGGCGCCGGAAAATCTCGGTGTTCGGCAGGGCGTCACCCACCGGCGCAATCACCGGCTCGGCGCGCTGCAGGTACTGCTGCCCGTAGGCAGCGTAGATGTCGGCGTATTCGAAGTGGCTGCACGCCGGCAGGATGATGTCCGCGTAGTTCATGCTGTCGGTCATCGCGATATCAATGCCAACGGTAAACAGGTCGGGGCGCGCTAGCGCCTGCCTCATGCGATTCTGATCTGGATGAACAATCAGCGGATTGTGGTTGTAGATGAAGATCGCCTGGATAGGTGGATTCAGGGTCTCATCGAGCAGCAAGCTGGCGACATCAAGAATGTTGAAGGTGCGCGTATTTGCCGGCACGAAGCCGGCGCCCGTCAACGCATCGTCGGTCGTCGGGAAGGCCTTGCCCGCCGCCGCGACCAGTCCCCCGCCGGCGACGCCAAACTTGCCGGCCAGGGAGGGAAGCGCCGCTATTGCACGGATAGCGGAGCCGCCATTCTGGTTGCGCTCGAGGCCGTTGCCCCAGGCGATCACCGCGGGCGAGGCTTCGTGGTACCACTGTGCGAGACGGCGGATGTCGTCGGCGTCAATGCCGCAGATCGCGGCGGCGCGTTCGACCGGATACTCGCGCGCTACCGCCATGTAGGCATCGGCGCCGAGCACGTGCTTGTCAATGAAGGCGCGATCGAGCCCACCCTGGCGTTCGAGTTCCATCGCTAGCGCGAAGGCGAGCACGACATCGGTTCCCGGACGTACCGCCAGGAACATGTGCGCCTGGTCGGCGACCTTGATGCGCCGCGGGTCGATCACCACCAGCTTCGCGCCGTCGCGCTTCGCCGCGTTGATCTGCCGCATGAGATGCAGGTTGCAGGCCGTGGCGTTGTTGCCCCAGACAATGATCAGCTTCGCCAGGCTCACCTGTTGGAGCGGCGTGCCCGGGCAGTCGCCGAAGGTGCCGGTGTAGGCCTCCGTGCGGATTCCCCCGCACAGCGCGCTGCGATAGAGCAGCGTCGCCCCCAGCTTGTGGAAGAAACGCAGCGACATGGAATCGGCCGCCAGCATGCCCTGCGGCCCGGCGTAGTTCAGCGGCATCACCGCCTGCGGACCGTAGCGCTCGATCACACCGGCAACACGGCTGTGAATGGTATCGAGCGCCTCATCCCAGGAGATGCGCGCGTAATGGCCGTCGCCTTTCTCGCCGCTGCGTTTGTGCGGGTAACGCAGCCGGTTCGGGCCGTGCACGAACTCGGGGTAGAAGCGCGCGACCTTGGTGCAGATCGCCCCGTGCGTGATCGGGTTGGCCCGCGAGCCGCGGACTTCGACGATCTGCTCGTCAGCCACTGTCACCGTCAGGCTGCAGGTGTCGGGGCAGTCGAGCGGGCAGACGCTGGGTTTTTCGGTAGCCATGGCTGTTTACCCGGGTGGCCGCGGCACGGCTCCCATTCGTGAAATGCAGGGTCCGATGTTAGTCGCCTAGTCGCAGCGGCGCCAGCCGCTGCCGGTCTATGTCGCTGGCCATGGCCCCAGGATCGCTCATGAAGTGGCTCTATGGCTCCAGTGACGCCGCATAGGCAGCAACGGCGATCATGTCGCCGATGCTCAGACTCTCCACCACCGCGCGCATGGGTTGCCCGGCCGGTCCGGCGCGCGCACCGGTCCTGAAGGCGAAGAGTTGTCGCAGCAGATAGGTTGGTGATCGCCCCGCGAGCCGCGGAAACAGTGCCATGCCCTGGAGGTCTTGGCCGTGGCACGCGACGCACGCGACCGTCAGGCCGCCTGCGCCGCTGCGGGCGATGGCCTTGCCGCGCCCGATACTGCCTGGTGGCACGTACGCCACGTAACGCATGCTGTCGTCGCGATGTTCGTGGCGGACCGGGTCCGGCGCGAATTCCAGCAGCCGCTCGCCAAGCGGCTCCTCGCCGCCACCCGGAATCGCCGCGTACACCGAGCCGACTACGCGCGCACGCGGCACACGTGCGCGCTCGAGCACCCGGACATGGGATTGCAGATGTTGCTGAGAGAAATATGCCGCGGCCGCTGCCACCTCTTCGCTCGTGGCATGCGCTGCAACCTGGATCATTCGATCCGAGGGACGGTAGCTCGCCGGCCACGCGCCGCGCCGCGCGCCGCTCTTGAAATCGGCCACCTGCTGGATGATGTAGGCGGCGGGGAGCCCGGCCAGCGAGGCATTCTCAGGACGCCCCTGGCCGCCGGGCGTATGGCAGAAACCGCAGGCGTACACATCAGGTGCCCGGCCGCGCGCGACCACATCGGGCATTGCCGAGTGCGTCTGCGGAAACCAGTCCGGTGCGGAAAACAGATCGTTGAGCTGCGCTTCGGTAAATGTGACGCGGCTGCGCGGCACATGCAGCGGCTTGACGCGGTCGAACAGCGGAGTCACCGCTGGCGGCGGCGCGTTCATCGGAAACAGCCACGCCGGCACCGTCACCGCCGTGGCATTGCTGGCACTGGCCGCAAGCGCGGCGCAGGCGGTGATCATCGCGACCAGAATACGCATTGCGCGCAACACTATGGCGTCAGGGCCGCGGCCAGGAACGGCAGGCTGACATCCATCCGGTAGTCCACGCTGGAGTGGTCGTCCGGAAATTCTTCATAGCGGTGCGGCACGCCCTGCCGCTGCAACGAACGCACCAGGCGCCGTGCCCCATAAACCAGGTTGAACTGGTCGACGTTGCCGCAATCGATGTACAACGCCTTGAGACTCCTGAGGCCGGCGCCGCGCGTCTCAACCATGTTAACCGGGTCCAGTTTGGCGAAATTCGCCCAGCGCTCGGGAATGATTTCGGCTGTATCCATGTCAATTGGCAGCCGCAGGCCCATATAGGCGGACGGGTCAGGGTCATAACTTGCACACATGCAGAGCATTTCCAGCAGCTCGACGTCGGCGTCTTTCACCTTGGGCGCGGCGTAGAACTCATCCAGCCAGGGCTTGATGCCGCCGGCCTTGGCGAATGTGCGCAGCGCCCTGGTCAGGGCGGGCAGATAGGCGAGCTCAAAGCCCATGTCGCCGGAATGACAGGCGGCGGCGGCCCAGAAATCGGCGTACAGCATCGCGTGCACGATCGAGCCGTAGCCGCCCGAGCTCTTGCCGAACACGCCGCGCCGGCCCGCTCCGCCGCAGCGGAATTCACCTTCCACGCGCGGCACAACTTCCTTGATGAGAAAGTCAGCATACGGACCCATGGCCGCGCTGTTGATGTACTGGTTGCCGCCGAGCCTGGTGAAGCAATCGGGGAAGGCGACCACGACCGGCGGCATCGCGCCCTCGCCGATCAGGCGATCGAGCCGCTCGGGCGCGTTCTCGCCGAAGTTCTTCCAGTTGGTATGTGCCGGGCCGCCGGCCGAGTAGCCAACCAGGTCAACCAACAGCGGCAGGCCGGCGCCGCTGTGGCTATGCGGCAGGTAGACGTCGACAGCGCGTTCGGTGGAGTCGCCCAGCAGGTTCGCGCCGAGCAGCGCGCTGTTAACGGTCAGGCGATGGACGGTGCCCGCAGCGGCTGTTGGTTTGCGTCGCACGTGCGCGCCGCGTGACCGGGGCTAGATCCAGTAGACGAAAATGAACAGGCCCAGCCACACCACGTCGACGAAGTGCCAGTACCAGGCCACGGCTTCGAAGCCGAAGTGCCGCGTCGGGGTGAAGTGGCCGTTCATCGTCCGCAGCCAGATGATCGTCAGCATGATGGCGCCGATGGTCACGTGCAGGCCGTGGAAGCCGGTGAGCATGAAGAAGGTCGAGCCGTAGATGCCGGTGCCCAGCTGCAGGCCCTTGTGCATGTAGGCTTCGCCGTATTCGCTCGCCTGGAGTGACACGAACAGGAAGCCGAGCAGGAATGTGAGCGCCAGGAAAATCTTGAGGATGCCCCGATTCCCCGCCTTGAGCGCGTGGTGGGCAATCGTGATGGTGACGCCCGAGCTCAGCAGGATCGCCGTGTTCAGCGCCGGCACGCCGAAGGCCGGAATGACTTCGAAGGAGCCGTCAGCGCGTGGTCCCAGATGCGCCGGGCCATTGGTCGGCCACCCGGCGTCAAAGTTCTGCCACAGGAAGATCTTGTTGAAGACCTTCACGCCTTCGCCGCCGATCCACGGCACCGAGAGCGTGCGGGCATAGAACAGCGCGCCGAAAAACGCGGCGAAGAACATCACTTCCGAGAAGATGAACCAGATCATGCCCATGCGGAACGAGCGGTCGACGTCCAGGTTGTAGACGCCCTGCTGGTTCTCGCCGATCACGGTGCGGAACCAGCCGATGAACATCACGGCGAGGAGCGCCAGCCCAAGCGCGAATACGCCCGGCCCGAACCACGCGTTCAGCCAGGCGGCGACGCCGAGCATGGTGGTGAACAGCGCCACGGAGCCGATGATCGGCCAGGGCGTGCCGTGCGGCAGGTAGTACTTGCTGTTATCGGCCGGGGCGTGTGACTGCGACATAGGGTTTCCTGGAGTTACCGGGTCTCTAACGGGCGGCGACGTGCAGCGCCGTGTCGTAAAAAGTGTAGCTGAGCGTAACGCGATCGACGTATATGGGTAGTGCGCGGTCGATGAAGAAGCGCACCGGCATCACGCGCTGCTCGCCGCGCTTGAACGATTGCGGCGAGAAGCAGAAGCACTGCGTCTTGTGGAACCAGCTCGCGGCTTCGCCGGGCGCGATGTTCGGCACCGCCTGCGCCACGGTGTCATGGCCGGTGAGGTTATGCGCGATGAAGCTCGCTTCGTAGAGTTGCCCCGGATGCACCTGGAGGGTGGCCTGCGAGGGGCGGAACTCCCAGTTGCCGACGGTGGGCAGGTTAGCCATGAATTCCACGGTGACCGTGCGGCCGGCCTCGACGCTGCCGGCACGCACTGGCGCGACAGCCACGCTCAACAATTTCTGGTCGCCGAAACCCGTGATCTGGCAGAGCACGCGGTACAGCGGCACCAGCGCGAAGCCGAAGGCAAAGCTGCCGGCCACGAACAGCCACAGCTTCCCCGTCAGCGCCCGGTTGCGCCGCTTGAGCGTTTGCGACTCGTTCACCCGTGGCTCCGGTGCACCGTCAGGGCGATGAAGCCGAGGTAGATCGCGATCGCCAGAAGCGAGAGCAGTATGGTCGTGCGGCGCGCGCGCCGGCGCTGTTCATCGGTGGCGGTCATGGCGTCAATGCTCGGCACCGTGGGCGATCTGTGCCGGGGTCGGCGCCTCTTCCCAGGTGTGGTACGGCGCCGGTGAAGGCAACTCCCACTCCAGGCCGTGTGCGCCTTCCCAGACCTGCGCCGTGGCCTTTTCGCCGCCACGGATGCACTTGTAGATGATGTACGGGAACAGCAGCTGCGACACGCCGAAGCCGAAGCCGCCGATCGAGGAGACCATGTTCCAGTCGGCAAACTGCGTGGCGTAGTCCGGGATGCGGCGCGGCATACCGGCCAGCCCTAAAAAGTGCTGCGGGAAGAACAGCACGTTGACGAAGATCGTCGACAGCCAGAAATGCCACTTGGCGAGCGTCATGTTGTACATGTGGCCGGTCCACTTGGGCATCCAGTAATACACGGCCGCGAAGATCGTGAAGATCGAGCCCGGCACGAGCACGTAATGGAAATGCGCGACCACGAAATAGGTGTCCTGGTACTGGAAGTCGGCCGGCGCGATCGCGAGCATCAGCCCCGAGAAACCGCCGATCGTGAACAGGAACAGGAACGCCAGCGCGAACAGCATCGGCGGTTCGAAGGAGAGTGACCCGCGCCACATGGTCGCGCTCCAGTAGAAGACCTTCACGCCGGTCGGGATCGCGATCAGCATGGTCGAGAGCATGAAGAACAGCTCGCCCGCCAGCGGCATGCCCACCGTGAACATGTGGTGTGCCCAGACGATGAACGACAGGAAGGCGATCGACGCAGTCGCGTACACCATCGCTTCGTAGCCGAACAGCGGCTTGCGCGAGAAGGTCGGAATCACTTCCGAAACGATGCCGAAGGCCGGCAAAATCAAAATGTAGACCTCGGGATGACCGAAGAACCAGAACACGTGCTGGAACATCACCGGATCGCCGCCGCCCGAGGCGCTGAAGAAGCTGGTGCCGAAGAAGTGGTCGGTCAGCAGCATGGTGACCGCGCCGGCCAGCACCGGCATCACCGCGATCAGCAGGTAGGCGGTGATCAGCCAGGTCCATACGAACAGCGGCATACGCAGCAGTGTCATGCCCGGAGCGCGCATGTTCATGATGGTGACGATCACGTTGATCGCGCCCATGATCGAAGAGGCGCCCATCAGGTGGATCGCGAAGATCGCCAGCGGGAAGGAATCGCCGCCCTGCAGCACCAGCGGCGGGTATAGCGTCCAGCCGCCGGCCGGCGCGCCACCGGGCACGAAGAAGCCCAGCAGCAGCAACGTGAACGCGAAGGGCAGCAGCCAGAAACTGAAGTTGTTCATGCGCGGCAGCGCCATGTCGGGCGCGCCCACCTGCATCGGGATCATCCAGTTGGCCAGACCCACCCAGGCCGGCATCACGGCGCCGAAAATCATCGCCAGCGCGTGCACGGTGGTCATCGAATTGTAGAAGGCCGGGTCGAGGAACTGCATGCCGGGCTTGAACAGCTCGAGCCGGATCACCATCGCCATGGCGCCGCCGACGAAGAACATCACGCAGGAGAAAATCAGGTACAGCGTGCCGATGTCCTTGTGGTTCGTGGTCGAGAGCCACCGCCACATCCCCGAGGGCTTGTGGTCGTGATGGTCGTGGGCGGCGTGTTCGGTGTAAGCCATGTTGATGATCTCGCGACTTGAACTCTGGGAAATTCGGAACGGGCTGCGCGCAGTGCGCCGCTAGCCGGTCTTGGCGGCCGCGGCGTCCACGCCGGCCATCGCCGCCGGGGTCGCCGGCTCCGCCGGCCGCTGTATCGCCTGCTGCGTCTTCAGCCAGGCCTCGAAATCAGCCTTGCTGCGCACATCGACGACGATCGGCATGAACCCGTGATCGCGGCCGCACAGCTCGGCGCACTGGCCGCGATACAGTCCGGTCTTGTCGGTGTCGATCTTGAACCAGGCCGTGTTGACGAAACCCGGGATCGCGTCCTTCTTGATCGCCAGCGCCGGCACCCACCAGGCGTGAATGACATCCTGTGCCGTCAGCAGCAGGCGCACCTTGACGCCGGCCGGAACGACCAGCGGGTGATCGACACTGAGCAGGTAATTCGGCACGGTGCCCGGGTCAATTCCTGAGCCGAGCTGGCGTGCGGCGTTGCTGTCGCGATCCAGCGTCGAGAGCACCTCAACGCCGGATTCGACGTACTGGTAACCCCATTTCCACTGATAGCCCGTGACGCGAATCGTCAGTTCGGTCTTGCTGGCGTCGTCCGTTTCGATCAGCGTGCGGGTCGCCGGCACCGCCATGCCGATCAGGATCAGCACCGGCAGCACCGTCCAGATGATCTCGGCACGGGTGTTGTGCACCAGCTTGGTGTCGGGCACCGCGCCCTGCGATTTGCGGAAGGCCACGAGCGAATAGATCATCCAGCCGAATACGAACACGGCGATCGCGACGCACCACCAGTACATGAGCATGTGCAGGCCGTAGATGCGCTGCGAAATCGCCGTGATGCCCGGCGTCATGTTGAGCGTCCAGGCCGCGAACGCAGTGGGCGACGCCAGCGCGAGGGTGATGGTGGCAGCGATGGCGGTAGCGAGTTTCTTCATGTTCATTAACTGGCCCTAAAATTGTTCGCGGCTGGACGGGCCAGCGGTGGCGATTCGTTTGCGGCGCGGCATCTTAGCGGATGCGCCTTTTCTATCGCAACTCAACGACTTAAGTGCTTTCAGCTCCGCGCGTGGCGCGCAAGTGCAGCAGGGCTCCGCGCAACTGCTGCGCATCGGCGCTGCCGTCGGGTGCGTACGGCAGGATGCCAAGCGGCGCGGCGCCCATGAGGCGCTCGAGCGTCGCCAGGTTTGCTTCGCTGGCCGCAAAGGTGGGATCGATGCGGTTGCCGACCCAGCCGGCGAACGCGCAACCGGAGCGCGCGATAGCCTCGCGGGTCAGCCGCGCATGATTGAGGCAGCCGAGCTTCAATCCGACGACCAGGATCACCGGGCTCCCGATCGCCATGGCGAGGCTGGCCAGCGACAGCTGTTCACCAATAGGCGTGTACCAGCCGCCAGCCCCCTCTATAAGGAGTAGATCCCGGCTCTGCCGGAGGCGAGCGGCAATTTCTACGATCCTGGCGATATCAACAGTGATATGTGCCCTATTTGCTGCGATATGCGGCGAAATGGGCTCCATCAGGCAATAAGGATTCAATTCTTCGTAGGGTGTCGACTGGCCGGAGGCCGCGGCGATGTCCAGCGCATCGGGACTCACCAGGCGGCCATCGCGCCATTCGGCGCCGGAAGCGACCGGCTTCATGCCGGCGACCTCGAGGCCCGCGAGACGTCCGGCGGCGAGCAGGCCCGCGGTAACGCGGGTCTTGCCCACCCCGGTGTCCGTCCCGGCAATGAAAAATACGGCGCAGCTCATGGGGCGCTACGCGTGCGCGAGCGGACGGCGCTGAGCGGCACGGCTGTTTCGCCGGCCGCGCCTGCGTGACTCGCGCGCCCGCTCCCGGCGAAGGCGGCGCCATAGATGATCTCCCAGCTTGCCGGGAGCCCCGCCGGGGTACGGAGCAATTCGTAGGCAGCGCTCATCGCGCGCAGCCGGCCGCGCCCGGTGAGCGTGCGGCGCCGGTCCGCGGCGCCATGACTCGCGCCAATGGCGCGCAGTTCGTCCATCAATTCGCGCACCTGCGGATAGTGCTGGAGCCGCAGCTCCCGATCGATGACCGGCTCGGCGAGGCCCGCGTGCGCGATGGCGGTGCCCAGCTGCGACATGTCGGCGAAGGCACTGACGTGCGAGTACCCATCGGCCGCCGCCCAGGCGGTGCGCAATTCGTGGAGCGTGTCGGGGCCGAAGCTGCTGAACAGTACGAGCCCCCCCGGCCGCAGCACGCGCTGTACCTGTGCGAACAGTGCCGGCGGATCGTCGCACCACTGCAGCATCAGGTTGCTGAACACCAGGTCGACCGACTGCGCCGCCAGCGGCAGCGCACAGGCATCCGCGCACACGCACTCGAACCGCCGCCAGAAACGCTGGCCGCGCCGCGCCTGCTGCGTCATCCCGAAGGCCGCATCGAGGGCGATCAGCTGCGCGCGCGGAAAGCGCCGCCGCAACGCCGTCGCGCCGGCGCCGGTGCCGCAACCCAGGTCGATGATCACCCGCGGCTCGAGCTGGAAGAACTGGAGGCGCTCGAGCAGTTCGGCATTCACCTGCGCCTGCAGTCGCGCCGCTGCCTGGTAGCGGCCGGCGGCGCGGCCGAAAGCGCGCGCCACCGCGCGGCGATCAAGACGGAAGCGCGCCGGGTCGTTCATTGCACGAGCTGCGCGCCGAGGAACTCGCGCAGCGCAGGCAGCAGCTCCTCCTGATGAGAGAGGAACGGCGCGTGCGCGGCGCGTTTCAATGGCAGGTAACGGGCCTGCGGTAGCAGTGCCGCGAGGGCGGCGCCCGCCGCGGGCGGCGTGACGCGATCGTACTGCCCGGCAATCACCAGCGTCGGCACGCGGATCGAGGCGAGCTGCGATCGCAGGTCGGTGCGCTCAAGCAGCGCCAGCCCGGCCGCCAGCGCGGCGGGCTGTGGGGCGCCATGCCTGAGCAGTGCCGCGCGGAGCGAGCGCAGCGTTGCATCGGCGTCGCGGCTGCCGCGCACCTGCAGTTCCAGGAAATCGCTGACGGTGCCGCGATAATCGTGCGCCAGGCGCGCTTGCATGTCCTGGAGGGCACCAGCGTCGATACCGTGCGGCCAGTCCTCGCTGCGCACGAAGCGCGGCGTGGCACTGATCAGCACCAGGCGCGCGATGCGTGCGGGAGCGAGCGCTGCGGCGCGCAAGGCGAACTGAGCGCCTAACGACCAGCCGACGAGCGTGGCCGCGGGCGTCGCGCCGGTGACGGGGGGAAGCGTCGCCAGCAGGCGTGGCAGCATGGAGTCCGGGTCAGGATTCCAGCTGCTCTGGCCGTGCCCCGGCAGGTCCACCGCGGTCGTGCGCCACGTCTCGCCCAGCGCCCCGCGCAGCGAATCAAAGCAGCGCAGGTTCAGCCCCCAGCCGTGCCAGAACACGACCGGCGTACCGCGCCCGCTGCTCTCGGCGTGGAGCCGCGTCCCCGGTTCGCCCTGCGCCCTGGCCGCATCGTTCATGGCTTGCGCTCGTGGCGCCAGGCGTCATCGAGCGCCTGCAGTACCGCATCGATATCGGCTTCGCTGTGTGCTGCCGACAGCGTCAGGCGCAGCCGCGCACTGCCGGGCGGCACCGTCGGCGTCCGGATGGCGCTTACCCAGAAGCCAGCGGCGAACAGCGCCTCACTCAGGCGCAGCGCGCGCGCCGCGTCGTGCGCGAGGAGCGGCTGTATCGGGCTGGCGGAATCCATCAGGGGCAACCCCAGGCTCGCCGCGCCGCTGCGAAAGCGCGCGATCAGCGCGTGCAATTTCTCCCGGCGCCAGCTTTCGCGCTGCGCGAGGCCGAGCGCCGCACTGGCGGCAGCGGCGATACCCGGCGGCAGCGCGGTCGTGTAGATATAGGTCCGTGCGCGCTGCAGGAGCAGTTCGACGACATCGCGGTCGCCAGCGACAAATGCACCGAAGCACCCAAGAGCCTTGCCGAGCGTGCCGACCAGGAGCGGCGCAGCGGCGGCGTCGAGGCCGGCGAGCTCGAGCGAGCCGCGGCCGCTTGCGCCCAGCACGCCCAGGCCGTGCGCGTCGTCGACCAGCAGCCAGGCGCCGCGGCGAGCGGCCAGCGCCGCCAGTTCGCGCAGTGGCGCCACGTCGCCGTCCATGCTGAAGAGCCCATCGGTGGCGATGACGGTGCAGTCACTGATCGGCTCGAGCGCGAGCGCGGCCGCCGCGGCGTCGGCGTGCGCGTAACGCAGGAGCCTGGCGCCCGCAAGCCGCGCGCCGTCGATGAGCGAGGCATGGTTCAGCCGGTCCTCGAGCACCGTTTCATTGCGCCCCGCGAACGCCGCGAGCACGCCGAGATTGGCCATGTAGCCGGTCGAGAACAGCAGTGTGCGTTCCCGTCCGGTAAAGGCGGCAAGCTGTTCTTCGAGCTCGTGGTGTGGGCGACTATGGCCGGCGACCAGGTGCGCCGCGCCGCTCCCGGCGCCGAACTCCGCGCTGGCGGCATGCATGGCTGCGGTAAGGTCCGCGTGGCGCGCCAACCCGAGGTAATCGTTGCTGCAGAACACGCGCACCGTGCGGCCGTCGACCCGCGCGCGCGTGCCTGCGCCGGCGGGCTCACAGGCTTCGATGACGCGGCGCCGCCGCCGCAGCGAGGCGGCATCGAGTTCGGCGAGTGCCGCGGTGACGGCGAGTCGATCGGCGCGCAAGCGCGAATCCCGGGGCGGACTAGGCCAGGGCCGCGCGCGGCTCCGCGGCCGCCTGGTGCTGCGCGCCGCGCTGCGGCTCGGGCCGCATGCCCAGGCGCGCCAGCAGCGCGCGGTCGCGCGCGACATCCGGATTGCCGGTGGTCAGGAGCTTTTCGCCGTAGAAGATCGAGTTCGCACCCGCCAGCAGTGCGAGCGCCTGCAGCTCATCGCTCATGGTCTCGCGCCCGGCCGAGAGGCGCACCTTGGCGCGCGGCAGCACGATGCGCGCCACAGCGATGGTGCGTATGAAATCGAAGGGATCAACCGGCGTCGCGTTCGCCAGCGGTGTGCCGGGCACGCGCACCAGCTGATTGATGGGTACGCTCTCGGGATGTTCGGGCAATTGCGCCAG
>JANYLH010000038.1 GCA_025357915.1 Gammaproteobacteria bacterium
GTCTCGAACTTGCTCTTGTCCTTGCGGGTGCCATAAATGGTGTCGCCCTGCAGCACCACGCTGTCGATGCGGCCGTCGCGCATCTCATTGAGGAACGCGGAATAGCGCACTTCCTCCGGCTTGCCCGCGGCCGGCATGTACTTGGTCAACACGGCGACCAGCACCAGGGCGATGACCGCCCACAGCAGGATGTTCTTGGTCGTGTCGTTCAATTTCCAGGCTCCAGTCGGTTCACGCTACACCAATCGCAGGCCACTCGCCAGCAAGTAGATCTCCGCGCTGCGGGCCCGGGAGGCGGCCGGCTTGATGTAGCGCACAGTCTTGAACTGGCGGCGGGCGGCCAAGGTCAATTCCTGGAAGCCAGCCCCCTGAAAAACCTTGATGAGGGCGCCACCGCCTGGTTTCAACACCCGCCCGGCCATATCGAGGGCCAGCTCCGCCATGTACATGGCGCGGGGCTGGTCAATGACGTCCATGCCGCTGCGATTGGGCGCCATGTCCGAAAGCAATACGTCCACGCCCCGCTCGCCGGCCAGCGCCAGCAACTGGGCAAAAACCTGCTCGTCCCGGAAGTCTCCCTGGATGAAGTCCACGCCGGCCAGGCTGTCCATGGGCAGGATGTCGCTGGCGATCACCTTCCCCTGCCGCCCCACCTTGCCGCGGGCATACTGGCTCCAGGCGCCCGGCGCCGCGCCCAGGTCGAGCACCACGTGACCGCGGCGCAACAAATGCTCCTTCTTGTCGGCCTCTTCGAGCTTGAAGACGGCCCGCGAACGCCAGCCCTCGGCCTGCGCGCGCTTCACGAAGGGGTCGGAGAAGTGCTCCGCGAGCCACCGGCTGCTGCTCTGCGACCTGCGGGTCATGGATAATGACGCCCATGGCACTGACCGAAAAACAGCTCCGGTTCCTGCGCGGCAAGGCGCACGCCCTCAAGCCCGTGGTAATGCTGGGCAACAAGGGGCTCACCGACAACATCGTCGCCGAGACCGTCCAGGCGCTGCGCGACCACGAACTGATCAAGGTGCGGGTGCGCGCGGCCGACCGCGCCGGGCGCGAGGCGGCGCTGGCGGAACTGGTGACGCGGACCGCCTGCACGCTGGTCACGCGCATCGGCCACGTCGCGGTGCTGTATCGCGCGCAGACGCCGATCCCGAAACTGGTGCTGCCCGACGCTCAGGTGTAGCGCACCGCGATGATTTCGTAGCTGCGGGTGCGGCCGGGAGCCGCGACCTCGACCACTTCGCCCACGCGTTTGGCGATCAGCGCCCGGGCAATCGGCGAAGCAATGGAAATGCGCCCGGCGCGGATGTCGGCCTCGTCCTCGCCGACGATCTGATAGGTCACGGCGCTGGCGTCATCCTGGTCCTCGAGGTCGACGGTGGCACCGAACACCACCCGATCGCTCGGGGCGAGCTGCGCGACATCGATCACCTCCGCTCTCGACAGGCGCGCCTCGATCTCGTTGATGCGCCCTTCGATAAACCCCTGCTGTTCACGGGCCGCGTGATACTCGGCGTTCTCGGACAGGTCACCGTGGGCGCGCGCCTCCGCAATCGCCTTGATGACCTGCGGCCGGGCCTCGGACTTGAGCTGCTTGAGCTCGCTGCGCAGCAGTTCCGCGCCGCGCAGCGTCATCGGCGAGCGCGTCATGCGGAGAGCTCGCGGTGCAGGTCCTGCAGGCTGTTGACCTCCACTTCGTCCATATGGTCGAGCGCCTCGCAGGTGGCTACCGCCGCCGCCAGCGTGGTGTAGTAAGTAACGCGCCGGTGCACGGCTTCGCGGCGGATGGAGTTCGATTCCGTGATCGCCTGCTTGCCTTCCGTGGTGTTGACGATCAGGTCGAACTCGTCGTTCTTGATCATGTCGACGATGTGCGGGCGCCCCTCGCGCACCTTGTTGGCCCGCCGGCATTCGATGCCCGCGGCGGTAATGGCCGCGGCGGTACCAGCCGTCGCCACCAGCTCGAAGCCGCGCGCGCGGAGCCGCTGCGCGAGCTGTACGGCCCCCGGCTTGTCGCGCTCGCGCACGCTCAGCAGGCACACACCGGTGCGTGGCAGGATCACGCCCGAGGCGGCCTGGCTCTTGGCATAGGCCTCGCCAAAGGTGCGACCCGTGCCCATGACCTCGCCAGTCGATTTCATTTCCGGGCCCAGGATCGGGTCGGCCTCGGGAAACTTGTTGAAGGGGAATACCGCTTCCTTGACCGAGAAGTACGGCGGCACGCGCTCTTCGAGCATGCCCATCTGCCTGAGCGTGCGCCCGGTCATGACCCGCGCGGCGAGCTTGGCAATCTGCACGCCGGTCGCCTTGCCGACGAAGGGCACGGTGCGCGAGGCCCGCGGGTTTACTTCCAGCACGTAGATGGTGCCGTTCTGGATGGCAAACTGGATGTTCATCAGCCCGACCACCTGCAGCGCATGCGCGAGCTTGCGGGTTTGCTCGCGCAGCTCGTCCTGGATCTCGCGCGACAGGCTGATGGGCGGGAGCGAGCAGCTCGAGTCGCCCGAGTGCACCCCCGCCTGCTCGACGTGCTCCATGATGCCGCCGATCAGAACGTCGACGCCGTCGCAGACCGCGTCCACGTCCACCTCGATGGCAACGTCGAGAAACCGATCGAGCAGTACCGGGCTGTCGTTCGACACCTGCACCGCGGTGTTCATGTAGGTGCGCAGGTCTTCTTCCTTGAAGACGATCTCCATGGCGCGGCCGCCCAGCACGTAGGAAGGCCGCACCACCAGTGGGTAGCCGACCTCGCGCGCCAGCGCCACGGCCTGTTCCTCGGTGCGCGCCGTGGCGTTGGCCGGCTGCCGGAGTCCGAGGCGCTTGACCAGTTGCTGGAAGCGCTCGCGATCCTCGGCGATATCGATGGAATCGGGGGTGGTGCCGATGATCGGCGCGCCGGCCGCTTCGAGCGCACGCGCCAGCTTGAGCGGCGTCTGGCCACCAAACTGCACGATCACACCCTCGGGCCGCTCCTTCTGGATGACCTCGAGCACGTCCTCGAGAGTCAGCGGCTCGAAATACAGGCGGTCGGAAGTGTCGTAGTCGGTCGAGACGGTCTCCGGGTTGCAATTGACCATGATGGTCTCGAACCCATCCTCACGCAGCGCGAGCGCCGCGTGCACGCAGCAGTAGTCGAACTCAATGCCCTGCCCGATGCGGTTCGGTCCGCCGCCCAGGATCATGATCTTGCGGCGCTTGTCCGGCTCGGCCTCGCACTCTTCCTCGTAGGTCGAATAGAGGTAGGCGGTGGCCGTGGCGAATTCCGCCGCGCAGGTATCGACGCGCTTGTAGACCGGCAGCACGCCGAACTCGCGGCGCCGGGTGCGGATCTGCTGCTCGGTGCTGCGGGTGAGCGTCGCTAGGCGCCGGTCGGAGAAGCCCTTGCGCTTGAGCTCGCGGAGCCGCTCGACACCGAGGGACTTCTCGCCTTCGCGGCGCACGCGCGTCTCCTCCTCGATCAGGTCGCGGATCTGCGCCAGGAACCACGGATCGATCCCGGTGAGTTCGTTGATGTGCTGCAGCGTCCAGCCGGCGCGCATGGCGTCCGCCACGTACAGCAGCCGGTCGGCCCCCGGCGCGCGCAGCTCGTAGGCCAGCTGGTTGGCAGTCTCGTCCGTCAGCGGCAGCGTCATGATCGGATCGAACCCATCGAGCCCGGTCTCGAGGCCGCGCAGCGCCTTGTGGAGTGATTCCTGGATGGTGCGGCCGATCGCCATGACCTCGCCGACCGACTTCATCTGGGTAGTCAGACGGTTGTTGGCTGCCGGAAACTTCTCAAATGTAAAGCGCGGTATCTTGGTGACGACGTAGTCGATGCTGGGTTCGAACGAGGCCGGGGTCGCCCCGCCGGTGATCTCATTGCGCAGCTCGTCGAGCGTGTAGCCCACCGCCAGCTTGGCCGCCACCTTGGCGATCGGGAACCCGGTCGCCTTCGAGGCCAGCGCCGAGGAACGCGACACGCGCGGATTCATCTCGATGACCAGCAGGCGCCCGTCGCGCGGGCTGACCGCGAACTGCACGTTGGAACCGCCGGTCTCGACCCCGATCTTGCGCAGCACCGCGATCGAGGCGTCGCGCATGCGCTGGTATTCCTTGTCGGTGAGCGTCTGCGCCGGGGCCACGGTGATCGAATCGCCGGTATGCACGCCCATTGGATCAAGGTTCTCGATCGAGCAGATGATGATGCAGTTGTCGGCCTTGTCCCGCACCACCTCCATCTCGAATTCTTTCCAGCCGATGACCGATTCCTCGATCAGCACCTCGTTGGTCGGCGAGGCCTCGAGGCCGCGCGCCACGATGGTCTCGAACTCCTCGCGGTTGTAGGCGATGCCACCGCCGCTCCCGCCCATGGTGAAGGAGGGGCGCAACACCACCGGGAAGCCGAAGTTGGCCTGCACGCCCACGGCCTCCTCCATGCTGCGGGCGATCTGCGACTTGGGAGTCTCGAGACCGATCTCGTGCATGGCATTGCGGAACAGCTCACGGTCCTCGGCCATGTCGATCGCGGCGCGCGAGGCGGCGATCATCTCGACGCCGAACTTCTCCAGGATGCCTTCGCGCGCCAGGTCGAGCGCGGTATTGAGCGCCGTCTGCCCGCCCATGGTGGGCAGCAAGGCGTCGGGCCGCTCCTTCTCGATGATGCTGGCGATCGTGCGCCAGTTGATCGGCTCGATATAGATGGCATCGGCCATCTCCGGGTCGGTCATGATCGTCGCCGGGTTGGAGTTGACGAGGATGACGCGGTACCCCTCCTCGCGCAGCGCCTTGCAGGCCTGGGCGCCGGAGTAGTCGAACTCGCAGGCCTGGCCGATGACGATCGGGCCGGCGCCGATAATCAGGATGCTCTTGATATCCGTGCGTTTGGGCATGGCGGCGCTAGCCCTCGGCCGCCTGCTTGCGGGAGGCCGAGCGCAGCGCGCGCAGCTGCGTCTGCAGCCGCCGCAACATCAGCTGCGTGAAGGTCGCGAACAGCGGCGATACATCGTGCGGGCCTGGGCTCGCTTCCGGGTGTCCTTGAAAACTGAAGGCGGGACGGTCAGTGCGTGCCACGCCCTGCAGGCTGCCGTCGAACAGCGAGCGGTGCGTGGGCTTGAGATTCCCGGGCAGGCTCGACTCATCGACCGCAAAACCGTGATTCTGGCTGGTGATCAATACGCGTCCGGTGGTCAGGTCCTGTACCGGGTGATTGGCGCCGTGGTGTCCGAACTTCATCTTGACGGTGCGCGCACCGCTGGCCAGCGCCAGCAGCTGGTGCCCGAGACAGATGCCGAAGATCGGGATTTCGGTGGTCAGCAGCTCACCGATGGCGCCAATGGCATAGTCACAGGGTTCCGGGTCGCCGGGACCGTTGGCGAGAAAGATGCCATCGGGCTTGAGCATCAGCACATCCGCGGCGGTGGTCTGCGCCGGCACCACCGTGACGCGGCACCCCTGGTCGGCCAGCAGCCGCAGGATATTGCGCTTGATGCCATAGTCGTAGGCCACGACATGCAGGCGCTGCTGCGCGCGGATGGTAGGGCGATCGGCGCCGCGGGCGATGGTGCCGTCGTTCCACTGGTAGCTTTCGCGGGTCGAGACGACCTTGGCCAGATCCATCCCCTTGAGGCCCGGGAAGCGCCTGGCCGCGCGTATCGCCGCCGCATCGTCGATCTTGTCACCGGTCATGATGCAGCCCGACTGCGCGCCGCGCTCACGCAGCGCCCGCGTCAGGCGCCGCGTATCGATGCCGGCGATCGCGACCAGGCGCGCGCGCTGCAGGAAATCGGCGAGCGAACCTTCTGCACGCCAGCTGCTGGTAATGATGGAGAGGTCGCGGATCACGAGACCGGCGGCGTAAACCTGTCCGGACTCCATGTCTTCCGGAGTGGTACCGGTGTTGCCGATGTGAGGATTGGTCAGCGTGACCAGTTGCCGGGCGTAGGACGGGTCGGTGAGAATTTCCTGATAGCCCGTGATGGCGGTATTGAATACGACTTCGCCGGTGGTGTTTCCGCTGGCGCCGATTGACTGTCCGCGGAAGATGCTGCCGTCCGCGAGAGCCAGCACCGCTGGTGAGATCACTTAAGCCATCCCCTTGGGAGCGACTCCGGTTTCTAGAGCGCATATGCACAAAGCGGGAGGAGTTCTTTTGGAACGCCCCCCGCCTTGTGCGGACTAACCCGACAATCGGATTACGCCCGAAATTCTAAGGATCGGACCGCCCTCTGTCCATGCGGCAATGGCCCCGGATTGGGCAAAAATGGGCTCTAAAACCCCTTTACAAATATGGCTTTAGTGAAAACCGCGCTTTGCCGCGCAGGAATTTATTTTTCACGGAACAGTTCCGCCATCCGGTAGGCGCCCGGGGGGCGGCTGACCAGCCGGGAGCCCGCCTGGAGGGCCCCCCGGGCGAAAATTGAGCGATCGGTCGCGCTGTGGGACAGGCAGAGCCTCTCACCCTGCCCCAGGAAGTGCACCTGGTGCTCCCCGACCACGTCCCCGCCACGCAAGGAGGCGTAGCCGATGGGCTGGTTGGGGACCCGAGCACCCCTCGCCGCTGCCGCACCGAGCGCCAGGGCCGTGCCAGAGGGGGCATCGAGCTTGTCCCCGTGGTGGGTATCCTGGATCTGAATGTCGAAATCGGGCCCCAGGGCGGCGGCGGCCTGGCCGACGAGGTCCAGCAGGACAGCCACGCCGAGGCTCGTGTTGGCCGTGACCAGCAGTGGAATCGCGGCCGCCGCCTGTTCGAGGATGGCAGGCATTTCCGGCCCGAGTCCCGTGGTGCCCAGGAGCAGCGGCACCCCCGCGGCAGCGCAGGCCCTGACATGCGCGGCGCTGGCCGCCGCGGTGGAAAAATCGATGGCCAGCCCGGCACCCCGCAGGCCCGATTCCAGGTCCGCCGTCACGGCGACCCCGTTTGACGGGCCTCCCGCCAGCTCGCCGCTGTCGCGGCCGAGGCGGGAGTTGCCAGGCGCCACCAGGGCGGAGCGCAGACGCAACCCTTGAAACTCCGGCAGGAGCCGCAGCAAACTCATGCCCATGCGTCCGCCAGCTCCAAGTATGGCGACCCCGACCGGCTCAACCCTGCCCGTCACGGCGCGGCCTTGAAGAAACGCTTCACGCCTTCCAGGAAATTCTTCTGTCGCGGGGCGTGACGGCTCCCGTCGTGCCGGAGTGACTCATCGAACTTCTGCAGCAGCTCGCGCTGTTCGGCCGAAAGTTTGACCGGCGTCTCGATGGTCACGCGGCAGAACAGGTCGCCCTGCTCGCCGCCGCGCGCCGGCTTGATGCCCTTGCCGCGCAGGCGGAACACCCGCCCGGACTGCGACTCAGGCGGAATCTTGAGGCTCACCTCACCCTCGAGCGTGGGCACGTCCACACTCCCGCCCAGGGTCGCGGTCGCAAAGGATAACGGCACCTCGCAACTGAGGTGGGCGCCGTCGCGCTCGAAGATCGGATGGTCGCGGACATGAACCTCGACGTACAGGTCGCCCGGCGGCCCGCCATTGCGCCCGGCCTCACCTTCACCGGCGAGGCGCACCCGATCGCCGTTGTCGACGCCCGGCGGAATCTTTACGCTAAGCTTCTTGTGCTTGCGCACCCGCCCCTGCCCCAGACAGGCATCGCAGGGGTTGCGCACCACGCGTCCGCTTCCGCGACATTGCGGGCAGGTCTGTTGCAGCGTGAAGAAGCCCTGGGAAACACGCACCTGGCCTGAGCCCGAGCAGGTCTCGCACTGCACCGGATTGCTGCCCTTGGCGGCACCGCTCCCGTGGCAGGTTTCGCACTCAACCAGCTTGGTGAGATCGATCTCGAGCGTGCGCCCGAAGACGGCCTCGGCCAGATCGAGTTCGGTGTCGTAGCGCAGGTCGGCGCCGCGATACACCTGTGGACGCCCGCCGCCGCCGCGGCGCGCGCCGCCGAAGATGTCGCCGAAAACGTCACCGAAGATGTCGCTGAATTGTTCGGCGCCTGGTGGAAAGCCGCTACCACCGGGTCCCTGGCGCGCCGCCTCGATGCCGGCGTGGCCGTGCTGGTCATAGATCGCGCGCTTGCCGGCGTCGGACAGCACTTCGTAGGCTTCCTTCGCCTCCTTGAATTTCTCTTCCGCAGCCTTGTCGCCCGGATTGCGGTCCGGGTGGAACTTCATCGCCAGGCGGCGGTAGGCCTTCTTGATGTCGGCCTCGCTGGCATTGCGAGCCACATCCAGCAGCTTGTAGTAATCGCTTTTTGCCATGCGGGCCTAGGTTACTTCAAGTCGCGCGCTGGCCTTTGTCTTTGTCCTTGTCCTTGACTTCCTCGAACTCCGCATCGACCACGTTGTCCTTGCCGCCAGCCGCCGACTCGCCGTGAGCCGAACCATCGCCGCCCGCATGGGCCTCGCCGCCCGCCGCACCGCCGGCGCCCTGGCCGGCCGCGTAGGCCTGCTGGGCGATGCCCGCCGCTGCCGTCGCCAGCGCCTCGGTCTTCTTGGCGATGACCTCACCGTCGTCGGACTTCAGCACCGCGCGCAGATCGGCCAGAGCGGATTCCGCCTTGGCGCGATCTTCGCCGCTGACCTTGTCGCCCAGGTCCTTGAGCGACTTATCGACCGAGTGCAGCATGGCATCAGCGCGGTTGCGGATTTCCACCAGCTCGCGGAATTTCTTGTCTTCTTCGGCGTGCGCCTCGGCATCGCCGACCATGCGCTTGATCTCTTCTTCCGTCAGCCCGCTCGAGGCCTTGATGACGATCTTCTGTTCCTTGCCCGTGGCCTTGTCCTTCGCCGAGACGTGCAGGATGCCGTTGGCGTCGATGTCGAACGCCACTTCGACCTGCGGCATGCCGCGCGGCGCCGGCGGGATATCCGCCAGGTCGAACTTGCCGAGCGACTTGTTGTCCTGCGAGCGCTCACGCTCGCCTTGGTCGGGATCGTGGTGTTCTCCACCGCCGACGACAACCAGACCGCGGTCACTATCCACGTGCTGCAGGGCGAGCGCGAGCGCTCGCAGGACAACAAATCGCTCGGCAAGTTCGACCTGGCGGATATCCCGCCGGCGCCGCGCGGCA
>JANYLH010000024.1 GCA_025357915.1 Gammaproteobacteria bacterium
AGTGCGAAACCAGTTTGTCTTCCAGCGCTTGGCTCATCTCGAATCCGAGGATGGCTCCCGTGACCGGATCGAGCGGAATTCCGAACGTCGCCGCTACGGCGGGCGCGACGAAGATCCCGGCGTTCGCCATGAGTACGCTGACCGCCGTCAGATCAGAGGTCGGCGAAACAATAGGATAGTATCCCGTCACAATAATCTTCGCACCCGGATACGTCTTGTGTGCCTCGGCCAGGAACGGCTCCATGGAGCTGCAGGCTGTCATGGTTTTCGCGGCAATCACGGATTCGCTGCTGTCGGGATTGAGGATCGACGCGATGCCAACATCGTTGGTGCAGCCGTCGACCAGCAGCAGGTCGACATCCCCGGGAGAGACTGGAGCGCCGAGCGACGTGACGACCGGCATCGTGAGTTGCTGGTAGACGGTCGGAAAGCTATTGGGCACCTCACCCGGCGTCGCCCCGTTATCCACCTCGGGTGGCGGCGGAGTGTTGAGATCCGCACCCGAATGCGCAAGTTCCCACCCATAGCAACCTGCCAGCCGTTTTGCGCTCACCCGCTGCCGCCGGTGCAATACTCCGCAACCTTTCCGATGAGCACTCTCGGCAACCGCTCATGGGACTACAACATCGATGGTGTCGCGCATTTCGGCATGCTTGCCGACTACCTGCAGGCCATGAGGGGTGCGCCCGGCGGCGCCAGCATGATTGACAACAACCTGATGTATGGCGCTGACTACTTCTACGAGACTTGGCGAATCAGCGAGGTGCAGAGCGCCAAGGTAGGCAATTAGGATCTGTGCGCGAGTATCACTAGAAACTCGCGCGCACGAACAACTCGGGTCCCTTTGTGCCCAGCTCCATGAAGCCGTTGGGATTGTTGTTGGTGACGTCCAGCCGCGTCTGCGTGCTCTCGTAGCCGAGGCCAAAGGCCAGGTTCGGCCGCCAGCGGAACTGCACGTCGCCGTGATAGTCGGCGAGCGAGCCCTTCACAGAGCTCACCGTCAGCTTCAGGTACTGGCCGCGCGCTGAAAAAGCGAAGCGGCGCGTGAAGCGCCAGGTGCCATCGATCGCTACGGTGACAAAGGGACCGGCGCCGCTGAACTTTTCCGTCACCGGGCCGGTGGCCAGCATGGCGTTCGCATTGGCCTCGGCTTCCAGCAGGTGGAGCCCGAGGCCTGCGCCCAACTCGAAGCGGCTGCGGTGCAGGAAGGAATAGGTCCAGGTGAGATCGACCTGCCGCCAGTTGAATTCCGAATTGACGACGTCGGTAGGCGTGAAAGTGTGGCCGCCATAGACGATCGTGGCCGGTGGGTTGGCGGTGCCGGTACGCGTCAGCTCCCACAGGTTCACGCGCAGGCGCCCGCGCTCGCGCAGCCGGAACATGAACTCGGCGCGCGCCTGGCGCACACGCGGACTGAGCTTGAAATCATTCTCCAGCGAAAACGGCGTGCCCGCCGTCGGTGCCGCAGGATCATCGACGCGCCCATCGGTAACAGCCGTGCCAAAAAAGGCGCCCGCCCGCAAGGCGAAATGATCGGTAATCGGGCTGGCAGGCTCCGGCGGCGGTGCCCCCTGGGCCTGGGCAGCCGCGGCGGCGGCCAGCAGGGTGGCGGACAAGAGCAAGTGGCGCATGCGGCAGGTCCTGATCAGGGCATTACCCCGCCATCATCGGACAGCGCACGCCGCTGCGCCATAGTCGCCGCCCGGCGACGTCCGAATCTGTGAACCGTTAGGCCTTTCCGGGCGGCAGGATCGCCCGCTAGCGCTTCATTGCCTCGAAGAACTCGGCGTTGGTCTTGGTATCCTTCATCTTGTCGAGCAGGAACTCGATCGCGGCGAGCTCGTCCATGGGATGCAGGAGTTTGCGCAGGATCCACATTTTGGCGAGCTCGGCCTGGTCGGTAATGAGTTCTTCCTTGCGGGTGCCGGAGCGGTTGATGTTGAAAGCCGGGTAGACGCGCTTCTCGGCAATGCGCCGGTCGAGGTGGATTTCGCTGTTGCCGGTGCCCTTGAACTCCTCGTAGATGACATCGTCCATCTTCGAGCCGGTGTCGATCAGCGCGGTGGCGAGGATGGTAAGCGAGCCGCCCTCCTCGATGTTGCGCGCCGCGCCGAAGAAGCGCTTCGGGCGCTGCAGCGCGTTGGCGTCGACGCCGCCCGTGAGTACCTTGCCGGAGCTCGGCACCACGGTGTTGTAGGCGCGCGCCAGGCGCGTGATCGAATCGAGCAGGATCACGACATCCTTCTTGTGCTCGACCAGGCGCTTGGCCTTCTCGATGACCATCTCGGCCACCTGCACGTGCCGTGCGGCCGGTTCGTCGAAAGTCGAGGACACAACCTCGCCCTTCACCGTGCGCTGCATCTCGGTGACTTCCTCGGGCCGCTCGTCGATGAGCAGCACGATCAAATGCACTTCCGGATGGTTCCAGGTGATCGAAGTGGCGATGTTCTGCAGCAACATGGTCTTGCCGGCCTTGGGCGGCGAGACAATCAGGCCACGCTGGCCCTTGCCAATCGGCGCCACCAGGTCGATGGTGCGCGCCGTCAGGTCTTCGGTGCTGCCGTTGCCGCGCTCGAGCTTGAGACGCTTGGTCGGGTGGAACGGCGTCAGGTTCTCGAACAGCACCTTGTTGCGCGAGCTCTCGGGCGAGTCGTAATTGATCTCGCCGACCTTGAGCAGTGCAAAGTATCTTTCACCGTCCTTGGGCGGGCGGATCAGGCCCGAGACCGAGTCGCCGGTACGCAGGTTGAAGCGGCGGATCTGGCTGGGGCTGATGTAGATGTCGTCGGGGCCGGACAGGTAGGAGCCATCGGCCGAACGCAGGAAGCCAAAGCCGTCCTGGAGGATTTCCAGCACGCCGTCGCCGTAGGTATCCTCACCGTTACGCGCATGCGCCTTGAGGATCGAGAAGATGATGTCCTGCTTGCGGGAACGCGCAAGACCCTCCAGGCCCATCGATTCCGCTTGTTTGACAAGCTCGTGTATAGGCTTGGCCTTGAGGGCCGTCAGGTTCATCGAATTGCGCGAAGCCGCCAGCTCTGCCGGGCTTATGACCTCGGCGTCGTCTGCACCCAGCGGCTCGAGGTCGGGCAGCTGTTCATCCATGCGGCCGCCGACGTTGCCGCGGTTACCGTCACGATTGCCATCGCGGGGGCCGCCATGACGCGGGCCTTTGTTAGGGCGATTGCGGCCCTGGTTGCCAAGGTACCCTCTCACAGGTGCTGGTCCAGGAACGCTGTGAGCTGCGACTTGGACAGCGCGCCGACCTTCTGCGCCTCGACGGTGCCGTTCTTGAACAGGATCAGCGTCGGAATGCCGCGGATGCCGAACTTGGGCGGCGTCTGCGGGTTCTTGTCGATATCAAGTTTGGCGATGCGCAACCGCCCCTGGTAGTCGACCGCGATCTCCTCGAGGATCGGCGCGATCATCTTGCAGGGGCCGCACCATTCCGCCCAGAAATCGAGCAGCACCGGCGTGCCGGACTTGATGACGTCGGCATCGAAGCCGGCATCCGAGGTATGAACTATGTTTTCGTTACTCACGCGACCTTGGGCCTCCGTTGAGGTGGGTTAACAGGTGTCTTGTGCTGGAACGGGACCTTGCCCGGTGCTTGAAGATTGCCTGCGACTGAAAATGGTTTGACGGGTGGAATATGCGCGGCGGGCCAGACAGTGGCACATGACGACCGCTCAGCGGTTACACTTGTGCCTGAAGGATTAGTTTAGCGGGCGCGCAGAGGAGCCGCCGTTGGCGATATTTTTAGCCTTTTCCGGGTTAAATGCAAGTGCCGCGGCCTCAAGCCGGCCGCCAGCCCCGCCAACACCCCAAATCGAGGATTGATGCAAGTTTCATGAGCGATGAACATTTAAGCACACTGGCATACAGTTCCCTGCCCCTGCACCCCGCGCTGATGCAGGGCATCGTCGAGGCCGGATTCACCTGGTGCACGCCCATCCAGGCCCAGACCCTGCCTGCCGCCCTCACCGGCCGTGATATCGCCGGCCAGGCCCAGACCGGGACAGGCAAGACGGCCGCGTTTCTGGTAGCGCTCTACCAATCGCTGATCTCGAGGCCGCCCGCACCCGGGCGGGCCGCCACCTCGGTGCGCGCGCTGGTGGTTGCGCCGACGCGCGAGCTGGCGGTGCAGATACACAAGGACGCCGCGGTCATCGGCCGCCACCTCGGCCTGCCGCTCGCGGTGGTATTCGGCGGCACCGACTACGAAAAACAACGCCAGCAGCTCGCCGACGGCGTGGACGTACTCATCGGCACGCCCGGCCGCCTCATCGACTACCTCAAGCAGGGCATTTACGACCTGCGCCATGCGCAGGTGCTGGTGCTGGACGAGGCCGATCGCATGTTCGACCTCGGCTTCATCGCCGACATCCGCTACCTGCTGCGCCGGCTCCCCGCGCCGGACAAGCGCCAGTCGATGCTGTTTTCCGCGACGCTCTCGCAGCGCGTGCTCGAGCTCGCCTACGAGCACATGAACAACCCGGAACTGGTGCGTATCGAGCCGGACAAGGTCACGCTCGATCGCGTACGCCAGGCCATCTACTTTCCCTCGATGCGGGAAAAAATCCCGCTGCTGGTTCACCTGCTGCGTGAAAGCGAAGCCCATCGCACCATGGTGTTCGTCAATACCAAGCGCATGGCTGAGCGGCTCGAGGCCTCGCTCCGGGTCAACGGTTTTCACGCGCAGGCCATCTCGGGCGACGTGCCGCAGACCAAGCGCCTGCGATTCCTGCGTCAGTTCCACGAAGGCGAGCTCGCCGTCCTGATTGCCACTGACGTCGCCTCGCGGGGGCTGCATATTCCCGACGTCAGCCACGTGTTCAACTTCGATCTGCCGCAGGACGCGCCTGACTACGTGCACCGTATCGGCCGCACCGCACGTGCTGGCGCTGCCGGCGATGCCATCAGTTTCGGTTGCGAGGAATACGCCATCTCGCTGCCGGAGATCGAGGCCTTTATCGGCCACAAGATCCCGGTCGAACACTACGAACCCGACTCGCTTCCCAAGCTCGAGCCCGCTCCCTACGTGCCGCGCGACCCGGACGCTCCGATGCGGCGCCCGCGCTCCGGCGGCGGCGGCCGTCCGGGCGGACCGCGACGCGGCGGGCCACCGCGCCGGCGTTAGCCCGGGCTGGGCGCGGGAGCCGTGCGACGCCGCTTCGTCACCGTTGACGTCTGCACCGAACGGATGTTCGGCGGCAATCCGCTGGCCGTGGTGCTGGATGCGCATGGCCTTGCCACGGCGCAGGTGCGCCTCTTCACGCCGCGCAGCGAAGTGTCGTTTGCCGGGCATCCCAATGTCGGTACTGCCGTAGTCCTCGCGCGGGAATTCGAGGCGCAGGGTGGCAAGGCGCCCGAAAAGTTCATATTTGAGGAAGGAGCGGGCGCGAATTGCAGGCCCGCATGTTCGCACCGCTGGACGGCATCGCCGAAGATCCGGCCACCGGCAGCGCGACTGCGGCGACGATCGCCTTGCTCGCGATGCTCGACCCCGCCTCAGATGCCGAGGTGGCGTGGCGCATCGAGCAGGGCGTCGCCATGGGCCGTCCGAGCCTGTTGCTCGGCAGAACGTACCGTCGCGCCGGGCACGCAACCACCGTGCACATCGCCGGCCATGTGGTGCCGGTCATGCACGGTTCCCTCGATGTTCCGGGGGCCGCCGCCTAGGAAGCGGTATGGCCGGCGGCGAAGCGCGCGCGAATCGCATCGAGTTCGGCCAGCACGGCGTCCGGAAGCGCCGGCACGCTGTGCGTCGCGATGATCCGGCGCAGGTCGGTCTCGATGCGCTCGCGCAGCTCCTGGTCCGGGAGCGAGCTCATGGACGTCGGAATATTCGGCCCGAAATAGCGCGTCGGCCACAGCTGCTCGCGGCAGTGACTGGCAGTGTGATCGAGCGCGAGATAGTTGCCGCGCGGCCCGACCGACAGGGCCTGCGAGAGCGCGAGTGTATCGTCATCGACCCGGACCCCTTGCCAGAGGCTCCGCAGGAGGCCGGCAAGGTCATCGCACAGCAGCAGTGAGTGGAGCGAGTAGGTGATGCCCTCGTCGAGCGAACCCAGGTAATCGCAGGTCGCCGGCCGGCTGTAGAAGGCCTGCATCATGTTCGAGGAGATTTCCCACACCGCGTCCTGGTTGAAGCGCCGCGCCACCGACTGGCCGCCGAGGCCCGTGAACGAGGGCAGCCCCAGTTCGCGCCGCACCTGGCACATCAGCATGTCGGCCAGCGAGGCCTGCACGAAATTGCCGATGCTGCCGGTTGCCGGTTCCATGAAACTGACATCGGAGCTGCCGATGACGAAGGATCCGCGGCAGGCAAGCTGCGCCAGCGTCATGCCGGCAAAATCGGTGGCCAGGCTCTGCGCGATGCAACCGGCCACCGTGATCGGCGAGGAGGCGCCGCCGATCGGCAGCGTGCCCACGCTGGCCGGTACGCCATTGCGCGCCGCGAGCAGCACCTGATCGACATGCGTCTTCGCATAGTTGAGCGGCAGTGGGGTGATGATCTGCAGGAAGTACGGCCTGGCAGCGAGCGCCTCGCGGCCGCCGCGGATCGCAGCCGCCATCTCGATGGCAACGGCGAACGAGGCGGCATGCTCGCACAGGTATTCGAGCGGCTTGACGGTGTTGCGGGCCATGATCGCGAATTCCGCGATCTCGCCGTGTATGTCCGAGTGCGGGATGTCCTTGCAGGCGATGCACACGCCGTCGATGTTCGGCAGCGCGTCGGCCACCCGCGTGATCAGCGCCAGGTCTGCGGCGGTGCTCTCGCGCCGCTCGCCGCTCTCCAGGTCGTACACCTTGATGCAGGTCATGCCCGGAAAGAACCAGGTGTGCTGGCAGTCGAGCCTGATGCTGTGCGCGCCCTCGCGGTCCCACAGCCGCGCCTGGCGCGCGACCGAGGCCAGCGCGGCCTCGACCACCGCTCGCGGGATCCTGACGACGCCGTCGGCGGCCACCTCGCAACCGGCGGCCGCAAACAGCGCCGGGGCCTCGCTATCCGTGTCGAACGCCACGCCAGCCTGCTCGAGGAGCGTGAACGCGGCGTCGATCAGCCGCCGCGGCACACCCGGCGCCAGCGGATCGTAAGGGAGCGACGGCCCGTGGTGGATTCCAGGGTCCTCGCGGCGGGGAGGAGCTGGCCGGGGCTGGCGCTTGCGCGGACGGATGGATTCGGCGTGCATGGAACCTCCGCGGCCTTGTTCTTTGCCGGCACCGGCCTGCAAACTACGCCGCCTGCCGGGCACCGCGCCACTACGGAAACTACGGACGCCACATGACGGAAACATCCCGCTACGCCCGGCTGTTCGAAAGCGTCAAGATCGGGCCGGTCACGGCGCCGAACCGATTCTATCAGGTGCCCCATTGCACCGGCATGGGCCACGCGCTGCCGCAAACCCTGGTGGCCATGCGCGCGATGAAGGCCGAAGGCGGCTGGGGCGTGGTCTGCACGGAATACTGCTCGATCCATCCGAGTTCGGACGATCACCCCTACCCCTTCGCGTCGCTATGGGATGAAGGCGACCTCGGCAATCTCGCCGCGATGGCCGACGCACTGCACGCGCACGGCGCGCTCGCCGGCATCGAGCTGTGGCACGGTGGCAGCTATGTCGCGAACCTGGCGAGCCGTGCGCCCACCTTCGGTGTCCGCTCGACGCTCTCGCGTACCGATCCGATCCAGTCGCAACGCATGGACCGGCGCGACATCCGCGAGTTCCGCCACTGGCATCGCGAAGCCGCGCTGCGTGCGAAGCGGGCGGGGTTCGACATCATCTACGTCTATCCAAGCCACGGATACCTGGTGTCCGAGTTTCTCTCGCGCAGTCTCAACGAACGCAGCGACGAATACGGCGGCTCGCTCGATAATCGCATGCGCCTGATGCGTGAACTGCTCGATGAAACCCGCAGCGCGGTGGGCGATCGCTGCGCGGTCGCCACGCGCTTCGCGGCCAACGGCCATGGTGACGAGCATTTGAGCGAGGACGAGGCTCACGACGTGGTCGCCGCGCTCGGCCACCTGCCCGATCTTTGGGACGTGGTGCTGGCCGACTACGACGAGGAAATGGGCTCTTCACGCTTCGTACCGCAGGGCGCGCTCGAAGATCGCGTCGCCTACGTGCGCAAGGTAACGGGCAAGCCCGTGGTCTGCGTCGGGCGCTTCACCTCGCCGGACGCAATGCTCGGCCAGCTGCAGCGCGGCGTGCTCGATTTCATCGGCGCCGCGCGGCCGTCGATCGCGGATCCGTTCCTGCCGAACAAGATCCGCGAGGGTCGGCTCGAGGACATCCGCGAGTGCATCGGCTGCAACATCTGCTACTCCAACAACTTCCGTGGTTCGCCGCTGCGCTGCACGCAGAACCCGACCATGGGCGAGGAATGGCGCTCGCACTGGCATCCCGAGCGCGTGCCGCCGGGGAGCGGATCGGTGCTGATCGTCGGCGCGGGACCGGCGGGGCTCGAGGCGGCACAGACGCTCGGCAAGCGTGGTTTCACGGTTACGCTCGCAGACGCGGCCGCTGCCGCCGGGGGGCGCGTGACGCGCGAGAGCGCTCTGCCTGGGCTCGCCGCATGGGCCCGGGTGCGCGATTACCGGCTCGGCCAGATCAGAGGCATGCCGAACGTGACGCTCTACCTCGGCAACCGCCTGCTGCCGGCCGAAGTCCGCGAGTTCGAAACCGATCACGTGCTGATCGCGACCGGCGCGCGCTGGCGACGCGATGGTATCGGCCGTTGGCACGCGCGCGCGATCGCCGCACTGGACGCGGCGAACGTTTATACGCCCGATGACATCATGGACGGCCGGCTGCCGCAGGGCGAGGTGCTGGTCTTCGATGACGACCACTACTACCTGGGCCCGGTGATCGCCCAAAAACTCGCGCTCGCCGGCGCCCAGGTCCGCTACGTGACGACCGAAGGCCGCGCCGGCGCCTGGAGTCTCTACACGCAGGAGCAGGAGCGCGCGCAGCGGGCCCTGCTCGAGCACGGCGTCGAAATCGAAGTCAACACGACGCTCACCGGGTTTGCGGGTGCAACGGCATCGCTGGCCTGCGTCTACACCGGCCGGCAGCGCCAGCGCGCGGCAACGGCCGTGTTGCTGGTGACCTCGCGCGAACCGGACGAGACGCTCTATCGTGCGCTGGTCGGTGAGCGCGATGCGGATGAGCCCGGCCTTGTCGTGCAACGCATCGGTGATTGCGCGCAGCCGGGCCTGATTGCCCACGCCGTGTATTCCGGTCACCGCGCCGCGCGCGAACTCGGCGGCGTCGCCGCAGCGCCGCGCCGTGAACGCGTGCTGGTCTGAATCAGCGCCGCGGATCGGCGCCGGGCTGCCCGCCGATCAGCTCCACCAGCGCATCGACCGCCACGAACTCCTCGTGCCGGTGTCCGGCCCGGGCACTGTCGGGGCGACGGATCGCCCGGATCACGCCGATGCCGGCGCTGCGCGCGGCGTGCAGCACCGGCGCGCTGTCATCGACGAACAGGCTCCGGCTTGCGTCGTAGGGTTCGATCTCGCGTAGCGCCTGCCAGAAGCGCGCATCCTCCTTGGGCGCCCCCAGGTCATGGGAACTGAAGCTGGCATCGAAGTGATCGAGCACGCCGGTGCGCTCGTGCTTGATGGCGAGCGCCTGCGGATGGGCATTGGTCAACAACACGAGGCGCTTGCCGCGCGCACGCGCCGCGGCGAGGAAGTCCCGGGCACCGGGCAGCCAGCGGATGCGGTGGGCGTCCTGGCGCTTGAGGGCCAGGATGTCGAGTTCGAGTTCGCCGCTCCAGTACTCGGTGCTGTACCAGGGGAGCGTACCCATGCAGGCCGCAAACCGCGGTTGCAGCAGAGCCTGGGCCGCGGCCGGCTCCAGCCCGCGTACCGCTCCCCATGCCTGCGGCACCAGCTGTTGCCAGAAGTGATTGTCGAAGTCGAGATCGAGCAGCGTGCCATCCAGGTCGAGCAGCACGTGATCGATGGCGTTCCAGTGGCGGTCATGCAGGGCGGCGGTATTCATCGGCTCCGCTATGATGGCGTCCATGAATGCGGCCCTGCAACCGTTCGAGCGCATCGACCTGCATGCCCACAGCACGTTTTCCGACGGCGCCCTCAGCCCGGAAGAGCTGGTGGCGCTGGCGGCCACGCGCCAGGTGCAGCTCCTGGCGCTCACCGACCATGACACGCTGGCCGGCTGCGAGGCCGCCGCGCAGGCCTGCGCAGCGCAGCAGATCGCGTTCCTTTACGCCAGCGAATTGACGGCACTATGGCGTGGCAGGGAGGTACATATAGTCGGGCTGCGGCTCGATCCCGCCAACACCGCGCTCGCCGCGCACCTGCGCGGCGTGCAGGCGCAGCGCGCCGCGCGTGTCCGCGCGATCGGGGAGAGACTGCAGCGCTGCGGTCTGGACGGCGAAGCCATCGCCGGGGCTGTCCTCGCGCGACCGGGCACCCCGACCCGGCTGCACCTGGCCCGTGCACTGGTGGAACGCGGCCACGCGGCCGACGAAGACGACGCCTTCAAGCGCTTCCTGGCGCGCGGCCAACGGGCGGCCGTCGCCCCCGAATGGCCGCCCGTGGAAGCAGCCGTGGCCGCCATTTCCGGCGCCGGCGGTATGGCGGTGCTGGCCCACCCGCACCGCTACCAGGTCTCTGCCGGGGGCCTGGCGGAGCTTTGCGGTGTGTTCCGCGACGCTGGCGGACAGGGGATCGAGGTCAGCCTGCCAGGCATGGGTCCGGGGGACGCCAGCCGGGCGGCGTTGCTGGCGCGGCGCTTTGACCTGGCGGGTTCCTGCGGCTCGGATTTCCACATGCCAGGGCTCCCGTGGCGCCCGCTGGGACGCTTCGCTAAGCTACCCGAGGGCGTAACGCCCATAACAGCGCGGCTCGGCCTGCAACCAGTCCGTTCCGCGCTGGCGGCGTCACCTGCGGCAGCGGCCCCATGAAAGAATCTGGCGACAACGTCGACCGCGAACTGTTCCGCAACGTGCAGAAGCTGCGGGCGCTGCGCATCGAACACCGCGATCTGGACGAAGTCATCTCGCGCCTCTCGCTCGATATCCATATCGACGAGTTGCAGCTCAAGCGCCTGAAAAAGCGCAAACTCGCGCTCAAGGACCAGATCCTGCTGCTCGAGAGCCAGCTCATTCCCGACCTCAACGCCTAGGTAGACCTGTTGCAGCAATTCTTCACCAACCTGGGCGACCCGCGGCTGCTGACACAGCTGCTGGCCATTGCCGTCACCATCGTTGTCGCGGTCTTTGCCGGGCACGCGATCGCCGGCTTCTGGAAGCGCCGAGCGCCGCCGCGACTGCCCTGGCAGGCGCTGCTGGTGGACGGCCTGGTGCGGCTGGCGCCGGCGCTGATTGCAACGCTGCTGCTGCTGGCGATACAGGCCGTGTTTGCCGGCGTCGCAGTCGACAGCGGCGCTGTTGACCTGGCGCTGCGCCTGGCGTCGATCCTGGTGCTGGTGCGCGCCGGCGTGTTCCTGGTCGGACAGCTGCTCGGCCCACGTTCGTGGCTGTCCGGATGGGAAGCCCAGGTGACCGGCTTCATCTGGCTGGTGGTCGCCTTCCAGCTGGTCGGCTGGTTCAGCGCCATCGAGTCGACCCTCGATGCCATCGACCTGCTGCCCGGCAAGGCGCAATTCTCGTTGTGGTCGCTCCTCAAGAGCCTGGTGGTGATCACCGGCTTCGTGCTGGTCGGGAGCCTCATCGCACGCGCCATCGAGCAGCGGCTCATGAAACTGGAGAGCGTCGCACTCACGACGCGCGTGGGCATCGCAAAATTCAGCCACTTCTTTCTGGTGGGCCTCGGCGCCCTGCTGGGCGTCAACGCCGCCGGCGTGGACCTTACGGCCCTGACCTTGCTGACGGGTGCCATCGGCATCGGCCTGGGGTTCGGACTGCAGGCGATCACCAGCAATTTCGTCAGCGGCTTCGTGCTGCTGCTCGACAAGTCCATCAAGCCGGGCGATGTCATCAGCTTCACGGGCCTGACCGGCACCAACTCCGAGAACTTCGGCTGGGTCCAGGAGCTGCGCGGGCGCTGCGTGGTGGTGCGCGACCGCGACGGCGTGGAAACGCTGGTGCCCAACCAGAACCTGATCACCAGCACGGTGATCAACTGGAGCTACTCGGACCGCAAGGTGCGGCTGAAACTCCCGGTGCGCATCAGCTATCGCGACGATCCGGAGCTGGCCCTGGAACTGCTGCGCCGCGCCGTGGACGGCAATCCACGCGTGCTGCAGGAGCCCGCGCCGGCGCCGCGGCTGATGCAGTTCAGCGACTACGGCATGGACCTGGAACTGCGCTTCTGGATCGCCGACCCGCAGAACGGCGTGAACAACGTGCGCTCCGAGGTCAACCGGCGCATCTGGCGCCTGTTCCGCGACGCGGGCATCACCATACCGGTCGCGCAGCACGAGGTGCGCATGCTGCACGACCGGCCAGCGCCGTGAGCGCGCCGCCGGAGATTCCCGACGCCGACGTCCGCATCAGCTTCGTGCGCGGCACCGGCCCGGGAGGCCAGAACGTCAACAAGGTCGCCACCGCCGCGCAGCTGCGCTTCGATCTGGCGGGCACCGCGATACTCGACGAGCGCGCCAAGGCGCGGCTCCGGGCCCTCGCCGGCCACCGCCTGATCGGCGATGCCGAGATCCTCATCGTCGCGCGTAATCACCGCACCCAGGAGGGCAACCGGCGCGAGGCGCTGGAGCGGCTCCAGGAGCTGATCGTACGCGCGCTGCACGTGCCCAAGGTGCGGCGGCCAACCCGCCCGACGCGCGCTTCCAAGGAGCGCCGGATTGCTGGCAAACTGCACCGCCAGCGCCACAAGCGGCTGCGCGGCGCGGTCCGTCACGACGACTGAATCATTCAAAGGGGGTCCCATGGTCACGATCACTTCGCTGTGGCTGCCGATACTGCTGGCGGCCGTCGCCGTCTTCATCGCCAGCTCCGTCATGCACATGTTCCTCGGCTATCACTGGGACGACCTGCGCGCACCGCCGCAGCAGGATGCGATCCTCGACGCACTGCGCGGACTCAACGTGCCGCCCGGCGACTACGCCATGCCCAAGGCAGATTCGATGCAGCACATGCGCAGCCCGGAGTACAAGGCGAAGATCGAGCGCGGGCCGATCGTGTTCCTCAATATTTCCGGCGGCGGCATGGCCATGGGCAAGATGCTGGGGCAGTGGTTCATCTACCTGTTGCTGGTGGGCATCTGCTGCGCATACATCGCGGGACGCGAACTGCCCGCGGGCGCCAACTACCTGGCGGTGTTCCGCATCGTGGGCTTCAGCGCGTTCATGGCCTACGCACTGGCGCTGCCGCAGGCCTCGATCTGGTACCGGCGCAACTGGCGCATGACGCTGTTCGGCATGGTCGACGGCCTGGTGTTTGCGCTGCTCACCGGCGGCATGTTCGGGTGGCTGTGGCCGCGCTAGCTGTGCGTGACCTGCAGGATCGAGTGGCGTATCTGCTCTGAGAGCACGATCTCGGCGTCGCGCGCCACCGCGATCAGCACCTCGTCGAACACCATGCGGCTGGCGTCGTCGGCACGCAGCACGCTACGCCTGCGCAGCAGGTCGATGAAGCTGCCGAACAGCGTGCGGTCGAAGAAATCCGGGGAGTTGAAGCCATACAGCAGCGTCATCCGCTGCGCCATGAGCTGGCAGCGCTCTTCGAGCGCCTTCTGCGTGATCGCGCCGCTGCCGGCGCGGATCAGCAGCGCGATCGCCAGGTAGTAACGCTCGATGGTCTGCAAGGTGGCCTGCGCCAGGAGCGAGAGCTCCATGGCCGCGATGGAGCTCGGCGCCGGCCGCCGCCAGGTGTCGTTGGCGCCAGCCTCGAGCAGGCCGCAGCGCGCCAGCGCCGCGAGCGCGCTGTCGACCACCGCCGGCACTTCATCTTCGGGCCAGCGCAGGAACAGTTCCGCGGCGATATACGGATAGATGCGGCTGGCAAAGCGCCGCAGGTCCTCGGTGCGCAACTCGGCGTTGGCAATGAAGCAGCAGGCCATGAGCGAGGGCATGGCCACCAGGTGCAGGACGTTGTTGCGGTAATAGGTGGCCAGCACGGCGTGCTCGGCGCTCATGCGGACGAACTCGCCGGCGCGGTGCGTCTCGCGGGTGATCATCTGCAGGCTCACGCCGTAGTCGACGATCGCGCCAGCCGCCAGCTCGGTGATGGTGACGCGCTCGCTGTAGGGCACGGCGCGGAGCACGGCCAGGAGCGTGTCGAGGTGGCGCGTCAGGTCGCCGGCCAGTGTCATCTGCCGCGGCGTCGCCAGCAGCGCCAGGGCCAGCAGGTTGACCGGCGTCACCGTAGCCGCGGCGTTGATGTTGCGCATCACGTTCGTCGACAGTTCCCCGACCAGCGCCGTCACCCAGCGCGGCCGCTCCTGGGCGTTGCCTGTGTACGAGCGCCAGTCGGGCGCGTGCCGCTCCAGGAGCCGCTCGAGGAAGATCGGCTCGCCGAGATTGACGTGCACACGGCCGAAACGCTCGCGCAGGCGCCGCAGGTTGCGCAGCAGCCCGAACACGGTTTCCTTTTCCTTGGGGCGGCCGGAGAGTTCGCCGATGTAGGCGGCGCCCTCCCAGATCCGCTCGTACCCGAAATACACCGGGATGAACACCACCGGCCGGCGCGGCTGGCGCAGGTAACTGCGCACCGTCATCGCCAGCATGCCGGTCATGGGCGCAAGCAGACGTCCGCTCCGGCTCCGGCCGCCCTCGATGAAATACTCGATCGAGTGGCCGCGCGCCATGATGGCCGCCAGGTACTGGGTGAACACCACGGTGTAGAGCGAGTTGCCGCGAAAGCTGCGCCGCATGAAGAAACCGCCGCCCTTGCGCAGGAACCGCCCGACCACCGGCAGGTTGAGATTGACGCCCGCGGCGACGTGCGGAATCGCAAAGCCGTGCTGGTAGATCGCATAGGAGAGCAGCAGGTAGTCCATGTGGCTGCGGTGGCAGGGCACATAGACGATCTCATTGCCGTCGGCCACCTGGCGGAGCGTGTCGACGTGCGTAAACTCGACGCCGTCGTAGAGCCGATTCCAGACCCGCGTCAGCAGGTGCGACATCGAACTCACGAAGGCGTGCGAATAGTTGGCGGCGATCTCCTCGACGCAGCCGCGCGCCTCGAGCAACAGCTCGCGCCGGCCATTGCCGGGGCGCTCCCGCGCCGCCTGCGCCACCGCCTGGCGCACGGCGCGCGAACGCAGCACCTCGGCAACGATGGTGCGGCGGTGAGAGAGGTCAGGACCGATGCGCGCCGCGCGCGAGCGCGCCAGCTGCGCGCGCAGCACCCGCGCCACACGCCGCGCCGCCGATGCGGTGTCGGCTTCGCCGCCAAGGAGACTACGCAGCGAGACCGGGTCGCCCAGCTGCACCATGACGTTGCGGCCATTGATCAGCACGCTGAAACTCCGGCGCAACCGGCTGCCGATCGCCCAGCTCTCCGAGAGCAGCAGGCGGATGAGCGAGCGCTCCTTCTGCGGGGCCCGGCCCCAGTAGATGCCGGCAGGCACCAGCGCCACATCCAGCGCCGGATCGGCGTGCAGGGCGTCGATCAGCACCGCGAGCTGCGCGGGCACGCGCCGGTCGAGCCTGGTGCGCCAGAAACCCACCGGCCGCTCGAGCGCGAAGGAGGCGAGTCCGGCGCGGGCCGGCGCAGGCAACAGGCGCCGCCGCGGGCGCGGCAGGCGGGCGCGGGCGCACAGCGCGCGCAGCACCGCCAGGTCGACCGCACTGTGACGCTCGAGCACGTAGCAGACCGGAATGGAGCTGTCGCGCAGCCGCGCGCCGACGTCCGCCGGTTCGAGCCGCGAGCGCGTCCACGACGCCACCAGCCTTGCAAGGATCGAGTCCATGGGATCTAGCCTGCGCCGGGCATCGCCACTGCCTAGCGATAGCCGAAGCGCATGTCGATCGCCACCAGGAAATGTTCGAAGAAATAATTGATCGTCTGCAGCTGGTCGTACATGCGATGGTCGGTATCGAGCAGATGGAGCGTGGCGCGGTACTGTCGCGCGAACTCGACGCTGTGCCCGGGCGGTACCACCGCATCACGCCAGCCGTGGATGATGGTGGTCGGGCAGTCGATCAGCCCGTTGCGGAGCGGTGGCAGGCCTTCCATGAGCAGCGCCGGCGCCAGCAGGAACACGCCCCGCGCATGCAGGAGCGAGGCGGCGGCTACCGCGACGTAGCCGCCAAGGCTGGAGCCAACCAGCACCAGTTCCCCGGGGAGTTTCTGGCAATGCTCGACCAGTTTCGCGACCCGCTCGCGCGGCGAGTCGATGCCGCGGTAGTCGAGCGAGTCGGCGTGGTAGCCCTCGGTGCGGGCAATCTCCGCCAGGCCGGTAAATTTCCGGCTCCACGGTTCGCCATCCTGGCCATGGGAAAAAATGACGTAGCGTTCAGGCACTGCCAGGGCCTGCCCACAACAATGGAATCACTGCGGGTTTACGGTTCACGGGGCGCAATCATACTCTGGCGGCCCGGGCCGGCACCGGCATCGACGCGTAGCCGGGCCCCGGATCGGCGGCCAGCTGGCGCAGGATCGCGGTCTCGATTTCCTCGGTGACGCGCGCGCCGCAAGTGGCCATGCGGTTGATGCTGACCGGGCGCACGCTGCTGCCGCTGCGCTCGTGCGTCACCAGGCAGGACTGGAATTCACCCGCGCGCCACGCGGCGAAGCCGAACAGCAGGCAGCAGCGGCCCTGCGCGACTGATTCATCCGGGTTGAGGCGCTGGTCGCAGATCACGAAATAGCGCTCCTCGCTGTCGCGCCCGGCGAACGCGCCTTCGCCGGCGAGTCCCTCGAGAAAGGCTTCGACCTGCGCGCGCACGCTGTGCCATTGCACCGGGCCGCCGCTGGTGAGCCGGGTCCAGCGCGTGCCCTCGAGCACGCAGGCCTGCAGCCACAGCGACAAGCGGCGCGCGGGCAGGTAACGCGATTCACCGCGGGCGGCGTTCTGCGACAGGAGCGTGCGCGCGCTGCGCACGGCGCCGGCGCCGGGACGCACGTGGTCAAAGCAGTTCACGCCGACCTGCGCCAGGCGCGCGCGCTGCGCTTCATCCAACGGCAACTGCGGACGGTGCGGCGAGCGCAGGAGCGGCGTCTCGCCGGCGGCGGCGCCCCACGGCGGGCTCGCTGCGTCGCCGCGCGCGATCAGGCCTGCGGCCGCACCGCACCCCGCGAACAGCTCGGTGCGGCCGCGCAGGCGATCGGGCGCCAGCAGCCTGGGGAAATACAGCACGGCCTGCTCGCTCTGGAACGCCCAGTGCGTCGCGCCGGCAATTGCCGCCTCGACGCTGTCCCAGCTGGAGGGCGGATCGACGATCAGCAGCGCCTGCTGCGCACGGCACAGCCGCGTCGCCACATGGAGCGTGGCCATGCCGATATCCTGGTTGCGCGACAACGGCGGCACGCACAGCAGTTCGAAACGCGGGCCGGCGCACAACGCGAACAGGCCCGTTGCGGCCTCGGCGTCGCCGATCAGGTCATAGTCGGTGAGGTCCGTGCCATCGGCCCCGTCGCTGCTGGCGGCGAGGTAGCCCGCAACGCCACCGGGGTGCGTGGGCAAGGTGCGCTCCGGCCGCTCGGTGGGGGGCGGGCCTGCGAGGCACACGAGCCGGGAGCGGGCCAATACGCGCTCGACCGAGCGCTCGGCACCGGGCAGCACCGAGACGCGTCGCACGATCTCCTGCGCCTCGACCAGCTCGGAGCCGGGCAGCTGGAGCCGTTGCACTACCAGGTTGAACTGGTCGGCCTCTGCCGCGCCTATGCCGTCGTAGTCGACCGAGGCGCGCAGGTATTCGCGGGTGCCGGGCTGCCGCCCCTGCATCAGCAGTGTGCCGCCCCCGGCCGGGAGGCGGAGCGTGGGCGCGCGTGCACCATTGGCCACGCGCACAATGAGTGCCTGGCGGCCGCCGTTGTCAAAGTACTGCTCAACCGCATAGCCGAGCGTCGCCGGTTGCCACAGGCCGCCGAACTGGCGCTGGAACTCCGCAAAACTGCCGATCGGGGTCGGGGCATTCAGCGGTCCCTTGAGGGCGCGACCCACGAAGGCGGTGACAGCGGTCGGCAGCCGCTCGATCGGCGCCGGCAAAGGCGCCCGGGCCGCTTCAGCCGCTGGGACTGGCAGGTTGTACATGAGCCGTGGAAGCAGGCCCGGGCGCGGTCTGTGCCTGGGGTTGAGGCTGGGGCTGGGGAGTACTCTGGGCCTGGGGTTGGGGTCCGCCCTGCCCCTCGCGCTCGGACTGCAGCTGCTGAAAGCTCTGCGAATCGGCGTCCACTTCGTCCGCGCCATCCCAGTTGGCGCCGGGCGGAATGCGGTTCTGCACCAGCGGCGCGTTCGCGAGCACGCTATCGACCGTGCCCGCCGTGACGCTGACCGGCACCGCGAGGCCGCGCGGCGCATTGGCAACCTGCGTAACCGCCTCCCAGTCGATCTGGGTGGCGGCGGCCTTGAGCCGTTTTTCGAGTCGCGGCGCGAGCGATTTACGCAACAGCGCCTGCTGCGCCTTGCTCCAGTTGCGCGAGTCATCCTCGAATACCGTGTAGGCCTGCAGGTACAGGCGCCCAGCGTGCCAGCCGAACAGGAACGGCTGATTGACGACCCGCACCTGGGTGCCGATGGGGACGGCCTCGTAGAACTTCTGGATGTCTTCCGGGTACAGGCGTATGCACCCGTGGCTCGAGCGCAGGCCTACGCCATAAGGCTTGTTGGTGCCGTGTATCAGGTAGCTGGGCCACTCGAGCGTGAACTTGTATTTGCCGAGCGGATTGTCCGGCCCGGGTGGCACGACCGCGGGCACCGGGTCGTCATTTTCGGCGTGTTCCTTGCGCACCCCGGCGCTCGGCCGCCAGGTCGGATTTTCTTCGCGCGCGATGATGTGCGTGATGCCCTCGGGCGTCCGCCAGCCGGCCTTGCCGACACCGATGGGGTGCGTGTACACGAGCTGCGGTTCGTTCGGTTTGTGCTTCGGGAAGTAATAGATGCGCATCGCCGCGAGGTTGATCACGATGCCCTCGCGCGGCGCATTCGGCAGTACGAACTGCGTCGGCACGACGATCTTGCGCCCGGCGCCCGGAATCCACGGATCGACTCCCGGATTGGCGCGCACGATTTCCTCGTAGCCGACGTTGAAGCGCCGCGCGATGTCCGGCAGCGTGTCTTCCTTGCCCGCGGTGGTGAGCTGCACCTCGCCGTAGACATCGTCCTTCGGGTCGCGGAGTTCGAATTTGTGCGTGGCTACCGGCAGCGGCAGCACCGGCTCCGGCGGCGGCACCACAACCGCTACCGGGGGCGGGGGCGGGGGCGCCTTTGACCAGGGCGCGCCCAGCAGCGAGCAGCCTGCCAGGCAAAGCGCGCCCAGCACGGCGGCGGCTCGGATGAATGTCGTCGGGGGCCTCATCCGGGTAATTCTAGAGAAGTACGGGCTGATTGGGCAGTTCGTTGCCGTCGCCACCGTCGGCTGGGAAATGGCGCGCCAGGCGCTGGGCGACGCTGCGCACCGCCACGCAGCAGGCGGAGGAGGCATCGCCCTGCCGGAAGCGCTCGCTCACCTCGGCACACACCGCGGCCCATTCGGCGGCGGGGACGTGGGCCGCAATCGCCCGATCGGCCACGATTTCAACGGCCCGGTCGGCCAGCAGCACGTAAATGAGCACGCCGTTATTGTGGACGGTGTCCCACACGCCGAGGGTAGCGAACAGCTGCAGCGCGCGGGTGCGCGCTTTCAAGCCGCCGCACAGCTGCGGGAACGACAACGAGGTCTCGACCACGATGCGGATCTCGCCCGCATGGGTTGCCTCGGCCGCGTGGATTTCGCCTTCGATCTGCGCCAGCGCCGCTGCGCTCAGGAGCCGCCGCGCCGGCCGCAGTTGCGCGCGCCAGTGACGCCAGAGGCGTTGCAGCAGCTTCACCATCGCCCGGAAGCGCCCCCGCCGCCAAAACCGCCGCCGCCACCACCGAAACCACCGCCGCCAAAGCCCCCGCCGCCAAAGCCCCCGCCGCCGAGCCCGCCAAGTCCACCGCCAAAACCGCCCCGACCACCCGAACTCCAGCCCGAGCCACGCGTGCCAAACACCAGCGACAGCAGGAAGGCGACAACGGCCACGCCAAACGCCGCGACTACGATCTGGCTGAACACCCAGGCAATGATCCCCATCAGCCCGCCCGTGGCGGCAGCGCCGCCGACGCGCCCGAGGATCGCCCGCAGGATCGACGAGGCCACCATGAAACCGATGAACAGCGCGGGCAGGAACCTGAACAAGTTGTTGCCCGCGCCTTTCCAGGTGGCATCGGGTGGCGGCAGGGGTTCGCCGTCCACCACCTTCATGATCTGGGCGACACCGGCGCTGATGCCAGCGGCATACTGTCCCTGGCGGAACAGCGGGATCATGGTCTCATCGATGATGCGGTTGGCAGTGGCATCCGGGAGCGCACCTTCGAGGCCGTAGCCCACTTCGATGCGGGTGGCACGATCATCCTTTGCCAGCAGCAGCAACACGCCGTCATCGGGCCTGGCACGCCCAAGCTTCCAGGCCTCGGCGACACGGATCGAATACTGCTCGATCGCCTCGGGCGCCGTCGTGGCAACCACCAGCACGGCGATCTGTGCACCCTTGCGCGCCTCGAAGCTGGCCAGTTGCTGTTCGAGCTCCGCCTGCTCGCCGGCGGTCAGCGTGCCCGTCAGGTCGGTCACGCGTGCCTCGAGCTTCGGCACCGGCTGCGGCGCCTGCGCGGCGAGCGGCGCGGCGGCGGCCAACAGACACGCTGCCAGCAGGCGCACCGCCAGCAGTCGGGTCCGCGTCACTATTGCCCGGCGGGTGTGCCGGCTGGTGCAGCCGCGCCAGCGCCGAAGTCGACGGTCGGCGGCTTGGTGATCGCCGCCTCGTTCTCGACCGCGAAATTCGGTTTGGTCTGGTACTTGAAGATCATCGCCGTGAGATTGCTCGGGAACGAGCGGATCGTCACGTTGTACTCCTGCACGGCGTCGATATAGCGCTTGCGCGCCACGGCGATGCGGTTTTCGGTGCCCTCGAGCTGCGCCTGCAGGTCGCGGAAATTCTGGTCGGACTTGAGCTCCGGGTAATTCTCGGTGACCGCAATCAGGCTCTTGAGCGCCTGCGACAGCTCACCCTGCGCCGCCTGGAATTTCTTGAACGCGGCCTCGTCGTTGATCAGTTCAGGCGTCGCCTGGATCGTGCCCACCTTGGCGCGCGCCTCGGTGACGCCGAGCAGCACGCTCTTTTCCTGCTGGGCGAAGCCCTTGACCGTGCTGACGAGGTTCGGCACCAGGTCGGCACGACGCTGGAACTGGTTGACCACCTCGGACCAGGCGGCCTTGACCGATTCGTCCTGCGTCTGGATCCGGTTGTAACCACAACCGCTCAAAAACGCCGCCGCTGCAACGCACAACATCACCCGGATCGCTTGCATGTTCACATCCTCCGCCTTTGCCGACCCTCAAGATACCGGCAATGGATGGCGTTCGCTAGCCGAGCGAGCGCAGCGGCCGGCGCGCCAGGAACCGATCGACCCGCGTGAACAGCCAGTAAGCGGCGCTGGAACGCAGCCGCTCCCACCAATGCCGCCGTCCGCGCCAGGCCGCGGCCGGCACTTCTATGCTGTGGGCGAGGGCTGCGTAGAACAAATCGTGCGCCTGCGCCGCCAGTTCCGGCCACTCCAGCCGCAACAGCAGCTCGTAGTTCACATTGAGGCTGCGGCGGTCGAGATTGCAGGAACCGACGTACACCGTCTCATCGACGATGAAGAGCTTGGCGTGCAGCACCTGCGGCTGGTATTCGTACAGCCGGGCGCCACCGGCCAGCATCTTGCCGTACAGGTGTTCGGCCGCGTAGCGCGCCGCCGGCACGTCGCTCTTGCCCGCGAGGAGCAGCTGCACCTGTCCGCCTTCGGCCACACAGCGGCGCAGCGCGCGGCGCATGCGGGCGGGCGGCAGGAAATAGCCCGACATGCAATGCACCGAGCGCGCCTGGCCGAGACCCGTGCGCAGCACCCGGCTGAGGTGGCCGGCGCGCCACCCCGGCCCACTGGTGAGGAGGGTCACGGTCCCGGTCCCGACCGGCAGCGAGCTCACCGCGGCGCGAAACTCGCGGATCGCTCCCCGATCCATGGGCGCCAGCGCGTACATCGCCTCAAAGCTGGCCGCGAGCAGGCCGGCAATGGGGCCTTCGATCTGCAGCGCCAGGTCGAGCATGCCGTGCGTAACGCCGTCGCCGGCGTATTCGGGGCCGATATTGTGGCCCCCGACGATGGCACAGCGCGCATCGCACACCAGGAGCTTGCGATGATCGCGAAACGCCAGCCGCAGGCGCCGCGCCGGGCTGAACACCCGCACTTCCCCGCCGGCGGCCTCGAGCGCGGCAAAGAAGCCCGGTGGCAGCCCCTCGGAGCCGAACGCGTCATAAAGCACCCGCACCCGCACGCCGCGCGCCCGCGCGGCAAGGAGCGCTGCGAGCACTGTGAGCGCCGGTTCAGCGGGCCGCACCATGTAGGTCTCGAGGCAGATGGACTCGCGGGCACCCGCGAGCAGCGCCGCCAGGGCCGCAAAGGTGACTTCGCCGTTGCGCAGCCAGCGGGCGCGATGGCCATCCAGGGCGCAATCAGGTGGATCGGCAGGGTTCATGCGCTGACGATGACCCATAAAAAATGCCCCGGCAAGCCGGGGCAGTGGAGGAGCGGACTTACAAGAGGGGGAGTAAAGTCCGCCAGGGGATCGGTCAGCTGATCAGTCGAAAATCCGGTTCAGTGCAGGTACGCCCAGTCGAGAATCCGTATCTCCTCCGCATCGAGGTCCATGCTGCCGGCCAGCACCTGCGAGAGTTCGCGCTCCTCGGCGCGCCGGCGCAGCGGTCGTGTCAGTTCAACGATTCCACTCCATTCACCGGCCTGCGCCACACTGGGCGACTCGGCGATAAAATGGGCGTAGTACCTGCTACCCATGGGTCCAGAGCCTACCCCCGCCTTCCGGCCCCGGGCTGTGAGCCGCCGCACAGATACCGTCCCTCCGGAGACTGAAGTGACCCGCTACCGCCCGCCCGCACCGCAAAGTTCGAAGTACATCACACCCGCGGGCGAGCGCCGGCTGCGCGCCGAGCTCGAAACCCTGTGGCGGGTCGAGCGCCCGCGCGTCACCGCCGCGGTTTCCGCCGCCGCCGCCCAGGGCGACCGCTCAGAAAACGCCGACTACACCTACGGTAAACGCCGCCTGCGGGAAATCGATGCGCGCGTCCGGCACCTGCGCAAACGGCTCGAGGGGATGGTGGTGGTGGGCCAGCCGCCGAGTGACCCGCGGCGGGTGTTTTTCGGCGCCCGCGTCACGCTGGAAACGCCCGCGGGCGAAACCCGCAGCTATCGCATCGTCGGCCCGGATGAATTCGACCAGGAACCGGGCGGCATCAGCATGGACGCCCCGCTCGCCAAGGCCCTGCTCGGCAAGCCTCTCGACGCCGAAGTAGCCGTGGACCTGGCCGGCGGCACCCAGACCTACGCGATCGTGGAAATCACCTACCCGCCAACCGAAGCGCAGTTGTAGGCGGGTGTGGGGTTCGTGATGGGGTGATCAACAAAGCGAGTATCGGGGAGCGACTTGATCGCCCCATCGCGGACCACGCACCCGCCGGCAACTCTGTTTCAGCTGACTCTTACGTTCTTGAACTGCCACGGATCCGACTTGTCCAGGTCCTCCGGGAACAACCGCTCGCGGTCGCTGAGTGGCGTCCAGTCGGTGTACTGCCCCACCACCGGTCCCAGGTAGGGCATGCAGATCTCGAGACAGCGCCGGTAGTCCATCTCGTCCGGCTCGACCACGCCGCGGTTGGGGTTCTCCATCGCCCAGACGATGCCGGCGAGCACCGCGACCGTCACCTGCAGGGTGGTCGCACTGTTGTGCGGCGCGAGCTTGCGCGCCTCGTCGATCGACAGTTGTGAACCGTACCAGTAGGCGTTCTTCTTGTGGCCCGCGAGCAGCACGCCCAGCTCGTCGATCCCGGTGGTGATGTCGTCCATCATGATGCGCTTGCGGTCCTGCATGATGTAGTTGCGTCCTGCGAACTCATGCACCGAGAGCACCGCGTTGTCCGAAGGGTGATAGGCGTAGTGCACCGAGGGACGGTAGATCTCCCCCGATTCGAGGCGCGCGGTCAGGTAATCGGCGATCGAAATCGCCTCGCCGTGCGTGATCAGGAAGCCGTGGTACGGGCCGGCCAGCGGCGCCCAGCTGCGCACCCGCGTGGCGACGCCCGGTTGCATCAGGTGGATCGCGGCGCCGCCACCGAACTCGAAGCGCTTGCCGTCGCGCGGGAAATTGCGCTCGTGCGAACCCCAGCCAAGCTCGGCCGGTTGCGAGCCTTCCGAGACAAAGCCGTCGACCGACCAGGTGTTGACGAACTCGTTGGGCTCCTTCGGGATCGACGACACCTGCGTGTCGCGTTCGGCGACGTGAATGCAGCGCACGTCGAGCCGCTGCGCCAGCGACGCCCAGTCCTCGCGCGTCGCGAGCTTGCCGGTGTCGACCTTCAGGTCGGCGGCAATGTTGACCATGGCCTGCTTCACGAAATGCGAAACCAGGCCGGGATTCGCGCCGTGCGTCAGCACTGCCGTGGGCTGGGGCTGCCCGCCGCTGCGCAACGCAAGCGCCTCCTCGCGCAGCGCGTAGTTGGTGCGCCGCGCGAACGGCGTCGCCGGATCGGTGTAGCCGCCCGGCCACGGCTCGATGCAGGTATCCAGGTACATCGCGCCTTTTTCCCAGGCGAAGCGCACCAGCGCGATGCTGGAAACATCCACGGACAGGTTCAGGATGAAATCGCCCCGGCCCACCAGCGGATCAAGCGTGCGGCGCAGGTTTTCGCGCGTCAGGCGTTCCTTGATGAACTTGATGTCGTAGCTGGCGGCTTCCTCGTGCCCCTGGTCCTCGGCGGTGACGATGGTGATGCGCGCGGCCGGGCAGCCGATATGGCGCAGGATCAACGGCAGCACGCCCTGGCCGATGGCACCGAAGCCCACGAATAGGATGCGGCCGGGAAAATCGCTGAAATGGAGCTGTTCGGTCATGATGCTTCCCGTGGTGCGCGCCCTGGCGCTGGCGCAGGAGGTTACCAACCGGGCGGCGCTGACGCCACCCGCCGCGCGCGCCGCTAGATCCCGGGCTCGTGTGCCGTATCGGGCACGACCGCGGCGACGCGGTCCAGCCAGCGGCCCAGGGCTGGGTAGTTGATTTCGAGCGGCAGGAAGCGCGCCGCCAGTTCGCGGGCGGCAGGCGTCGCCAGCGCCCGCAACAGCAGCCGGATATCGGGGTATATGACCATGTCGGTGGCGGAAAACTTGTCGCCCACCACCCAGTCGGACTGGGCGAGCCGCCGCTCGATGGTGCGCGCCTCGCTCGCCGCACGATGCATGGCCTCCGCCATCGCCTCCTTCGTGGCTTCGCCCCAAGCCGGATCGCGACTGTAGAGGAGCTGGCGAACCAGCTGCATCAGGCTGGGCTCGGCGTAGGCCTGGTACTCGCAGATCACCCGCATGATCACGCCGCCCTCCTCCGGGGTGCGGCCGAAGATTGCCGGCTCGGGATACTTGCGGTCGAGGTAGTAGAGGATGCCGACCGACTCGAACACCACGTAGTCACCGTCGCGCAGCACCGGCAGCTGGCCGCGCGGATTCATCGCCAGCATCTGCGGCGCCTGGTGCTCCTGCTGGTCGAACTTGAGCAGGTGGCTGCGGTATTCGAGGCCCTTGTGCTCGAGCGCGAGCCGGACCCGCCAGCAATAGGCGCTGCCGCTTCCCCAGTACAGATCGATTGCCATGTGCGGCCGATTGTAGCCCCAAGGGCCTGAGAATTTGCAGTCACCTTTTGCTATGGTGCGCGCCTGATCGGCTCGGGCAACAAGGCGGACTGCGGATGGCACAGCAAGGTACGGCCGCGCGCCGTGGGAACGGTGGCTGGAGCGTGGCGGATGCGCTCGAGCTCTATAACGTCTCGGCCTGGGGTTCGGGCTATTTTTCGATCAATGAGGCCGGCAACGTCGTGGTGCGCCCGGACGGCACCACCGCGCACCAGATCGACCTGCTCGAAGTCGTGCAGGGCCTGCAGGCGCGCGACCTGGCCGCCCCGGTGGTGGTGCGCTTTTCCGACATCCTGGCGCACCGGCTGCGGCACCTGAACGACGCCTTCGTGCGCGCCATCGCCGAGAGCGAGTACCGCAACCGCTACGCGGCGGTGTTTCCGATCAAGGTCAACCAGCAGCGCCTGGTGGTCGACGAAGTCTACCGCTACGGGCGCGAATTCGGCTTCGGCCTGGAAGTGGGCTCGAAGCCCGAGCTGCTGGCGGTCATGGCGGTGACCGAATCGGCCAGTGATCGCCTGATCGTCTGCAACGGCTTCAAGGATTCGAGCTATATCGAGGCGGTGATCCTCGCCACCAAGCTCGGGCGCACCATCATTCCGGTGGTGGAGAACTTTGACGAGCTCGAACTGATCCTGCGCCATGCGAAGGCCTACAACGTGCGCCCGCGCATCGGTGTACGCGTCAAGCTGGCGAGCGAGGGCTCCGGGCGCTGGCGCGACTCGGCCGGCGAAAAATCCAAATTCGGCCTGTTCGTCACCGAGATCATCGAGCTGCTCGCTACGCTGCGCGCCCATGACATGGCCGACTGCCTCAAGCTCGTGCACTGCCATCCGGGCAGCCAGCTGCAGGACATCCGCCGCGTCAAGGACGCCATCAACGAGCTGGCGCATGTCTACGCCGAGCTCAAGCTCGCTGGCGCCGGGCTCGAATACATCGACGTCGGCGGGGGCCTGGGCATCGACTACGACGGCACCGCCACCAACTACGCCTCGTCGATGAATTACACGCTCGATGAGTACGCCAACGACGTGGTCTACCGCGTCGCCAGCGTCTGCAACGCACGCGGCGTCGATCACCCGATGATCATCAGCGAGTCGGGCCGCGCCATCGCCGCGCACCACAGCGTGCTGATCTTCAATACGCTCGGCAGCTCACGGCTCGATCGCTTCGGGATCGGCCCGGACGAGACCAGGCCGCAGGGCAAGGGCGTGCCGCAGCCGATCCGCGACCTGTACGACGCGCTGCGCACCATCGACGAGCGGCGGCTGGCCGAGTGCTACCACGACGCGCAGACCGCGCGCGACGAAGCGCTGCAGATGTTCAACCTCGGCCTGCTCTCGCTCGAGCAGCGCGGCCTGGTCGAGCGGCTCTATTGGGCCGCCTGTGGCCGCATCCGCGATTTGTGCCGCAAGCTCGACTCGGTGCCCGAGGAACTCGAAGACCTCGAGGACGTGCTGTCGGACATCTATTTCTGCAACTTCTCGCTGTTCCAGTCGCTCCCGGACAGCTGGGCAATCGACCAGCTGTTCCCGATCATGCCGATCCACCGCCTCGGCGAACGGCCGGTACGGAACGGCGTGCTCGCCGACATCACCTGCGACTCGGACGGTCGCATCAACCGCTTCGTGAGCCGCCGCGAGACCAAGCGCACGCTGGAGCTCCACGAGCTGAAGCCGGGCGAAGACTATTACCTCGCCGCCTTCCTGGTCGGCGCCTACCAGGAGACGCTCGGCGACCTGCACAACCTGTTCGGCGACACGCACGTCGTGCACATCAAGCTGCACGAGGAAGGCGGCTGGTGGATCGAGGAAGTCGTCAAGGGCGACACCGCCAACAAGGTGCTCGAGTACATGGAGTACGACGTCGCCGAGCTCGCCCCGGCGCTGGCGCGCGACTGCGAGCGCGCGGTGCGCGAAGGGCGCATGACCGTGGCCGAGGGCCAGGCGCTCAAGCGCTTCTACGAGCAGGAGCTCGACGGCTATGCCTACCTGGAGCCATAGCGTACGGCGGCAGGCCGTGCGGACCGGTTCACTGGCTATCTGGGCGGGGATTGCAGCGCTCACGGCGGCGTGCGGGCACCAGGGCCCTGGCGGCGGGCTGGCGCCGGCGCTACCACCCACGACGGGCAACGAGCATGCCGTCGGCTACATGTGGGGCACCACGGCGATCGGCTACAACGCGCGCGCGCTGCACAAGCTGGCGCCCGACGCGCCCATCAACAGCTGGCGGCTCATCTACGATCCACGGCTGCTCGCGCAGCTGGCACGCTGCGGCGTGTCGTTTGCGGACGCCCGGCCGGAAATCATCGCCACCGCCCTGCTGTACGTCGGCGCAGATGTGAATCGCGCGTCCGCCCAGGACCTCGCCGCGGCTGAGCACGCGCTGCGCGTCATCCGCCCCTATGTGGGCAGCGCGACCGTCAATCGTGCCGCCCTGCCGCTGGTGGACGCTGCCCTGCGTGATGACCGGATGCTGTACCCGGATGCGGAAATCCGCGCCAGACTACGACCGCTGCACGCGCGCAGCAGCGAAGCAAGCCGCGCCGAAGCGCGGATCTGGACCCATTTCGAGACAGCGCGGCAATGAACGCCAGCCTCGAAGCCGTGCGCCCGATCGAACTCGCCGAGATCCGGGCAGCGCGCGAGCGCATTGCCGGCACCATCCTGCGCACGCCGCTGGTGCGCCTCGAACTCGGCGCGGGTTACCCCGACATCCGCCTCAAGCTGGAGAACCTCCAGCCCATCAATGCCTACAAGTTGCGCGGCGCGGCCAACGCGCTGGCCATGTTGTCCGCTGCCGAACGCGCGCGCGGCGTGTGGACCATCAGTGCGGGCAATGCCGGCCAGGGCGTCGCTTATGCCGCGCGGCAGGCGGGCGTGCCCTGCACGGTGGTCACGATCGAGACCGCCCCAGCCTCGAAACTCGAGCGCATGAAGGCGCTCGGCGCCCGACTGGTCCTGGTCCCCTATGCGGTCGCCTGGCAGGCGATGGACGATCGCGCCTACCCCGGGGTCGAGGGCACCTTCGTGCACCCTTTCGATGACCACAATTTCATTGCCGGCCACGGCACCATGGGCCTGGAGATTCTCGAGGATGCGCCCGACACGGTCGCAGTCATCGGCGGCATCGGTGGCGGTGGGCTCATCACCGGAGTAGGCAGCGCGCTTAAGGCCTTGAAGCCCGGAATCAAGGTCTGGGGAGCCGAGCCCGAAACCGCCGCGCCGGCCGCACGGTCATTCGCGGCGGGCGTGGCGCAGCCGTTTCCACAATGGCAGGCCTCGTTCGTAGACGGGGCCGGTGGCAAGAGCGTGTTCCCGCGCATGTGGCAGCGCATGGCCCCGGTGCTGGACGGCACCATCGTGGTGACACTCGAGCAGACGCGGCAGGCGATGCGCCTGCTGGCGGAAAAATCCCGCGTCATCGCCGAGGGCGCGGGCGCGCTGGGGGTGGCGGCGGCCTTGACCGGCCAGGCGGGTCAGGGCCCGATCGTCGCCATCGTTTCCGGCGGCAACATCGACCTGCAGAAGTTCTGCGAGATCCTGGCCGCTACCACATATCCTTGAGCCGCGCGGCGACGTCGATCTTTTCGGCCTTGGCCTCGTGCAGGCCGGTATCGCCGGCGTGCGAGCCCTGGAACGCGCTCTGCTCGCAACTCTTGAGCACCTTGTCGGTGACGAAGCGGCTCCGGGCCCCGTAGACGTGCGCATCGCCGGTGCGCGGCTGCTGCGTCAGCGGAAACTTGAGCGGCGCGCACAAATACAGCTCGTTGCGGGCGCGGGTCATGGCCACGTACAGGAGCCGGCGCTCCTCGTCGACGAGCTCGGTGCGGCCGGTGGAGAATTCCGAGGGGAAGCTGCCGTCGACGACGTTCAACACGTACACCGTGTCCCACTCCATGCCCTTGGCCGAGTGCACGGTGGACAGCACTAGATAGTCCTCGTCGTGGAGCGGTGAGCCCGACAGATCGCCCGCGGCATTCGGCGGATCGAGCGCCAGTTCGGTGATGAAGCGCTCACGCGATGGGAACTGGCCGGAGAGCTGCTCGAGCTGGTCCAGATCACCGATACGCGTGTGCGACTGTTCGTGGATGCGCTCGAGGTGCGGCTGATACCAGGCGCGCGCCAGGCCGACCTGGCCGGGCCAGGGCTTCTGCGGCTCAGCCAGCGTGGTGAGGAGTTTGGCGAGTTTCGGCAGGTCCTGGAGTGCGGCGGCGGGCTTGCGCACTTCGTCGAGCACGGCGAAATTTCCGCCACGCTGCTCGACCTCGGCGACGATGCGCTGCGCGTTGGCCGGGCCCATGCCTGGCAGGAGCTGCAGCACCCGGAAAGCCGCCATGGTGTTGCGCGGGTTATCGGCCCAGCGGAGCACCGCCAGCATGTCCTTGACGTGCACGGCTTCGAGGAACTTCAGGCCGCCGTACTTCACGAACGGAATCTTGCGCCGCAGCAGCTCGACCTCGAGCACGTCGCTGGCGCTGGCGTTGCGGAACAGCACTGCCTGCCGGCGCAGCAACACGTTGGCTTCGCGGCGCTTGAGCACCTGGCCGCAGACGAATTCCGCCTGCGACTGCAGTTCGTCGGTAGTGACGTATTGCGGCCGGCCGCCCTGCTGGCCGCGCACCGCCAGCAGGTGCTTGCGGTGCTGGCGCGGCGCGTCGCTCATCAGCGCATTGGCGACGTCGAGGAGCGGTTGTGTGGCGCGATAGTTCTGCGCCAGCGTGATGACCTCGGCGCGCGGCGTGTACTGCTCCGGAAAGCCGAGGATGTTCTCGACCGCCGCGCCGCGGAACGAATAAATCGACTGCGCGTCATCACCGACCACGGTGATGCCCGCGCCATCGGGCCGGAGCCCCCGCAGGATCTCGCCCTGCAGCCGGTTGGTATCCTGGTATTCATCCACCAGTACATGGTCGAAATTTGCACCCACCTGCTGCGCCAGCTTCGGCTCGTTCATCATTGCGTGCCAGTAGATCAGCAGGTCGTCGTAGTCGAGCAGGCCATAGCGCTGCTTGCGCTCGACGTAGGCGCGGCACAGTTTCGCCAGGTCCTGCTCCCAGCCCAGGCACCAGCTGAACTGCTGCTCGAGCGTTTCGTGCAGGCTTTTCTGCGTGTTGATGCGCCAGGAGTAGATCGCGAGGCAGGTATCCTTGCGCGGGAAACGCTGGTATTGCTCGGTATACCCCAGTTCCTGGCGCAGGCTGTCGAACAGGTCGGCGGAATCACCGCGGTCGATGACCGTGAAGCCCGGCTCGAGGTTCAGGTGTCGCCCGTAGTGGCGCAGCAGGCGGTTGCCGATGGAATGGAAGGTGCCGGCCCAGGCCAGGCGCTGCAGCATGGCCTGCGCCTTGTTGCCGAGCGTGTCATCGAGCGCCTGGCGCAGGATATCGTGTGAGCGCCGGCGCATCTCGGTCGCCGCGCGACGCGTAAAGGTGAGCAGCAGGATACGGGCCGGATCAACTCCGTGCATGGCCAGCCACGCGACACGGTGCGCGATGGTGTTGGTCTTGCCGGTGCCGGCACCCGCCACCACCAGCAGCGGCCCGGCACGCACCCCTTTCCCGTCGGGCAGCGGCTGGCCGAAGGTCACGGCCCGGCGCTGCGGCGTATTCAGGGAGGCGAGAGGGTCGATGGCAGGCATTACGTCAATATATAAGGACTGGTCAATTGGGGCTACACCCCAGGCCGGCAGACTGTGCGGGCGCTTGCCGGCCGGGCCTGTTTTGGTGAACCATGCACGCCATGGAAACCAATTCAATGGGCGCTGCCGGCGTCCTGGCGCGCATTCTGGCTGCACTGGCCCTGGTACTCGTGACCTTCAACCCCAGCGGCCACTCCTATGGCCATTGGCTGGCGGGCAACTTTCCGCATGTCACGGCGGCGCAGGCCGTCGTCGGACTGCTGCTGCTGATCTGCTGGGTGATCTACGTGACCGCAACGCTGCGCTCGCTGGGGCTGTTCGGCGTCACGCTGCTGCTGGCGCTGATCGCGGCGCTCGTGTGGCTTGCGGTACAGAACGGCTGGCTGCACCTCCGCGGCGGCTCGGCCCTGGCCTGGATCGGCGTGATCACCACCGGGGTGATCCTGGGCGTCGGCATGTGCTGGTCCTTCGTACGCCGGCGCCTCTCGGGCCAGACCGATGTCGATGAAGTCCACGGCAGCTGAGGCGATTGAAAAGCTGCGGACCGTGTTCAGCGGCCGCGTCATCAAGGTCAACGTCGAGACCGTGCGGCTGCCCAACGGGCAGGTCGCCGATCTGGAAATCATCCATCACCCGGGCGGCGCTGCGGTGGTGGCCATCGACAGCGAACAGCGTGTCTGCCTGCTGCGGCAGTACCGTCATGCAGTCGGCGGCTGGATCTGGGAACTGCCCGCCGGCAAGCTCGAACCCGCTGAGCCGGCGCTGGCTACAGCGCAACGGGAGTTGCGCGAAGAGGCCGGTATCGCGGCGGCGGACTGGGTTTCCCTGGGTGATTATGTCAGCTCGCCCGGAGTTTTTACCGAAACTGTGAAGCTGTTCATGGCCCGTGGGCTGCGCAGCGCCAATATGGAGCATGAGCTGGCCGAACTCATTGAGATCCATTGGGTCCCATTCACCGAGTCCTGCCTGCGGGCATTGAGCGGGGAACTCAATGACGGCAAGACGGCGCTGGGATTGCTGCGTGCGCAGGCAATGCTGGCGGCAGACGGTTAACTGATAATGAATTTTCAGAGGACTGCCATGGGGCGATACGAATCCACCGCCAGCACCGGAAGCTTCGAGCTGATGCTCGAGGAACAGGTTGCGCCTGCCAGGGCCGGCGGCGGCTGCAACCCCTATGACACTTTTCCCAACGTCCGCCAGCCGGGCGTCGGGCAGCGGCAGGCGGATCTGCGCCGGCTGTCGGAATGGATCCGCGTCAAACGCCAGGTCTCGCAGCTCAAGAAACCATAGGGCCTGTTCACACTAGGCCAGGCACTCGATGTGCCGTATCTTCCTGGCACTGGTCAACCGGTAGAAACGCCGCAGTTCAGTCGCGGCCAGCGCCTGCGCCCGCACACTGGCGGGCTCGAGCAGTTCCCCGAGGTGTCGGCAGAAACGCGCCGCGTACTGGTTGGCGCGCCGGTAAAGGCCGGTGCGCTCACCGGCAAGCTCAGGGCTGACGCGGGTGCGCTCGAACAGCACACGGTGCAGCTCCACCGGAAAACGCCTCGGGTCCTGGGCGCGCAACAGCTGCACGCTGGAAACGTACTTGTCGACCTCGGCCTGCAGTTCCAGCTCCAGCAGGCTCACCGGCCGATCGTGGCCGGCGTTCCAGGCCAGGTAGACAAAGTGGCTCACGCCTTCCAGCGCGGTCCAGTAGTCAGCGAGGTTGGCACCGTTGAGGGCGTCGAGCGGATTCGCCGCGTCCAGGCGCGCAAGCACCGCGGGCTCCAGGAACAGGCCAAGCGCCAGCCCGGCCTCATCGTCGGCTACCAGCAGCTGCTCGTCAGTTGGCGAGGCCCGAAATTCCGCGGGCAGCTGGCTGCGATCGGTCAGCAGGAACTGCGCCACATCGTGCGCCAGCGGCACATCGTAGATACCGGCGAGCAGGGACTGGAGCTGGCGCAGCACCATGGGCGGGATCAATGCGAGTTCAGCCCCACGGGCGTGGCCGTGACACCGAGCTGCGAGAGCAGTCCCGCGGCGCGCGCGCTGCCGGTGCGCAACCAGACCTCATAGAGACGCAGCACGTCGCCCGGTGTATAGGTGCGCGCGGCATCGCTGATTTCGCCGAGCGCGTCGACCAGCGGCTGGAATTTCGCCGCCAGCTCGGCGTAGACCTGCGCCAGCACGCGCCGGCGCCCGCGCGCCAGGGCTTCGGCCAGCGTACCGTAGGCGCGTCCACCCATCGCGATGTGGTAGTCGATGTCGACCAGGCGGCGCGCGAAACCATGCGCGAAGAATCCGGCGATGAACAGTGAAACGTCGCCGAGGCGCTGCAGCGCGCGCTCGCGCTCCGCAGCCGTCGTGGCCTCCACGGCGCTGGCGAACAGATTGACGAGCGGGGGCATCTTCGGCCCGCTGGGCACGCCTTCGTAAAGGTGTTCAGCGCGGGCAAACAGGGTCAGCAGGTTGACGACGTACTGTTCGGTCTGGTCCTCGACCGCCACGCGCTGGTGCGCGAGCGCGCCGTGCAGGGCATCGCGGAAGTACTCCGTCAGGCTGGCCACCGCCACCACGCCGCCGCCGCCGTCATTCCCGTGTTGCATGTCAGACCTCGCGTACCGCCCGCAACCTGTCCCGAGTGGAGCACGGCGGGGCCCGCCCCGCTGGTTAGATCGGTCACAGTTTTCGCGCAATTCCTGCCAGGTTTGTGACGTGATGCCCAAGCCCACCCTCATTACCGGCGACCGGAATTACTCCTCCTGGTCGCTGCGGCCCTGGATCCTGGCGCGTCACCTGGCTGTGGAATTCGACGAGCATTCGATTCCACTGGATCAAGCCGACAGCGCCGGGCCCGTGGCTGTTCGGTGATTACACGGTAGGGCCGGACACGCGGCAGTACCTGGAAACGACGCTGGCCGACAGCTTCATGCAGGAATGGCTCGCAGCGGCGGCGGCCGAGCCGTGGACCGCCGACACCGAAGCGGTCGGACTCTAGCGCGGCCGGGACAGGCCGATGCGCAATGCCGCCGTGGCGATGAACACCTCGCGCAGGAAGCAGAGTATGGCGCCGATGAAACTCAGCATCGCGGCGATGAACAGCGCGTCGATCGCATAGCTGATGCGGAAGTTGAACGACTCGCCGAGGAACAGCACCACCACCACGACCGCCACCAGCAGCGCGCAGATGGTGCACAGCGTGATCGCGTAGTTCAGCAGGCGCCCGCGGCGCGCCAGCGTCGCCAGCGGTTCGTGAATTTCACGCGCCTGCTCCGCCTCGGGCACGTTCGCGGCGCTGCGCTCGATGACTCGCGCCCGATCGACGGCGCGCGCCAGGCGGTTGGTGAACACCGTCAGCATGATGCCGACGCCCGAGAGCAGGAACACGGGCGCCACCGCGAGCCGGATCACTTCGCCGACGCCTTGCACCGCGGAAATTTCGCCGGAATCGATCATTGCCGTGCACCGGCAGCAGCGCGCGCGAAATGGAAATAACCGTCGCCTGCCGCCGGCGGCGCGCCAGCCGCCTGATCAGAGAACGACAGCTCGTCACCCTCGAGCCGCCAGCTCTGCGGACACAGTGCGCTGGCGCTCTTGCCCGTGAAGCCGCGCGCACTCTTCTCCCACAGCAGTTCACACCCGGGGAGCGTGCGCAGGTCGCGCATCAGGAGCGAGCGGAACAGTTCCGGGCTTTCGACGCCGATCCGCCAGCGCTCGGGCTCATCGAGCGCGTAGGCGACGCCGAGAATGCGCCGATCGGCGGCGACCGCGAGGCTCCAGATGCGCTCGCTGATCACCCGGCGCGCGTCACTGGCCATGGTCTCACGCACGTAGAAAACCGAGTCGCCCACCAGCGGCGCTGCCAGGTGCAGGATCAGCAGTTCCTGCCCGGCATTGCGGTATTCGCCGGGCAACTGCCCGGCGAGGGTCGCGAGCTCGGCCCTGCGCAGATCTGCCTGACTGGTGCAGGCGGACAGCACCAGCGCGCCGCCCGCCAGCAGCGCGGCCAGCGCGCGAGTGATCCGTGTTGCCCGCATGTGCAAGTGCCCTTATCAACCGTAGTCGGTGCGCCAGGCGGCGCGGTAAGCCTGCCCGAGGCGCATGATGCGATCGAGGAGCCTGGCGTAGCCTACACCCGCGGCCTTCGCGGCGGCGGCGAAATCCTCCTCGCGCTCGATGTTGGGATTGGGGTTGGCCTCGAGGACGAAAAGCGTACCGTCCGCGCGCAGGCGGAAATCGATGCGCGCGTAACCCGACAGGTGCAGCGCGCGATAGATGCGTCGCGCGAGACGGTCGATGCGCGCCAGCACCAGCGGCGGCAGGTCGGTGGCCTCCCGGGTGGTGATGCCGTACTTCCTCTGGTAGGCCCGATCCCACTTCACTTTGCGGGTGGCGATCGCCGGGAGCGATTCCGGGAGCGAGCCGAACTGCATCTCCCACACCGGCAGGCGCGTGAGGCGCTCATTGCCGATCACGCCGACGTAGAGTTCGCGGCCCTCGATGTACTCCTCGACCAGCGCATCCGAGACGATCTGCTCGTGCATGAACTGCACGCGCTCGCGCAGGCGCGCGGCATCCTCGACCACCGAAGCCTGGGCAATGCCGAGCGAGGCGTCTTCGGTCGCCGATTTCACGAACAGCGGGAAGCGCAGCCGGCGCGGCAGGTGGAACCGCTCGCCGCGCCGGAACACCGCGAACTGCGGCGTCGGGATGCGGTGGAAGGCGAGCAGCTGCTTGCACAGCACCTTGTCGCGCGCCAGCAGCAGGCCGCGCGGGTTGCAGCCCGTATAGGGCGTGCGCATCAGTTCCAGGAACGCCACCACGTGCTGGTCGTAGGTGGCAATGCCGTTGAATTCCTCGAGCAGGTTGAACACCACGTCCGGATGCCAGTCCATCAATGCGGTACGCAGCTCGGTGAGCGAATCGAGCACACCCAGCGCCTGCACCGTATGCCCGGCCTTGCGGAGCGCGGCGATCACGTCGTATTCCGTGCGCCACTCGGCGATTTCCTTGTCGCTGTAGCCCTCGAGCGAGTCGGGGGGCACCAGGCTCGAATGCACGACCACCAGGGTGCGCAGCTTCTTCACAGGCGCAACCGCAGTTCGTCGCTGGCGATGTAGCCGCGCGCCATGCGCACCAGCGCGGCGCGCAATTTCGGCAGCAGCACGCGGCGTGAGCCGCGCTGGTACAGCTTGAGCTGCTCGCAGCGCTCGATGGCCAGGCGCACGAGCTGCTGGGCCGCGTAGCGATCGGCACCGGCACGCCGCTCGAGCGTGGCGCGCAGGCCCGGCTTCATGCCGCGCAGGAGCGCCGCGGCGCCGGGCGCGCCGTGGCGCGCTTCGTCCCCAACGGCGAACACCTTGCGCAGCAGGCCGTCGGCGAGTGCCCGATGCCGGCGCCGCTCGGCGCGGCGCTTGCGCCGGTAGTGCTCGCGCAGCGTGAGCTTGTTGTCCTCCAGCGGATCGACCAGTACCAGGCCGTTGACGGCCGGGCGCTGGCGGCCGATCTCGGCAGCGACCTGCGCCACATATTCGAGCTTGCGCCTGGCCGGCCAGGCGGCGTAGCGCCGGCGCCAGTCCGAGTGCGGCTGCAGCCAGACCGCAAAGGTCTCGGCAAAATCCTCGGTCGGGTGGGACTGCGCGTACCACTCGCCCAGGTGCTGCACGTGGTGGCGGCTGGCCGGCCGCGCCCGGTAGTGCTGCGCGTAGCGGCGCGAAGCGTGGCCGAACAGCGCGCGCCAGCGCGCGCGGCGGCGCAGACGATAGGCGGAATCGAGCGCGTGCCCGGCCTCGTGACGCAGGATGCGCATCTGCCAGTTGGCGTTCGTGCCTTCCGCCACGCCCGTCATCTTGCGCTCGAGCCGCGTCAGCCGCGGATGCATCAGATAGAACGGCACGGCGAAGCCGGGCACGCCGTCCGGGGAAAACCACTCTGCGGCCAGCCAGGCGTGCGGACGGAAGTCGATTCCGCGGGCTGCCAGTTCGCGGTAGAGCCGGGTGATGCGCGGCTGCACGGCTGATCCGCGCAGGCGCAGCCCCAGGTCGCACAGGCGCAGGTCGAGCAGCTGTTCGTCATCGAGCCGCATCCAGTTGCGGGTGCGCCGCTTCATGAGGCGACAGCCTGCTCGCCAATCCGGATCAGCGCACTGCGCAACAAGCGGTCGCCGAGCTCGCCGATCAGCTCCCCCTGCGCCAGGGCCTGCCGCCAGGCGGCCGGGATGGCCGCGACCCCGTAATGGGCGCCCGCCACCTGCCCGTACACGGTGGCAATCACATCGCTGTCACCGCCCAGATTGGCCGCGCGCAGCGCGCCCTCGCGGAAGCTCCCGGTGCCAGCCAGGCACCAGCGCGCCAGGTCGAGCGCCGCCAGCGCCCCGCCGTCGGCGGGCGGCGGCGTGTAGTCCGGACCGTAGCGGTGCGCGGCGATGGCTGCCACCTCGGCGTGCAGCGATCGCGCGCCGTACAACCCGGCGTCCGGCGCCAGCACCCGCTCGCGCGGTTCCCCGCGCAGCGCCGCGTGCAGCATCGCTGCCAGCAGGCGGCAGGCGTCGAGCACCCGCGGCGACTCGCAGGAGACGCGCGCCGCGTCGGCCGCCCGTGCCACGGCCTCCTCGGGTTCGGCGTAGCCATGCAGTACGACCGGCGCGACACGCGAGAGCGGCTCCGGGTCCAGCGCCGCGCAGACCTGCGCCGCCGCGAGTGGCGGTGGCCGCCACGGCGCCGCGGCCAGGGCGCGCGCCGTGGCTGCGGTAACGCCGAGACACAGGCCAGTGGCTGACAGATATCCTTCGCGCTGCCAGCGGCTGTAGCGCTCCAGCTGATCGTTCACGTCGAATCGTTCGCATTCCGCCAGGCTCTCGGCCAGGCACAGCGCCATGGCGGTGTCGTCGCTCCAGGCGCCGCGCGGCAGATCGAAGGGACCGCCGCCCAGCAGATCCCCGATCAGCGTGAAGCTGCCCGGACGGCGATACTGCGTGGCTGCCGCGAGTGCGTCGCCCACCGCCAGGCCGAGCATGGTCCCCTGGAAGCGCTCGCGGAGTCCCCGGACCGGCGCCAGCTCCTGCTCGGAGAGGTCGGCATCGGAAATATCGGCCTCAGTGTCGGCGCCAGAGCGGGCGCGGCGCGGCGTCCACTGGCGGATGTACTCGGCCTGGTCCGGCGTTTGTGGAATCTCGGGCCACAGCGCCGCACGTTCGCACTGCAGCGTCCACAGTTCGTTGATCTCGGCGAGTGCCCTCGCCCCCGCGCGCCCCTGCTCAACCAGGAAACAACCCGTGACCGTGCCGGTGCGGCCGATGCCGGCGCGGCAATGCACGTAGACCTTGCCGCCCGCGGCCAGGACCGAGGCGATCTCGTCCTGGATGCGTCGCATCTGGCTTGCCTGCCGCGGCACGCGCTGGTCCTGGATCGGGCGACGCAGGTAAGTCACGGACGCCGGCAGGAGCGAGGCGTAGGGCGCACACTCACCCTCTTCGGTCAGGTCGAGAAAGCAGTTGATCCCGGCTTCAACGAGCCTTGCCACCTGCGCACGTCCGGCCTCGCCCAGCCGCTTCTCGCGGCCCGCTGGATATTCGCCCGCCAGGAGCCTGCCGGGTATGACCCAGTAGCTGTTGGCGAGCGGCCGCTCCACTACTCGCTCCCCGCCCTGAGCGCGGCAAAGTCGAACAGTGTCGTGTCGGCGAGGTGTGCCGGCTCGACGTTGCGGAGCGCCGAGAAGATCGCCTCGGTGCGGCCGGGGTTCTCGCGCTCCCACTCCTGGAGCATGCGCTTGATCGCTGCGCGCTGCAGGTGCTGCTGCGAACCGCACAGGTCGCAGGGAATCAGCGGAAAGGCGCGGCCGCGGGCGTAGCGCGCGATATCGCGCTCGGCAACATATGCAAGCGGGCGGATGACCACGTGACGGCCATCGTCGGAGCGGAACTTCGGCGCCATGGCCTTGAGGCGGCCACCGTGGAAGAGGTTCAGGAACAGCGTTTCGACGATGTCGTCACGGTGATGGCCCAGCGCGATCTTGGTGATGCCGTGCTCAGCGGCATAACGGTAGAGCGCGCCGCGGCGCATGCGCGAACACAGCGAGCACATGGTGCGCCCTTCGGGTATCAGGCGCTTGACGACGCTGTAGGTGTCCTGTTCGATGATGTGGAACGGCACGCCCAGCGCGCGCAGGTAGTCGGGCAGCACCTGCTGCGGGAAGCCCGGTTGCTTCTGGTCGAGATTGACGGCCATGAGCTCAAACTCGACCGGCGCACTGCGCTGGAGCGAGAGCAGCAGATCCAGCAGCGTGAAGGAATCCTTGCCGCCCGACAGGCACACCATGACCTTATCGCCCGGCTCGATCATCCGGTAGTCGGCGATCGCCTTGCCGGTGAGCCCGCGGAGCGCCGCGCCAAGCTTGCGGAGCGTTCCGGAATCGCGAACCGCCGCTCGCGCAACCTCGGCGACGGCGGCGTTCACGCGCCCTCCGCCAGGTACTTGCCCTGCAGGTAGCGCAGCAGCGCGTTGGCGCTGAGCGCCTGGCCGCAGGCCTGCTTGATCAGCTCCTTGATCGGCAGCTTGGCGCCAAGCCCATGCATGTTCTCGCGCAACCAGGCAAAGATCGGGGCGAACTCGCCGCGTTCGATCAGCGTCTCGACCTCCGGCAGTTGCGCACGCATTGCTTCCCACAGCTGTGCTGCGATCACCAGGCCGAGCGCGTAGGAGGGGAAATAGCCGAACGATCCGAGCGCCCAGTGCATGTCCTGCAGACACCCGTCGGCGGCGCCGGCCGGGCGGCTCCCGAAGCGCTGCTCCATGCCGGCATTCCAGGCTTCCGGCAGGTCGCGCACCGCGAGCTTGCCGGCGAGCAGCTGCTTCTCGATGTCGTAGCGCTGCATGATGTGGAGCGAATAGCTCATTTCATCGGCATCGACACGGATCAGGCCGCGCCGCACCCGCAACAGCGTGCGCCGCAGGTTCTCGAACTCCCACTCCGGGCCGCTGACCGCGTAGTGCTTCTGCAGCAGCGGGTGCAGATAACGCAGGAACGGCGCGCTGCGGCCGATGATCATCTCGAGCAGCAGCGACTGGCTCTCCTCGAGCGCCATGCCGCGATCGCGCCCCACCGGCTGGTCGCGCCAGGCGATGGGCATGCCCATGTCGTACATCGCGTGGCCGGTCTCGTGCAGCGCACCGAGCAGGCCATTGAAAGGGTCGGCCACATCGAAGCGCGTGGTGATGCGGATGTCGCCCACCACGCCCTCGGTGAACGGATGCTCGCTTTCGTCCAGACGCCCCTGGTCAAAGGGAAAGCCGATCGCCTTCACGACTTCCACGGACAGGCTTCGCTGCCGGGCGGTAGTGAACTTGCCGACGATCGGCAGCACAGCGTGCTGCTGCTGCTTTTCCAGTGCCTCGCTGATCATGCCGGGGAGCCGGCGCGACAGCGCCTTGAAGATGGCGTCGATGTCGGCCGTGCCGACGCCGGGGCTGAACTCGTCGACGAGCGCGTCGTAGGGCGGAAGGTTGAGCGCCTGGCCGAGGAGCGCCGCCTTGTCGCGCACCAGCAGCAGCACCTCCTCGAGGTGCGGCGCAAACAGCGCGAAGTTATTGTCGCGGCGCGCAGCCAGCCACTGGCTCTCGGCCAGCGCCGTGGCGCGCGCCAGGCGCGAAATCAGCGTCACCGGCGTCGCGATCGCGTGATCGCGCTGCCGGCGCATCTCGCGCAGGTTCGACACCTGCCAGTCCTCGAGGCCACGGACATTGGCCTGCGCCCGATCGAGGAGCCGCGTGACTTTCGGCGTGGTCAGCAGCGCATGGTATTCGGTCTCGAGCGCGGCTACCTGCTCGCCGCGCACCGCGGCGCTGCCGCGGGGCATCATCACGGCCGCGTCCCAGCGCAGTAGCGACAGCGCGCCTCGGAAGGCGTGCAGGCGGCGCCATTCCTGCTCGAGTTGTTGATAGGGGGTCGCGGACATAGTCTGGTTGGAGTTCTTGGGGGCTTCCGGATTCTACCAGCCCGCCGCGCCCAACGTCGACCCAAGCAGGTTTATAAGTATTTATAAATCAATAAGTTAAAGCATTCCCCGGCCATCGCACCAGCCCAACAGCCGGCACCAGCGGGGCCAGTCGGTCGCGAGCCACGCCACCGCCAGCGACACGGCCAGGAGCGCGATGAGGGTGAGGACCACGGCGACGCGACGCATGTATGAATCATACGTCAAGTAAACTGCAGCACATGCCCCTGCGTATCTGTTTCCTGACAGCCGAGATGGCGCCGTTCGCCAAGGCCGGTGGCCTTGCCGACGTGTCTGGCGCGCTGGTCAAGTTCCTGCATGCGGCCGGGCACGACATCCGCTTGTTTCTCCCGGGTCACGCCTCGATCCAGCGTGCCGGCCTCGAGATCTATCCGGTCGAATTTCTCCAGGACGTGCCGGTCACGATTGGCACGCACGCCTACCACTACTCCGTGCAGACCGCCCGCATTCCCGGCACGCCGACCTTTGTCTATCTGATCGACTGCCCGGCCATGTTCGGTGGGCCGTCCATCTACACCGCCGACCCGGACGAATACCGCCGCTACCTGCTGTTCACGCATGCCGCCCTGCAAAGCTGCCAGCGCATGGGTTTTGCGCCGCAGATCGTCCACTGCAACGACTGGCACACGGCGATTGCGCCGCTGTGGCTGAAGTCGATTTACAAGTGGGATCAGCTGTTCGCAGCCACGAAGAGCGTGTTCACAATCCACAACCTCGGCTATCAGGGCGTCATCGGGCCTGCTGCCGCGGCGGAGGTGCTGGGCGGCGCGGGCCTCGAAGTGCTCCACCAGGATGACCTGCGCGGCGGGCGCATCAACCTGCTGCGCCACGGATTGCTGTATGCCGACTTGCTGACGACCGTGAGCCCCACCTACGCGCGCGAAATCCAGACCGCCGAGTATGGCGCCGGCCTCGACGACACGCTGCGCGCGCGCAGCAGCGCGCTCATCGGCATACTCAACGGCGTCGACTACGCCGACTGGGACCCGCGGAACGATCGACACCTGCCGCGCCATTACGGCGCCAACCAGCTTGGCGTCAAGGCGGGCCTCAAGCAGGAATTCCTCGAGCGCATGAAGCTGCAGGGCGGCGAACGCCGGCCGCTGATCGGCGTGATCACGCGGCTCACCGCACAGAAAGGCCTCGACCTGCTGTTCGACGCCCTGCCACCGCTCCTCGCCACGCGCGAATTCGAACTCGCGGTACTGGGCTCAGGCGAGGCGCAGTACGAAGCATTCTTTGCGGGGCTCGCCCGCCAGTACCCGGACCGCGTCGCCTTTCACCGCGGCTTCAACGATGAGCTCGCGCACTGGATCGAGGCAGCGAGCGACATGTTCCTGATGCCCTCGCGCTACGAACCCTGCGGCTTGAACCAGATGTACAGCCTGCGCTATGGCACGGCGCCGATCGTGCGCCGCACCGGTGGCCTCGCTGATTCGGTGCAGCATTTCGACGCCGCGAGCGGCACCGGCACCGGCATCGTTTTCAATGACTACAACGGGCCGGGCGTGACCTGGGCCATAAATACCGCGCTCGACCTGTACCAGCAGAAGGGCGCGTGGCGGCGCCTGGTGCAGAACGGCATGGCACAGGATTTCTCCTGGAGCCGCCAAGTGCAGCAGTACGTCGAGGCTTACGAACGGCTGGTCAGATGAGAGATAATTATATCAATCAATAAGTTATCCCGTTTACGTTGGTGTCATAGTATTCATATAATATGATAATCCTATTTCAAGAGACTTTCGATGGACGCCGTAAAGCTCGGAAAAAATGGTCAGGTCGCCATTCCTCGCGCGGTCATGAAGCGACTCAATCTCAAGGGCGACGAGACGCTGCTTCTGGACGTCAGCGACGACGGCTCCATCCGCCTGCGGCCGGCGGTGATATTTCCCATTGAGATCTATTCCGACGATCGGATTCGGGAATTTGAATCCGCGACCACCGTCGATGAGGCAACCCGCGCTCGCGTCAGGGCACGACTCGGGCAACGCGCAGGTTAGACAACCTTGCGGCTTTTTCTCGACGCGAACATCCTGTTCCTCGCGGGCTACTCGGCCACGAGCCCAGTGCACGATTTGCTGGCACTGGCGAGCGGCGGGTTCTGTGAGCTGCTCGCCTCTGAATACGCTCTTGAGGAAGCACGACGGAACCTGGTTATCAAGGGTCAGCCCAGCATGCTGGAGAGATTCACGACCAGCACTCGGGGCGTCGTGCGCGTGAGCGAAGCGCGCGCGCCTGCCCTCGCGCAGGCCACCGCTGCGAATTTGTCGGACCCGGCTGACATCCCCATTCTCGCGGCAGCGATTCAGGCGCGTGCGGATGGCCTCATGACGGGCGACAAGCGCGCATTCGGCCCGCACTTCGGCACTCGCATCGCGTCAGTGGAGATTTTGCTGCTCAGGGACGCCTTGCAGCGCGCGACTTCATAGCCGGCGCCGCGCCAGCCAAAGCATGATGGCGCCGAAACCGGCCATCGCCAGGCCCCACCACAGGTTGATGTTGACGCCGAGCGATCGTTCGTAGATGGCCGGGTCGCCCAGCAGCCCGAAGCCCACCAGCAGGAGACCCACGAAAGCGAACATCAGGCCGACCGGAGTGCGAATGTCGATTTTCATGCTGGCACCCTCACAGGAAGACGATGTTGAGCACCAGCGTCAGCGCCAGCACGATGACGCCGAGAACAGCCGGCCGGCGCCACCAGGCTTCGGCGTCGCTCTTGAGCCGCTCGGTCAGCGAATAGACCAGGCCCTTCAACTCCGCTTCGGCGCGCGCCTTGGTCACCAGGCTCACCAGGATCGTGACCACGAAGCAGGTACTCCAGGCCCAGATGGCGGTCCAGAAATTCTGCGCCATCTCGCTGGTGTATTGGTGCGTGAGGCCCAGCCATCCGCCCTTGATGCCGGGCACCGAGCCGAGCGGCAGCGTGAGGCCGTGATGAATGGCCGCGCCGACGGTGCCCGAGATCAGGCCGATGAACGCAGCGTGCCCGGTGGTGCGCTTCCAGAACATGCCGAGCAGGAAGGTGGCGAACAGCGGCGCGTTCACGAAGGCGAACACGAGCTGCAGCATGTCCATGATGTTGTTGAAGTGCGTGGCGAGGTAGGCCGCCGCCACCGATGCCGAAATGCCCGCGACCGTGGCGACGCGGCCCACCCACAGGTAATGCGCGTCGGGCGCACCCTTCCTGATGTAGGCCTGGTAGATGTCGTAGGTAAACACGGTATTGAACGCGGTGACGTTGCCCGCCATGCCGGCCATGAAGCTGGCGATCAGCGCCGTGATGCCCACGCCCAGCATGCCTTGCGGGAAATAATGCGAGAGCATCAGCGGCACGGTCATATCGTAGTTGAGCGTGCCGTCCGCCTTGGTAGGAAGAGAAAAGCCTCCAGCACCAAGTCGCTGGTGCAGCACGATGGCCAGCATGCCCGGCAGGATCACCAGGAACGGGAACATCATCTTCGGGAACGCGGCGATCAGCGGCGCACGGCGCGCGGCCGACATCGATTCGGACGCCATCGCCCGCTGGATGGTGAGGAAATCGGTGCACCAGTAGCCGAAGGACAGTACGAAACCGAGGCCCATGGCCATGCCGAACCACTCGACGCCCATCGGATTGTCGGTGGGGCTCCCCATGTGCGCCCAGGACTGCGACCAGGCGCCGGCCGCGAAACCATTGCTGACTGCGACGTGCTCGAGCCCGGTTTTCAGGCCCGCCCAGCCACCGACGTCATGGAGCCCCAGCAGCACCAGGGGCAGGAAGCCAAACACGATCATGAAGAACTGCAGCACCTCGTTGTAGATCGCCGAAGTGAGGCCGCCCATGGTGATGTACAGCAGCACGATCAGCGCGCACAGCCAGATGCTCACATCGAAACTCCAGCCGAGCAGGAGGTTCAGCAGCAGCCCCATCGCGTACATCGAGATGCCCGATGACAGCACCGTCATGAGCGCAAAGGTGATGGCATTCAGCCCGCGGGTCTTTTCATCGAAGCGGAGCTTGAGGTACTCGGGCACCGAGCGGGCGCGCGAGCCGTAGTAGAACGGCATCATGAACACGGCGAGGAACACCATCGCCGGGATTGCGCCGATCCAGTAGAAGTGGCTGGTCATGATGCCGTACTTGGCGCCCGAGGCCGCCATGCCCATGACTTCCTGCGCACCCAGGTTCGCCGAGATGAAGGCGAGCCCGGCCACCCAGGCCGGAATGGACCGGCCCGACTGGAAGAAATCGGTGGTCGTCTTCATGTAGCGGCGCAGCGCGAAGCCGATGCCGAGCACGAACACGAAATACGTGGCCATGATGGCCCAGTCGATTGGTCCGAGTTTCATGTGACTAGCCTGCCACCAGGGGTCTGGAACCTATATTTGGCACGGTATGTTATACCACCGGTTGCGCGCAGCTTAACCCACTCGCTGCCAAAGGACATGCCGGCGCGGCACGACATGGAGCAGCAGTTCTTCAACCCGACGCCAACGATCCGCGTGGTGCCCGTGGGACCCGAGCGCGTCTGCGTGATGATCGATGACGCGCTGGCGGATCCAGACGGCCTGGTCGAATGGGCGACCGGCCAGGCCTTTGCGCCGCCGCGCGGCTATCCGTATCCGGGCGTGGTGCTCGCGGCG
>JANYLH010000061.1 GCA_025357915.1 Gammaproteobacteria bacterium
TCTCCCTGGGAACTCGATTCCCCTAAAGGGCCCAAGTAGACTACTTGGTTGATAGGCCGGGTGTGTAAGGTCAGTAATGACTTCAGCTAACCGGTACTAATTGCCCGTGAGACTTGACCATATAACCTCAAGCAGTTTGGCTACCGAGCCATTCGTGCGAGGTAGACCTGATGCGGATGGAGCGATTTCTCGATATTTATCGAATGCGACACGCGTCGACTCAAAGAATCTTCCGGTTTTGCCTGGCGGCTATAGCGAGCAGGAACCACCCGATCCCATTTCGAACTCGGAAGTGAAAATGCTCTGCGCCGATGGTCGTGTGGCAGTTGCCATGCCAGAGTAGGTCACTGCCAGGCTTCTCATAGAGACAGGCCCCGACACCGCAAGGTGTCGGGGCTTTTGTCTTTATGGCGTCTGCGCCCCGGTGTCATTGAGGTAGACGGCATAGATCGAAGGTAACCGTCCGGTCTGGGCACAGCGATGATCGCGCTGCCGGCGGGGACGCAGATCTGGATGGCCGCCGGCCGGTGATCAGGCTGCCAGCGGTCGAGCTCGTGGTTCACGAATCGACTTGCCGTCCGGCTCGCTAGACTTTCCGTGACCGCAGCCGTTCCGGCGCGAGCTGGCCGGCCGATACGCCGCGCTCAGTGAGTGCCGCGGGAAGCGCCTCACTCCTGATCATCGCCGCGGCGAACGCGCCCAGACCTGCCGCGGTCTGGATGCCGACACCGCCCAGCCCCGCATGCCAGTAGAACCCGGGCGCGTCCGGGTCGAAGCCCGATACCGGGTCGCGGTCGGGCCCGAACACGCGCAGCCCGGTCCAGGAGCGCAGCACGCGCCGTACCGGAAAATCGATGATCTGCTCGATGCGATCGACCGCAATGGCGACGTCAAGATCTTCCGGCAGAGCATCGACGGGCGGCGAGGGTACTTCTTCGGCGAGTGAGCCGAGCAGGCGCCCCGCGTCGGGCTTGAAGTAGAACTGCTCCTCGGCGTCCGCGACCATCGGCCAGTTCGCCACCGCGACGCTTTCCGGCGGTTCGAAAATGAACGCGGTGCGCCGGTGTGGCACGAGGCCGAGCGGTGCCACGCCGGCACGGCGGGCAACCTCGTCTGCCCAGGCGCCCGCGGCGTTCACGACGATGCCGGCGCGGAAATCGCAGCCGGATCCCGTGATGCGCCAGGCATCACCGTCGCGTGTGAGTGTTACGGCTTCGCGTGAAGTGAGGACGCTGGCGTCATTTGCGCGCGCGCCGCGCAGGAACCCCTGCAGGAGCGAGTCGACGTCGAGATCCCAGGCGCTGGGGTCGAGCAGCGCCCAGTCGATGGCCTCCGGCCGCAGCACCGGCACGAGTTCGCAGGCTTGCGGAATCGTCAGCCGCCGGGTGTCGAGGCCCACGGCGCGCGCCTCTTGCTCGTATTGGCTGCGCGCAGCAAGCTGTGCAGTGCGGCCGATCATCAGGTAGCCGCGATCGTGCAGGAGTGGTGTGGCCGTGAATCCCGCCGGCGGCGATGTCAGGAAAGGCTGCCCCGCCAGCGTCAGGCGCTGGATGAGGCTGGTGCAATAGTTGGGCGAGTACAGCGCCGCCGAGCGTCCGGTGCTGTGATAGCCGACGTGCGACTCGCGCTCGAGCAGCGTGATGCGGGCATGGGGCGCGAGGTGAAAAGCCACCGACGCGCCGGCCATGCCGCCGCCGATGATGCACACATCGATGGTGTCCATGCGGACCTCTGGCGGGTCAGGCCGCCTGCGGCGCCCCGGCCATCCGGCCGCACAGATAAGTCCAGACCAGGGTGGATGCGGCGTTGCTCGTGAGTTCCGCGTGGTCGTAGGGCGGTGCCACCTCGCACAGGTCCATGCCGATGAAATTGAGATCGTTGAGTTCCTCGAGCAGCGTCAGCGCCTGTGCGGTGGAGAGACCGCCGGGTTCTGGTGTTCCCGTTCCCGGTGCATATGCCGGGTCGAGACAGTCGATGTCGAAGCTCATATAAACCGGCGTGCCCGCGAGTCGCTGGCGCACCGCCGCCGTGACCGGCGCGAGCTGTGTGGCATTGGCGAGGCCGCGCAGGTCGCGGCCGGTGCAGATGAGCCCGCCGCGATCAGCGACGTAGTTGGATGTCTCGCGCGCCGCGGACGAGCGGATGCCGATCTGGACCGAGCGCTTCGGATCGATGAGCCCTTCACGCAGCGCCTCAAACACCCAGGTGCCATGGCCGGAGGGCTCGTTGAAATGAGTTTCCCAGGTATCGCAATGGGCGTCGAAATGCAGCAACGCCAGCGGCCGGCCGGAATGGGCACGATACGCGCGCAGCAGCGAAAGGGAGATCGAATGATCGCCGCCCAGCCACACCATGTGATGCTTCCGCAGCAGCTGCAGCGCCTGCGGCTCGAGCGCCGCGCGCATGCCGGTCAGCGAAGTATTGGGCAGCGTCAGATCGCCGCAATCGGCGAGTTCGGTGAGCGGTGAGAGGCCATACGCAGGGTGAATGCCATCGCACAGCATGTGGCTCGCGCGGCGGATCTCGTGGGGGCCAAAGCGTGCGCCGGGGCGGTTGGTCGTGGCCCCGTCCCAGGGTACGCCGGCGACGACGAAGCGCGCGTCGGGCCTGGCGGGAAGGGGCGGCGCGCGCAGGAACCCGCAGTGGGTCGTCGAAGTCTGAAACGCAAACAGATACTCGTTCATCGGTGAATTATAGCAATTGGCCGGCTCGCGCACGCTGTTGGCAAGATCTGCAACAATGAGAGAGCGTCCGGTTGGTAGTCTCGGCCCATCCTTGCTGCTTGGAGAGATTCCCTTGCCATCATCCCGCCCACTGGCCCGGCCGCTTGCCGCGGGCCTGCTGTGTTGCCTGGCCCCGGTCTGCGCAACGGTCTTCGCGGCCGCCGCCCCAGACGCCGCAGCGCTGAGTGCGGCGCTGGCCCAGTTTCAGGCCGGCGATGCCGCTGGTGCTGCCAGGGCGCTGGGCGAGATCACCGCGCGGGACCGGGACAATGCGCTGGCCTGGCGGAACCTCGGCAAGGCCAACGCGCAGCTGCGCGACTACGACGGGGCGATCGTGGCCTATCTGCGGGCGCTGAAACTCGAACCGGATTCACCCCGCGTGTTTTATGGCCTCGGCACCGCCTACGCCGCGAAACAGGATCCGGGCCGCGCCTTCGAATGGCTGGGCCGCGCGGCCGCGACGCATCGCTACGACATGAGCGAAATGACGACCGATGCGGATCTCGCCACCTTACGCGGCGACGCGCGTTACGCGGCGCTGTTGCCTGGGCCCGCCGATTTCGAGCGCCCATTCGTCGAGCCCGTGAAGATCCTCCACGAGTGGCGCGGCGAGGCTGCCGGCGACCAGTTTGGATGGATCGCGCGCAATATCGGCGACGTCGATGCCGACGGCGTCAATGATCTGGTGACCTCGGCGCCCACGCACGGCGCCAGCGGCTCAAACGCGGGCCGCATCTACGTGTATTCGGGCCGGAGCGGTGCGCTGTTGTGGACCGCCGATGGGGAGCTTGGCGATCAGCTGGGTTCAGGCGTGGAGGCGGCCGGCGACACGAATCGCGACGGCGTTCCCGACGTGGTCGCCAGCGGTCCGTCGGGCGCCGGTGTCGGGCATATCTATTCTGGCCGCGACGGCCGTGTGCTGCGCAGTTTCCGTTCCCCCAACGCCGATGAGTCCTTCGGCAATCACATTTCGGGTGCCGGCGATGTCAACGGCGACGGCTATGCCGACGTGATCGTGGGCTCTCCCGGCAAGGAAGGCGAGAGCAAGGTGCCCGGACATGCCTACGTGTATTCGGGTAAGGATGGATCGCTGTTGCTGACGCTGTCGGGCGATCGTGCCGGTGACGCCTTTGGCAGCACGGTTGCCGGCTACTCTGACGCGAAACAGCATTGGCTTGTGGTCGGTGCGCCGGGCGCCGGCCCGGCCCATCATGGCCGTGTCTTCGTCTACGACGGCGCGTCGGGGCGGCCCAAATTCACCATCGAGGCTGACGCCACCGGCAACAAGCTGGGTTACATGTTTGTCTCGCTGCCGGGCGACATGGACGGCGACGGCATCAGCGAGATCTATGCCTCCGACTGGACCAACGAGGCCAAGGGCCCCTCGACCGGGCGCATCTATGTGTATTCGGGCCGCACGGGGCGGCGTCTCCATGCGCTGAGCGGTGAGGCGGCCGGCGACGGCTTTGGCACCAGCCCTTCGATGGCTGGTGACGTCGACGGCGACGGTCGTGCGGATCTCATCGTGGGCGCCTGGCAGTACGGCAAGGCGGCGATTTCTGGCGGACGGGCCTATCTGTACTCAGGCAAGAACGGCAAGCTGATCAGGACCTACACCTGCCGCACGCCCGGCGACACCTTCGGGTTCGATGCCGTTGGCATGGGCGACCTGGATCATGACGGCAGCGCAGACCTGCTGATCACCTCCGGATGGAGCGGCGTCAACGGTCGGCACTCCGGTCGGGTTTTCGCTATTTCCAGTGGCGTGACTCGAAAATAGCCCGATGGCTTGAATGGCGGTTCGGCTGATGCCGTAGTGCGCACATTCACTTCGAGCCGAACGCAGACTCGCATGATCAGTAATACGAGTTCTTTCCGGCCCGACCTGCTCGCGGCGCTGGCCGTACCGCTGGCGCTGCTGTCGGTGCTGGCCTTGGCGGCACAGGCTGAAATGACTTCGCAGGCAGCCACCCAGATCATAGAGGGCTGCGCTGCGCACGCGAAGGCCAGGGGGCAGAGCCATGCCATTGTCGTAGTGGAAGGTGGCGGGCGTGCGCGCCGCCGGTCTGTCGCTCAAGCACAACTGAGAGCGGCCCAACGGCACCCTGAGGTCCGCCGCTTGGGCCGCTCCCTGTTGCAAAGTTACTTCAGAACCTGGCGGTGAACGCCGCGAACACCTGCCGACCCAGCGTGTCGTAGGTTTCGTAGGTGTTGTTTGCGCCACCCGACACCAGTTCGGAAGTGACCAGCGGCGGGTCCTTGTCGAGCATGTTGTTGATGCCTGCGCGCAGCTCGATCCCCTTGCGAACTGTCCATCCCGCCGACAGGTCAGCATAGCCGTAGGATGGAATGCGGGCGTTGAAGTAGTCGTAGGTCGGAGCGCCCGTATTCTGGTTCTGGAAGGTATGGCCGAACAGCAGGGGATTGGAATCGTTGTTATCAAGCGAGACGCCGCCGATATACCGCCAGGTCAACGCTAGTTCCAGGTTCCACGGCGTCGACCACGTGGTCCGCAGGTTGTGGCGCCAGCGTGGGTTCACGGTCTGGCAGAGCGCGCCGAACAATCCTGCGCAATCGTAGCTGGGTGAGCCCGGATACGGCTGCGTCTCATTTTTCAGCAGCAGCGCGCCATTGAGCGCAAAACCAAGCGAACCCCAGCCCGGGTGCAGGGCCAGCTTGTACACGCCCTGAAGGTCCACGCCCTTGAGCTTGACTGCGCCCACGTTCAGGGCCGTCTGCACCACATAGCCGCCGCCAGCCAGTGTGGCGCCCGTCAAGCCCCAGTCGCTGTGATTGCGGACGATCTTGCCGCAGAAAGTGGGGTCGCCGCTATTCAGGCAGCCTTGCACCAGGAGTCCTGGTGCAATCGCGCCGATCGCGTCCTTGAGCTTGATCTGGAAGTAATCGACGCTGCCGCTGAATCCGGACAGAAAATGTGGCGTGAACGTGGCACCCACGCTGAAGGAATCGGCTTTCTCCGCCTTCAAATTAGGGTTACCACCGACTTCCGCAGTCAGCTGGCTGCCCGTGCCCTGTGGAATCGTGCCCGCGTTGTAGGCAGCCGTAAACGCCGCCTGCGACGCCGCGTCGGATGGCACGGACTTCAGGCACTGCTGCAATGTCGCGGCGATCACGCCGCTGATTTCGTTTGGTGCGCACGGGTCCTGGCCCGATGCCACCAGGCCAATGGCGGCGGGATTGAACAGCTCGATCAGGTTGGGTGCCCGGATGGCCTTCTGGAATGATCCGCGGAACCGCAGGTCCGCAAACGGCTCATAGGTGATTTCAAACTTGCCGGTGCTGACGCGGCCGCTGGTCGAGTAGTCGGATTCACGGAATCCGGTGTCAACGATCAGGCTCCTGATGCCGGGTTTGTCCTGGACCAGCGCGCCGCCCAATTCGATGAACTCCTCATCGAGGCTGAGGCTGCGGTGGATCGGCGAAGCCGCGCCGCCAAAGCCCGACAGCAGACCGCCAATCTCCCCCGAGTCCGGATCGAAGCCTAGTTTCTCCGCGCGATGTTCGTAACCGGCATTCACAGAAAAACCATCGTTCGCAAACGGAGAGTGCAAGCCATACTTGCCAAGGTCGCCGGTCACGTCCGCGTGCACGATGCGCTGTGAATTGGTGCCGTACGCGGAGCCATTTAGGTACAGATACTGGAGCTGATCGGCGCTTACGCCGCCATCCTTGAAGATGTCATAGGGCACGCAGGGCGGGCCGCTGATGCACACGGGCTTGCCTGCGGCATCGGTGGTGACCTGCAGCGCGTTATTGATCGAAGCGAAATTCAGGTATTGCTTGTTCACGTTGAAGAACGAGGTGTAGTAGTACTGGCCGTATGCGTCATAGCTCCAGGCCGCGCCGAGGTTGCCCTTCAGGCCGGCGACGCCGCGGTAGTTGGTGTGTTCGTAGTAGGACTCGCGCCCGCCGCCCTCGAGGTTGCGGCGGCCGATGTTGACGTTGGCGCAGTTGGGCGCAGGCGCGCTGCCGGGGAACAGGCAGGGCTGCCCAGGGTTGGCGGCCACGTAGGCGAGCTGCGCGGGGCTGCATAGGATGGCGGCCTGCTGCGCGCTGAGCAGCGGGTTGTCGCAGTTGACGTTGTAGTTGCCCCGCATGGTCGGGTCGATGGGGTTGGCGCCGCGGAACAGGGCGGACGGCGCGATCTTCTGGTCGGTCCGGTCGTTCATGAACCCGAATTCAACGTAGGGCCGGACGGCATCGCTGACATCCACGTGCGCCATGAAGCCCGCCGTGTAGCGCAGATCGTCGCGGCCGTTGTAGATGTACTGCTGTGAATTGAATACCGACGGCGGGGTGGTCACGGCCGAGCCGCGCGGCACAAACTGGTTGCCCAGTACCGAATAGACGTTCGGGTCGCCGACACGCTGGAAGAAATTGGAGTTGCCGGAACCGGAACAGAACGCCGTGTTGTAGAAGCTGCCGGTGGGATCGGTGTTGGCGTTGAGCTGGCAGGCGCCGAAATCCCGGTTGCCGCTCGGTACCGGATCGACCTGCAGGTAGCCGAAATAGCCGGTCACGTTGCCTTTGCCATCCGCAATGTTGGCTCCCAGGATGACGTTGAACTCCTTGTTCTGTCCGTCGCGGATGCTGCCGGTCAGCGGCGTATAGGCCGGCGGGACATTGAAGCCCTGCGCGACCTTGTTGTGCTGCTCGTGCCAGTTCTCGCCTAGCTGCCCCTCGATCTGGATGCCCTCGAAGTTGCGCTTCATGACGAAGTTGATCACGCCGGCGATGGCGTCCGAGCCGTAGGCGGCGGAGGCGCCTCCCGTCACCACGTCGATGCGCTCGACCAGCGAGGTCGGAATCTGGTCCAGGTCGGGGGCGGGGTTTGGGTTGGCCGTATTGGCGTCCGCGGCGCCGAGCCGGCGGCCGTTGACCAGCACCAGCGTCCGCTGTGGTCCCAGGCCGCGCAGGTCCGCTGTCGCGAGGCCGCCTGCGGTGGTCAGCGCGCTGGACCGACCGTTGAAATCGGCAAACGAATTGTTGAAGTTCTGCGGCAGCTGCAGGATGACGTCGCTGACGTCCACCTTGCCCGACACCTGGATATCCCTGGCGGTGACCACCTGGATGGGGCTGGTGCTGCCCATGTTGGGCAGGACGATGCGGGATCCGGTCACGATGACCTCCTCGAGCGGGTCACCGCCGGCGCTGGCCGCGGCATTCTGCGGGTAGACGGCCTCTGGCCCGCCCAGCAGCGCTGCCGCGGCGGCCACGGCCATGAAATATCGGCACTGAACTCTGAAATGCATAGCAGTCCCCTGAATATGGAAGCAGCCTTGGCTGGCGAGCCGGGTGGCGCGCGGTGTGGGGAAGTCTATGAATCGCGGTTGCGCCGCTCGTTGCAGTTGTTGCGGACTTGCCGCAGCGTGAGCGGGGCAGGAATTAGCAGAATCTGCAACAAGTTGTACTGCGGCGGGGTCTACACTGGGATACTGGGGCCCGAGTACGGTCGCCGATGTGAGTGTCAGTTGATCTACAGGGAAATGCCTGCGACCTGGGACCCCGCCTTCAGGCCGCGGTTCTACGCGCGCTGGGGCCATGAAAGCGCGGTGATATCCGCGCGCGCACGGCGCGTGGAGTACCCGGAATTCCAGCAGTTGTTGTCCATCAAGGCGGCGTTCGGCGGCGCGGAAGACTATTTTCTCGACGGTCACCGCGTTTCGGTCGATGACGACACCTTTGCCATAATCAATGCCGGCCGACGGTACGGCAGCCGCATAGAATCGCTGTGGCCGGTGCATTCATTCTCGATATTCTTCGAGAGCCGGCTGGTCGAACAGGTGTGGCAATCATTGGTGACCTCCGCCACGGGCCAGCTGGACGACCCCGCGGGCGGGCAGTCGGGCCCCGGCGAGTTTGCCGAGCGGCTCTACGAACACGATCGCCTGGTCAGCCCGGTGTTGCGCCATATCCGCAGTGCCGTCGACGCCGGCCTCGAGGATGAGAACTGGCTTGAAGAGCAACTGCTGTTCCTGCTGGCGCGGATGATGAAACTCAAGCACCGGCAACTGCAGGTTGCCGACGCGATCCCCTCGAGCAAGCCCTCGACCCGGCATGAACTATTGCGCCGGCTGGGCCTCGGCGTCGATTTCATTCACGCCCACTATCGCGACCCCATCGCACTGCGCGATATCGCCACGGCTGCGCATCTGTCGCCGTTTCATTTCCTGCGCACCTTCAAGAGCGTCTACCGGCTGACGCCCAGCGGTTACCTGAACCGCAAGCGGGCTGCCGCGGCGCTGCGGTTGCTGCAGGAATCAGCCTGGACGATGACCGCGATCGCCGAGCAGGTCGGGTTCGGGAGCCGCACGAGCCTGTTCCGGCAGCTGCGCGCGCAATACGCCGTGAAACCGCAGCGCCTGCGTGCGCGCGACGCGGTCGGTGCGGGCCCCCATTCCATCCGCGCGGAGCGTCACGTCCCCGCGCATTGAACGGCTATAATGGCCTCCCCTGCGGCGGCCGGAAATCCTGCCCTTGATTCACTGGTGTGCGGTCCGGCAAGCGTTCGCGCTGGCCGGCATGTTCCTGCCGCTGGCGGCACTGGCGCAGCGTGCCGGTGAAAACGCGGTCACCGCCGCGGACGACGCCTTTGGCACCACCGTCGGTTCGCAGTCCATCGGGCTGTACGACGCCGAACACGTGCGCGGCTTCAGTCCGCGAGCGGCCGGGAACCTGCGCATTGAAGGGCTGTACTTCGACCAGCAGACCTTCGCCATGAACGAATGCCTGGCCACCGGGGCGACGATCAGGGTCGGGCTGGCGGCGCAGTCCTTCGATACGCCCTCGCCGACCGGCATAGCGAACTATACGCTCCACGCGAGCGGGCCGGAGAGCCTGGCGAGCGTAGTGCTCTCGCAGGGTTCATACCGCACTTCCTCGGTCGAGCTCGATGGCCAGCGCGCCGCGCCCGGCGGGTCGCTGAGCGCCAGCCTGTGTTACCACGCGCAGCAAAATCCCGATGCCGATTTTGCGCGCCACGCGCACAGCAACAGCATGGGCGTGGTGGTACGCTGGCGGCCGGCTGTGGGCGTCGAGTTGCTGCCGTTCTGGGGCATGGTGCGCGGCAACGAGCACGACGAAGTGCCCGCGGTGTTCATCAGCACGCACGATCGCCCGCCTGCGTTCATCGGACGGCACCTGCCTACGCAGCGCTGGACCGAATGGCACTGGAACGAATTGACCGCGGGCGTGATCGCAAGGTCCGTGGGCAGCGGCCCATGGGCCTGGTCCGGCGGCCTGTTCCGATCAGCGGATCACAGCCCGGGAAATTACTCTGACCTGTTCCTCGATCTCGATGGGCAGCGCATGGTCCAGCACCAGATCGACGTCTCGCCGCCGTTGCACCCGCAATCGACGTCCGGTGAATTGCGCTTGCTGCACCGGTCAGCATCGGGAAGCCATGTGCGTCTGTGGTCCGTGGCGCTCCGCGGCAAGGATGTAGAGCGCAATTTCGGCGGCGACGCAAGCGTCGATCTGGGCCTCGTCAGCATCGACGATCACACCGCGATTCCGAAGCCGACGCTCGTGTTCACGCCCGCTACCGGGCGCGTGGACCGCGTGCGCCAGATCGGGTTCGGTGTTTCATTTGAACAACGGTGGATTGGCCGCGGGTCGGTCAGCGTCGGCGCGCAGCAGGTGAACTACCGGCGATCAATCGCCGGAGCATCCGCGACCAGTAGCGAACGCGCGAGCCCGACGCTGGCGAGTTTCCGTTTCACGCTGGACCCGCTGCCGAAGCTGGTTGCCTACGGCAGTTACACGCGCGGGCTGGAGGATTCAGCGCCCGCGCCGGCCAACGCGGCCGTCGCCTTTGCGACCGCGCCGGCGACCGCGACCTGGCAGGTGGACGCTGGCTTGAGTCTCAGGCCGCGTCCGGATGTGCAGATCGTGGCCGGCGTGTTCGAGATACAGAAGGCCTATTTCAACCTCGATGGCTCGGGCAATTACGGACAGCTCGGCCAGATCCGCCACCGCGGCGTCGAAACTTCCGCAACGGTAAACGGGGAGGCCGGGTTGACCGCGGTGCTGGGTGCCGTGTGGTTGCGCCCGGGTGTCAAGCTCGGCGCCGGTTTACTGGACCCGAACGGTGGGATCGCGCTGGGGGTCATCCCGCTGCTGCTCGACGCCAACATCGATTATGCGCCACCGCGCTGGGGGCTCTGGTCGCTGGGCATGCAGTGGAACCGCGTGTCCGCGCGCCCCGCCCTGCAGGGCGACCTGCCTGCCTACTGGCTGCTGTCGTTCACGGCACGATACCGGCTCACGCTGTTCGGGCACACCAGCGTGGCGCGTCTGGACGCCGAGGATGTCAACGATGCCACGGACCTGCGGCTGATGTCGTCCGGGGTAGCCCTGCCGGAACAGGGTCGGCATTTCTCGCTGACGCTTGCCAGCGATTTCTAGCTGCGGCGTGGCTCACGCCAGCGGTTACGCCCGGCTCCGCCGCAGCACCAGCACATTGCCGGCCAGGCACAGTGCAACGCCGGTCCACAGGTTGGTGGTCCAGTGCAGGTGTTCCAGCCACGTGGAGATCAGCAGCGCCACGACCGGAATTGCCACCATCGAATAACCCGCGCGCCCGGCGCCGATGCGCTTCATCAGCGTCAGGTAGGCGCCAAAGGCCAGCACCGAACCGAACACCGCGAGGTAGGCCAGTGAACTCACGTAGCGCCACGACCAGTCGAAGGTGAAGCGCTGGCCCAGCGCGGCGGCGGCCGCGGCGGTGATGACGGCGCCATACAGCATCGACCAGCCGTTGACCTGCAGCACCGGCAGGTGCCGGCTCTGGTTGCGGGACGCGACCATGTTGCCGAGCGACGCGCTCGCCGTGGCGCCGAGCGCCCATGCCACGCCGGTGGCGGTGGTGGTGGTGGCCGACAGGGCCCGCAGTTCTGGCCAGAACAGCGCCACGACGCCGGCGACACCGATCAGCGCCCCCAGCAGGTTGAGCGCGTGGGTACGAACCTTAAAGAACACGCGCATGCCCACGATATTGCCGATGGTCAGCATCGAGCAGATCACTGCGACCAGGCCGGAAGCCAGGTACTGCTCCGAAATATAGAAGCCGACGTAATTGAGGCAGAACAGCAGCAGGCCCTGCAACGCCATCCACTGGTGATCCCTGCGACTGAAGCGCAGTGGCAGCCCGCGCAGCAGCGCGAAGCCGAGCAGGATTAGCGCCGCTGCGAGAAACCGCCACATGACCGACACGGCGGGCGGCACCACGCCCAGCTGCAGGGTGATGACGAACCAGGTAGAGCCCCAGATGAGCACCGTGGCGGCGTAAAGCGCGAGATCACTCACCGCGAACCTCTGCAGCGCAGCAGGGACTCGTGAGCACAGTCGCCACGGGCTGGATGGCGTACAGCGTTCAGCACTAGCTGAGTCTGGAGAACAACAGTGCTACATAGCTGCCGCAGGCCAGTAGCGCCGCATAGGCGAGCAGCCGGTGCACGCGGTCTGCTGTTGTGAGCAGGCCGATAGCCGCAATGATGAGTGCCGTACGCCGGTGTTCGATGATCTGCGCGAAGCCGCTCAGCAGAGCGGCGATACCGAGTGCCAGGATGACCGACACCAGAATCGACAGGTGAGTGAAAGCTTCCATCGGCGCAATGCTGGCCTAGCGGCGCTTCCAGACCTGGCGCATCCACGCTTCCACTGCGTCCGGCTCGCGCGGCAGGCCCGCCGAGAGATTCCGGTGTCCACTGGCCGTGACCAGGATGTCGTCCTCGATGCGTACGCCGATGCCACGGTACTTCGCTGGCACGGTAAGGTCGTCGCTCTGGAAGTACAGGCCGGGCTCGATGGTGAGCACCATGCCGGGTTCCATCTTGCCGTACTTGTAGTTCTCGGCGCGCGCCTGCGCGCAATCGTGTACGTCGAGGCCAAGCATGTGGCTGACGTTGTGCAGCGAGTAGCGACGGTAGAACTGGTTTTCATCGCGCAACGCTTCGGTGGCGCTCGTCGGCAGGATGCCGAGGCGTTCGAGGCCGTGCGCGAGCACGTGCATGGCTGCCTTGTTCGGAGCCATGAAGTCGTTGCCGGGCCTGACAATCTTCAGCGCCGCGCGCTGCGCCTCGAGCACGATCTCGTAGACCGCGCGCTGCTCGCGCGTGAACTTCCCTGAAATCGGCAGCGTGCGCGTGACATCCGCCGTGTACAGGGAGTGGCCTTCGATGCCGGCGTCCAGCAACAGCAGATCACCCTTGCGGATCGCGCCGTCGTTATGCTTCCAGTGCAGCGTGCAGGCGTGGGCGCCCGAGGCGACGATCGAGGTGTAGCCCACGTCGTTCCCTTCCATCCGGGCGCGCGTCCAGAACACGCCCTCGAGCTCGCGCTCGCTCTTCGCGCTCTTCAGTCGCGCGATCACGTCCTCGAAGCCACGCTTGGTGGCGGCAACCGCGCTGCGCAGCGCCTTGACCTCGCCGGCGTCCTTGATGAGGCGCATTTCCGACAGGAAGGCTGCCATCTCCTGGTCGCGCGGCGATTGTTCCCCGGCGTCGGCGCCCAGCATGACTTCAGTAGCCGGCGAGCAGCCGCGCAGCATGCGACGCGGGGTCCCGGCCAGGGCCGTGGCCGCCTGCAGGGTCGATCCCAGTTCGGTGAGCGGCCGGCAGGCGATGGCGTAGCGCGTCTCGCTTTCCTCCACACCGAACCGTGGGCCCTCCCACAGTTCGCCCTTGTTGCGGTCGGTGAAGAAGCTCGCGTCGGTCTTGCCGGGATTGGGTTCGACGAACAACAGCTGCCGGTGCGTCTTGCCGTCGGGCAGCAGCACCAGGACGCAGTCGGGCTCGAAGGTGCCCGTCAGGTAATAGAAGTCGGTGCCCGGGCGAAACACGTAGTAGGTGTCGTTGGCCCGGACCTTGCGGTGGCCGGTGGGTATGACCAGAAGCTCGCCGGGGAAACGACGCGACAGCCGCTCGCGCCGCTTGCGAAAACTCCCGGCGTCCGCAATAACCTTCGGGAGCTTGCGGCCCTGCGGATTCCAGCTCTTGAGCATGAATTCCAGCAGGTTCGGCGGAACCTCGGAATCGTAGGTGTTCCGTGCGGGCGTTGCGGGCGTCATTTTCGCGTCGAAGGTGTTCATAAGGATCCCCGGCAATGCAACCGATGATTATACAGCGCCCGCGTCCAGCCGATGCATGGCCAGCGCGGCATAGTGGGGTTGCGCCAGGTCCGCGATCTGCCGGAGCCGATCGGGCAGGGTGGCGGCGCCATGGGGCGCCGGCGGCGTAAAGCCGGTCGAGCGCTCCACCGATTCATACCATGCCGGCGCCCAGACGCCGTCCGTGTCGCGCCGCCCGCTGGGCCAGCCCAGCATGGCGTCGGTGTAGGGAATATCCAGCGCCGCGCACAGCCGCGCCAGCATGCATGGCGGATCTGCCAGCACGTCCGCTCCTTCGATCACCGGCGGTGCCGTGCCCAGCCGGTCCGCTTCGCGCTCGAACAGCTCCCGTTGCTGCACGATGCCGATATCGGCCAGCGTGGGCTCGCCGCGTTCGCGTATGCGCACGTACGAGCCCAGCACGGCGCGCGGATCGCGGATCAGGAAGGCATTGCGCATGCCGCGCAGCCATTCGCGGCCAATGCTGCCCAGCATGTGATGGGTCATGTGCTTCTGGTACCAGATCGGCCGGCCGCCGGGAACCGGACCCAACAGTGCGGCGACGACTGCGCGCCAGTCGTTGGGTTGCGAGGCAAGGACTTCGGCGCGCATCGGGTGGAGTGAGCCGGAGGAGGCGAGGTAGGCCGCGTAGAAAGGCTCGTCGACCACGGCGGTATCCGGCCGTGCGCCGAACGAGCGCATCATGGCGCTGGAGATGTTCCGCGGTCCCGACCACATGGCGATGCGGATCGCGTCGGGAGCCATCAAACCCGTCCCGCCGCCTGTGCATCTTTCAGGACCGCGTACAGGCCTTGCAGCCGCTGTGTCACCAGCCCGGGCAACGCTGCGGACAGCTCGCACCCGTCGAGTTCGCGCACCGGCGTGATCCCACCGAAGGTACCGGTCACGAAGGCTTCATCCGCGGCCTGCGCTTCGGCCAACGTAAATTCCCCCAGCCTGATCGGCACACCCGATTCCTGGCAAAGCCGGATAACATTGCCGCGCGTAATGCCGTTGAAACAGTACTCCCCCGTGGAAGTCAGCACCACGCCGTCGCGCACGAAGAAGAAGTTGGTCGCATTGCAGCTGGAGACGAAGCCATTCGGGTCGAGCATCAGTGCTTCATCGGCTCCGGCCTCGATGGCCTGCAACAGGGCGGCAATCAGGTTCAGACGGCTGTGCGAGTTGAGCCGCATGTCGAACATGGTCGCCGGCGTGCACAGTATCGAAGCCGTGAACAGGCTCACGCCGGTACTCCGCAACTGCGGGGCGGGGAGTTTGTACTCGGCGACGATGGCCACGGTGGGCCTGCCGAGGGCATTGCGGGGGTCCTGGTTCAGCGCCGATTTTTCACCGCGGGTCACCATCAACCGGATGTGCACGCCATCGTGCATGTCATTCGCGCTCAGCGTGCGTCGTAGTTCGCCAATGAGTGCCCGGCGGTCGAGACCGATGTCGAGGCGGATCTGCCGCGCGCCCCAGTAGAGGCGATCGAGGTGTTCATCGAGGAACAATAGCGCGCCCTTGTGGAGGCGAATGCCCTCCCAGACGCCATCGCCGACCACGAAGCCGCCATCGAAGAGCGACACCCGGGCCGCCTCGCGCGGCAGCAACTGACCGTTGAGCGAGACCAATGCGCGGGCGTTACGCGGGTCGGGGGCGAAGTCTTGAGTGCCAGCCATGCGGGTCCCGGGGTGGTGTGTGGGCGCCATGGTTGCGCACTGGTCCCGAAAGATGCAACCCTGCGCCCCTTGATTGTTCAATGACGGATGCAGGTATTTTATGGCGCCATCGCTGCTGGCTGCAGTCGAGGTCGAAACCGCGCCCAACCCGGAGCGCTCGGTCATCTGGCTGCACGGGCTGGGAGCCGACGGCCACGACTTCGAACCCGCTGTCCCGCAGCTCGTGCGCCCCGGCGATCCGGCGCTGCGCTTCGTGTTCCCGCACGCCCCGGTCCGCCCGGTCACGCTCAACGGTGGGCTGCCGATGCGGGCCTGGTACGACATCATCGGCCTGAATCGTTACGCGCCGCAGGACGAGTCCGGCGCCCGCGCCTCGGACGCCGCGATCCGCGCCCTCATCCGGCGCGAGAACGAACGCGGCGTCCCCACCGGCAGCATCGTGCTGGCCGGGTTTTCGCAGGGCGGGGCGATGGCGCTGCTCACCGGCACGCGCTTGCCGGAAAAGCTGGCGGGCGTGATCGGCCTGTCCAGTTTCCTGGTGTTGGCCGACAGCTTTGCCGCCGAACGCCAGGCCGCCAACCAGGACACGCCGTTCTTCATGGCGCACGGCTCCTTCGATCCCGTGGTCGCGCCGGGCATGGGCGAGGAAGCGCGTGGGCTGCTGGTCGCCGCGGGCTACGCGGTCGAGTGGCACAGCTATTCGATGGCCCATTCCGTCTGCGCCGAAGAACTCGCGGCGATCGGCGCATTCCTGCGCAGGGTATTCTGACGCGACCAGTGGCCGCGCCGCAGCGCCTTCATGACGTGGTATTCACTTCGAGCCACCAGCCGCGCGCGTTCGCTACCTCGGCACGCAGCGTCAGTTTCCCGCGCCGCGGATTGTGCCACCACGCCAGCGTCATGCCCGGCAGCCGGCAACCGGCGTTGCCCGTGGCCTCCACGGCGAGCGCCTGCACCGTAAAGAGCGCGATGATTTCAGCGCTGGTTTCCAGCAATGGAGACTGCGCGAGCGGCTGCTGATGCAGCCGGCCACGCGCGCGTCGCAGCATGACGTTGAAGTCGCGTGTGACGGCGCCGAGCGCGTTGCAGTGCGTAGCCGCGTCGCCGGAAAAGAAGTGCAGCGCCGGTTGCGACGCATCGAGCACCTGCGGTGCGGCACCGGCCGACTCCAGCCCGATCGCGCCCCCGGAGAGCACGGCGAACCAGCGGTCGACGCCCGGGAATTGCGAGAACGGTCCGGACGCGACGATGTCGGCGACGCTGACGCGGACGATCCAGTCCCGGGCATCGGGCCAGGCGAGCAGTTCGCGCGTGACACCGCCCCCGTTCCGCCAGGGCGTCGGCGCGACATCCTCGACACGCACCACGGCACGCACCACGGTTGGCGTCTTCGCGTCCAGTTCGACCATCGGCTTACCCTTGGGGATCCGCTCGTGCGACCATAGTATGTTACTGATCAATGCCGACGGAGGAATCATGGCAGGCGAACTGACGCAGGAAACGCTCGACCCGGAAGACTGGCCAGCCTTGCGCAAGCTGGCGCACCAGGCCGTCGACGAGGCCCTGGACTACCTGCAGCAAGTGCGCCAGCGACCGGTCTGGCAACCGACGCCGGCTGCGGTGGCCGCGCAGTTCCAGGCGCCGTTGCCGCGCTCGCCGCAGGGAGCGGAACGCGCCTACCACGATTTTCACGAGTGGGTCATGCCGTTCCAGATGGGCAACACGCATCCGCGTTTCTGGGGCTGGTTCATGGGCAATGGTACGGCTTTCGGCGCGCTGGGGGATTTTCTCGCCGCGACCGTCAACCCCAACATGGGCGGCGGCAACCACGTCGGCAACCTGGTCGAGTCCCAGGTCGTCGACTGGTGCAAGGAGATCGTCGGTCTCCCGCAGGGCAGCGGCGGCCTGCTCGTCAGCGGCGGCTCGATGGCCAATTTCGTTGCCCTCGCGGTGGCGCGCAGCGCCGGAGCCGCAGTGGATGTGCGGGCCGAAGGCGTGGCGGCACTGCCGAAGCCCCTGTGCTTCTACGTTTCGACGGAAGTGCACAGCTGCATCCAGAAAGCCGTCGAGCTGCTGGGCCATGGCGCAAAGTCACTGCGCAAGATCCCGGTCGACGACCGGTACCGATTCAACCTGGCGGCGCTGGCGCAGGCCGTGAGCGCGGATCGCGCTGCCGGCCTGCAGCCCTGCGCCGTGATCGGGACCGCCGGCACGATCAATACCGGCTCGGTCGATGACCTCGAAGGGCTCGCGGCCTTCTGCCGTCAGGAACGGTTGTGGTTCCACGTCGATGGCGCCATCGGCGCGGTGGTGGCACTGGCACCTCACCACCGGCAGCTGGTGCGGGGCATGGAGCAGGCGGATTCGGTGGCGCTCGACCTGCACAAATGGCTGCACGTGCCGTTCGAGGCCGGCTGCGTGCTGGTGCGCGATCGCAAGGCGCATCGCGCCACTTTTTCACTGACGCCCGAATACCTGGCGCACGCGCAGCGCGGGCTCGCCAGTGGCGCCGACTGGTTCAGCGACTACGGCCTGCAGCTCTCGCGCGGCTTCCGTGCGCTCAAGGTCTGGCTGTCGTTCAAGGAGCACGGGCTCGACAAGTACGGGCGACTCATCGAGCAGAACATCGCGCAGGCGCAACGGCTCGGTGAACTGGTGTGCGCGGCGGGCGAACTCGAACTCATGGCCCCGGTGGGGCTGAACATCGTGTGCTTCCGCTATCGCGGCCAGGGCGGCACGCCGCAGGAACTCAACGCGCTGAACGAAGAACTGCTGATCCGCCTGCACGAGGGCGGCGTGGTGGCGCCTTCCTACACCACGCTCAACGGGTGTTATTGCCTGCGCGCGGCAATCGTCAATCACCGCACGCAGACCGCCGACCTGGCGCTGCTGGTCGAAGAAGTGTTAAGGATCGGGCGCGTGTTGCAGCGGGGCTAGCGTAATCGCGCGATAGACAATGGTCAGGTCGCCGTCTTGCGAAGGCGTCGTCAGGGACGGCCCGTCGGGGCGTAGCGCCGCACCCGCGGCGGGCAGGCCGTAGGAGCGGTCCAGCAGGTGCGCGGCGATTTCGCCGGCTTCCGGGACCACAACTTCCAGGTCGATGCCCTCGGGCGGAGCGCCGATCAGATCCAGCCATCCGGTGCCGTCCGGTGCGCGCCACAGGTGCGCCGGAATCCGCTGGCCCTCGGACAGGAGCGTTACCGAGGTTACCGCCCGATCGCGCGGGAACGCGAGCCCGATCTCCGCTGCGGCACGGGCAGAGCGCAAGTGCAGGCGATAGGCGCTGCCGGCATCGCGGGGTTGTGCGTCAAGGATCTGCAGCTGCGGTGCGCTGTAGTCGAGGCGCGGCGCCGGCGCCGTGCTGACCCCGGTGATGTTGCCGGTCAGGAGCGCAGTGGACTGTGCTGCGGCGCCTGCGTCGAAGGCGAGTTGCGGCGGACTGCGCTTCGAATCGGGCTGCAGGATCCAGCGCGCCTTGCCGCTGTCGGCGTCGAGCGCATACCACAGCAGGGTCCGCTGCGGCATTTGTGGCGAGTACGTCGGTTGCAGCAGCGTCACCGCGCCGCCGGCGATTACGATGACGGTAGCCAGCAGCAACCAGGCCCGGTAACTGCGGGTGCGCGTATTCACGAGCCAGGGTGCGAGCCCGAGCGCCACAAGGCCCGACACCGCAGTGATAATGGGCCAGGCATCCGCGCCCAGCGCGGGATAGGTCAGCAGGAGCGAGGGCACCAGCGTGAGGGCCGCGCCCAGCACCGGCAGGGCGGCCACCAGTGACGGCACCGGTTGGGAGGCGCGCGTGTGTTGCAGCGTACGCAACGCCAGTATCGAGGCGCCGAGGCTCGCCACCACGGGCACCACGAACAGGAAGCTCAGTTCCGGAAATTTCAGCGCACACAGCAATGCCAGCGCGCCAAGCCACGCGACATTGGCCAGCCACAGGCTCCACGCACCGGTGCGATGCGCGAACAGTCGCACTGCACAGGCCGGCGCCAACAGCGCCAGCGCCACGCAGGCCGCGTGCATGCCGAGTGGATGCGCCGCCCAGGAGTACGCTGCCGCCGGCGGCACCGCCCCGCCAGCGCGGACCAGCGTCAGCATTACTGCGGCGGATATCACTGCACCGAGCCAGCCGATCATCAGCGCCGCAAATGCGTAGACGATGCCTGGCGCGGGAACGGCGACTCGGCGCCGAATGGCCCACAGCGCGTAGCCAAGTGCGGCCGTGAGCGCGATACCGAGCCAGGCGGCCCAGCTCGCAGGCCAGCGCACCAGTACGCGGCCCAGGACATCGAAGAACACCGCGCCGGCCGGGTTCATGCGCGACAGGTCGGCGCTCGCCAGCGATTGCACGGCCGCGAGCGCATTCTGTCCCTGGTGCTGGAGGCTCCCGAGGCTGAGATTTTCAAGATTGTCCTGCGGCGTGTGATAGCGCTCGACGTCGCCGATCAGCGCAAAATTGAAGCCTTCGTAGCCGGCCGCCTTGAACACGGTGAAATCGGTGTCGTTCGGCAGCAGTTTATAGATGAAGTAATACAGCGAATTGCTCATCGGCCGCGCGACCGCCGACGCAAACAGGCGCATCGAGAAATCGGTCGCCGCGCCGGTTTCGAACATCAGGCTGGGGCCACTGTCGCCCCGCGCGTCGAGGTTCACCGCAGCCTTGACGGTACGGGCGGCCGGATGCGCGTTCACGAACAAGTGCGCGCCCAGCAGGCCGGCTTCCTCGCCTTCGTCGATCAGCACGATGACCGGGTGGCGTGCTGCGGGCTGTTGTTTGAGTATCCGCGCGATCTCGAGTATCGAGGCGACACCGATCCCGTCGTCCCCCGCGCCGGGACCCGCCGGTACCGAGTCGTAGTGCGCCGCGAGCAGCACCGCGCCGCTGGCGGGCTCGGTACCGTCGATACGGGCGACGATGTTGACGGTCATGCCGCACACCAGAGCCGTATCGCAGACCCAGCCGCTTTGCAGTTCCGTGGGAATGCCCAGCGCATTCAACCGCGCGACGATTCCGTCGCGGACTCTGGCGTCCGCGCTGCTGGCGAGCGGGTGGGGGACGTCATCGCCGATCAGGCCGCGAAGTTCAGCCACCGCGCGCTGTGCTGAAAACACGCTGCCCGGGGCGTCCGCGGCCAGGGGAGAGGGCGGCTCATACATCCAGTGCGTCAGCGCCGCGAATGCCAGCACGGCAATCAGCGTGGCCCATAGGGCGACCCCGCCCGATTTGAATTCACTCAGCCCCGTCGCGCGGCGGCTCATCATCCCGGCCCCCCTGGTCAATTCAGGGGTCGATCATACGCTATGAGTGCAGCCGCACCGCCAGCGCGAGGGCGCCCACCAGGATGACCGAGGCAATGACGGCGATGCGCATGAAATGGTCTTTGGTGTCCACGAGGTGCCCCCGGTCCGGTTTGGTGTGTGACCATTGCAGCGGGGCGAGGAACCCCCGGCAAGCTGTCGCGATTCGCGCACAGCGGGCCCGGCAACTTCAGGATTCCATAATACGAACTTCAGGTCTTGGGCAGCATTCCGCCCGGCGTCAGGTTGTCGATTGCCGTGGGCAGGGCCTGTGTGAGCTTCGCGAGCAGCTCCTGGGGGCTGATGCCCATCCTGGCAGCCAGCTGTGCAACGTCGCCGGCGCCGAGCGCCTGGTGGAGCTGGTCCGCAGTGACGCTCTGGTTCGGTCCCGTGCTCACCCATGACTTGACCGTGTCGCCCAGCCCTTTTTGCTGGAGTTCACTGACGATGCCCGACACGCCGCCGTGTTTTTCGATCAGATGATTCACGACCGTCGCCATTTCCGCGCCGACGATGCCGCCCAGGATGCCGTCGAACATGCCCATGCTCTACCCCTTGCAAGCAAAAAACTTGGATGGACCATGATACGGTCTGGGCACGACGGTTTGATGTACTCTTTTCAACGGCCGCGCCGCCGCGTCCGTCATTGAGGGAATTGGGGCCGCCCATGCGCACGATCATCGGTTGGCTGGCTGCATCGATCGCCGGCGCGGCAGGCTGGTGGCTCGGCGCGCGCATCGGGCTGGTCACCGCCATCGTGGTGGGCGGCGTGGCCGGTGGCGCGGGTCTCTACTACGGGTACCGGTGGTTCGATGAGAACCTGAAGTAGCGACCTGCCTGGCCGCCGGTCATCAGACCAGCGCCGTGCCGCGCGGCACGTGCACCACCACGGTGCCGGCGATCTTGTCGTGCCACGACTGGCGCTCGGAATCGAACACCACCCAGATGAAGCCCAGCCCGGCCACCGCCATCGACAGGAAGGCGCCCAGCGCCCGTGCGAGCGCGGTCGGCCAATCGATGGCGCGTCCGTCGAGCCGCACCACGCGCAGCCCGCAGACGATGCCGCCGATGGTGGTACCGCGCAATTTCCACATCACGGCGCCATAGGCGGCGAGGATCAGCAGGAAACCATGCCCATGATGCGGCAGGTCGACTATGGAGGTGATGATGCCCACCAGTATGAGGTCCAGCAGGAGCGCAGCCATGCGGATCCAGAAACCGGCGCGGTTCGCGTGGTCGAGTGAGACCGCTGGCGGTGCGGCCGGCGGCGGCGCGGCGTGCGGCGGCTGTGCAGGCGGCGCCGTGTCTGTCGCGGCTGCGGCAGGCGCCGCGCCCGTGGCCTCGCCCGCGGGAGCGGCAGCCGCTGGTCCGGCGGCGGCAGGCGGAGCCTTTGCAGCACGCGCGGCGCGCATGCCGAGGATCAGCGTGTAGACGACGATGCCGAAGCCCAGGACATCGAGGCCCTTGTAGACGATGAATCCGAGCACCGGTACCACATACAGCAGCAGCGCGATGATTCCACCGACCAGCACGGCGAGCACCGGGCGCGGTTCCGGGGCGCCCGTGCGAGCCAGCAACACGCGCCGCCCGACCCACGCCAGCGCCACGGCCTTGCCGAATAACCCGGCCACGAACAGCGCGAAGGCCAGGAACGGAATCAGCACCATGCCGATCACGGTGACCACGAGCACCAGGAACACGATGGGCTTGCACAGGAAGGTGAAGATCGAGGCCAGCACCGTGCGGCCCGGCCGCGCTTCCATGGTGCGCACGCAATTGTCCACGCCTTGCGGGAACAGCAGTGCGATGAGCAGGTAGAGGCCGAGGAACCCGAGGGCCAGGGTCCAGGCCCAGCCCAGACCCGGCGCGAACGCCAGCGGACGGCCCAGCAACAGGCAGTGGTGCACCCAGGACCGGAGCCAATCAAATCCGCCCATCTTGCCCAGCACCATCACGTTCTGGACCTCGCCATGCACGAGGGCGGCTGGGTCGCGGATCAGTTCGCCACCGATCGCCACGACGTCACCGGCGACATCGGCGTGCGGGCCCAGCTCCACGTTGCCGAACACCGCGACCACGTTTTCACCGACATGGCTGTCGACGTAGGTGTTGCCCAACACGGCGATGGCGGCCTCACCGACCGGACCGGTCACGCGGGTGTTGCCCAACACTGAAATCACGGCCTCGTCGACCTGGCCAGCGCTCGTCGAGGAGCCCAGCACCGAAATCACGGCGGTCGCATGTTTACCGGCCGCGAGCGTCGAGTCATGACCGACCGAGACCAGGGCATCGCCATGGCCGCCATGGCCGCTGGCCGCATCGGCTTTGGCATCGGCATCGGAGTCGGCGTCAGCGTCGGCCTTCTTGTCAGCGGCCTTGTCGTCGGTCGTGATCTCGATGCTCAACGCGTGTGACTTCTTCGCTACCGCGGGTGGCTGCGCAGCAGCGGGTTGCGCGACGCTGGAATCCGGCGTCGAAACCGTGGCGATAGCCGTTCGTGGAACGGTCAGCAGGCTTGACAGCGCCAGCGCGGCCAGCAGGAACAGGGATGACTTTTTCATGATTCAGTACCGGGCGGATTCTGGATTGATATCGATCAGGGTGCGGAACGCCGCGGCGCCGAGGCCGAACAGCGCCGCGTACAGCAGCAATGCGAGGCCGGCGCTGCCGTAGATCCACAGCGGGGAAATGTCGCGTGTCACCATGCCGCCGAGGGTCTGCAGGGCCTGGCTGAGGTCGACGAACATCTGCATACCGGCACGCGCCGCATTGGCGGGAGCCGACTGTCCAGCCGCCTGCCACACCGATCCGAGACGCGCCGTTGTCGTGTACGAGAGCCAAACCAGGCCGGCGCTCAACGCCAGGAACAGGCCACGGGCAATCCACGGCCAGCGGTTGAAGCCCTGCAGCCACCAGGGCCGGGCGGCTTCCGCGGCGAGGCGCCGCAGGATCGCGGCCTCGAGGCTGGCGGGCGCCTGGCGCAGGGGTTGCTGGTGCAGCACGCCGCCGATGAACTGCTCGAGTTCACGCTCGTCAGGGGGTCGCTTGGTATTGCTGTTCACAAAGCCTCCAGCTGTTCCGGCGTGATGCCGCGGCGCGCGAGTATTCGCGCCAGCGCCTGGCGCGCGCGATGGATGTCGGTCTTGACCTTGGGCAGCGAGACGTGCAGTTTCTGCGCGATCTCTTCATAGGGCAGCTCTTCGAAATGAAACAGCACCAGGGGCACGCGCTGGTGTTCCGGGAGTTCGCGCAACGCTTCCTCGACGTACTGGTGACGCTCGTCGTCGCGCACGTTCTCCACTACCGATTCGTCAGCCGCGAATTCGAGCACCGGATCGTCTTCGGAATCATCCGCGCCCTGGAGCTGGGAGAAGAACACCCAGCGCTTGCGATAGCGCGTCAGGTGCGTGAACGTGAGATTGGTGGCGACCGTCTTGAGCCAGCCGGCGGCGCGCGGGTTATCCCGCAGTTCATCGAAGCGCTTGTGCGCGCGCAGGAATACTTCCTGGGCAATGTCCTCGGCCTGCGCGTCGTTTCCGCTCAGGCGTGCGGCCGTGGAAAAAACCATGTTCTGGTAGGTGCGCATGAATTTCGTGAACTCGGCGTTCCGGTCGCTTTCCTGTCTGGGGGTCTGCACTGGGATGTCGTCGCTTAAGTGCATAACCCGCGCCCGGGCCTAAAGTTACACAAATTTAGTGTTATTAATCAGCGTGTTATAAGCATGCCGGTCTGGCCCGCGCGCGGCAGGCCGCAGCCCCGCCCGGCTGCAGGCGGATTATGGACCAGGGGGGGAGGAGAATCGCGAATTCCGCACGGCCCCGCCAGAGGGGCTCTGGCGGCGCGACGGGCTAGCGGCTGGGCGCTGCCTGGTTTGCCGGATTCGCGCGGTTGGCCGCCAGGCTTTCCTTGCCCGTGACCTGGAAGCGCCCGCGCATCATCGAGGTGTGCCCGGGATAGGAACAGAAGAACGAGTAATCGCCCCCGGCCGCCAGGTTCGCGGTGCTGAAGGTGATGGTCGTGACTTCGCCGCCACCGACAATTTTGGTCGCCGCGATGACGCGTTTGTCGCCCGTCGGCAGATAACCCTTGTCGAAGCCCGCGGCGATGCCGGCGCTGGCCAGCGCGCCGACGTCCGCAGTACGCGCCAGCACCCAGTCGTGGCCCAGCACGTGGGCTTCCTGCTTGCCGACGTGGCGCAACGTGAGCTGCACCTCGGTGCAGCCCGCGTCCACCTGCAGGGCGCGGGCGTTGAACTGCATCATGTCGTTGGCTTCGACGGTGAGCTGGCAGTTGCCAGCGTGAGAGGTGCCAGCCGCGCTCGCGACCAGCGCGAGCCCCAGTTGCCAGGCGGCGCGGGCGCGGGCGGCGCTCACAGCGCCACCCACAGGAATCCGAACATCGTGTTGTAGTCGGAAGCGCCGCTGCTGGCACCGTCGAATTTCGAATAGCCGGTGTACTGCAACCCCAGGCGCACGTTCAGCCAGGGACGGTACGGCGAATTGAGCTTGCCGAAGGGCACGTATTCGAGCTGCACCAGGTAGCCGTTGCTGTCGGGCTTGCCGGTGGACCCGTACAGCGTGGCATCGGAGCTGCCGGTGAGGTTGAACAGCCCGAGCCCGGCCACGTACGTCTGCTTGTAGGTCCAGGTGACGTCGCCGCGGAAACTGTCCAGGCTCCCGGAGGCGCTTTCAGCCTCACCCGCCGCTACCGCGGCGTTCAGATGACGCGACTCGTGTACGTAAGCCAGGTTGGCCTGCAGGTTGCTGCCGTCGGGTGCCGTGTGCTGATAGGTCGAGTCGACACCAAAGTCGTCGAACTTGTTGGTCTCTGCCATGGTCGGGTCAGGCTTCTGCTTGACGTTCAGGCCCAGCGCGCCGACGGAGAAGTAGTGCGGGCCGTTGCTGAACTGCAAGGCCGCGCGCCAGTAGGGGGCAAAGCTGTCGAGGTGCAGGTTGTCATCGGGGCTCAGGCCGACGTCGTTCAGCAGGCTGTCGCCGAGGCTCTTGTAGCCGCCCGCTTCGATGTAGAAGCGATCATCGATCATGGCGTAGAACGTGGGGCCAAGCACGCGCTCGCTGATGCCGTCATAGATGACCGGCCCGGTTCCAGGTGTAGGAGCCAGGGCCGACCCGGTGTAGGGGAAACTCCAGACCGACGTGGAATTCCACAAGTCGGATACGGTCGGATTGTTGTTGATGGTGACACCGCCCACGACGCCGTGGCTGCCCATCTGGAACGAGTGCGCGTAGCGCACATCAAACGCGCCCCAGGCGGTGTGGCGTTCGGTGCCGCTGTAGGCTACTTCGATAAACCCGCCAGCGTGCTCGCCGATCCGGCCGGCGTAGAATCCGGTCAGCTCGTTCATCGCAAAGTTGTTGTTGCTGCTGTAGTGCGGGGCATCCTGCACATCGGCCGAAGTATGGGTATAGGTCAGCACCGTCATCAGCGCCAGCGGCACCGATTTGTTGTGCGCGCCGAGCGCATAGGCGTTGAGCTTGAACTGGCGGCCGTAGGCGGTCAGCGCGGGACCGAAACCAATCGAATGGCACTGCGTGCAGGGGAGCCCCGTCTGCTGCGCGTAGCTGGGCAGAGCCTTGGCGGGCGCCGTGCACACAAGCGCCGCGGCAGCCAGCGCTGCGTAGGCATACAGTCGCGGTTTCGAGTAGCGACGCGTGCGGACGCTCGAGGCGTCAACTGCCGTGAATTTCATTTTTCCCTCAGTCCTGATTCTTCAGGTCTTGTAAAGACGATCCCAGTTGCGGCCACGGTAGCAACAGCGCACTGGCTGAGGGACGGGGAAAACTGCGCAAGTTTCGGTAGGAAACACTGCAAGCGGATGGCATGCCATCTCGAGGAACTGCGCGTGAAACGTCGCGGACGTAAGTGCCGGGACTGCGGCGCGGCGTTCAGGACTTTGCGTCGCGGCAGCAAAAATAGTTGTTATGTCAAGTCGGCGTTGGTGAGCGTCAACCGGGGCGGACCGGCCGCGTTGCATTCACCAAGCGGGCAGTTCCCGCGAATGCCTCAACCGAACCAACGGAGTCACCGACATGAATATGAAGATCTTCGCCCTCGCGGCCGCCTGTGTTGTTGCCGGGCCGGTGCTCGCGGGCACGCCCGCCCTGCATCATCGCGAAGCGCACCAGCAGGCGCGTATCGCCCAGGGCGTGCGTTCCGGCGAACTCACCCGTCCCGAGGCGCGGCGCCTCGAGCGCGGGCAGGTGCATCTGTATCGCATGGAAGGTGCGGCGCGCGCCGACGGCGTGGTGAGCGCAGCTGAACGCGAGCGGCTGCAGCGCGCGGCCGACGTGCAGAGCCGGCGCATCTACGTACAGAAACACGACGCGCAGACGCGCTACTGATTCCGCAAGCTACGCAGCTCAGCGGCGCGCAGGCCCTGTCGCCGAAAGGCGCCAGGGCCCTGGCGTACCCGCAGCCGAATGCCCGGTTCAATCTGCACAGCAGATACATGTCGGCCTCAACCGACAGCGTGCATGGTGAGCACACATGCCCTGAAAATGCCTGACGCATTGAGCGTAACAGGAGTGCTGATCATGAGAACGATGTTGGTTGCCGCGGCCGCACTGATCGTGCTGGCCGCCTGCGGTGGGGGCGGTTCCATGTCCGCCACCGGCGTCACACCGATGGCACAGTCGGTGGCGACTTCGGGAACGATCACGGCTTTCGGCAGCGTGTTCGTCAACGGCGTGCGCTATGACATTTCCGCCGCGCGGTTGAAGAAGAACGGCAAGGCCGTAACCCAGGCTGCCCTCGCCGTGGGCGAAGTGGCCACGGTGCGCGGGCAGCAGAACCTCGGCACGGGCCAGGGCAGTGCCGACTCGGTTGAAGTTGAGGACAACGTGGTCGGACCCATTGCCACCATCGATATCGCGGGCAACATGCTCACGGCGCTGGGCCAGAGCATAAAGGTCACGGCCAGTACTTCATTCGGCAAGGGCATCACGCCGGCGGACCTGACCGGGCTGGCCGTGGGCGACCCGATCGAAGTCAGCGGCCTTGCGGACGCGACGGGCACGATCGTCGCCACGCGCATCGGGCGCGCCGAGGCCGGCGAAGCGCTGCAGGTGCTGGGTACGGTGTCATCGTTTGATCCGGCCGCGCACACCTTCAACATCAACAACCTGGTCGTCGATGCGACAAACGCGACGCTCAGTGGCTTCGCGAGCGGCCAGCCCGTTAACGACGACCTGGTCGTGGTGCGCGGCACGCAGTTCGATGCCACCGCGGTGCGCCTCAGCGCCGACACGGTGGAAGCGGCGACCACCGACCCGCGCGAATCGGAAGATGGCACGCATGCCGAATCCGGCCACGTGGAACTGGAAGGCCTGGTCATGAACTATGTATCGGCCACCGACTTCGAAGTCGACGGCGCGAAGGTGACCACCACCCCCGACACAAAATTCTCAGGCGGGAGCGCGATGGACCTGGCGGACAACGTCAGGGTCGAAGTGCGCGGCATGCTCGACGCCAATCAGGTGCTGGTCGCGGACGCCGTTGAGATCGACCGCGTCGCGGCGATCGGGATTGAGGCGCCGGCTGCGCAGGTAGACACTGCCAATGGCACGCTGACGCTGCTCGGCGTGAGCATTGCGGTTGATGCTGATACGCGCTTCGAGGACAAGAGCGATGCGCAGGTGCAGCTGTTCACGCTCAAGGACGTCCACGACGGCGACACCGTGGTGGTACGGGGCTTCGAGAGCCCGGCCGGCAGCGGCAAAGTCCTGGCACGCCGGTTTGAACGGCTGGCGCCGACCACCGATGTCGTGGTGCGCGGGCCTTTCATGGCGACGACTGCGCCGCAGTTCACGATTCTCGGCATCACCATCGACGCCAGCAACGCCAGCTTCGGCCATGACCAGGATCAGGGCGTCATGAGCCTGGGTGATTTCTTCACGCGCGCCGTGGGCAATATCGTCGAGGTCGAGGGTACGGCGTCCGGCAACGTCGTGACAGCGACCGATGTACGGATCGACAGCGAAGAGGATCGTTGAGCGCCTAACTCGTTAGCGGTCCGGGCCGGGGCCCCCAGGGGGTGG
>JANYLH010000070.1 GCA_025357915.1 Gammaproteobacteria bacterium
CCCACGTTGATGTGCGGCTTGTTTCTCTCAAATTTCTCTTTTGACATGCCTTAACCCTCAAAATTGCCATGCGCTTCGCGCAGGAATCAACGCGCTTCGCCAAAAGCGAAGCGCGTCCACTAAAAACTATTGAATGACCAATCAGCGTTAAATTGAACCTAATTCTTGATGATGCCTTCGGCGATATGCGAGGGCACTTCCACGTACTTCGAGAACTCCATCGTAAAGGTGGCGCGACCCTGGCTCATCGAGCGCACGGTGGTCGCGTAGCCGAACATTTCCGACAGCGGCACGTCGGCGGTGATGACCTTGCCGGAGAGCGAATCGTCCATGCCGGTGATCTGGCCGCGGCGGCGATTGAGGTCGCCGATCACGTCGCCCGAATAGTCTTCCGGCGTCACCACCTCGACCTTCATGATCGGTTCGAGCAGCACCGGCCTGGCGCGGCGGAAGCCTTCCTTGAAACCCATGCTGCCGGCGATCTTGAACGCCATTTCGTTCGAATCGACATCGTGGTACGAACCATCGAACAGTGTCACCTTGACATCGACCACGGGGTAGCCGGCGACCACACCGGTCTCGACCGCTTCCTTGATGCCCTTGTCGACCGCCGGGATGTACTCGCGCGGCACGGTGCCGCCGACGATGCCGTTCACGAACTCATAGCCCTTGCCTTGCTCGTGCGGTTCGATCTTGAGCCAGACGTGGCCGTACTGACCGCGGCCGCCCGACTGGCGCACAAACTTGCCTTCCGACTCCACCTTGGCGCGGATGGTCTCGCGGTAGGCGACCTGCGGCTTGCCAACGTTCGCCTCGACCTTGAATTCGCGCTTCATGCGATCGACGATGATCTCGAGGTGCAGCTCGCCCATCCCCGAGATGATGGTCTGGCCCGACTCCTGGTCGGTGTGCACGCGGAACGAAGGGTCTTCCTTCGCGAGGCGCTGCAGCGCCAGGCCCATCTTCTCCTGGTCGACCTGGGTCCTGGGCTCGACGGCCACCGAGATTACAGGTTCGGGAAAAATCATCTTCTCGAGCGTGATGACCTTGTCTTCATCGCACAACGTGTCGCCGGTGATGACGTCCTTGAGACCCACGGCGGCGGCGATGTCGCCGGCGCGCACTTCCTTGATCTCGGTACGCTCGCTGGCGTGCATCTGCAGCAGGCGCCCGATGCGCTCGGTCTTGTCCTTGGTGGGCACGTAGACCGAATCACCGGAATTGAGCGTGCCGGAGTACACCCGGAAAAAGGTCAGGTTGCCCACGAAGGGGTCATTCAGGATCTTGAAGGCCAGCGCCGCGAACGGCTCGTCGTCGATGGCATGGCGCGTGTCCGGCTCGCCATTGCTGTCGGTGCCCTTGACCGCGGGCATCTCGATCGGCGAGGGCATGTATTCGATCACGGCGTCGAGCAGCGCCTGCACGCCCTTGTTCTTGAAGGCGGTGCCGCACATGCAGATGACGATTTCGTTGCGCAAGGCCCGCTCGCGCAGGCCCTTGTGGATCTCAGCCTCACTCAGCTCGTTGCCCTCGAGGTACTTGTTGAGCAACCCTTCGTTGGCTTCCGCCGCGGCCTCGATCATCTTCTGGCGGTATTCCCTGGCCTGCGCCTTGAGCGCCTCCGGGATCTCGCGGTACTCGAACTTCATTCCCTGGGTTTCCATGTCCCAGTAGATGGCCTTCATGCGCACCAGGTCGATGACGCCCTCGAATTTTTCCTCGGCGCCGATCGGCAGCTGCACCGGCACCGGATTGCCGCGCAGGCGCGTCCTGATCTGTTCGATGCAGCGAAAGAAATCAGCGCCGGCGCGATCCATCTTGTTGACGAAGGCGATGCGCGGCACCGCGTAGCGGTTCATCTGCCGCCAGACCGTCTCCGATTGCGGCTGCACGCCCGACACGGCGCAGAACAGCGCCACGGCCGAGTCGAGCACGCGCAGCGAGCGTTCCACTTCGATGGTGAAATCGACGTGCCCCGGCGTATCGATGATATTGATGCGATGCTCGGGCAGGGTCTTGTCCATGCCCTTCCAGAAGCAGGTGGTCGCCGCGGAGGTGATGGTGATGCCACGCTCCTGTTCCTGCTCCATGTAATCCATGATCGCGGCGCCATCGTGCACTTCGCCGATCTTGTGCGACACGCCGGTATAGAAAAGGATCCGTTCAGTCGTGGTCGTCTTCCCGGCGTCGATGTGCGCCGAGATGCCGATGTTCCGATAACGCTCTATGGGCGTCACGCGTGCCACGACAGCTTGCTCTTACCAGCGGTAGTGCGCGAAGGCCTTGTTGGCCTCCGCCATGCGATGCGTGTCCTCGCGCTTGCGCACGGCATTGCCGCGGTTTTCGGCGGCGTCGAGCAGTTCGTGAGCCAGGCGGTGCGCCATGGATTTTTCGCTGCGCGCGCGCGCGGCCTCGATGACCCAGCGCATGGCCAGCGCCTGCCGGCGGCTGGCGCGCACTTCAATAGGCACCTGGTAGGTGGCGCCGCCGACGCGGCGACTTTTCACTTCGACCATCGGCTTGACGTTTTCGAGCGCCGTCGACAGCACTTCGAGCGCCTCCGAACCGCCGCGGCCGGTCTTCTCGGTGATGCGATCGAGCGCGCCGTAGATGATGCGTTCGGCGGCATATTTCTTGCCGCTTTCCATCACGACGTTCATGAACTTCGCGAGCATATCGCTCTTGAATTTCGGATCCGGCAGGATCGTGCGGCTGGGCGCTGCTGCGCGACGCGACATGGCTAGATACCTCGGTTATTTCTTCGGGCGCTTGGCGCCGTATTTGGAGCGGCTCTGCCGGCGATTGCCGACGCCCGCACAGTCGAGCGTACCGCGCACCGTGTGGTAGCGGACGCCGGGGAGATCCTTGACGCGCCCGCCGCGGATGAGCACCACCGAGTGCTCCTGCAGGTTATGGCCTTCGCCGCCGATGTAGCTGGTGACTTCATAGCCATTGGTCAGGCGCACGCGCGCGACCTTGCGGAGCGCCGAATTGGGCTTCTTCGGCGTCGTGGTGTAGACGCGGGTGCACACGCCGCGCTTCTGGGGCGATGCGCCGAGCGCCGGGACCTTGGTCTTCTCCGCCGGCACGCGGCGCGGCTGACGGATCAATTGACCTGTTGTGGCCATGAAAACTCCAATCAAATCAGACTTTTACAACTGACAAGAAGCGTCGGGCCGCCCTTTCAGGCGGCCCGGCGCTGCAGATCACGGTTCTTGTGACCCGGCGAACATCTGGCCGGGCCAACAAAGGCCGGCGATTCTAGGTACAGGGGGGATTCAAGTCAACGCCTTGCTGCCCTGCAATATCGCGACCGGGAAGGGGTGAAGGGGTCTTTCAAGTCGCTCCCCGATACTCGCTTTGTTGAAAGACCCCTTCACCCCTTCCCAGAGACCCAAATAGGCCAGAGACCCAAATAGGAGGGCAGCAGGCGTTGATTTGGGTCCCCTAGCGCGGAGGCAGAGGGGAGCCGGCGAGGTCCTCGAGGAGGGCGTACCAGAATTCGAGGCCAGCGTAGAAGGACTGGACGGGAAGGCGCTCATTGAGGCCATGGGAGAAGTCGTCGCTGTCCTTGAGGAAAGCCTCGCAGGTGCCATAAGTGGGGATGCCGGCGGCTCGGGAATACATGGCGTCGCTCGCACCCGTATCCAGCTTCGGCACCACTGGTATGCCCGGGTGGCGTACATGGACAGCCCGGGTCACGGCCGCTATCACATCGGCGCGTAGCGGTGAGGCATCGCTGGAAAATGGCGCGCGCAATATCGTGATTTCCACCTGCTGGCCGACGATCTGCTGCAAATTGCCCTTGATGGCGGCCGGGCTGGTGCCCGGGAAGATACGGCAGTTGACCGTCACCGTGGCTGACTGCGGCAGCGCGTTCTCGGCGTGGCCACCGCGCAGGAGCGTGGGCACGCAGGTCGTGCGGATCATGCCCGCATAGGTCGAATTCGCCGACAGCGCGGCGATCGCCCCCTGATCCTGCGGGTTCGCGCCAAAATCCCGCATGGCCTTGCCCAACGCACCCGCTGTCAGTGCCCCAATTCCCCTGAAGTAAGCGAGCGTCGTGTCATTCCACTGCGCGGGGAAACGATAGGCCTGGATCCGCCCGAGCGCGGCCGCGAGTTCATAGATGGCGTTGTCGGCACGCGGTTGCGAACTGTGGCCGCCGGGATTCCGCACGGTCAATTCGTAGCTGGCGTAGGACTTCTCCGCGGTGCCGATGCTGTAGAGAAACGGCTGCCCCGTCTGCTCGTCCAGGTTGCCCATGCCAGCGTCGGTGTTCAGCGCGAAATCCGCGCTGACCAGTTCACGGTGATTGCTGAACACATCCCGGGTCGTTTCCTGGGTGACTTCTTCATCGCCGGTAAAAACCAGCACCAGGTCGCGCGTCGGCACGAAACCTTCCGCCTTCAGCCTGAGGAAAGTTGCCGTGAGGCTGGTCAGGCTTTCCTTGACGTCATAGGTGCCGCGGCCAAAGAAATAGCCGTTCTCCTCGACCAGGGTAAAGGGATCGCGTTGCCAGTCTTCCCTGTTGGCGGTGACGACATCCATGTGCGCCATGAGGAGGATCGGTTTGCCACCGCTCCCGTCGCCCCGGTAGCGCACCACCATCGAAGCGGTTTCACCCAGCGGCAAGACATGGATGTCGGCATCGGGAAATCCGGCGGCGCGGAATTCATCGCCTAGGTATGCGGCCATGGCGGGCACCTGGCCCAGGCCCACCGAAGTCTTGAATGCAATCACCCGCGCGAAGATCGCGCGCGCCCTGGCTTCGTTGGGCGTTAGCGTCGGCCCTGCCGCGGGGCTCTGGGCGCTGCAAACGCAGGCCGCCAGCAGCACGATCTGGGCCCAGCGTCTGCTCTTCATCCGAGTCTCCCCGCTGCAGCTCGCCCGCTGCGTCTCACGGATACTTGTTCTCGATAACGCCGCGCACCGGGTGCGTGTCGTACACCAGCACGATCGACTGGATGTGTCCCGTGCTCGGATCGAAATTGAATACGTCGGCGCAGTCGAAGGACACGCGTGAACCGTCCTTGAGCCGCCAGTCGTAGTTGTAATAGGCCACCGCGCGCAGGTGGCCTTCGGCGCTCACCAGCACGTCGTGCACGGTCAGTTTCGTGCCGTTCGAGGTATCGGCCACCTTCTTCACGAACTGGCGCACCGGCATGCGACCCAGGAACGGCGACTGCACCCAGCCATCGGGAATGAACTGCGCGGCCGCCTTGTTGACGTCGCCCGCCTCCAGCGCCTTCAGGTAGTTGTGCACCAATTGCTGCATGGTCCCCTCCGCTGTCTTTTGCCCGGGGACATCATAGTAGGCCACGATCGGCTTGGCCAACCAGGGTGGCCCGCTCAGCGCATGCGGTTAATGCCGCTGGCGAGCGCATAACAGGAGTCCAGCAAGGGCAGGGACAGGTTCATCCGCCTGGCCTTGCGGGCCGCGTATCCCAGCGTTTCCTCCACCTCGATGGGCCGGTTGGCCAGCAGGTCCTGCAGGCTGGACATGCGATGCTCGGGAGCCTTCACCTTGAGTTGCGCCCCGAGCGACTGGATGGCCGCCGCCGCCTCGGCCTCCGAGCCCCGGAGCAGGCTGGTTACCGGGAGCATGGACTGATCGGACAGCGGCACTCCACAGGCGGCGGCGAGGGCGCCCACCTCGCGCACCAGGCGCGCCAGCACCAGCGCCGCGTCCGGATCGCACATGTATTTCCAGGTCACCGCCCGCGTGGTGATGGACAGCACCATCAGTCCGGCCCAGGCAGAAAACTTCGACCACTCGAGGCTCTCGATGTTGGGCACGGCGCTGGTGCGAACCCCGGAACCATCAATGATTGTCGCGATGGCTTGCGCCCGCGTGCTCATGGACCCGTCGGGCTCACCGACGCACAACTGTTCGTTGCGGGTAAACAGCACCTCGCCCGACGGCAACACCTCGCCGCTGGTGTTGGCCAGCGCGCCAAGCACCCGCTCAGGGCCAAATGCGGCGGCGAGCTGCTCGTTCTTCATCAAACCATTCTGAAAGGACAAGGCGGCGCCGATCCGCGCGTGGCGGAGCGGCGCAAGCGCCGCCTCCATGCCATAGGTCTTGGTGGTCACCAGCAGGTACTGGGCGCCCTTGAACGCTCCGGCATCAGTCAGGACCGGCACCGCTGCGGAAAATTCCGCCAGCCCTTTGATACGCAGGCCTTGTTGTTCGATCAGTAGCGCGCGCGGGCCGCGAGCCAGCATGAGCACCGAACGCCCGGAACGGACCAGATGCGCACCGATGATGGAGCCGAGGGCGCCAGCGCCGAGAATGGCAAACTCGGGGTCGCGGCCGCTCATGGCGAGCTAAGGCCCCGCCGCGGAAAAATCACGCGCCCGGAGGCAGGAGCGCGCGATACTCCGCAAGATCTCTTTGGCAACGCGCCTGGTCCCGTTCAAGATCGCTGATCTCCGCTTTGAGCCGCCCCACCTTCTCCGCCAGATCCTTGGTGCCGAGGAGCGCCTGCGCACGCGCTTCGCTGGTCGCATCCTTGCTGATCACGATCGCCGACTGCTCGACGATCCCGTGTTCGGCCTGTTCGAGTTCCCGGTGCGCGGCAGCGAGCCGATTCGCAGCCTGGGCAACCCGGCTCTCCAGATTGTACAACTCCCGGCCCGACTCGTAGGCGCGGACGAAACCGCCTGCCAGTTCCGCGGGGCAAACGCCGCCGTAGTTGCCGCCCCGCGCGCCAAGCTGGTAGCCGTTCTGTGGCTGGCAAAATTCGCGCAGGCCCTGGTCGCGGCCCGCGCGATAGGCATCCAGGTCCGGGGTCACACCGTATTTTGCACAGGCCCTGCGATGCCCGGCGATGCGATCGCCGCTGCGCCCGGCAACGCCGTCTTCGTAGCCGACCGTCTTCCAGTCAACCGCCAGGCATTCGCTCCTGTTCATTGAGGCGCAGCCACCGAGCGCCAGCGCGGCGAGAACCATTGCTGCCGCGGACCATCGCATTGCTACTGGCTTCGACATGACGGCTGTCCTCGAGCGTCGGGCAGGTATCGACGCGCACCCTGCGGTCAAAGGTAGCAGTGCGGGCAACGGGATTATGTGAGGCGCCTCACGGGCGCCGACCCGCGAGTGCGCTACGCACGGAACTATTGAGCCGCCGCGGGCCGCGCCGCCTCAGCGATGCCGAAGCAGTCGAGGAGCCCGGGCCAGCCCCGTTCGTGCCAATGACGCCTTAATGCTTCTTGGCTTCCGCAGCTTCCTGCGCTGCTTCGGCGGCTTCATGCTTTGCCGATTCATGTTTAACCGACAGGACCTTGCCATTGCCGGCATCGATCTGTACTTCCTCTATGCCGCGCTTGCCGGTCACGGCAAGATCAAAGGACCACAGCAGGCAGCCGTGCTCGGCCTCGAGTTCTGCGCCAGCAACTGTGGCGGGCGACTTGACCCGTGCCAGGGCCAGTTTCTCGGCGTCCGCCTGCGTGACTTTCGCCAGGCTCGTCAATTGTGCATCCGTAGAACCCTTCGCGGGTCTGATCGAGCAGTCTGCCGCACTTGCGGCCGAGCTCATGAGCAGTGCCGCCAACATTCCCACAATGAGGTGATTTCGCATGAAATGTCTCCCAAACATGAGCATTAGATAGACCGCGTTCAGGAGTATTTCTACAGGCTTGCGCACCCTGCAGTCTGTACGCAATCGTACGCATACGCCCGCACGCACTCCTCCATGGTCGCCAGGTGCAGCCCGACCACCTTCGATACCGGCACCTGGTAGCCGCCCGCCAGGTCCCAGGCCAGCGGTACGCTGGCTGCCCTGGCCGCCGTGAACACGATGCGATCGCGCTGTCTCATCTGCACGCTGTCGAGCACTCCGCCCAACGGGTCATCAACATGCAGATCAGCGCCGGCCTGGTAGAGGACCAGGCCGAACTCCCGGAATCGGGTGCAGCTGCGCTCGAGCTCGCCGAGGTACATTGCGGCCTGGGATTTGGTGCGATAGCTGCGCCCGAAGGTCAGGTTCTCAACCGAACTCGCCAGTCCCAGGCGCCCGATGATCTCGTCGGTGCCATTGCCGTAGTGATAGTCACAATCGAGGATCAGGACCTTCGCCACGCGCTGTGCGCGCAGCAATTTCACGGCCGTCACCATCAGGCCGTTGAAGGTGCAGAACATGGTGGCGGTCGCGAAGCCCGCATGGTGAAAGCCCGAGACCGGCGCACAGGCAATGCCGGTCTCCAGCGCGCGGCTCGCGGCGCCGAGTATGGCACCGCTCGTATAGGGGAGCGAGCGTGCCACGTCTGCGCGCTGGTTGCCAAAACCGTTGGGCGTCTCGCAAGTCAGGATTGATCGCACGAACTCCGGATCGTGCGCGAGGCAGAGTTCATCAATGGTCGCCGGTACGACCGGCCGCAGCTCGATCGGCAGGCCCGCGGCGACCCAGGCGTCCACCACTGGTCGAGGTTTGCCGGCACTCGGGCTCCGGCTGTCCGACTCTGCGAGTAGCTCATCGTTATAGAAGACTGGAACAAGATTCATGGGGTGCCTGGCGAGTTTGCCTCGATACGTGCCGCTCGCGCCCAGCCGCCGCGCTCACGCCTCCGGAAGATTCATCTTGCGCAGTACAACTTTGAAACGAAGGTCACTGTGCAGGTTCGCGAACTGGGGGTCGGTCTTGACGTTGACGAGCCCGGTATCCTTCTGGGCAAGCGCGTGATCCAGCCACTCGAATGCCTTCGCGCGCTCGCCCCGGTAGGCGTACGCCTGTGCTATCTGGATGGCCGCAGTACTGTGATAGACCTCGATCAATCTTTCGAGAGCCTGGTTCGAGTCTGCCAGGCGCTGCCTTGCGAACGCAACTATGGACTGCCCCTCGAGCCGGTAATACTCGCCCGTCTCGCGCTCGACCGCGGCGCTTGCGGCATCGACGTGCCCGGCGTCGAGCTCGAGCAACGCAATCAGCAGATGCGCCTTGGTCGCCATCGGGTTGATGGCGATCGCAGTCTCGGCGGCAGCCCGCGCCTCGGATGGATGTCCCATGGCGTTGTACAACATCGCCAGCTGAACGTGACTGATGACCAGTAACGGGTCGAGCTGCAGTGCCTGACGAAAGTAGCCGAGCGCCTCGTCCATATGCCCGAGCGCACGCGCCAGCTGTCCGCTCCGGAGCAGCGCCTCGGGATCGCGTGGCCCGGAGGCGAGCAGTTGGTCGAGCTGCGTCTGCGCTGCATTCCAATCCCAGGAGATGATGGCCAGGTTGGCACGGAGGTTCCGGGCAGAGCGCAGCGCCGGATCGAGGCGCAGGGCTTCGTCGACCTCGTCGCGGGCGCGGTCGAGTATCGATGGCTCGCCGGTACCAAACGTGCCTACATACACGTAGGCGCTGGCAAGCTCGGCATGCGCCGGCGCAAAGTCGGGTTCAAGGGCGATGGCCTGCCTGAGACTCGCTATGCCCTGTGCCACGTCCACATCGCTTGCGCGCCGGGCGAAGTACTGGCCCTTCAGGTACAGTCCGTATGCTTCGAGGTTATGCGACACGGCGTGGGAGCGGGGCGAGACGGGCAGGAGCCTGGCCTGGAGGCCCCTGACGACCGCCGCCGCGATGTCCTCCTGAACCTTGAAAACATCGGTCAGCCTGCGCTTATAGCTCTCTGACCACAGATGTACCCCATCGGAGGCCCGTATCAACTGTGCGGTGATCCGCAGCTCGTTGCCTGATTTCCGCACACTCCCTTCCAGGAGGTTGGCCACTCCGAGCTTTGTGGCAATCGCCCGCATGTCCTCACTCTTGCCCTTGAACGCGAACGATGACGTGCGCGCGATGACTTTGAGATCCGCGTTGTGCGCCAGGCGGTCAATGAGTTCCTCGGAGAGTCCGTCCGAGAAATACTCCTGATCGTGCTTCTCGCTCATGTCCACGAATGGCAGCACCGCGATGGACTTCTCGGGCACGGCCACGACCGCCAGCGGTGCAGCAACGGCTCCGACACTGGGCTGCATCAGCCGCCACGCCTGCCAGCCAATAACGACCACGGCCAGCGCTCCGACGATGGCGCCGGCCAACCAGCTCGTACGCCTCTTTGGCGGCGCGACGCGTGGCGCCGCTGCCGCATGGACCGGTGCTTTCCCCGGCGTCGCAGCACCACTCAACAGCGCCCTGATCCGTTCGCAAAATGCCGCCGGCGTTTCCCCCAGCGGCAACTTCGTCCATTGCACCTTGAGAAACGACTCCGGAACATCCGCGCCCTTGTCCCGTGTGTCGTCAATGACGACGGGCACCAGGAAAGGCGCGCGATCCGACAGGTCGTGCGTCCGATCGGCCGCCAGGCGCCATTCCCGACGGAAGTAACCTTCTCTGCGGCCTTCGGTGCTCGCCGAAATTATCGGCACAAAGAGCGCACAATCCCGGACCTGCTGGTGGATCCTGAGATCCCATGCATCCCCGCCCCGCAGCTCGCTCTGATCGAACCAGACCTCGATCCCCGCGGCGCGCAAGACTCCACAAATGCGCCTGGCAGCATCCGCATCTTGCGACGCGTAGCTCAGGAATACGGCCTTGGAAGAGTCGGTCACGGTGCGCCCATCACTCCGATGGCCTGCGAGATGCGCCAGAGCATGCCCCACCGGTCCCGACGACTCAAGCGAGACGCGGAAGCCCGCGCCGAGCCGCGCACCGGGCGGCCATAGTTGAGCGGGTTGGTCTTGCAGACCGTTTCAACAAAGCGAGTATCGGGGAGCGACTTGAAACGGGCTGCAAGGGCAACCCGCTCAAGTGCGCCCGCCCGCGCGCCTAACCCGCTGCGCTCTCTTCCTCGCTCACCGGGGTACTGACGCTCTCTTCGGCGTCCGCCATGCTGGCGCCGACATCCATGAAGCCGCGCGGCTCCGTGGCGTCGTTCTTGCGGCGGCGGTGGGCGTGGGCCGCGAAGCCCGTGCCCGCCGGAATCAGCCGGCCAACGATGACGTTTTCCTTCAGGCCCCGCAGGTCATCCTTGAGGCCGCGGACCGCGGCTTCGGTCAGCACGCGCGTGGTCTCCTGGAACGAAGCGGCCGAGATGAACGACTCGGTGGCCAGCGACGCCTTGGTGATGCCGAGCAGCACCGGCTGCAGGCGCGCGCCCTCCTTGCCGCCGCTCGCCGCACGATCATTGATCGCCAGCGCGCGTGAGCGGTCGAGCTGCTCGCCACGGAGCAGTGCGGTATCGCCGATCGCCATGACCTCGGTCTTGCGCAGCATCTGGCGGATGATCACCTCGATGTGCTTGTCGTTGATCTTCACGCCCTGCAGGCGGTAGACATCCTGGATCTCGCGCACCAGGTAGTTGGCCAGCGGCTCGACGCCCTGCAGGCGCAGGATGTCGTGCGGGTTGGGCTCACCGTCGGCGATGACTTCGCCGCGCTCGACCTGCTCGCCTTCGAAGACGTTGAGCTGGCGCCACTTCGGGATCAGCTCCTCGTACTTCTCGCTGTGCTCGTCGGTGATCACCAGGCGCCGCTTGCCCTTGGTTTCCTTGCCGAAGCTCACCGTGCCGGTCTTCTCGGCGAGAATCGCCGGGTCCTTGGGCTTGCGGGCTTCGAACAGATCGGCGACGCGCGGCAGACCGCCGGTGATGTCGCGGGTCTTCGAAGACTCCTGCGGGATGCGCGCGATGATGTCGCCGACCGACACCTTGGCGCCATCCGTCAGGTTCACCAACGCGCCCGGCGGCAGGTTGTAGACCGCCGGAATGACGGTGTTGGCGAACATGAGTTCCTTGCCCTTCGATGACAGCAACTTGATCGTCGGCCGCAGTTCCTTGCCGCCGCGCTGCTTGGAATCGAGCACCACGGTGCTCGACAGACCCGTAACCTCATCGACCTGCGTCGCGACCGTCAGGCCGTCGACGAAGTCGGTGAAGCGCATGTTGCCCGCCACTTCCGTGACCACCGGGTGGGTGTGCGGATCCCAGGTCGCGACCACCTGGCCGCCGATCACCTTGGCGCCTTCCTTGGCATTGATGGTGGCGCCGTAGGGGATCTTGTAGCGCTCGCGCTCGCGGCCGAACTCGTCGACCACGCCGATTTCGCCCGAGCGCGACACCGCGACCAGGTGACCCTTCTCGTGCTCCACAGTCTTGATGTGGTGGAAACGCAGCGTGCCCTTGTTGCGGATCTCGACGCTGCTGGCGGCCGCGGCCCGCGAGGCCGCGCCACCGATGTGGAAGGTGCGCATGGTCAGCTGCGTACCCGGCTCGCCGATCGACTGCGCGGCGATGACGCCGACCGCTTCGCCGATGTTGATGATACGGCCACGGCCAAGGTCACGGCCGTAGCAGTTGCAGCACACGCCGTAGCGCGTCTGGCAGCTGATCGGTGAGCGGACGCTGATCTGGTCAACGCCCTCCTTCTCGATCATCTTCACCAGGCCCTCGTCCAGCAGCGTGTTCGCCTCGACCAACACCTGTTCGGTGCCGGGCTTGAGAATCGGCGCGGACACCACCCGGCCGAGCACGCGCTCGCCGAGTGCCTCGACCACATCACCGCCTTCGACCAGCGGTGACATCGACAGGCCGTTGGTCGTGCCACAATCGACCTCGGTGACCACCAGGTCCTGCGCCACGTCGACCAGGCGGCGTGTCAGGTACCCGGAGTTCGCGGTCTTGAGCGCGGTATCGGCTAGGCCCTTGCGGGCGCCGTGCGTCGAGATGAAGTACTGCAGCACGTTCAGGCCTTCACGGAAATTCGCCGTGATCGGCGTCTCGATGATCGAGCCGTCGGGCTTGGCCATCAGGCCGCGCATCCCGGCGAGCTGGCGGATCTGCGCCGCGCTGCCGCGCGCGCCGGAGTCGGCCATCATGAAGATCGAGTTGAAGGATTTCTGCCGCTGCTTGACGCCCTTGGAATCGACGGCATCTTCGGTGCCGAGCTTTTCCATCATCGCCTTGGCAACCTGGTCATTGGCGCGCGACCAGATGTCGACCACCTTGTTGTAGCGCTCGCCGTTGGTCACCAGGCCGGAAGCGTACTGGTCCTGGATCTCCTTGACCTCGCGCTCCGCGGCGCCGACCAGCTTGACCTTCTGCTCCGGGATGACGATGTCGTCGATGCCGAAGGAGACCGCCGAGCGGGTCGCATAGTGGAAGCCCATGTACATGAGCTGGTCCGCGAACACCACCGTTTCCTTGAGGCCCAGGATACGGTAGCAGGCGTTGATGATCGCCGAGATGTTCTTCTTGGTCATGTCCTGGTTGATCAGGTCGAAGGACATGCCTTTGGGCAGAATCTCGGACAGCAGCGCACGGCCGACCGTGGTCGCCACCAGTCGCACCTTGGACTCGAAGCCACCAGTACCAAGTCGCACGTGCTCCTTGATGCGCACCTTGACACGCGCCTGCAGGTCGATGGTGCGACCCTCGTAGGCGCGATGCGCTTCATGCACGTCGCTGAAGTACATGCCTTCGCCACGCGCGCCGACGAATTCGCGCGTCAGGTAGTAGAGACCGAGCACTACGTCCTGCGAGGGCACGATGATCGGATCGCCATTGGCGGGCGAGAGAATGTTGTTCGAGCTCATCATCAGGGCGCGCGCCTCGAGCTGCGCCTCGATGGACAGCGGCACGTGCACGGCCATCTGGTCGCCGTCGAAGTCGGCGTTGAAGGCGGTGCAGACCAGCGGGTGCAGCTGGATGGCCTTGCCCTCGACCAGCACAGGCTCAAATGCCTGGATGCCGAGCCGGTGCAGGGTCGGCGCGCGGTTGAGCAGCACCGGATGCTCGCGGATCACCTCTTCGAGGATGTCCCAGACTTCCGTGCCCTCGCGCTCGACCAGGCGCTTCGCTGCCTTGATGGTCGAGGCGTCACCGCGGATCTGCAGTTTGTGGAAGATGAACGGCTTGAACAGCTCGAGCGCCATCTTCTTCGGCAGCCCGCACTGATGGAGGCGGAGCGTCGGGCCTACTACGATTACGCTTCGACCCGAGTAGTCGACACGTTTGCCGAGCAGGTTCTGACGGAACCGCCCCTGCTTGCCCTTGATCATGTCGGCCAGCGACTTCAGCGGCCGGCGGTTGGTGCCGGTGATGGCGCGGCCGCGGCGTCCGTTGTCGAGCAGCGCATCGACCGCTTCCTGCAGCATGCGCTTTTCGTTGCGGACAATGATGTCCGGCGCCGAAAGCTCGAGGAGCCGGCGCAGGCGGTTGTTGCGGTTGATGACGCGGCGGTACAGATCATTGAGATCTGAGGTCGCGAAGCGTCCGCCGTCGAGCGGCACCAGCGGCCGCAGGTCCGGCGGCAGCACCGGCAGCACGGTCATGACCATCCACTCGGGCTTGTTGCCCGACTCGAGGAAGGACTCGGCCAGCTTGAGGCGCTTGGAGAGACGCTTGAGCTTGGTCTCGGAAGACGTGTTGCCCATGTCCTCGCGGATCTTGACCATCTCGGCCTTGAGATCCAGTGACTGCAGCAATTCATGCACGGCCTCGGCGCCCATGCGGGCGTCGAACTCGTCGCCGTGCTCCTCGATCGCCTCGAGGTACATTTCGTCGGTCAGCAGTTGTCCGCGCTGCATCGGCGTCATGCCCGGATCGATGACCACGAAAGCCTCGAAGTACAGTACGCGCTCGATCTCGCGCAGCGTCATGTCGAGCATCAGGCCGATGCGCGACGGGAGCGATTTCAGGAACCAGATGTGCGCGGTCGGGCTCGCCAGCTCGATGTGGCCCATGCGCTCGCGGCGCACCTTCGACTGCGTGACCTCGACGCCGCACTTCTCGCAGACCACGCCGCGGTGCTTGAGGCGCTTGTACTTGCCGCACAGGCACTCGTAGTCCTTGACGGGCCCGAAGATCTTGGCGCAGAACAGGCCGTCACGCTCGGGCTTGAAGGTGCGGTAGTTGATGGTCTCGGGCTTGCGCACTTCGCCGTACGACCAGGCGCGCACCATCTCGGGGGATGCCAGGCCGATCTTGATCGAGTCGAACTGCTCGATCGGCGCCTGCTGCTTGAACAACTTGAGTAGGTCTTTCATGTATTGATTCCTCAGTCCTGCTCGAGTTCCATGTTGATGCAAAGCGAGCGGATCTCTTTGACCAGCACGTTGAAGGACTCGGGCATGCCCGCCTTCATCTCGTGATTGCCATCGACGATGCTCTTGTACATCTGCGTGCGGCCGATGGTGTCGTCAGACTTCACCGTCAGCATTTCCTGCAGCGTGTACGCCGCGCCATAAGCCTCGAGCGCCCAGACTTCCATTTCACCGAAGCGCTGGCCGCCAAACTGCGCCTTGCCGCCCAGCGGCTGCTGCGTGACCAGGCTGTACGGCCCGGTGGAACGCGCGTGCATCTTGTCGTCGACCAGATGGTTGAGCTTCAGCATATACATGTAGCCGACCGTCACCTGCCGGTCGAACCGTTCGCCGGTGCGGCCGTCGTACAGCCAGGTCTGCCCGGACAGCGGCACGTCGGCCAGCTTGAGCAGCCCCTTGATGTCGCTCTCGGCAGCGCCGTCGAACACCGGCGTCGCCATCGGCACGCCGCGCCGCAGGTTGCCGGCCAGCTCGACGATCTCGATGTCGGTCAGCTCGTCCAGCTGTTCCTTCTGGCCGCCGGTCTGGTTGTAGATCTGATCGAGGAAGCCGCGCATCTCGGTGCCCGAAGCCTGCGCGTCAATCATGCGACCGATCTTCAGACCCAGTCCCTTGGCCGCCCAACCGAGGTGCGTCTCCAGCACCTGGCCGACGTTCATGCGCGAAGGCACGCCGAGAGGATTGAGCACGACATCGACCGGCGTACCGTCGTCGAGGTACGGCATGTCTTCGACCGGCACGATCGTCGAGATCACGCCCTTGTTGCCGTGGCGCCCGGCCATCTTGTCGCCAGGCTGCACGCGGCGCTTCACCGCCAGATAGACCTTGACCATCTTGAGCACGCCCGGGGCGAGATCGTCGCCCGCGGTGATCTTGGCGCGCTTTTCTTCGAGGCGCTTGTCGAAGGCCTGCTGCTGCGTGCGCAGCCGCTCGCCGGCGGCCTCCAGCGCGGTGTTGGCTTCCTCGTCCTCGAGGCGGATCTCGAACCATTCCTCGCGCGTCAGCGTCGCGAGGTACTCGGCGTCGATCTTCGTGCCGTTCTTGAGCTTCTTCGGGCCCGCAGCCGCGGCCTTGCCGACCAGCATGTCCTGCACGCGCGAGTACAGATCGTCCTCGAGGATGCGGCGCTGGTCCTGCAGGTCCTTGCGCACGCGCTCGATTTCCGACTTCTCGATCGACTGGGCGCGCGAGTCCTTCTCGACGCCATCGCGGGTAAACACCCGCACGTCGATCACCGTGCCATCCATCCCCGGGGGCACGCGCAGCGAAGTGTCCTTCACGTCGCTCGCCTTCTCGCCGAAGATCGCGCGCAGCAGTTTCTCTTCCGGAGTCAGCTGGGTCTCGCCCTTGGGCGTGACCTTGCCGACCAGGATGTCGCCGGCGCGCACTTCGGCGCCGATGAAGGCAATGCCAGCCTCGTCCAGCTTGGCGAGGGCAGCGTCGCCGACATTGGGGATATCCGCGGAGATTTCCTCCGGCCCCAGCTTGGTGTCGCGCGCCACGCAGGTCAGCTCTTCGATATGGATCGTCGTGAAGCGGTCTTCCTGCACCACGCGCTCGGAGATCAGGATCGAGTCTTCGAAGTTGTAGCCGTTCCAGGGCATGAAGGCGACCAGCATGTTCTGCCCGAGCGCCAGCTCGCCCAGATCGGTCGAAGGACCGTCTGCCAGCACGTCGCCGCGTGCGATGCGGTTGTTCGCATTCACCAGCGGCCGCTGGTTGATACAGGTGTTCTGGTTGGAACGCGTGTACTTGGTGAGATTGTAGATGTCGACGCCCGGCTCGCCGGCCGTGGTCTCGTCGTCGTTGACCCGCACCACGATGCGCGAGGCGTCGACCGAGTCGACCACGCCGCCACGGCGCGCCACCACGGTGACGCCCGAGTCGATGGCGACTGGCCGTTCCATGCCGGTGCCCACCAGGGGCGTTTCCGACCGCAGCGTCGGCACCGCCTGGCGCTGCATGTTCGAGCCCATCAACGCGCGGTTCGCGTCGTCGTGCTCGAGGAACGGGATCAGCGAGGCCGCCACCGAAACAATCTGCTTCGGACTGACGTCCATGTAGTTGATACGATCGCGCGGCAGCAGCGTGAACTCGCTCTGGATGCGGCAGGAAACCAGCTCGTCGGTCAGCATGCCCTTGGCGTCGAGGCGCGCGTCAGCGCGCGCGATGCCGAACTCGCCTTCCTCGATGGCCGACAGGTAGTCGATCTTGTCCGTGACGCGGCTCCCCTCGACGCGCCGGTAGGGCGTTTCAAGGAAGCCGTAGTCGTTGGTGCGCGCGTAGACCGAGAGCGAATTGATCAGGCCGATGTTCGGACCTTCGGGCGTCTCGATCGGGCAAACGCGCCCGTAGTGCGTCGGATGCACGTCGCGCACTTCGAAGCCCGCACGCTCGCGCGTCAGGCCGCCAGGTCCAAGCGCCGAGACGCGCCGCTTGTGCGTGACCTCGGAGAGCGGGTTGTTCTGGTCCATGAACTGCGAGAGCTGCGAGGAACCGAAGAACTCCTTGACGGCGGCGGCCACCGGTTTGGCGTTGATCATCTCCTGCGGCATCAGCGGCTCGGATTCGGCGATCGTCAGCCGCTCCTTGACCGCGCGCTCGACGCGCACCAGGCCAACGCGGAAAGCGTTCTCCGCCATTTCGCCCACCGAGCGCACGCGCCGGTTGCCCAGGTGGTCGATGTCGTCGACCGCGCCGTTGCCGTTGCGGATGTCGATCAGGACCTTGAGCACGTCGAGGATGTCGTCCTTCGACAGCACATTTGAACCAGTGATTGCCTTGCGGCCCACGCGGCGGTTGAACTTCATGCGGCCGACACCCGAGATGTCGTAGCGCTCCTGGTTGAAGAACAGGTTGTTGAACAGGTTCTCGGCCGCGTCCTTGGTGGGCGGTTCGCCCGGACGCATCATGCGGTAGATCTCGACCAGCGCCTCCAGGCGCGTCTTGGTCGGGTCGATGCGCAGCGTATCGGAGAGATACGGGCCGCGATCGAGATCATTGGTATAGAGCGTGTGGATGCGGGTGATACCGGCATCGATCAGTTTCTCGAGGTTGACCGCGGTCAGCACCTCGTTGGCCTTGGCGATGATCTCGCCGGTGTCGGTATTGACCACGTCATGGGCCAGCACCTTGCCGTACAGGTAGTCGCGCGGAATGGGCAGGAGCTTGACGCCCGAGTCCTCGAGCTGGCGCACGTGGCGCGCCGTGATGCGCCGGCCTTCCTCGACGATAACCTGGTTGCCGATGCGGATCTCGAACCCGGCGGTCTCGCCGCGCAGGCGCGAGGGGACCAGCTCCATCGCCACCGCGTCCTTCGACAGGTCGACGGCGTTCTTCTCGAAGAAGATGTCCAGCACTTCGGCTTCGTTCATGCCCAGGGCGCGCAGAATGATCGACACCGGCAGTTTGCGGCGCCGGTCGATGCGCGCAAACACGCAATCCTTGGGGTCGAACTCGAAGTCGAGCCAGGAGCCGCGGTAGGGAATGATGCGTGCGGAGAACAGCAGTTTCCCCGACGAATGGGTCTTGCCACGGTCGTGATCGAAGAACACGCCCGGCGAACGATGCAGCTGGCTGACAATGACACGCTCGGTGCCGTTGACGATGAACGTACCGTTGTCGGTCATCAGCGGCAGCTCGCCCAGATAGACTTCCTGCTCGCGCACGTCCTTGACCGGCTTCTTGGCGCCGGGCGCCTCCTTGTCGAGCACGATCAAGCGCACCTTGACGCGCAGCGGGGCTGCGTAGGTGAGCCCGCGCAGCTGGCATTCCTTCACGTCGAACACGGGTTCGCCGAGCCGGTAGCTCACGTATTCGAGCGTCGCGTTGCCCGAATAGCTCGAGATCGGGAACACGCTCTTGAAAGCCGCGTGCAACCCACGATCTACGCGCGCGTCCTCAGGCGCGTCGGCCTGCAGGAAGCTGCGGTAGGAATCGAGCTGGATGGCCAGCAGATAAGGCACCCCGAGGATCCCCGGCTGCTTGCCGAAATCCTTGCGGATGCGCTTTTTCTCGGTGAAGGAATAAGCCATCGTTGAACCCTCTCAATACTTCGGAAAAGCGGCGCACGCCTCGGCTGCGCTGGGGCCTGCCCCAGCAGCAACCGGAACGCGCGCCGCGGTTCGGAGCCCCTGCACACGCAGGCTCCGGGCGACGCGCGCTGGTCTTACTTGACCTCGACCTTCGCGCCCGCTTCTTCCAGCTTCTTCTTCATCGTCTCGGAATCGGCCTTGTTGACGCTGTCCTTCACCAGTGCGGGCACGCCCTCGACCAGGTCCTTGGCTTCCTTGAGCCCCAGGCCGGTGAGTTCGCGCACCACCTTGATGACCGTCACTTTCTTGTCGGCCGGGTATTCCTTGAGGGTGACCGAGAATTCGGTCTGTTCCTCGACCGGAGCCGCGGCGGCGCCGCCAGCAGCAGCACCGCCCGCGGCCATGGCCACCGGGGCCGCCGCGGTCACACCGAACTTCTTCTCCATGTCCGCGATCAGTTCGACCACGTCCATGAGGCTCATCTTGGCGATCGCATCCAGAATCTCGTCTTTCGAAACAGCCATTGTCGTCTCCAGAAATCTCAAAAATGATGTTGGGAATTAACTTGTCGCTTTAAGCGCTGGCGGCCTGCCGCTGATCTCGCACCGCAGCCAGAGTCCGCACCAGCTTCGAAGGCGTCGCCGAGAGCGTGCCCGCCAGCTTCTGAATGGGTGCCTTCATCAGGCCCATCAGTTTGGCCAGCGCCTGCTCGCGCGTCGGCAGGCTCGCGACCCGGTCGAGATCCTTGCCGGGCAACAGCTGCCCGCCAAGCGACACGGCCGTCGCCACCAGCTTGTCGTGGTCCTTCGCGAAGGCCTTGACCAGGCGCGCCGCCGCGCCCGGATCGTCCTTCGAGAAAGCCAGCACCAGCGGACCCTTCAGCACCGAGCCGATGTTCTCGAACGCCGTGCCGGCCACGGCCTTGCGCGCCAGCGTGTTCTTGACCACACGCATGTACACGCCCTGGCCGCGCGCCCTGGCGCGCAGTTCGGTCATCTCGGTCACCGTAAGTCCCCGGTACTCGGCAGCCACGAGCGACTGGGCTTGCGCCGCAATCGCGCTGACTTCCGCCACCAGCGCCTTCTTGTCATCCAGATTCAGTGGCACTTGCACACCTCCTGGTAGTCCGATCACATCCCGGCAACCAGCGCAATCGCTGGAGCCGGCCCTGACGGTGATCGACGAGCCACAGGAAATTCCCGCGGGTTCGTTTCACCACCTGCGCAGACGTCCATTAAGGGCCCCTCGCGGCCCGTCTGCGGTCTTCGATGGAACCCAGGGGCGCAGCGTGCCGCGCCCCTGGTCCGCACCAAAACTTTTCCCTTTCTACTTCAAAGGGTCGAATGGTCAACCGTCACGCCCGGCCCCATGGTCGAGGACAGCGTGACGCGCTTGAGATAGATGCCCTTGGCGGCGGCCGGCTTGGATTTCTGCAAGTCCGCCATCAGCGCCATGAGGTTTTCCTTGAGCGCGTTCACCTCGAAGGTGGCCTTGCCGATCGTGCAATGCACGATGCCGGCCTTGTCGACGCGATAGCGCACCTGGCCCGCCTTGGCGTTCTTCACCGCGTTGGCGACATCCGGCGACACCGTGCCCACCTTCGGGTTCGGCATCAGGCCGCGGGGGCCGAGGATCTGGCCGAGCTGCCCAACCACGCGCATGGCGTCGGGGCTGGCGATCACCACGTCGAAGTCGAACTCGCCGGCCTTCACTTTCTCGGCAAGGTCTTCGAGGCCGACGATGTCGGCACCCGCAGCCCGGGCCGCTTCCTGGTTCTTGCCGCTGGTGAACACCGCGACGCGCACCGACTTGCCGATGCCGTGCGGCAGCACGGTCGAGCCGCGCACCTGCTGGTCGGACTTGCTGGCGTCGATCCCGAGGTTCACGGCGACGTCCACGGCTTCCGGAAACTTCGCAGTCGCGAATTCCTTCACCAGCTTCAGCGCGTCATCGATCGGGTACTGCTTGCCGGGCGGGAGCTTGGCTTTCCACGCCTGCTGGCGCTTGGCTACGTGTGGCATGTCAGAAGCCCTCCACTTCGACGCCCATGCTGCGGGCGCTGCCCGCGATGGTGCGTACGGCCGCTTCCAGGTCGGCGGCGGTCAGGTCGGGGGTCTTGGCCCTGGCCACTTCCTCGATCTGCTTGCGGGTAATCTTGCCCACCTTGTTGGTGTTGGGCGTACCGCTCCCCTTCTCGATGCCGATCGCCTTGCGGATCAGGACCGAGGCGGGCGGCGTCTTCATGATGAAGGTGAAGGAGCGGTCCGAATACACGGTGATGATCACCGGGATCGGCAGGTTCTTCTCCAGCTTCTGGGTCTGCGCATTGAACTGCTTGCAGAACTCCATGATGTTCACGCCCTGCTGGCCCAGCGCCGGACCAATCGGTGGCGAGGGGTTCGCGGCACCCGCGGGCACCTGCAACTTGACGTAGCCTTGTACTTTCTTTGCCATTTCGTTTCAGCTCCTCTGGGTACTGGCGCCGCGAGGCTCCCCAGAATTGATGGTCTAGACTTTCTCGACCTGTGAAAAATCGAGTTCCACGGGCGTCGAGCGGCCGAGGATCTGCACCGCCACCTGCACGCGATTCTTTTCGTAGTTGACGCTCTCAACCACGCCGTTGAAATCATTGAACGGCCCGTGCGTCACGCGCACCACCTGGCCGGGCTCGAACAGCACCTTGGGCCGCGGCTTGTCGACCCCTTCCTCGACGCGCACCAGGATGCGGTTGGCTTCCTTCTCGGTGATCGGCGCCGGCTTGTCCGAAGTGCCGCCGATGAAACCGAGCACCTTGGGCACGTCGCGAACCAGATGCCAGGTCTGCTCGTCCATTTCCATCTGCACCAGCACGTAGCCGGGGTAGAACTTGCGTTCGCTCCGCCGCTTCTGCCCGTCGCGCATTTCCACGACCTCTTCGGTCGGCACCAGGATCTCGCCAAAGCGGGCTTCCAGGCCGTCGCGCTTGATGCGTTCCTTGAGCGCCTCGGCGACGCGATGCTCGAAGTTGGAATAGGCGTGCACGACGTACCAGCGGAGCGCCATGATCAACCCCCCTGGCCTGTCGCCATGCGCGTAAGCCACGCCAGCAGCAGGTCGAGAACCCAGAAGAACATGGCGGCTACGACGATGAATCCGAACACCACCATGGTGGTCTGCATGGTCTCCTGGCGGTTCGGCCACACGACCTTGCGCAGTTCGACGCGCGAGTCGAGGATGAACTGCCAGAAACGCCGGCCCAGGGGCGAGAGCGCGAACACGGCAACCGCGGCCACGAAGCCGAAGCCGGCAAGACTCCAGCGCTGCCAGTCAGGACGCGTATCCAGCAGGTAAAACGCCGCGATGCCGGCGATCAGCAAAGCGATCGCGACCGCGACGGTCATGGTGCCGGCGGCGCTGCCGCCGGCGTTCTGGTCCTGAGCCTGTTCGTTCATTCGTGTCCGCCGTTTCCCGAAGTGCGCCCCGCCTTGGGGCTGGCAGGCCAGGAGGGAATCGAACCCCCAACCTGCGGTTTTGGAGACCGCCGCTCTGCCAATTGAGCTACTGGCCTATGAGTGACTTTGGGATTACTTGAGGACTTTCGACACCACCCCGGCGCCCACGGTGCGGCCACCCTCGCGGATGGCGAAGCGCAGGCCTTCCTCCATGGCGATCGGTGCGATCAGGTCGACGTTCATCTTGATGTTGTCCCCCGGCATCACCATCTCGGTGTTCGCCGGCAACTCAATCAGTCCG
>JANYLH010000075.1 GCA_025357915.1 Gammaproteobacteria bacterium
TGCCATCGAGCAGGGTAGCCGGGTCGATGCAAAAGCCGCGCGCCGCGACCCGGTACAGGCGGCCCGCACTTGCAGTGCCGGGCGGGCTCGCCACGGGCAGCGGTTCCTGCACCATGGCATCGATGGCGCAGCGCTCGTCCCCGCGGGTGGTGTAGACGCGGGCCGCGCCTTCCACGATCAGTGTGACATTGGTGGCAGCGGCCGCCGTGCGCGCACTGCCCGGCGCGGCGGCCACTCCAAATACGAGGCGCAGCCGACGGCCTTCCGCATCCGCGGGCCCGAGGAAGCTGACGCGTATGCCACGGCCGTCCGGTCGCGCGCCGCCTTCGCACTGAATTGAGGCACCACGCCAGTCCAGGTTCGCTTCGATGGCGCCGCGGAGGCTGGCGCGCAGGTAGCCGCGCTCGCCGGGCAGGCACGATTCCTGCAACGCATTGGCAGCGGCCTGGCTGCTCGCCTGCGGCAGGCAGGCCGGCGCCAGGCACAAGGCCAGCGCGGCATGGAGTGCAATTGTTTTCACACCCCGATTATCGCCCGGGAAAGGGCGCCAAATTCACCCAAATGTGCTGATAAACTCCCGCCCCCTATGCAACTGCTCGAAGTCACCTCGCCCATCCCGGCGTCCTTGGGCCGCCTGCCCGAGCTCGCGGCCAACCTGTTCTTCAGCTGGCATCGCCCTGCACGGGCGCTGTTCCAGGATCTCGACCCCGAGCTGTGGGAGCAGGTGGATGGCAACCCACGCCTGATGCTGCGCTGCCTCGACCAGACGCGCCTGGAGCGCGCGGCGCAGGATTCCATATACCTCGAGCGCTACGCTCAAGTAGTTGATTATCTTGATAATTACGTTAAGGCCGCCTCGCGCGCCGACCAACCTCTGGTCGCCTATTTCTGCGCCGAATACGGCTTCCACGAGAGTTTTCCGATCTATTCCGGGGGCCTCGGAATCCTCGCTGGCGACTACTGCAAGGCGGCGAGTGACGAACGGCTGAATTTCATCGCTGTCGGGCTCCTTTACCGGCAAGGCTATTTCACGCAACACGTCGACGGCGAGGGTGTGCAGCACGCCGAGTACACCGACACCGACGCGCGCGACCTGCCGGTCGAGTCCGTGAATGATGCCGCCGGCGCGCTGCTGCGCGTAAAGGTGCGGATCGGCGAGCGCGAGGTCACGGCGCGTGTCTGGCGCGCGCAGGTTGGCCGCGTGGCGGTCTACCTGCTCGACACCAATACTGCCGAGAACAACGCCGAGGATCGTGACATCACGCACCGGCTGTATGGCGGCGGTGAGTCGGCGCGCATCCGCCAGGAGATGATCCTCGGCATCGGCGGCGTGCGCGTGCTGCGCGCGCTCGGCCTCGCGCCCGCGGTCTGGCACATCAACGAAGGCCACGCCGCATTCCTGATCCTGGAGCTGCTGCGCGAGGGCATGGCGCGCGGTCTCGATTTCGACGCCGCGCTTGAGGCGGCGGCGCCGCAGTGCGTGTTCACCACCCACACGCCGGTGGCCGCGGGGCACGACGTGTTCACGGACGAGTTGTTCAATAGCTGTTTCAACGCCTGGCTGCGCGAGTCCGGGCTGCCGGCCGAGCGCGTGGCGGCGCTCGGCCGCGGGACCGGCGGTGGGCACGGTTTCAACATGACACGGCTGGCGCTCAATGGTGCGCGCCGTGTCAACGGCGTCAGCCGTATCCACGGCCGCGTCTCGGCCAAGCTGTGCGCCGATCACTGGAACGACGTGCCGGTGGCCGACAACCCGGTCGGCTATGTCACCAACGGCGTGCACGTGCCCACTTTCCTGGCGCAGAGCTGGGCCCGCTTCTTCGATCGTGAGCTGGGTGCCGACTGGCGCGAGCGGCTCAACGACGCCGCATTCTGGCAGGGGCTCGAGCGCATTCCCGAACAGCAGTTCTGGCAGACGGCGCAGGATGTCAAATCACGCATGCTGGCCGGTGTGCGCGAGCGCATGCGCCGCCAGTACGCGGACCAGGGATTGAGCGTCGCCGAACTCCGCCATGTCACGCGGCTCCTCGACCCGCAGCGCCCGGACGTGTTGACGCTCGGCTTCGCGCGCCGCTTCGCCACCTACAAGCGCGCCGCGCTACTGCTGCGCGATCGCGCGCGCCTCGCCAGGCTCATCGACGGGAGCGAGCGGCCGGTGCTGTTCCTGTTCGCGGGCAAGGCGCACCCCGCTGACCAGCCGGGCCAGCAGGTGTTGCGCGAGATCAAGCAGTTGATGCTGAGCCACGAGTTCGCCGGCAACGTCGTGTTCCTCGAGGACTACGACATCGAGCTGGCCCGCTGGCTGGTCTCGGGCGTCGATGTCTGGCTCAACAACCCGATCGCGCCACTCGAGGCGAGCGGCACCTCGGGCATCAAGGCGGCGATCAACGGCCGCCTGAACCTCAGCGTGCTCGACGGCTGGTGGGCCGAGGCCTGGGATGGCACCAACGGCTGGGGGATCCCCGCCACGCAGGTGCAGGACGCGGAGCGGCGCGACGCCCTGGACGCTGACCTGATGCTCGACACGCTCGAAGAGGAAGTCGTGCCGCTGTATTACGCGCGCGGCACGCAGGGCTATTCGCCCGAATGGGTGCGGCGCTGCCGGCGCGCGATGATGACCGTGATTCCGCAGTTCAACATGCGGCGCATGATCATCGACTACGATCGCGGCCTCTATCAGGGCGCCGCGCGCCAGCATGCGCTCGTCGCGGGCGACAACGACGCCGGCGCCCGCACGCTGGCCATCTGGAAGCAACGCGTGCGCAAAGCCTGGAGCGGCGTCGGCCTGCGCACACTCGCGGCGCCCGCGGCCGAGCTGCAAAGCGGCGACCGGCTGCGCCAGCGCATCGCCGTGAATCTCAACGGCCTGACCAGCGATGATGTCGCCGTGGAATTCGTGGCGCGGCGCACGCTGCCGCGAACGCGTGCGCAGTGGCCGGCGCTGTCCTCGTATGGGCGCGATGTGCAGGACGACGCCTGGCGCGCGCGTCTCAAGCCGACCGGTGAGAGCGAGAGCGACGGTGCGCAGGTGTTTGAGCTTGATGCCGCACCGCCCACCTCCGGACAGTTCGCGCTTGAGTTCCGGGTACGGCCGGAGCACAAGCTGCAGGGGCATCCACTGGAGATGGGGTTGATCAGGCGGTTGTAGCAGCGCGCACGGACTCGCGCTGGTGTTGCGCCAGAATGTGGTCGGGCGCGCTGCTGCAGCTGCGCGATGCGCCGGCGCGGTGCGCAACCAGCAAGCTCGCGGCAGGACGAATGCCTGCGCGAACGTGCATACGTGCGGGGTGACGCAGCCTTGCATCGGCGCCGGATGTGTCGGAGGCCGCCGAGCGAGCGGCGCCCGGCCCGATGCAGTACTTCGCCTCGTCTTTCGCTGCTACAACAAGCCATCGGGCCAGCCGCGAGTGAGGGCACGCGCAGCGCGGCCGACCACAGCCGGCGCCGCTACAAGGCTGCGTCACCCCGCGCGCAGGCTCGGGCTCGCCGGCACTCACCCTGGCGCGAATATCACCCCTGCCAGTGGCGGCAGCGTGACCACGATCGAATGCGGCTGACCCTGATAGGGGATGGCTGATGCCTGCGCGCCAGCGCCATTGCCCAGATTCCCGCCGCCGTAGAAGCCCGAGTCGGAGTTGAACACTTCGCGGTAGTGGCCGTTGTGCGGCACGCCGAGGCGGTAGCCGGTGCGCGGGACCGGCGTGAAATTGAGGGCCACGACCAGGTGCTGGTCGTCGGCCCAGCGCGCAAAGCTCAGGGTCGAGTGCGTGGCGTCGTCGCAGTCGAGCCAGCTGAAGCCGCGCGGCTCGAACTCGTAACGATGCAATGCCGGCTGCTGCACGTAGAGCCGGTTCAGGTCGGCGACCGTGCGCTGCACGCCGGCGTGCTCGGCGTGGTCGGTCAGCCACCAGGGAAGCGCGGCGCGGAAATTCCATTCCCAGGGGTGCGCGAATTCACCGCCCATGAACAGCAGTTTCTTGCCGGGGAACGCCCACATGTAGGTATAGAGCGCGCGCAGGTTGGCGAGCTGCTGCCAGCGATCGCCGGGCATGCGGCCCAGCAGCGAGCGCTTGAGGTGCACGACTTCGTCGTGCGAGAAGGGCAGCACGAAGTTCTCGCTGAAAGCGTACATCATCCCGAAGCTGAGCTTGTTGTGGTGGTGCTGACGGTAAAGCGGGTCTTCCTTGAAGTAGTCGAGCGTGTCGTGCATCCAGCCCATGTTCCACTTCATGCTGAAGCCCAGGCCCCCGGAGTCGGTGGGCCGCGAGACCTGCGGCCAGTCGGTCGACTCTTCGGCGATGGTCACGGTGCCGGGGTTGCGCGCGTGGGTGGTGGCATTGAGCGAGCGCAGGAACTCGATGGCCTCGAGATTCTCGCGGCCGCCGTGGCGATTGGGCACGAAATCGCCGCGCCGGCCGAAATCCAGGTAGATCATCGAGGCAACCGCATCGACGCGCAGGCCGTCGAAGTGAAACTCCTCGAGCCAATAGCAGGCGCTCGAGAGCAGGAACGAGCGTACTTCGTGGCGCTCGTAGTTGAAGATCAGCGTGCCCCAGTCGCGGTGCTCCGCTTTGCGCGGGTCCTCGTATTCATAGAGCGCGGTGCCATCGAAGCGGGCGAGGCCGTGGCCGTCGCGCGGGAAGTGCGCCGGCACCCAGTCGAGCAGCACGCCGATGCCGGCCTGGTGGCATTGGTCAATGAAGAAGCGCAGCTCGTCCGGGGAACCGTGCCGGCTGGTGGGGGCGAAGTAGCCGGTCGTCTGGTAGCCCCAGGAGTCGTCGAGCGGATGTTCCGTGATGGGGAGCAGTTCGATGTGGGTGAAGCCCTGCGCGCGCACGTAGGGGATCAGCTCGGCCGCCAGCTCGCGGTAGGAATAGAAGCGGCCGTCGCCGTGCAGGCGCCAGGAGCCAGCGTGCATCTCGTAAATGCTCATCGGCGCGTGCAGCCAGTCACGCGCCTGCCGCGCGCGCAGCCACTCGGCGTCGTGCCACTGGTAGCGGCTGTCACAGGCGATCGACGCGGTGCCGGGCCGGAACTCGCTGGCGCGGCCATAAGGATCGCTCTTGAGCACGACTGCGCCTGTGGTGCGGTGGCGCAATTCGAACTTGTAGAGCTCGCCGGCGCGCAAGCCCGGCACAAACAGCTCCCACACGCCGCTCCCGCCCAGCGTCCGCATCGGCAGGCGCCGGCCGTCCCAATCGCAGAACGGACCGACCACGCTGACACGCTCGGCATTGGGCGCCCAGAGCGCGAAGCGCACGCCGTCGACCCCGTCGACCTGCAGGGGCTGCGCGCCGAGGAACTGCCAGGCGCGGGCTTCGTAGCCGCCGCTGAAGGCGGTCAGGTCGCGTGCACCAATAGTGGGCAGGAAACTGTAGGGATCGATGCGTTCGCACGGCGCGTCCTGGCTGTCGCGCCAGCACAGGCGGTAGTGCTCGGGCAGGGCGCCATGCGGGCCCTGCCAGCTGAAGAAATCGCTGCCGGGGATGCGGGCCAGGTCGAGGCGGTCGTCAATACTCGCGGACCGGGCGGCCGGCAAGTAGGCAATCAGGGTACTGAGGGTGCCGCGTTTACGCAGGCCCAGGACGCCGTGCGGATCATGATGGGTGCCGGCGGCGATGCGACGCAGGTCGTCCGCCAGAGCGTCGATCCAGTTGGCCATTGCCGGCGTACTATACTCGACGCGGGCCCCACCAGAGATCGATTGCAATGGCCAAGCCAAACCCACGTACTTCCTCAGGTCGCTATGTCAGCCGGCTCACCAGCGGCACCCTCGCCGTCATCATGGCGGGAGGCCGCGGCGAGCGGCTGCACGACCTGACCGCCAACCGCTGCAAGCCGGCGACGCCCTTCGGCGGCAAGTTCCGCATCATCGATTTTCCGCTGTCGAACTGCGTGAACTCCGGCATCCGGCAGATCTTCATCATGACCCAGTACAAGGGCCAGTCGCTCATCCAGCACGTGCAGCGCGGCTGGAGCTACCTGCGCGGCGAATTCGGCGAGTTCGTCGACGTGGTGCCGGCGCAGCAGCAGATCGGCGCCCATTGGTACCGCGGCACCGCCGACTGCGTCTACCAGAACCTCGACCTGATCCGCGCGCACCGGCCCAAGCACGTGCTGGTGCTGGCGGGCGACCACATCTACAAGATGGACTACGGCCCGATGGTGGCCTCCCACGTCGAGAAGGGCGCCGACATCACGGTCGGCGTGGTGGAAGTATCGCGCGAGAAGGCGCGCGAGTTCGGCGTGCTGTCGGTCACCGAGTGGAACCGGGTGACGAGGTTCGCCGAGAAACCCCAGGACCCCGAACCCATTCCCGGGCGGCCTGACGTGGCACTTGCCTCGATGGGCATCTACGTCTTCAACGGCCGGCTGCTCGAAAAGCTCCTGATGGAAGACGCGAAGATCGCCGATTCGAAGCATGATTTCGGGCGCAACATCATCCCGCCGGCCATCGAATCGCTGCAGGTGTTCGCCTATCCTTTCACCGACGTGAAGACGCGTGCGCAGAATTACTGGCGCGACGTCGGTACCGTCGACGCCTTCTACGAGGCCAACATCGAACTGGTGCACGTGGCGCCGGAACTCAATCTCTATGACGAGGAGTGGCCGATCTGGACCTACCAGGCGCACTTCCCGTCAGCCAAATTCATCCTCGATGAAGACGGGCGACGCGGTATGGCCATCAACTCGATCGTCTCCGGCGCCTGCATCATTTCCGGTGCGATCGTCAATCAGTCGCTCCTGTTCTCAAACGTGCGCGTAGACGAGCGCTCGAGCGTGTACCGCTCCGTGGTGCTGCCGAACGTCAAGATCGGCACCGGCTGCACCATCCGCAAGGCGATCCTCGACGAAGGTTGCGAAGTGCCCGACGGCATGCAGATCGGTGTTGACCTTGGGGCTGACGCGGGGCGCTTCCACGTCACCGAGGGCGGCGTTGTGCTGGTGACTGCGGAGATGCTGCAGAAAAGCCTCGCCGGCGCATGAGCGAGCGGCCACGCTTCCCGGTGGTGCTGCTCTGGCACATGCACCAGCCCCACTATCGCGATCCACTGAACGGCGAGTACATCCTGCCGTGGACCTACCTGCACGCCATCAAGGACTACTCCGACATGGCCGCGCACCTGGAGGCCAACCCCGGCGCGCGCGCAGTCGTGAATTTTGCGCCGATTCTGATCGAGCAGCTCGAGGAGCTGGCGACCCGCGTCACGGCGCACCTGCGCAGCGGCGAACCGCTCCCCGACCCGGTGCTCGCGCTGCTCGCCGAGGCACCGCTCCCGGTGGAGCCGGGCGCGCGGCTCGCGCTGCTGCAGGCCTGCCTGCGCGCCCAGCGGGCACACCTGATCAACCGTTATCCCGTGTATGCCGAACTGGCGACGCTCGCCGTGTCGCTCGGTACGCGCGAGACCGTGCCCTATGCCTCGGACCAATACCTGCGTGACATCGGCGTCTGGTATCACATCGCCTGGCTGGGCGAGCACGTCAAGCGAACGGACGTGCGGATCGCCTCGCTCATCGATCGCGAGCGCGACTTCACGGCGACGCATCGGCGCGTGCTGCTGGAGCTGATCGGCGAACTACTCGCGGGACTCCTCGGACGCTATCGCGTGCTGGCCGAACGGGGCCAGGTCGAACTGTCGATGTCACCCTACGGGCACCCGCTCCTGCCGCTGCTGATCGATTTTCACACGGCGCGTGAATCGGTCGCCGACGCGCCGCTGCCGCACGCCGCGCAGTATCCCGGCGGCGAGGAGCGGGTGGCCTGGCACATGCAGGAGGGCGTGCGGGTCTTCACGCGCGCCTTCGGCCGCCCGCCCGCGGGTTGCTGGCCCTCGGAAGGCGCCATCAGCACCCGCGCGCTGGAACTGGTCGGCGAGCACGGCATGCGCTGGGCCGCGAGCAGCGGCAACGTGCTGCGCGGGTGCCTGCGCGAGCGCGACGCGCGGCAGGGCGACTGGAGCGAGTCCGCGCCGGAACTGCACGCCTGGCAGGTGCCGGGGCGCGAGCTGAGCCTGTTCTTCCGCCATGACGAACTCTCGGACCTCATCGGTTTCGCCTATTCGAAATGGCACGGCGATGATGCGGTGCGCCACTTCATCGGTGAACTCGAACGCCTGGCGAGCGGGGAAGCGCTCCGGCCCGGCGCGATGGCGCTGATCGCGCTCGATGGCGAGAACGCCTGGGAGCATTTCCCGTTCAACGGGTACTATTTCCTCAAGGGCCTGTACGCCGCGCTGGCCGAACACCCGCAGCTGGAATTGACGACGCTCAGCGAGGTGCTCGCAAGGCACCCCGTCCACCAGCCGCTCGCGCAGGTGGTCGCGGGCAGCTGGGTGCACGGGACGCTCTCGACGTGGATCGGCGATCGCGACAAGAATGCCGGCTGGGACCTGCTGGTGCAGGCCAAGATCGCCGTTGACGAAGTGCTGGCCGGCGGTCGTCTTCCGCCGCACAAGCGCGAATGGATCGAGCGACAGCTGGCACTGTGTGAGAGCTCTGACTGGTTCTGGTGGTTCGGCGATTACAATCCTTACGAGGCCGTGCGGGATTTTGACCAGCTGTTCCGTCACCAGCTGGCCAGTCTCTATCGCCTGCTGGGACGCGAGCCGCCCGAGGCGCTGTCGCACGCGATTTCCGTGGGCCGGGGCGTACCCGAAGGCGGTGGCACGATGCGCCGCGCGCAGGAATGAACTCCCGCCCGGGCGCGAAGATGGCGGATATCGCGCGCCTCGCGGGAGTCTCGGCATCGACCGTCTCGCGTGCCCTGGCCGGCAGTCCCCTGGTGACTGCACTCAAGCGCGAGCAGATTCACCGCCTGGCGCACGAGCGTGGTTATGTGATCAATGCCACGGCGCGGAATCTGCGCCTGCAGCGCACCCAGACACTGAGCGTAGCCATTCCTTCGGGCCACGCTACCAGCCAGCCGCTGACCGACCCGTTTCTGATGGAGATGCTCGGGCATCTGGCCGACACGATTACGCAGCGCGGATATGGCATGTTTTTGCAGAAGGTCGTGCCGCCGATGGTTGACTGGTTGCCGCAGCTCATTGCCAGTCATCGCAGCGACGGCATCATCGTTATCGGCCAGAGTACGGAACACGCTGCGCTCGAAGCAGCCGCGGCCCGCTACAAACCGCTGGTGGTCTGGGGCGGGCACCTCGCGCGCCAGAGCTACTGCACCGTCGGCTCCGACAATGTGGGCGGGGCAACGGCGGCCGTGGCGCACCTGATCCGCGCGGGCCGGCAACGTATCGTATTCCTGGGCGATCCGGCGGTACCGGAAATCGGCCTGCGCTACCACGGTTACCAACTGGCCCACGAGTGCGCCGCGCGCCAGCCTGTCCTGCCACCGATTATCCCGACGCACCTCACTGCTGATGCGGCCCACGAGGCGATGCGCGCCTTCATCGCGGCATCCGGGAGTTTCGATGCGGTATTCGGCGCTACCGATGTGATTGCCGTGAGCGCGCTGCGCGCCATCAGTGCTGCCGGGCTCGCCGTGCCGCGCGAAGTGGCTGTGGTCGGTTTCGACGACATCGCGCTCGCCTCGCATGCAAACCCGCCGCTGACCACGGTGCGGCAGGACTTGCAGCGCGGCGCGCATGAGCTCGTCGACCTGCTGTTCCGCCGCCTGGAGGGCGAAGACACGCCGTCCGTGGTCATGCCAGCCGAACTCGTGGTGCGCGAGTCCAGCGGCTGAGACGCGGACTTCCGCTGAAAACGTAGGCGGGGACAGGCCGTCGCCGCCGCGCTACGATGCGCCCCATAGCGGGGGGGCATTCCATGGCGAACGACAACACGCGGCCGCAGCTGACTTTCTGGCAGATCTGGAATATGTGCTTCGGGTTCCTGGGCCTGCAGTTCGGCTTTGCGTTGCAGAACTCAAACGTCAGCCGCATCTTCCAGACGCTCGGGGCCAGCCTCGATGCCATACCCTCGCTCTGGATCGCCGCACCGCTGACCGGGCTGCTGGTGCAGCCGATCATCGGCTATTGCTCCGATCGCACCTGGACCCGGCTCGGGCGCCGGCGGCCGTATTTTCTCGTGGGCGCGATCCTGGCGTCGGTAGCACTGCTGGCCATGCCGCGCTCGGGCTCGCTGTGGATCGCCGCCGGGCTGCTGTGGATGCTGGATGCCTCGATCAACATCTCGATGGAACCGTTCCGCGCCTTCGTCGGCGACCAACTCGGGCCGAAGCAGCGCCCGACCGGCTACGCGATGCAGAGTTTCTTCATCGGCATCGGCGCGGTGGTGGCCGGTGTCCTGCCCTGGTGGCTGACGCGCTTGGGCGTGAGCAATCATGGGGTCGACGCGGCGGGCAACACGGTAATCCCCGACACGGTGCGCTATGCCTTCGATCTGGGCGCGCTGGTGCTGCTGGCGGCAGTGAGCTGGACGGTGCTGCGTACGCGGGAGTATCCGCCGGAGATGCTGCACTCGTTCCGCGATTCCCTGGCATCGACTCCGGAGTCTGACGCCCTACACGCTGCCGGCGGCGGGCAACGCGCCAAGGGCCTGGTGTGGGCGGCGCTCGGGCTGGCCGCGGTCTTGACGGTCGCGGTGTACGGTCTCGATCGCCAGCTCTACCTCGTCAGTGCCGGCGTGCTGCTGTGGGGCCTGGCCCTGGTTGCACATGCCATGATTCCCAGCCACGGCCTGTTCGGCACCATCATGCGCGACCTGGAAAACATGCCGCGCACCATGCGGAGGCTGGCGCCTGTGCAGTTCTTTTCCTGGCTGGCGCTGTTCTCGATGTGGCTCTACACCACGGCGGCGGTCGCCGAGCAGCACTTCCACTCGAGCGATCCGGCCTCGGACGCCTATAACGCCGGCGCCAATTGGGTGGGCGTGCTGTTCGGCGCCTACAACGGTTTTGCGGCGCTGGCCGCGGTCGTGATTCCGTTCATGGTGCGACGTTTCGGCTTGCAACGCAGCCACCTGGTCAATGTCTGGCTGGGTGGCATCGGGCTCATATCGATCGCCTTCATCCGCGATCCCAACTGGCTGCTGCTGTCGATGGTCGGCGTGGGCTTTGCCTGGGCCTCGATCCTCTCGCTCCCCTATGCGCTGCTGTCGGACAGCCTGCCTGCGAAGAAGATGGGCCTGTACATGGGCATCTTCAATTTCTTCATCGTGATCCCACAGCTCGTGGCGGCCAGTGTTTTGGGGGCAGTTCTCAAGGCGGCGCTGGGTGGCAAGCCCATCGGCATCCTGGTGCTGGGCGGAGTGTGCTTTTTTATCTCGGGGTTGCTGGCGCTGCGGGTGCCGCTCCACACGAGCGACGCACGACCAGCTTAGTCGGCAGCACCATGCCCTCGGCGTGCTCCTCGCGCACCAGGCGCAGGAGCGTGTCGACCAGCACCTCGCCGGCGCGACGTGTGTCCTGGGCCACCGTGGTCAGTGGCGGGTTGGTGAGGCTGGCGGCGGGAATGTCGTCGAACCCGACCACCGAGATCTGGCCGGGCACGTCCATGTTGCGTTCCTGCAGGGCGCGTATGGCGCCCATCGCGATCAGGTCACTGGCCGCGACGATGGCATCGAATGGCACGCCGCGCGCGAGCAGCTCGGTTGCCGCCTCGAACCCGGATTGCTCAGTGCTGATGGCGGTGATCTGTGCGGCCGGATCCGGCTGGCCGCCCGCCGCGACGATCGCTTCGCTGCAGCCGCGATAGCGTTCGAGGAATTCCGGGTAGTGGTCCGTGGCGTCGCCGAGGAAGGCGAGCTGTTTGCGGCCGAGTCCCAGCAGGTGGCGCGCAGCGTCATAGCCACCGCGGAAATTGTCGCAGCCGATGGAAATCCCGGGTTGTCCCGCCAGCACCGCGCCCCAGCGCACGAAGTGCGTGCCCTGGCTCACCAGCTGCTCGAGGCGTGACTGGTAGGCCAGGTAGTCGCCATAGCCGAGCAGGATGATGCCGTCGGCCTTGCGGCTGTCTTCGTATTCCTTGTGCCAGTCGCCCGACATCTGCTGGAACGAGACCAGCAGGTCGTAGCCTCGCTGGGCGCAGGCGCGCGTGATCGAACCTAGCATGGCGAGGAAGAACGGGTTGATCTGCGACTCGTCGGCGGTCGGGTCGGCGAACAACAGGAGCGCGAGCGTGTGAGAGCGCTGGAAGCGCAGGTTCGAGGCGTTCTTGTCGACTTTATAGTTGAGCTGCTCCGCGATTGCTTCGATGCGCTTGCGGGTCTCAAGACTCACCATCGGGCTGCCGCGCAGGGCGCGCGAAACCGTCGGCTGCGAGACGCCAGCCAGGTAAGCGATGTCGAATGAAGTGGGTTTGCCCTGCATACCCTTGATGAAGCCCCCCAAGTCATCATGCCATAGTGCGCTTATCAGCATTAACCAATTGAATATTAGGGACTTATGTGCTGTCAGAGCGTAGTGCTACGATCGGATCATGCACATCTACTGCAAGCTTGTCCTGGCCAGCCTGCTGGTTGCGCTGCCGCTGGGTGCCGAGGCAGTAAAGCTCCCACCCGTGACGATCGCTCCTTCCCTGCAGTCGGCACTGAACGAACGCTACGGGGCCGATGAGCGCGCCGTGCTTGGCGAGGCCGTGACGCGGAGTCTCGAACGTGCGCTCAAGGCCGCGGGCGCGTCATTCGACGACGCTGCGCCGCTGCGCATCGAGGTGTCGATCGAAGATGCCGTGCCGACGCACCCGACACGCTGGCAGTTGCAGCGGAACCCGTCGCTGGATTATCTGCGCTCCGTCTCCCGCGGGGGTGCGCACCTGGTTGCCGTGCTGCGCGGCGCCGACGGGCAGGTGATCGATCGCGTCGACTACGATCACTACGCGATGTCGATCGAGGATGCCTCGCTCTCGGGTAGCGCCTGGGGCGACGCCATGTTGGCGATTGACCGTTTTGCCACGCAAGTGGTCAAGGCGTGGCGGCGCCACGCCCAGCGCTAGCCCGCCAGGCGGTAGAACAGCACGCCATGCGGCGGCATCGTCAGCCGCGCGCCCTCGAGTTTTCCTTCGGGCAATCCATGACCGCCGACCGCCAGACCTGCGGGCAGGCGCGGCAATTCGGCCGTCGCCGTCTGCGCTGAGAGATTGAATGCCGCCAGCATCCGCTCGCCCTGGTGATGGCGGGTGCAGGCGAGCACCGCGTCGGTCGCGAGCAGGAACTCGATATCACCCCACAACAGCGCGGGGTGCTGCTTGCGCCAGCGCATCAAACGGCGGAACCCCTGCAGTGTGGAAGCTCCGTCGCGCTCCTGCACGTCGACGGCGTGCGCGCGATGGCCCGCGGGCAGGGGGAGCCACGGTGTGCCGCTGCTGAAGCCGCCATGCTCGGCATCCGTCCAGGGCATCGGTGTGCGGCAGCCGTCGCGTCCCTTGAAATTGGGCCAGAAGGCCTTGCCGTACGGATCGCGGAGCGATTCGAAGGGTACCTCGGCCTCGTGGAGCCCGAGCTCCTCGCCCTGATAGATGCACACCGCACCGCGCAGCGAGCACACCAGCGCGGTCAACTGCGTGGCCAGATGGGGCGGCGAATCAGCGCTGCCCCAGCGTGAGACCACGCGCTGCACGTCGTGGTTGGAGATCGACCAGCAGGGCCAGGCATCCGGGAACGCCGCCAGTGCGCCCTCGACCGTGGCGCGGATGTGCGCGGGCGCACGCTCGCTCCCCAGCAGTTCGAAGCTGTAGCCCATGTGCAAGCGACCGGGCCGCGTGTACTCGGCCACGGTCGCGTTGGAATCTTCGGAGGCGATTTCCCCGAGCGTCACCGCACCCGGGTAGCGGTTGATCAGAGCGCGCAGTTCCTCGAGGAAGCGCAGGTTTTCCGGTCGCGTGTTGTTGTACACATGGTACTGGTAGGCGTAGGGGTTGTCGGACAGGAAGCCGCTGCCGGTGCGCTGCTCGGCGGGTTTGGGCGGGTTGTTGCGCAGCTGCGCGTCGTGGAAGCAGAAATTGATGGCATCGAGGCGCACTCCATCGACCCCGCGTTCGAGCCAGAAGCGCAGATTTTCCAACACCGCGTGCCGTACTTCAGCGTTGTGGAAATTGAGGTCCGGCTGCGAACCCAGGAAATTGTGCAGGTAGTACTGGGCGCGGCGCGGCTCCCACGTCCAGGCGACGCCGCCGAAGATCGACAGCCAGTTGTTGGGGGGGCCGCCGTCGGGCCGCGGGTCGGCCCACACGTACCAGTCGGCGCGCGGGTTGCTGCGGTCGCGCCGGCTCTCCG
>JANYLH010000018.1 GCA_025357915.1 Gammaproteobacteria bacterium
CTCGGCGGTCTTCTTCATCTTCATGAGCACGCGCGCCGAGATTTCCGGCGGGGCCATCTTCTTGCCCTGGGCCTCGACCCAGGCGTCGCCGTTGTCGGCCTTGACCACCTTGTAGGAGACCATGCCGATGTCCTTCTGCACCACGTCGTCGGCGAACTTGCGGCCGATGAGCCGCTTGACCGCGAACAGGGTGTTCTGCGAGTTGGTGACCGCCTGGCGCTTGGCCGACTGGCCGACCAGCACCTCGTCATCCTTCGTAAAGGCCACGATCGAGGGCGTGGTCCGGTCGCCCTCGCTGTTCTCGATGACGCGGGGCTTGCCGCCCTCCATCACCGCGACGCAGGAGTTCGTGGTACCGAGGTCGATGCCGATTACCTTGCTCATGGCTAGCTCCGAAATAGCAGATTCTTGACTGTTTATCTGAGGCCGCAGGTGGCCGAATTCAAGCCGGGGCCTGGGGCGCGCGGGCGACGATCACCCGGGCCGGGCGCAGCAGGCGCCCGTTGAGCTGGTAGCCCGACTGCAGCACCTGCAGCACGCTGTCGGGCCGGGCGCTGGCGGACTCGTGCGCCGCTACGGCCTCGTGGAGCGCCGGGTCGAAGGGCTCACCCAGCGGGTCGAGCCGCTGGATGGAAAACTTCTCGAAGGCCTTGGCGAGCAGCTGCAGCGTCGCCTGCTGTCCGGCAATCAGGGCCTGAGGCCCGGCACCTGCGGCGCTCTGCACCGCCAGTTCGAGGCTGTCGCACACGCCCAACAACTCGCCGGCGAAGCGCTCGAGCGCGTAGCGATGGGCGTTTTCGATCTCGCGCTGGGTACGTTTGCGCACGTTGTCGAGCTCCGCGGCGGCCCGCAGCTGCGCGTCGCGCGCAGCCGCGCTCGCCTGTTCCGCAGCCTCGAGCGCCACTCTCAGGGCCGTCACCTCGTCGCTCGTGGCCACGGCGGGTTCCACAGGTGGCAACTCTGTCTGGGTTTCTGGGTTCAATTAAATACTTCCAGATTAACAAGTTACGAGAACTACTTAAAGCACATTCGCACGGACTATCCACGCCGCTGGCCGCGATGTTGGGGCTAGCGGCGGGAATTCAAGGCCGAGCCCAGGAGCTTCGCCGTGATGTCGACGATGGGGATGACACGCTCGTAGGCCATGCGGGTAGGGCCGATCACGCCCAGCACGCCCGCGACGCCCTCGCCGGTGCTGTAGGGCGCCGTGATGACGCTGCAGTCGTCGAGGATCTGGTAGCCCGACTCGTGGCCGATGAAGATCTGCACACCGTCGGCGCGGAGGCTCTGGTCGAGCAGGTGCAGGATGTCGCGCTTCTCGGTAAAGGCTTCAAACAGGCGCTTGAGCTTGTCGACGCTCGAGAGTTCGGCAAGCCCCATCAGGTTGGTCTCGCCGGCGATGACGTATTCGAAGCCTTCCTGCGTGCCGCTCTGCCCACAGACCTGCTGGGCGATGGAGATGGCGTCGAGCATCACCTGGTTGATCGAGGCGTGGGTCTCCTTGAGCTGGCGCAACAGCTCGCTGTGCACCTGGCTGAGGGAGCGGCTGCGGCAATGGTCGTTGAGAAAGTTCGCGGCGCGCCGCAGCTCTTCCGGGCCATAGCGGCGCTCGAGCTGGATAATGCGGTTCTGCACCTCGCGATCGTTGAACACCAGGATCACGAGCACGCGGTTTTCGGTGAGCGTGACGAACTCGATCTGCGTCAGGGTCGCGGCCGGGGCCAGCGGCATGGTGACCAGTCCGGCCAGGTGCGTAATGCGCGAGAGCAACTGCGAGGCGGATGCCACCAGCTCTTTCGGTCCCTCGCGGGCGGACTCGAATTGCTCGCGCAGACCGACCAATTCCGCGGATTCCGCCGCTGGCAGTTCCGCGCGCAGCAAGGTGTCGACAAAGAATCGGTAGCCGCGGTCGGTCGGCACGCGGCCCGCGGAGGTGTGCGGCGAGCTGACGAAGCCGAGTTCCTCGAGGTCAGCCATCACGTTGCGGATCGTGGCCGAACTCAGGCTAAGGCCCGAGTCGCGCGACAGGGCTCGCGAGCCGACGGGTTGTCCGTCGCGGATGTAGCTCTGCACCAGCACGCGCAGCAGGTGCTGCGCGCGCTCGTTCAGGGCTTCCGTCGGGACTGTATCGGCGCTCATACCTTCAAGGGTTCCCAGATCCGTCCGCAGGCTACCGAGCCTGTTTCAGCCCCGTCAAGCGCTGCTTGGCCGGCACTGGGTCGCAACCTTAACATCAGGGCAGATTTGCAGCTTTGGCCGCTTCGGCCGGGCATGTTTAAATGCCGGTCATGACGGCCCGCCTGCAACCCTGCGCCATGATCGGTCACTTCGCCGAGCCGCGCATCGCCGAGAGTGCTGCGGCGGCGCTGGCCGCCCTCGCCCGCCGCGGCGTTGCGGTGCTGGTGCCCGCGGAGGAGCCGGGCAACTTTGGCGCGGCCGTCCGCGCCGTGCCGCGCGCCGAGCTCGCGGCCGAGGCTGGATTCATGATCGCGGTCGGGGGCGACGGCACGCTGCTGCAGGCCGCACGACTGGTGGTCGGGCACGAGGTGCCGCTGCTCGGCATCAATCGCGGGCGCCTCGGGTTTCTGACCGACGTCATGCCGCAGGATGTTGCGGCCGGCATCGACGCCGTGCTCGATGGCCATTGCGCCGCCGACCGGCGACGCCTGCTGGAAGCGCGGCTCCAGCGCGGCGACGGCGCTACCGTGCGGCTCCCGGCGCTGAACGATGTGGTGCTGCTGCGGCGCGAGACCGGACGCATGCTCGATTTTCAGACCCGGGTCGACGGCCGTTACCTCAATTCCCACCGCGGCGACGGCATGGTGGTCGCCACGGCAACGGGGTCGACCGCTTACGCACTGTCCTGCGGCGGACCGATCGTCGACCCTCGCCTCGACGTGCTGGTCATGGCGCCAATTTGTCCGCACACGCTCTCCGACCGCCCGATCGTGGTGCCGGGCGACGCGCGCATCGAAGTGCGCTCGCTCGACGGCGGCTCTGGCCTGGCGGAAGTCACCTGCGATGGGGCACGGCTCGGTGATCTGCAGCCGGGCGACCGGCTGGAGATTGCGGCGGCGGGCGGCTCGATCACCCTGCTCCACCCGCCCGGTTATGACTACTTCCGCCTGCTGCGCTCCAAGTTACGCTGGGGTCGCGGCGCGGAGCAGCAGGAACGCTAGGAAGACACTGCCGTCATGCTGCGCAACCTGCAAATCCGCGACCTGGCCATTATCGACGCCGTCGAGATCGATTTCGCTCCGGGCCTGACGGTGCTCACGGGCGAAACGGGTGCCGGCAAGTCCATGTTGGTGGATGCGATCGAGTTGCTGAGCGGCGCTCGCGCCGGCGCCGAAGTGGTGCGCGCGGGCGCCGAGCGCGCCGACCTCAGCGCCACCGTCGATATCTCCAAAGTGGGCGGGGCACTGCGCCATGTGCTCGAGGAGCAGTCGATCACCCATGAGGGCGAACTGCTGCTGCGCCGGGTCATCGGCAGCGATGGCCGGAGCCGCGCCTGGATCAACGGCCAGAGCGTGCCGGTCACGGTGCTGCGCGCGGTCGGCGAGCTGCTGTTCGACATCCACGGCCAGCATGAATTCCAGTCGCTCATGCGCGCCAACGCCCAGCGTGAGCTGCTCGACACTTTTGGCCAGCTCGAGGCCCAGGTTGGCCTGGTGCGCGGTGCCCATGCCGCCTGGCTGGCGCTGATGAATCGCAGCGTTACGGTCGAGGCCGCCGCCAGCGAGCGGCATGCGCGGCTCGATTTGTTGCGCTACCAGGTGCAGGAACTCGACGCCATGCGCCTCGGCGCCAACGAATTCGCGACGCTGAGCGAAGAGCGCACGCGCATCGCCAACAGCGGCCGGCTGGCGCAGGTGGCGCGCACCGCGCTCGAGGGCCTGTACGAATCCGAACAGGGTAACGCCCACCAGTTGCTGGCGCGGGCCGGCGCCGCGCTGCGCGCGGCCAGCAGCCTTGACGCACAGCTCGCTGCGCTTCACCCGCAGCTTGAGCAGGCCGCCGCGCAGGTGCAGGAGGTGGCGCACGCATTGACGCATTACCTCGAGTCGCTGGAATTCGACCCGGCACGCCAGGAAACGGTCGAGCGGCGGCTCGCCGCCATCGAAGAGCTGGCGCGGAAGCATCGCGTCGAGCCCGCTGAACTGGTGGCCTGGCACGGCGCGCTGCAACGCGAGCTTACGGCCATGGAAACCGCCGCGGCCGACCTCGGCTCGCTCCGTACGCAGGTGGCCGCCGCGCTCGCGACCTACCAGCAACAGGCGCGCAAACTCACGGCGGCGCGCGCCACCGCCTCGCGTGCGCTCGGCGCTGCCGTCACGCGCCGCATGCAGGAACTGGGTATGGCCGGCGGCAGCTTCGTGGCCGAGGTCACACCGCTCGACGGCGCCGAGCCCGCCGCGCACGGCGCCGACCGGGTGGAATTCCGCGTCAGCACCAATCCGGGCCAGCCGCCGCGGGCGGTAGCCAAGATAGCCTCGGGCGGCGAACTGGCGCGCCTGTCACTGGCGGTGCAGGTCTGCTGCGCGCGCAACGCCGCACCGTGCATGGTCTTCGACGAAGTGGACGCCGGCATCGGCGGGGCCGTGGCGGAAATCGTCGGTCGCGAGCTGCGCGGCCTCGGCAGCGCCGCGCAGGCGCTGTGCGTGACACACCTTGCCCAGGTTGCCTGCCAGGGCCACCAGCACCTGCGCGTCGCCAAGCTCACCGATGGGCGTGCCACGCGCATCAGCGTCACGGCGCTCAGCGGCGACTCGCGGGTCGAGGAGGTCGCACGCATGCTCGGCGGACTCGAGATCACCGCCAAGGCGCGCTCGCACGCCCTCGAGATGCTGGGGCGGGCGGCAGGCGCGTCCACGCCCGCGGTGCCGGCCACCGCGCGCCGTGGGCGCGGCAAGGGCTAGCTGCGCAGGGCTGGATTCAGCTTGCGGCGCGGACAGTCGTTGCGCTCGCAACGGCCGTAGAGAATCAGCGAGTGCTCATTGATCTTGAAGCCGTGTTGCTGCGCGATCGAATTCTGGCGCGCTTCGATGTCCGGATCGACGAACTCTTCGATGTGACCACAGTCCATACAGACAATATGGTCATGATGGGCGCCCTGGACGAGTTCGAACACCGCCATGCCATCTTCGAAGTGATGGCGCGCAACCAGGCCCGCGGCCTCGAACTGCGTCAGCACGCGATAGACGGTGGCGAGGCCGATGTCTTCGGCCGAACCGATCAGGCTCTTGTAGATCTCCTCGGCGGACAGGTGCCGCGTGGCGCTGCGCTCGAGGATTTCGAGGATCTTCAGGCGCGGCAAGGTGACCTTGAGGCCCGCCTTGCGCAGATCTTTCCCTTCCATGTACCCGCCCGGACGGTATGATTGTCAGGATGCAAATTACCATATCGCGGGCCGCCGCCACCCTGTTGATTGCGGCCGGACTGCTCGCCGGGGCGGGCTGCGTCTATCGCATGCCCATCCAGCAGGGAAACCACATCGATTCAACCACCGTGGCGCAGGTCAAACCCGGCATGACCCGGGCGCAGGTGCGCTACCTGCTCGGGACGCCGATGATGCCCGGCTCATTTCAGAATGAGCGCTGGGACTACGACTATTACCTCAAGCTGCGGCGACTCCAGTCCCCCTACCGCAGTCACGTGACCGTCTATTTCAACAACGACCTGGTCGACCACGTGGTCAGTGGCGCCAAGGGCAGCCCGGCCGAACCTGTCAGCAGCAAGCCGGTCAGCGCACCGGGCCCTTAGCGCCCCGCCTCGCCTTGACGGCCCGCTGCCGCCGGCGCTGGCGCGGATCGGTCGTCAGTGCACGGTAGAGCTCGATGCGATCGCCATCCCGCGGCACCGCACTGCGGTCGCAGCGCTCGCCCCAGACGCCGGTCGCGGCGCCTTCCCAATCGATCGCCGCGGCCGCCGGCCCTGATCCTGCAAGGTCCCGTGCCTGCACCAGTGCCACGGCTACCGTGGCCTCGGCTGGCAGATGCACCCAGTAGAGTGCGGGTCCCGATGGCGTGTCGAGCGCGACCAGGCAGCGCTTGCCGGCGCTCTCAGGCATGCGGGTGCGGATGCTGCGCGCGGGCCACGAAGGCCTGCACCATCGACGCCGCGGTGCCTTCGAGCAAGGGCTCGAGCAGCGCCGCCTTCAGCGGGTTCGAGAATTCGAACTGCAACTGCAGTTCAATGCGGCAGCCATTGCTGCCCACGGGCGTAAAGGTCCACAGTCCGTTGAGCGCGCGCAACGGGCCGGACACCAGTTCCATGCGGATTTCGCTGTGCGGCCGGAGATGATTCCGGGTTGTCAGCTGCGTGCTCAGGGGCCCGCGATGCACCCGCAGGCGCACCACCACTTCGCGCTCGGTCTGCATGAGGATTTCCGCGCCCGAGCAGCCCGGCACGAAATTCGGGTAACTGGCGACATCGTTGACCAACGCATACACCTGCTCCGGCAGGCAAGCGATCAACGCCGAGCGCGTCAGGGTTTTCATGGCGACGAGTCTGGAGCATCGCGCCTGCCGACTCAACCCGAGCGCGTACAATGCGGCCATGGTGAAGTCTGAAAACGCCGAGCGCCTGATTGCCGAGAACCGCCGCGCGCGCTTCGACTATTTCATCGAGGAACGGCTCGAGGCCGGGCTCGTGCTCGAGGGCTGGGAGGTCAAAGCCATGCGCGCCGGGCGCGCACAGCTGGCGGAATCCCATGCCTTCATCCGCAACAACGAGGCTTTCCTGACCGGCGCCCACATCGCCCCACTCAAGACGGCCTCGACGCACAAGGTTGCCGACCCGGTCCGCACCAGGAAGCTCCTGCTCAACCGCAGGGAGCTCGATCACCTGGTCGGCGCCGTCGAGCGGCGCGGCTATACGCTGGTGCCGCTCGAAATGTACTGGAAGGATGGTCGCGCCAAGCTGCAGCTCGGGCTCGCCAAGGGCAAGAAGCAGCACGACAAACGGGCCACGGAGAAGGATCGCGATTGGGAGCGCAACAAGGCGCGGCTGCTGCGACGCCGTTAGCCGCTTGGCCCTACGGCCGCGCAGGCCAGTGCCAGCAGTGGTATGATCTGAGTGTTTCCTGAAGGGGGCGACCGGTTTCGACGTGGGTTACGAACCTTCAGGGGCGTGCCGAGGCGCAGTGGCCCTCGTTAATAACTGCTGCAAAACTTAGTTGCCAACGACGACAACTACG
>JANYLH010000079.1 GCA_025357915.1 Gammaproteobacteria bacterium
AGCAGCCGGTTGACTATGGGCCTGACTTTCGCCGCGGACATCGCACGTACTCCTGATTGCACTGCACCCTGCACTGCCCGCGGCCTCCGGGCGCGCCCGCCTTATGGAGGCCGGGCTTGAATAAGCCTCGCTGGTCAGCTCTTGCGCCCGCTTGCCAACAGCACTACGCCGCCGGCAATGGCGACGAACGCGACCCACGCCGGCACCCCAACGTGCTGTTTCTCCGCCACCCCTATGTGCATATCGCCAATGTCGGCCGTGTGCGTTTCCTTTGTATAGCTGAAACCACGGTATACGAGGCCGAGGGCGCCGCCGGCGATCAGCACGATCGCCAGAATCTTGACTGGGTTCATTTCAACCTCCTGTTATAGCGGGCTACGCCCGCGGATGACGCGGATCAGGATCACCACGACTGCGATCACCAGCAGTATGTGTATGAATCCGCCGGCGGTGTACGAAGACACCATGCCCAGCATCCAGAGGATCAGCAGTACGACAGCGATGGTTTCCAGCATGGTCGGCTCCTTGCGATTACGCCCCTGGAGTCTGTGTGATCGGCAGGCGACCGTCGGTACGCCAGCGTACTTAACGGCTAGGGCCTCGAAAGTCAGGACAGCCTTTCGAGCAACTTCCGGAATTCGGCCAGCGCACGCCTCAATTCCTGGGATCCGCGCTTGCCGCTTGCCACTGGAAAATCGAACAGGCGGATCGAGAGTTGCCCGACGCCCTCCAGGCGCGCCAGCGCGGCGGCAAATGCGGCGGCGGATGCACACCGCGTTTCTGGCACGGTGGCCCGGCCGCCCGAGGCCTCTGTAGCTACAAATTGTGCGCATTCCGGTGTCATGCTGGTTCTCGCTGACTGCCAAGCGCGCGTTTCGCCACTGCCGACAGCAGCATCGCGCCCAGCGATCGGTAGAGACCACGGTAACGACTGACGGTCAGCGAGGTCGCCACGACACCGAGCATGAGCCACCCCAGGTTGCCGCCGGCGGGCCGGCCCAGCAGGAGCCTGAAAGTAGCGCTGCGTGGAAATCGTCGCGGCGCACCCCGCGGCGCGTCGCCAGTGGCCGGGCCAGCGCTTTCTGCGTCCAGCGCCTGCCGCAGCTGCAGCCGCGTCGCCGCGCAGCCGGCCCGGCCGGATCAGCCGCCCGCGTTCGTTGGATTCCGGCCCCGCCTGTTGTTGTGGGTCCACCTGACCCGAAAGCAGCGTGCCCAGCAGCTGTCGGTCCAGCTGCCACTCCTGGCGAAGCCTGGCAAACGGTGGTGGCTGGCGCAGTTGCAGATGCCTGAGGTAAATGGCGGCAACGATCGCCAGCCCGAAGAAACAGGCCAGTAACGCATAGATCGCGGTCATGCGCCGTGGCGTATCCCGGTTCGCCGCAATGACCGCGACGCACATCATGGCGGTCGCGCCCGCCAAAGCGGCCGCCAGGACCAGTATGCCGTTCAACCGCGACCTGAATAGCGTGCGGCTGCGAGCCAGCTCCTGTCCCAGCAAGTCCGCGTAGGCCGCGACGTGCTGCAGCACCAGCGACGCCGTTCGCGGCAGCACGGGCATTCCGCGCATGGCCCTGGCTAGCGCCGGCGTCCGACCACGTAACCCAGAGCAGCACCCACCAGGGCAGCGATGCCAGCCGCCTGCCACGGGCTCGGAGGTTCTTGATCTCGCCGGTGGCGGCGTCCTTGACGTGCCGGATGCCATTGCCCAATTCGGTCCTGGCATGCCGTGCGCTCTCAGGCGAAGCGCCTGGTGTCAGATTGATTGGTGCATCCATGAAATGATCTCCTGTGTAGTTGGGCAGGTGGCGCGCTGCAGGAGCCAATCGTCAATTGGTCGGGTACTGCAGGCAGGCAAACAATGCGTGGCCGCAGCACCAGCCGTCTGTGCGGCGCCGTACCCATTCCGCTGGCGTCTGTCGGGTGCTTGCGCCGTTGGGCAACGTGGCTCTCCACGGCGCGCGCCATCAGATCAGGCTATTTGTCCCGATCCTTGCCCTGGTCGGGGCGTTCATCCTGAATAGCGGTAGTTCCGTGATTGGATCGCACGTTGCTGTTCGGGCGCCCGCGGCTAGCGTGCGCGGTCGTAGTTTCGCTGCTAGGGCGGGAGCGGCGCCGCGCGAGGCACCCTGTCGCGATCCCAGGTATCCCAACCGCTGCGTCGATGCTGCCAGTCGTGCCCCCAATGCTCGCTCCACCGTGGTGGCTCATCGGCGCGCCAACCACGGAAGTACTACGGCGCCTGGCGGTAGTAACGAACCGGCACTCGCAGCGCGAATTCAGCGATTTTACGAGGCGGATACGGTGAGGCCGGAAACATCGACGCTCTTGACCCCGGACACCTTTTCGGCCATTTCTTTCACATGATCGATGGCCGCCTGGTCCGGCAGCGCGCCCTTGAGTACGACGACGCCGTGGGTGGTCTCGACGTTGACGTCAACTCCTTTGCCAATGCTGTCGGCGAGCAGCTCGGATTTCAACTTGGTGGTAATCCAGCTGTCTGAAATCGCGTGCGCGGTTTCGTCTGCTGCCTCGTGCACCTTGGTCGAAGTCTTGCCGCGGCTTGCCACCACCAGATTATTATCGACGCTCTTCACGCCTTCAATGGCCTGGGCTGTCGCCACCGCGTAGGCCATGGCCTTCGGTCCGCTCGCCGTACCGTTCAGCGTCACGACGCCATTGGTGGTCGTCACATCGACATCAGAATTCCTGAGCATCCGCTTGCCCAGCAGATGAGCCTTGACCCGCGTCGTGATCGCGGTGTCGGCCATCGCGGCGCCCATGCTGTCGCTGTGCGCTTCCGGCGCCGCGGAGTCCGCGGCAACGGCGACCGGGATGCCGGCACCCAACCCCACCGCAAGCGCGGCAAGTACCAATGTTCTGTGGAAGTCGAGCGGGCGGCGTTTCATGGGAACCTCGGGTTACACGTTGCGGACAAGCCAGCGGCTATAGGCTGGTCTGTGCCGAGAATGCGCCGTGGACAGCTTCGGAGTCGGTGCGATAGCGCACCCATCCAAAGTACAATTGTCGGCACGACTGTTGTCGGCATGACGGACCCGAAGTACAAGGACAGACGCCGATGAAGCTGGACGCACCTTTCCCGGTCTGGCGCCGGCACCGCATCTCTGTGCTGGTACTGGCACTGACTACCGCGCAAACCGCACTGGGCGAACCCCCGGTTCTGAGGCCGGTACCGGGAGTCCGGTACTATCGGTACGAATCCACGGAACAGGTTGACGGGCAAGTGACGTCCCGTTATCGAATGAACTTCGATCTGGTCACTGGCAGACATCGATCCGTGGTGGCAGTGGTTCGCCGGGCGGAAATTGACACGGGCGAGGGGTGGACCGAGGCGACACTCGACGATCAGTGTGCCAAGTTACTGCACGGTGGTGGCGGTGCGCTGGCGCGAGTCACGCTTCACCCCCTGTCGAAGCGGGCCGCGGAAATGGGTGATGCGTTCATGCCTATGTGCACTCCAGCAGCGTTGTTTTTCCCAATGACCGACATCCTGAATGTTTCGGGCATCCAGACGGAGCCTTTGTTCCGGGTCACGCAACTTTCAGAGCAAGGGAACAGCGTCCGATGGCCGGGGCGCGCACCCATCAGACTGAATCGGTTTGGCAGCGCCATCACACTGAGCTCGCCGCCGGGGACGATCACTCTATCCGGGCTGGACAAGCACAAGGCGACGGTCGATTGGATTCCAGATGTCCTGCAGATTGAAATTGTTCACCAGGGTCAGGCGGACGGTCCCGATGTTTTGCTGAGGGGAACCGAAAACCATGGCTACAGGTTGGAGATTGATTCTGTCTCAGGCACCCTCATACGTGCTGAGACTACCGTGGATGACCTGGATCTCTCGCTTCTGGTTCCGGGCATCCCTGAGGACAAGCGTCCTCGCGTTGCCACAGCACGCCAGGTGGTGATTGAATCGCCTCAGCAATAGGCCATGGCGAGTCCTGCAATTAATCTCATTACCAATCAAATAGTTGCGCGCTAAAGCATTCCTCGCCCGCCGGCTGCGTACGGCGACAATCCATGTACCGGCACTCGTGATATTATGGGCGGATTGCATCTGGGGTGGATCACTGTGGTCGCGTTCGATCCCTCGATGGAACCGCTGGCCCTGTTCTCTTGATCCCGTCGCGACCCCGAAACTCAATTTTGCTCTAACCGAAAACTTCACGGATATTCGCCATGCCCCGTACTACCCCGCTTGCCGACATACGCAACATCGGCATCATCGCCCACGTCGACGCCGGCAAGACCACGACCACCGAGCGCATCCTCTACTACACGGGGCGCAAGCACACGATCGTGGACATCCACGACACCAAGGATCTCAAGAGCTCCACCACCACTGACTATCTCGAGCAGGAGAAGAAGCGCGGTATCACGATCCAGAGCGCGGCCGTGTCCACGTTCTGGCGCGACAAGAAGATCAACCTGATCGACACGCCGGGGCATGTCGATTTCACGATCGAGGTGAATCGCTCGCTCCGCGTCCTCGACGGCGCGGTGGTGGTATTTGACGGCGTCGCGGGCGTCGAACCACAGTCGGAAACCAACTGGCGCCTGGCCAACAACTACGACGTGCCGCGCATCTGCTACGTGAACAAGATGGACCGGAGCGGCGCCAATTTCATGCGCTGCGTCGACATGATCAAGAAGCGCCTGGGCGCGCGACCGCTGATTTGCCAGCTGCCGATCGGCTCCGAGGACCATTTCAAGGGCATGATCGACCTGGTCGAGATGAAGGCCCTGGTGTGGGATTCGGATGACAAGGACGCGGAGTGGCAGACGCTGGACGTCACGCCGGATCTGGCCGATAAGCTCCAGATCACGATCCCGACCGACCGCAAGATCCTGGCGGACGCCGAGAAGTACCGCACCGAACTGGTTGACACCTGCCTCGAACAGGACGACGCAGCGATGGAAGCGCACCTGCTGAACGGCGCCATGCCCTCGACCGACACGCTGCGCAAGTGCCTGCGCAAGGGCACGCTGAATTCAGCCTTCACGCCAGTGTTTTGCGGCTCGTCCTACAAGAACAAGGGCGTGCAGCAGATACTCGATGCCGTGGTCGACTACCTGCCCGCGCCGACCGATGTCGCTTCCATCAAGACCGTCGACGCCGACGGCCACCCGATCGGCGAGCGAAAATGCGCGGACGACGAGCCCTTCTCGGCGCTGGCCTTCAAGGTCATCAACGATGTCTATGGCGCGCTCACGTTCATCCGCGTGTATTCAGGGGTGCTGACCAAGGGTGCTTCGGTGGAGAACTCAACGCGCGGCAAGCGCGAGAAGATCGGCCGTATGGTCGAGATGTTCGCCAAGGACGCCAACCCCATCGAAGAAGCTCGCGCCGGCGACATCGTCGCGCTCGTGTCCCTGGCCGAGACCGACACCGGCGATACGCTGTGCGACGCGGCCAACCCGGTCGTGCTCGAGCGCATGCGCTTCCCGGATCCGGTCATCAGCGTTTCCGTCAAGGCGAAGAACAAGGGCGAACAGGACAAGTTCGGTAACGCGCTCGGCAAGATGGTGCGCGCCGACCCCTCGCTCCATCTGGAGACCGATCGCGAAACCAACGAGACGATCCTGCGCGGCATGGGCGAACTGCACCTGGAAGTCACGCTCGATCGCATGCGCACGGAATTCGGCGTCGAGGGCATCATGGGCGAGCCGCAAGTCGCCTATCGGGAGACCTTCACCAAGAAACTGACCGAGCAGTACACTCACAAGAAACAGACGGGCGGTTCCGGCCAGTTTGCCGAGGTGTGGATCACCTTCGAACCGCTGGCGCGCGGCGCCGGTTTTGAGTTCGTCGACGCCACCAAGGGCGGCTCGGTGCCGCGCGAGTTCGTGCCGGCGGTCGAGAAGGGCCTGAAGATGCAGAAGGAAGACGGCGTGCTGGCGCACTTCCCCACCGTGGATTTTCGCGCGACGCTGATCGACGGCAGCTACCACGACGTCGATTCCAACGCGCTAACCTTCGAAATCGCCGCCAAGGCCTGTTTCCGCGAGGCGATCCGCAAGGCCGGGCCGATCCTGCTCGAGCCGGTGATGAAGGTCGAGACGGTGACGCCGGGCGACTACCTCGGCGACGTGATTGGCGATATCAACCGCCGCCGCGGCGCGATTGAAGAGCAGCTCGAGCGCGGCGCCAACATCGCCGTAGTGGCACCGGTGCCGCTGTCGGAGATGTTCGGCTACATCGGCCAGCTGCGGAGCATGACCAGCGGCCGCGCTTCGTACACCATGGAGTTCTCGCACTACGACCCGGTGCCCCGCCAGGTCGCCGAGGAAGTGATCGAGCAGGCTGCCAAGGCCAAGGAGGCGGCCTCCGCCTGACCGGTCTCGAAGCGCGCCGGTCCCTGCGCGCTACGACGGAAGCGTCATGAATACATGCGCGCAATCGACAGCGCATTTGCGCACAATTGCGGCCTGAACCGCATTGCGAGCAAGGCATAGACAGTGAATTGGCTGAATACCCTGGCAGGCTTTGGCGTCGGTGTCATGGTGGGCATCACCGGCGTGGGCGGTGGGTCGCTGATGACGCCCATACTGGTGCTGCTGTTCGGCGTGGCCCCGGCTTCAGCCATCGGCACCGACCTGTGGTTCGCGGCGATCACCAAGTTCGTGGGTGGCTCGATCCACCATCGGCTCGGGAGCGTCGACTGGCAGGTGCTGCGCCGCATGTGGCTGGGGAGCCTGCCCTCATCCGTCCTCACGCTGCTGTGGATGCAGCACTCCGGCATTGCCCACAGCAAGCCGCGCATACTGCTGATCGCGCTGGGAGTGGTACTGCTGCTGACCTCGGTGGCGATGCTGTTCATGTCCCGCACCCATGCTTACGCGCGCAACCTGCGCACGACCGCGCCCGACCGGTTCCTGTTTCTGCAGCCGATCATGACCGTGCTCGCCGGCGGCGTGCTCGGCTTCCTGGTGACCCTTACCTCGGTAAGCGCCGGCGCGCTGGGCACAGCGTTGCTGCTGTACATCTACCCGTTCAGAATGAAGGCGGCGCGCCTGGTCGGCACCGATATCGTTCATGCCATTCCGCTGACCATGGTCGCGGGCACCGGCTACATGCTGATGGGCAATGTGAATTTCGCCCTGCTCGGCAACCTGCTGCTGGGTTCGATTCCCGGCATCGTGGTGGGCTCGCTCCTGGCCAGCAAGGCGCGCGAAGGCGCGCTGCGTACCGCCATTGCCATCCTGCTGGTGGTGGTCGGCGTCAAGCTCGTAATGACGTGAGCCCCCGGGGTTTCGACTGGCAGACGCACTTGACCCGGGTGCCCCCGTTCGGCCGAGGCCCGATCTCGATCGTGCCACCGATCATCGATGCCCGGTATTTCATGATCTTGAGGCCCATCCCCTGCCCTGACACAAGGTCTTCCTGGAACCCGATGCCGTCATCGCTGATGGTCAGCTCGAGCTGACCCGAGCGCTCGCGCAGGGTCACGAGCACCTGGCCGGCATGCCCGTGCCTGATCGAATTGCTGATGGACTCCTGGGTGATGCGATAGAGGTGGTTCGCCGTATTCTCGCCGATGCGCAGATCGGGGGGAATGCTGCGACGCAGGCGCACGTTGACGCCAAAGCTGGCGCGCGTGCGGCTGGCGAGTTCCGTGAGCGCCGAGCCGAGCCCGCCCTCATCGATGCTGACCGGCGCCAGGCCCCTCGCCATGGCGCGCGTGCTCTCGATCGCGTGATTCAGGTAACCGACGATTTCCTCCACGCGCGGCGCGGCGTTCGGCGCCTCACGAGCCAATTGCGCTGCCACGCTGCTCAGCATCAGCGCCACGCCCGTCAGCTCCTGCCCCAGCCCGTCGTGCAGGTCGCTGCCCAGCCGGTGGCGCTCGCGGTTGGCGATGTCGAGGACCTCCTGCTCCAGCTGCTTGCGCTCCGAGACGTCCTGCACAACCAGCAACCATTTCTGCCCGCTCGCCAGATTGATCGCCGCGGCAATCAATTCGCCGGTAAAAGCCGAGCCGTCGGCGCGGCGAAACGCCAGATCACTCCGGCCGGAGCCTTCCACGAAACGCTTCAGCAGGCGCTCCACTTCCAGCAATTCAACGGCCGCCGGCGCGCCGTCAGCCAGCAGACCGAATATTGATTGGCCTACGTGCCGCCCGGGTTCCCGGCCAAACATGCGATCAAAAGCCGGGTTCGCGAGTTCAACGAACCCGGCCGGATTGATCACCGCCACGCCTTCGACCATCGTATCGAGGATCCTGGCCTGCGTGCGCAGCTGCTCCTCGGCCCGGCGCCGCTCATCAACGTCGATGCACGCACCGACCACGCGCTGCGCGCGCCCGTCCGCGCTGCGCTCAACGACCCGGGCGCGGGCCTGAAGCCAGCGGTAGTCGCCGGACACAGACCGGATCCGGTACTCGGTCTCCACCGAGCCGCAGTCATCGCCAGTGACTCGCTCAACGTCCTGGATCAACCGTTGCCAGTCGTCAGGATGCACCACGGCGAGCAGATCGGCCATGGTGGTCTGGTCCGCGGCCCACCTGATTCCCTTGCGCATCGGCCAATCAGACAGCCAGGCAAGGTAGTCGGTGCCGGCCTGCCAGTCCCACAGACCGATATCCGAACCGCCGACGGCCGCCTCCAGTCGCGCCTCGCTCTCGCGCAAGGTGTTCTCCATGCGCTTGCGCGTGTCGATGTCGATCGTCGTGCCGATGATCTTGAGCGGCGCTCCGGTAGTGCTGCGATCGACGACCCGCGCCCGATAGAGCATCCACCGGTATTCGCCGTTTGGAAGCCTGATGCGCAGTTCATTGCCGAAAAAACCGGTCTGGTCAGGCGTAAGGCTGTCCAGGGTGCGTTGCTGCTTCTCAACATCGTCTGGATGAACGTCGCTCAACCAGGATTCAGTGCGCCCTGCTGCTTCCACTTCGGACAGATCGTAGCCCACGGTCTTGTGCCAGTGAACATTGCCACGGACCGTGTCACTTGGAACGTCGTACTCCCACATCGGCAAGCGGGCGCCGTTGATCGCGAGCGCGTACAGGTCTTCGGTCTTGCGCAGGGCCATCGCGGTTTTCTTTTGCTCGTCGACATCGACGCACATACCCAGATACTGGGTCGCCGTGCCGTCGCTCGCGCGTGCCGTGACTCTGCCGCGCTCATGGACCCAGCGCCAACCACCGTCCGGCGCGCGCATCCGGTAATCGGCCAGGTAATGATCAGCGTGGTTGCTGTCGCACGGATCGGCCACGCTGGCGTAAGCTGCAACGTCATCGGGGTGCATGTGCTCGTACCACTGAGTGAGCGCGCCGTCCTCGGCGGCCGGGTCAATGCCAAATCGTTTGGGCCAGTCGTCGAACCACCGGCACACGCCATCGGCCTCGCATTCCCAGAGCCCGATCTCCGTGCCCCAGAGGACCGCACTGAGCCGGGCTTCGCTCGCCCGCAGCCGCTCGGCATCGCGATGGCGCTGGATGACGAAAGCCGCCAGCAAGGCGGCGAACTGGATGAGTTCGATTTCCTGTGGCGATGGCTTGCGCGGCAGGCGGTAGTAGATGGCCAGCGTGGCCAGCAGGGCATTTTCGGCGTCGAACACCGGCATCGACCAGCAGGCACGCAGTCCGTATGCCATGGCCGTCGCCGCGTACGCGGTCCAAAGGTCGGAGCGCTCGACATCCTCGACGATAACCAGCTCGCGGCGCGCCGCCGCGGTTCCGCAGGAGCCCTGCCCGTCCCCGATCGGCACCGGATCGATGGCACGAACGTAGGCAGCCTGCAGGCTCGGAGCGGCCACCGGCCGCAGTTGCCCACCGGTGTCATCGACCAGCATCACGCTGCACAGCACCCCGTCAGACCAGGTCTCGACGTAGTTGGCGAGCCCTTCCAGCATCACGTTGAGCGGTGCGGCGGACCCGAGGAGCGCGAGCAGCCGGACCTGCGCGCCGAGCGATTCCCGTGTAGTCGCGGACTTCGGCGCGTGCCGGACGATCGCCTCCACCGAGGCCGACCAGTCCGTTTTCTCCGCTTTGCTTGCCATGCGGCGCCTAGTCCGGTGTGGTCAGGCCATGTTGAACGGCGAACTTGACCAGTCCCGCCAGCTGTTTGACCTGGAGCTTCTGCATCAGCCGGCTGCGGTAACTGTCGACGGTCTTCGGTGACAGGTGCAGCACGGCGCCAATCCTGGCGCTCGAGTTGCCATCCACCACGAGTCGCAGGACCTCGCGTTCGCGCTTGCTGAGACTGTCGAGCACGCTGACGCCCTGGTGTTCGCCGATGCCATCGGCGACGATTTCAGCCACCTTCCGGCTCAGGAAGCGCCGCCCCTGTTCCACCGCACGGACGGCGTCGATGATCTCCACGCTGGCGGATTCCTTGAGCAGGTAGCCGCGCACCCCGGCCTCCAACGCCTGAAAGACGTATTGCGCGGCGGAGTGCATGGTCAGGATGACAATTGCCGTGTCGGGCAAGGCGGCAAGAATCTGCCGCGCCGCTTCGATACCGTTGAGCTCCGGCATCGAGATATCCAGCACCACGACCCGGGGCGCGAGCCGCAGGACTTCGCTCACGGCCTCGCGGCCATTGGCCGCCGTGCCGAGCACTTCGAACCCCGAATGCGCGCGCAGCACGGCGACCAGCCCATCCCGCACGATGGCATGGTCATCCGCGACGAAAACCGTGATTGACATGTGTTCAGTACCGGCGATCGGGGCAGAAATCATAGTACATCGGATGCTGCTGTCGGTCAGGAGCACGCGCCTGCATACGAGATCTCCCTACACGCGATGACGGATGCTCCCGGCATAAACGACCGCCCCCGTCAGAGAAACTTAAGGGGTTTTCAGACTTACATTACAGTCCAATCAACCAGTTAAGGCAGGCAAAAGATGATGGGCAGAGGCGATGTCTGGCTCGACGGCGGGATTGTCTGGGCGACGCCCAAGGGCAGCCTTGCCGAAAACGCCAGCCGTGACCTGACCGAGCGAGCGCTCGCGCTGGCTGCGGAGACATCCAATTGGCGAATCCTGTTCGACTTCCGCCGCTCCAAGCTCACGCATGACGTCCTGGCCCTCAACCGCCAGGCCGAACTGCTGGTCCAGCACAACATGCCCAAACTCGCGCGCACGGCCATGCTCTGCCGGCACCGCTCCACCGACTTCCAGTTCTGGGAACGCGTGCTGAGCCTGCGCGGGCTGTCGGCTGCGACTTTCACCGACGGCGAGGCGGCCATTGGCTGGCTCCAGGTGCAGGAGCCGGTCGGCGCGGTGGCGGCGCCCGGCACGGATCCGGCGCCGGGGTCACCGGTTGATCTGGCCGCCTTGAAGCGCCAACTGCGCCAGTTTGCCGAGGAACGCAAGGATGCGCCGCGGAGCCAGGTCGCCGCCGAATTCGCTGAGCTGGTCGCATGCCTGCACGCCCATGCGAATGGCCTCGGCATCGACCCGCTGAGCGGTATTGCGGATCAGTCATCAGGGAAACCGGCAACGCGTCAGTGAACCGTCAGTGCGCCGTCAGTGCATGACAAGGGCGCCGAGTGCAGGCACCAGCTCAGCAACCGAATCAATCGCCAGGTCGGCACCGGCGGTAAGCAGCGCCTGGCGCGCCGCGCCAACGCGCCGGGCCCGCTCGAGTGCCGGCAGTGAGTGCAGTTCTTCGAGCGACAGACCGAGTTCATTGCCCGAGGCCACTCCGACGGTAAAGACGCCGGCAGACTTGCCTTCGGCAATGCCCGCCATCGCATCATCGACCTTGACCACGCGCGACAACGGCCAGACGCCCAGCTCGGCGCAGGCCTTGTAGATCATCAGTGGCGACGGCCGACCCGCCGGCGTCTCGCCCGAACACACGAGGTGCTCCGGCTCGTATCCTTGCGCGGCGGCTCGCGCGAGCACCGGCGCCATCATCTCGCGCGTGTACCCCGTGGATGATGCGATACGCAATCCTTCGGCCCGCAGGCGCTCAAAGGTTTCGCGTGCGCCGGGAATCAGTGTCGAGGTGCCCGCCGCATGCGCACGCATCAGCGGCCCGAGGCGCGCCATCAGCGCCGCCACGTCCGCCTCGCCGCTCTCGCGCCTGTGGCGGGCGCGCCAGGCCGCCGCCACTTCCGGATAGCGCAGCAGGCTTCGCACGTGGTCGATCTTGGCTTTGCCCATGTCGCGCCGCACGGTGGCCGCATCGATGAGTACGCCCTCGGCGCCGAAGGCCTCAATCAGCGCCTTGACCGGTGCCGTACAACCGAAGTCCACCATGGTGCCCGCCCAGTCGAAGATGACCAGGTCGAAACGGTTCTTGAGGCTCATGCCGCGGCTCCGGTGTTGAAGAGACTCGCGACCAGTTCCTCGCCGATCGCGAATCCGGTGGAAGCGCCGGCGCCGCAGGTCACGATGGCCACTCGCACCTGCGGTTCCGGAGCGTCGATCAGTACGGGCCGGTCGGTGGCCGACGCGTAGGTACCCACCCAGCGCTCGATGACGGGCGGCGCTTCGAAGCCCAACGCTGCGCGGAATTCGTCCAGGATCAGCGCGTCAATATCCTCACGCGAAAACGGATCCGGAGTTGCCGCGTAGTGATGGCTGTCGCCGACCACCAGCGTGCCATCGGTACTTTGCACCACGATGAGGTGGACCCCGTGGTGCAGGTATTCGGCCTGTTCGTTCGCCAGACGCGCCTTGAGCGGCGCCGCCGCATCGAGATCGGCATAGCCGCGATAGCGTGCCAGCCCCAGATCGGACATGAGTGCAGCGGGTATCCTGAACCCCGGATCAGCAAGCCGCAGCATCTGCAGTTTGCAGCGTGTCAGCGAAAATGCCGCAAGCCGCTCGGAATACAGGCCATTGAAATCGTCGCCCGGACAGACGGCCACAGCCCCGCCGTGCAGCCGGCCGCGCGAGGTATGCACCCAGGGCGGCTCGATACCCTGCACGGTGGTACTGCGCATGAAGGTGACGCCATGGGCGCTGGCCAGCCAGGACGCCAGCCGCGGAATCGCCTCGCGCGACTCCACGCGCAGTTCGACCGTGCTCTCCAGCACCGCGGCCAGGCCAGGCGAGGCGAGCTGCGGGCAGCGGCGCCGCACCTCGGTGGGACTCAACAGGCGGCAACCCCCGGCCATCCCGGTGGCCATGAAGGCTTCGAGCACGGCCACCGATTCCGCTCGCCGCACCGTCATCCACAGGCCCGTGTGCACCACGGGAATGCCGGCTGCCCCGGCGACTTCGTGCCAGACCTCGCGCGAGCGACGCGCGCGCTCCCACATGGCGCCGCGCTCCTGACCGGTCACGGTGATGAAGCCGAAGTTGCGTACCGAGGCGCCGTTCGCCTGCGCGTCGCGATCGATCACCACGACGCGCATCCCGCGGCGTGCGCCGGCCAGGGCGGTGGCGAGGCCCACGATGCCGGCGCCGACCACGGCGAGATCGAAGCGCTCAGTCACGCGCGCGCTCGGCCAGGCGGCGCAGGCCCGCGACGAAGCGCTGCAGCGTGCCCGAGACGACACCGCGGGGAATCATCACCTCGATGAGCTGGAAGCGCCCGCGCCGGGAAAAGGCGCCCCGCCGCGCCGCCTGCAAGGCCGCGCGCGTCGCGACTCTTATGCCCTCGCCGCCCAGGCCGGCCGCACGCTGCGCGAAGTTCCAGTCCGACAGGTTGTTGAAGACGATGACGAGCGGGTCCCAGCCGTAGCGCTGGCAGTTCCCGAGCTCCCAGCCCGTCATCTGGAAGGCCCCATCGCCCACCAGGACCAGCGGCCGCAGGCCCGTATTGGCCTGGATGCCGAAGCCTGCCGGAACGCCGAAGCCCATCGACGCGTAATAGCCGGGAGCCGCCAGCGTGGTCGGTTCGATCTCCAGCGCGGCAAACAGGCAATCGCCCGCGTCGGCGGCGATCGGCATCGCGCCCCTGCACGCGCTGCAGCAACGTGTCGACCAGCGCTTCGAGCGGAATCTGCGGATAGACGTGGAAGCCGAGCGTGACGCGCCCGTCGAAGGCGTGGATGCTGCGCCGGTAATCGACCTGGTGCGCGCAGACGCCAAAGTTGGTGTCCGACACGATAACGCCGAGCAGGAACAGCGCGTCGGACTCCTCAACGAGCGCAGCGATTTCCGGCTCGCCCGCCATGCCCATGTAGGTGCCGAGGAGTGGCGCCGTAGTATGCGCGAGCAGTCCTCTGCCCATGATGCTCGTCACCACGGGCAGCCCCAGCAAGGCAGCCAGTTGCGCGACGCGTTCTTCGAGATCGTAACGACGCACCTCCACGCCCACCATGAGCACCGGCGAGGCCGCGCCTGCCAGCCTCGCGAGGATCTCATCGACGCACGCTGCCACCGCTCCCGGATCCGCGGGTGCTACGGCCGCAGGTACCACGGCTGCGCACTGCGCAGCACCCGCGCGAGGTCCTGCGGAGCGCGCGCGGCATCGTCGAGCCGCACCTGGTCGCAGGTCACTTCGGCAAAGATGCGAAACTGCGAATCCAGCGCCTTGGCCTGGTGGTGCAGCAGCAGGCCGCTGCGTCCCTCCTGCGTGCCCGGCGCGCCCGACACCAGCACCACCGGTGATTTCTCCGCGTATGCCGCGGCGATCGGATTGACGATGTTCAGCGCTCCGGCGCCGTAGGTCACGGCGGCCACGCCCAGCCCGCAGCTGACGCGCGCCGTGCTGCTTGAGGGCACCGAGCAGTGATTCGGCAAGGTTCATGAAGTGGTCCATATTACCGTGATCCGCCTGTCGGCAGGTGCAGCAGTCGCAGTTCCCCGAGCACGGCAGCGATGACGTCGGCGTGGTCGGTGCGGGCGGTGATCAGCGCCAGCCGCTCGTCCGCAGTGATGGCTTCGCGCAACTCCAGTTGCCGCTCCAGCACCGGGATATCCGCCTCGGAAGGATCCTGCGCCGCAGCCAATCGTGCGGTGATGCGTTGGCGCAGCAGGGACAGCGGCGCTTCGCACTGCACGACGATCAGCGGCACCGCCATGAGCCTGCACAGCTCCGCCAGCCCTGCACGCTGCTGGCGCGAGCCATGGTTGGCATCAACAATAACGGTGCGATGCCCACCCAGTACTTCCGCAGCACATTGCTCCAGTCGCTCGTAGACCGCCGCGGTCTGCGTGTCGGTATACAACCGGCCTCCGGGCGGCGAGGCGAGGCGCTTGCGCTCGAGATCCGAGCGTACTGTGACTGCCCCCAGCTCGGCGGCCAGCCGTGCTGCCAGCCAGGACTTACCGGACCCCGGAAGTCCCGTCATCATCAGGCAACAGGCAGGGGGCGGGTGCAGGGCGCGCTCCGCGACCAGCAGGTAGCCCTGTTGCCGCTGGCGCAGCACCTCCGCGTTTGCCGCTCCCGGGCGGTGGACGTGGCTGGCCTGCAAGGCCACGACCTTGGCACGCACCAACGCCCGGTCGGCCGTGTACAGGGGCAGCACCATGCAGGCGTGATAATCGCCGGACCCGGCCAGCCAGGCGTCGAGGAAGACGGCGGCGAACTTCGGTTCACCGTAGCCCAGTAGGTCCGCATGGAGAAACGCGACATCTTCGGCGACGTCGATCCAGCGAAACGCCGGCTCGAACTCCAGGCAATCGAAGGGCAACAACTGGCCGTCAATGCGTACCACGTTGGAGAGGTGCAGGTCGGCGTGACACTCTCGAATGCGGCCGTGCTCCGCCCGCCAGCGCAACGCTTGTTCCCGATGGGTCGCTTCCGCGGCCAGCAGCGCGCCGATCCGCGCATCGCCCGCGGACGTTGTGATCGCGCACACTTCCAGGTAGATCCGGGGTACGAAGCGCCGATTGAGCCGCAGCTCCTCGTGGCACAGGCGCCGCCGGTCATCGAGGCGGCTTTGGTCCACGAACGGGTAGACCACGGGACGCTTGATCTTATAGGCACGATCACCCGCGAGCAGCACCCAGGACAGCTGCGTCTCGATCAGGGTGACCGCCGTCACCGGATGCGGATAAGCTCCGGGCTGCAACAGGCCCCGCAGTGACTCGGGCAGCGCCGACTCGACGGGCATCAGCGCGCGCCTACGTTGCCGGGCCGGAGAAACACATGGCCTACTCCTACACCCTTGCGTCTTCGCAGTAACCGGAAAATCGTTACATGTAACGCGGATCACCTTCCCAGGGCCGCAGCGCCACGGTCTGGCGGTGCAGGAAGTTCCGATCGAGGATCACGTGCCGCGCGAATACGGCGTTGCTGACCAGAAACCGCCCCGCCCGCGTGCGCCAGCCGCCCAGCTCCAGGGCGCGGCGCGGCGCGGCCGGGCGCTGGCCGAAGCGCGCCGCACTCTGCGCCTCATAGTCGGCGAGCGCCGCCGGCATGTCGCCGTCCAGGGCGCGCCTGAGGACGCCCGCGGCCAGCAGCCCGGACTCGACGGCCGGCCGTATGCCCTCACCGCTGAAGTCGTACGCCAGTCCGGCCGCATCCCCGATCAGCAACGAGTGCTCGCCGATGAGCGGGCGCCGCGAATCGCCGTACAGCAGATAGGCATGCCCCTTGAACCGGGGCACGAGGTCGCCCGGAATGTGACCCCGGGCCTGCAGCCCATCCCAGAACGACTTCACGGCTTCCGGCAGGCGGTGGTTGCTGGTGCGTCCCAAACCAACGTTGAGATAATTTCCCTTGCGTACACACCAGCCGTAGCCCTCGAGATCGGCACAGAAATAGAGTTCGGCCTGCTGCGGCTCCACGGCGCATCGTTCACACTGCGCCGGGGTCATTTCCAATTCGATTTCCTGCGCAGTGATGGCGCGCTCGCCTTTACCCAGGTCGGCGCCAAGGAGCCGCGCCACCGGGCAGAAGTGCCCGCCCGCACCGACCAGGATCCGCGCACGGATCGAGCCGTTGACCACCCAGGTGCCGGCGCTGAATCCGGCGCTCTCGAACGCCGCGCCAAGTCGCAGCCGCGCCCCTGCGCGCCGCAAGAGGTAGTCATCGAACTCACAGCGGCGGATCGCGTAACTGATAGGCTCGGCGTAGCGGACGGCGACCGACCTGCCGTCCACCAGCCCGCTGTTGAATCCCCGGAGCGGCTGCAAAACCCGGGTACGACGGTAATCCTCAAGATCGAGATTGAGCGAGTCGATAATCTGCGGCGTGATCCAGCCGGCGCAGAGTTTGTCGCGCGGGAACTCGCTGCGATCGAGAACCATGACCTCGGCGCCAAGGCGACGCAACGCCCAGGCGCAGCTCGACCCGGCGGGGCCACCGCCGACGATCAGCACGTCGCAGTTTTCCATGGTCAGGCCGGCGCGCCGACGCGGTAGATGTGCTCGCGGGTACGCGGAATGTCGTTGCTGCGGGATGGCGCAAACAGCACCTGAAACAATTGCAGGTCTCCGGACAGGAACGCGGCCTGCGTGCCGGCCAGGTACATCCGCCACATGCGCACGAAACGCTCGTCGAACATCTTCGTTACCGACTCTCGTGCCTGCTCGAACGCGTTGAGCCAGCAACCGGCGGTGCGCGCATAGTGCAGCCGCAGGTTCTCCACATCGAGCACCGACAGGCTGTTGGGTTCGAAGATCCGCGACATCTGGCCCAATGAGGGCGCACAGGCACCGGGAAAGATATAACGTTCCATCCAGCGATTCAGCGGCTCCGGCGCGTCGCGGCCGATCGTGTGGATCAGGCCGCGGCCGCCCGGCCGCAGGGCGCGACGGACGATCCGGCCCAGGTTTTCATAATTGCCGACACCCACGTGCTCCAGCATGCCTACCGAGGCGAACACATCGGCGCTGCCGGCAATGTTGCGGTAGTCATCGTGGATGAACTCAACCTGCCCTTTCAGGCCGGCCCGGGTTGCACTGTCGCGCGCATAGTCAATTTGTTCGGCGGAGATGTTGAAGGCGCGCACTTTTGCGCCGTAGCGCCCCGCCATATGCAGCGCCAGGCCGCCCCAGCCGCAACCGGCTTCGATGACTTCGTCTCCCGGACGCAGCCGGAGCTTGCGGCAGACGTGATCCATCTTGGCGATCTGGGCTTCGTGAAGCGTCATGCTTTCCGTGGCGAAGTACGCGCAGGTATAGGCCATCGTCGGGTCGAGCCAGAGGCGATAGAAATCATTGCCCAGGTCGTAGTGGGCGTGGATATTGCGGCGCGACCCGCTCAGCGTATTGCGCCGCAGGAGGGCGACCGCCCGCGCCCAGCGCTTGGCCCCCGGGCCGTGGGCATCAGGGCCCGGCGCCGAGCCCCGGAACGCGGCCTCCAGTCCGCGCACCAGGTCGCCCTCGACACACTCGATACGGCCGTCTGTGAAGGCTTCGCCAAACTGCATGTCCGGATCGATCATCAGTCGCAGCAGGGTTGCGCGATTGGCAATCCGCAGCGTGACCAGCGGCGGCTCGCGCGCGGTCGTTACCGTTTCGCCGCTCCAGAGCAACAACCGTACCGGGGGATTGCCCAGCGCGGTCAACAGCCGCTCGGCCAGGCGCCGGCCGAAGCCCGCGCTCCGGCGCGTTGATGGGGCTGATGCGGGTGAGTCCTGGACGAGCTGCATATCCGTGCGATCCTGGCCAACCTTGATACGTCCGATTCAAACCAGGCGCGCGCCCCTTGACCATAGGTAAATCTCCTGAGCGAAGTCAATCCCCATTTGTCGATGCGTGACCCCTGCGGCTTCCCCTGATGAATTTCACTATGCGATGCTCTAGCGTCCGGAGGCAGTCAGTGTTGATGCCCCGTGGCGGGAGTATCCCATGCGCCAGTTTTCCCAGGCTCTGAGTGTTACCGGAATCACGTGTCTGTTGTCCGCGAGCATCGTCCAGGGCGCGACAGCAACGGCCGAGGGGAAGGCACAGAGAAATGGCGGCGCAATAGCCATTGCGCCGGCGCAGACCCCGGACAACGCCGAAATGGCCGACATGATGCGCCGGATGCAGACCCTGCACCGGCAGATAAGGGCTGCGAAAACGCCAGCGGAGAGAGCCGCACTGATGGACCAGCACCTGAAGCTCATCAACGAGGGTGTAATGACCCTGCAGCAGTTGCATTCAGGCTCCGGCCAGCAGACCTCCATGCACGTGCTGCAGGATCGCATGGACATGATGGCCATGCTGATGCGGCTGATGGTGGACCGTGAGGGCATGGCCGCCGCCCCCATGGGGCCGCCGTGCATGGATACGGCGCCGGCATCGCCGCCGAAATGAACCGCGGGGCTTGAGCCCGGGCAGCTACTCGTAGCCCGGCGGCAGGCCGTGGCCGATGCCCTTGTGGCAGTCGATGCAGGTCTCGCCGCGCGCGAGCATGCGTTCCTTGTTGTGCTTCTTCGCCGCTCCCGAATCCTGGGCCTCGAGATCCATTGCCTCGATGGAATGGCAGTTGCGGCACTCCCTGGAGTTCGTCGCCTTCATCTGCTTCCAGACATGCTCGGCCATCTCGAGGCGAACCGCGGTGAATTTTTCCCTGGTATTGACTGTACCCATGGCCCACTTGGGTATCTCATTCAACGTGGCCAGGAACTTGGCCCTCATCTTCGGGAAGAATTCGTGGGGCACGTGGCAATCGGAGCAGACCGCGCGCACGCCAGCGACGTTCTTGTAGTGCGGACTGTGCTGGTACTCGCCGTACATGTTGTCCCGCATCTCGTGACAGGAAGTGCAGAATTCCAGTGTGCCGGTGTAATGCACGGCAGCAGCAAAACCGGACGAGAGCCCCAGGCCGATCAGCAACAGGAGGAATCCACCGATCGGGATGCCCAGCAGCCAGCGTGTCCGTGGCTTGCGCCACAGGAAGTGCCGCTGGGTTTCCGGGCTCGCCTTGCCATTGGGATCGGCCATGTGCATTCCCCTCTCTCTCGCGAGCCGCGCTACTTGAAGTTGCCGAAGTAATTCACCAGCGCATCAACGTCGTCCTTGGTCAACTCCTGGAACTTCGGTTTCATCTTCTTCGGTATCGGACGCTGTCCCGACGAGAACTCCTCGAAGGTGTGGCGTACATAGGGCATCCACTGCCCCGCCAGTATGCCGGCGTCATCGTCCGGGCTGCTGCCACCATCTTCATGGCACTTCTTGCAGTGGGCATCCTGGATCTGCTTGCCGCGCGCCGCCTTGGCCGCATCCGCGGTCTGCCGGGCCCGGACGAAGGGCTTGGCCGCCAGAAACACGGCGATCGACTTGAGATCCGCGTCAGAGAGCTTGCCCGCGATCGCGCACATGTCCGTGCTATCGCCCTTGTGCGGCCCGGCGGGAAACTTGACCGACGGACAGGGCCGGGCCTTGTTCTTGTAATTGGTCAGGCTGTCGGTCAGGTATTTCGCCGAATAGCCGCCGATGATCGGCATGTCGGGGTCGGTGCTGGCCCCGTCCTTGCCATGGCAAGCGGCGCAACTCTCGGCCAGCGCATTCACGTCCGCGGCCCAGGCGTTACCCGCCAGGGCAAGGGCAGAAACCGCCACGAAAGCCACGAGCCCCCCGCAGCCAATCCAATTCCTGTTTGCCATGACGTTCTCCGAGTGGCAGCCGCACTGAGCATATTCAAACATCCAATGGCGATAGTCCCATACGCGTTCGCCCTGGGTCATTACGTATAGACCGCTATTTATCGGGCTTGATTGTTAATGCTAAAAAGCGGCGTCAAGGGAGCCTTATAAAAGCCGCACACCTGGATTGGTGGGAATGAACGGGGCCCCGTTCATGTATCTGAGGAGCGAGCGTCATGAATAGAACTTTCTTCCGCTGCGGACCGACTCTGGTTGCCGTCCTGCTCGCGTCCGCTTGCGGCAGCATTGGCCCCCAGGGCAATCAAGGTGCCGGGGGGCCGCCGGGTCCATCTGGACCCCCTGGTGCCGGCGGAAGCTGCGCCAGCTTTCCGGCCACCTGCATCCTGGTCCCCGGCAATACAAACCACCCGAGCGACGCGCAGGCCGCGACGTGGGCGGGGCTGGCGCCGCGAGTCACCGTCACGGGCGTCAGCATCAGCAGCACGCCGGTCGTCAATTTCACCGTGAAGGACGCCAACGGCGTGCCGGTGGCGGGCCTGGGCAATACCGCGAAGAGCAGCACGGCCACGCTCGCCGGTCTCACTAACCTGTCTTTCGCCCTGGCGAAGCTGATACCGGGCGCAGGTGGTTCACCGGGCGATTGGGTCAACTACATCGTGACCAGCGTGCCAACCAAGGACAAGAACGGCAACGTCATCGCCTCAGCGCCGCAGCGCCCGGGAACGGACAACACCGGGACGCTGGTCGACCACGGTGATGGCACCTACACCTACACTTTCTACCGCGACGTGACCACCATCAGCACCACGGTCGCGGCGATGGGCAACAATCCGGACACCAAGAACTACGCCGCAATCCAGGACAAGACGGATCTTGGCGACCTCAGCTACGATCCGGGCAAGGTGCACCGGCTGACGATCCAGCTGTCTGGCAACGCGCCGGGCACGGGCACCAACACGCCCAACGCCGTCGAAGTACCCGGCTACCCTGGCGTACCGCTGGTACAGGCCGCGGACGTGATCTATGACTTTGTGCCGGCCAGCGGGCAGGTGCAGGACCCGGCGAACTCGGGCCGCGACATCGTGGCTACCGCCAAGTGCAACGAGTGCCACCAGCAGCTCGGCGGCATCCCCGGCGACAACCCGGAGAGCTCGGGCGCCGGCTTCCACGGCGGCAATCGCAACGAGACACGCTATTGCGTCGTCTGCCACACCGAGCAGCGCAAGTTCGGGCGCGTCGAAGCGACGCTGGACGCGGCAACACTCACCTTTACAAGCGCCAACACCTACCTGGTCGATGGGCGCGCGGTCGGCAACTTCAACAACCACATTCACAAGATCCACATGGGCGAATTCCTCGCCAAGAAGGGCTACAACTACGCCGACGTGCTGTACAACGAAGTGGGGTTCCCGCAGGACCTGCGCAACTGCACCAAGTGCCACGACGGCTCGGCCACTTCCACTGCGCAGACCGCGCAGGGTGATAACTGGAAGAACGAGCCCAGCCGCCGCGCCTGCGGCGCCTGCCACGACGGCATCAACTTTGCCACCGGCATGGGCGTCACGATCGCCGACGCGCTCGAGGGTCTGACCGTCACCAACCGCGGCGACGGACTCGCGCACGATGCGCAGTCCGATGACACTGCCTGCCTCACCTGCCATGGGCCCAACGCCGACCCGGCCAAGGGAACGAGCGTCGAAAAGGCCCACCTGCCGGTGACGCCGCCCAACGCGGAGAGCGCGCTGCACATGGTCGGCGGCAACGCCAATACCAATGCGGCCTGGATCGCTTCGAACCCGAAGCGCCTGCCCGCGGGCGCCATCAAGGTTTCCTACGACATCAAGAGCGTCTCGCGCAACGCGAACCGGCAACCGGAGATGGTCTTCTGCCTGAAGCAGGACGGCGCATGCGTGCCGCTCAACGACTTTGCGACCACTACCGCCAACCCGGCTACCGGCAGCAAGGAAATCTGGGACAACTACATGGGTTCTCCGAGCGCCTACTTCGTCTACGCGCTGCCGCAGGATGGCATCAGTGCGCCGGCGGATTTCAACGCCAACGCATCCGGATACTTGAAGGGCATCTGGAACGGCTCGGCCTGCGCAGTGAAGCCGCTGCCAGCCTCGCAGGCAACGCCCAGCGGCTGCGGGACGCTGGCGGGCCCTGACGCCAACGGCTACTACACCGTCACGCTCACGGGCGTGCTGGTTCCCGATGGCGCAGTGATGCTGGCCGGGGGCCTCGGCTATTCCTACAATGTGACGAGCACCCTGCCCTTGACGCAGACCAACCTCACGGACTACCCGGTGTCCGATCCGGTCGCGGGCCAGACCAACAAGAAAGGCGGTCTGATCGTCATCGCGCCCGATGCACAGAAAGTCGGCACGGATTGCGCCGCCGAGGCAGCGGGCACCTGCCCGAGCACAGCCCACCCCGGCACGGCGTATGCCGCCCGACGGCCCATCGTCGAGGATGCACGTTGCAACAAGTGCCACCAGGAACTGGGTGCGTTCACCGTCGATGCTTTCCACGGCGGGCAGCGCAATGACGGCACCACCTGTGCCTGGTGTCACCGCCCGAACCAGACCAGCAGCGGCTGGTCCGCGGACTCCGCCTACTACATACATGCGATCCACGCGGGCAACAAACGCCAGACCCCGTTCACCTGGCATGCCGGTGCGATCGGTGAGTCGTTTGCCGATATCAAGTTCCCCGGCGTGCTGAAGAACTGCGAAGGCTGCCACGTTCCCGGCTCCTATGACTTTCGTTCGGGCGCAGCGCAGAGCGCCCTCCCCAATCGCCTGTACCGGACCATGGCCGCCGGTATCTATGCGGCTGACGGCGCGAGCATCCCGGCTTTCAAGCTCAATTCGGCCAACGCCGATCTCGCCACCGGCTGCGTCGCCAACGGCGCGACTGTGGGTACGCCGCTATCGGCTTACAGCATCTCGCCTTACGTTTCCCAGTCGACCACGGGCGCCATTACGAATTACGGCATCGGTTTTGGTTTCAACCCGAGGATGGTAGGCGTCGGCGCCTGCACGCCGGTCGGCGACTTCTACGCCTTCGCGGCGGCGGGCAATACCGCCGATACGGTGGAGGCGGCAGCGACAACGCTAGTGACCTCGCCGATCACCACGGCCTGCTTCGCCTGCCACGACACGCCGCTCGCCCAGGATCACATGAAGATCAACGGTGGGTCAATCTACGCGCTGCGGCCCGCGGCGCTTGCGACGCAGGAGACCTGCGTCATCTGCCACGGACCGGGGCGAATCGCCGACATCAAAGCGATGCACGCGAAGTAGCGGCCGTGCCGATGCAAGTCAAACTGCTGCTCCTGTGCCTGGCGCTGCCCTGGGCGGCAGGCGCTCAGGAGCCAGCGGCCAAGGGCGAGAGCGCCTATACCGACCGCGGCGCGGACACCTGCATCAAGTGCCACGACGAGGATTCGAAATTTCCGGTGCTGTCAATCTTCAAGACGAAGCACGCACAGCCGGCCGACCCGCGCACACCCTTTGCGAAGCTGCAGTGCGAGAGCTGTCACGGCCCCGGAGCGCGGCATGCCGAAGAGGTTCCGGAAGGACAGAAGCAGGCGCCAATCATGGCCTTCGGCCCGAAGTCCTGGGTGCCGATCGAGAAACAGAACCAGGTGTGCCTCGGGTGCCATGAAGACCAGGCGCGCATCGCCTGGAAGAGCAGCCCGCACGGCGGCAACGATGTCGCCTGCGTCAGCTGCCACCAGATACACGCAACGCATGATGCGGTCCGGACCGCGACCGAGCAACCGGACGTCTGCTTCAACTGCCATCAGCGGCAGCGCGCCGAATTCGACCAGCCTTCGGTACATCCCGTGCGATTCGGACAGCTCGCGTGCAGCTCCTGTCATCAGGTGCACGGAACCGTGGCAGCCAAACTCCTGCTCAAGCCGACACTCAATGAACTGTGCTACACCTGCCACGCGGAGAAGCGCGGGCCATTCCTGTGGGAGCACGCGCCGGTGCCCGAGGATTGCAGCAATTGCCACACCCCGCACGGCTCGATCCATGCGCCCCTGCTCACGAAGCTCCCGCCGCTCCTGTGCCAGCAGTGCCACTCGCAGCTCGGGCACCCGAGCATCGCCGGCACCGCCGGCGGCCTGCCTGGAGGCGCTCCCTCGGCGTTCGTGCTGAGCGGTGCCTGCCTGAACTGCCATTCGCAGGTCCATGGCTCCAACAGCCCGTCGGGCGTGAAGCTGATGAGATAGGTATGGCGACGACACAGAGGTCAGCACCATGAACCTTCACAAGCTCGCACTGCTGGCTGCCGTGATTGCACCCGTACCGATCCTGGCCGGCGCTGGCGACGCTCCCGTCGTCGACACCTCGCGCTGGACCTGCAAGTACTGCCCGTTCGAGGATGGCTTGGGCGGGAACCTGGAACTCGGCGCGGGTTACGTATCCGATGCGTCGGCGAAATTCGGGGAGTACAACGCCCTCGACAAGCAGGGCGGCTATGTCCTCGCCAACGGCATGGCGCGCTTGCGCAGGCGTGATGGGACGTGGCTGGACCTGACGGCCAGGGACCTGGGGCTGGACTCGCGCTACCTGGGCATTCAAGGTGGCAAGCAGGGTGCCTACACCCTGTTGCTCCAGTACAAGGAACTGCAACACGCCATCTCGACCTCGGCCGTCACACCGTTCCTGGGAATCGGTACCGGCACGCTCTCCCTCCCCTCCAGCTGGGTTCCGGGCAGCACCACAGGCGCCATGAGCGCACTGACCGCGAGCTTGCACGGAGTTGATCTCCAGACGCAGCGCAAGCAATTGGCCCTCGGCGCGGCGCTGAACTCCGTGGCCCACTGGGAGTTCGCCCTCAAGTTCCGTCATGAGACCAAGACCGGTACGCAAGGTACCGCGGGTTCCTTCGCATTCAACGCGGCGCAGCTGGTGCAACCCATCGACTACGACACCGACCAGATCGACGCGTCGGCGGCCTACAGCGGGCGGCGGCTGCAGGCGCGGCTTGCGTATTACGCCTCGAAGTTCACGAACAACGAGCCCTCGCTGATCTGGAGCAATCCTTTCCTGACCTCGTTCGCCGGCGCCAGGGTTGGCCAGCTGGCCGCGGCGCCGAGCAACGATTTTCACCAGTTCCTCGCCTCCGCCACGTTGCAGCTCGATGCGCGGACCACGGCGGGCGCCGATCTCGCCCTGGGCCAGATGCGTCAGAACGAGGCGTTCCTGCCCGCTACGCTCAATCCCGGCCTTACCGTGCCGCTGCCGCGCAGCTCACTCGATGGCCGCGTCAACACGGTGAGCGCGAATCTGCGCGCATCCTCCGCCCTCACCAACCGGCTGCGTGTCAACGCCGCGGCGAGCTACGATGACCGCGATAACCGCACCGCGCCGGCGGCCTTTGAATGGGTCACGACGGATGCGCTTCCGGCCACGCCCCGCACCAACCTGCCCTACAGTTCCACGCACAAAGTGCTCAAGGTGGACGCGAGCTATCGGCTCGCCGACTGGCCGCTTGCGCACAATGCGCGCCTCAGCGCCGGTTATGAGTACGACACGTACCAGCGCACGCTGCAGGAGATCCGCAAGACGCGCGAGAACCGGTACTGGGGCAAGGTCAGCGTGCAACCCTTCGCACGCACGGAATTTACGCTGAAGGGTATGCACGCCTGGCGCAATACCTCACCATACGAACCCAATCCCGGCATCAGCCCGCCGGAAAACCCCGTACTGCGCAAATACAACATGGCCGATCGCGCCCGCGACAGCGTTGAGGGACGTATCGACCTCGCACTCACCAGCCGTCTCAGCCTCGGCCTGGCGGGCAATTTCGCGCTGGACGACTATTACAAGTCGACCCTCGGGCTGCGCGACGCGGAAGAGCTCACCTGGACGGCCGACTCCGCCCTGATACTGACGGAGAGCACGAGCGCGAGCGTCTACTTGAATCACCAGCAGATCAGGTCGCGCCAGGCGAATGGTGCGACCCTGGCGCCGGCGCCAACCTGGTATGCCCGCAACCTCGATCGCATCGACACCGCGGGCGCAACTCTCCGCCACCACACCAGCGACAAGCTCGACTTCGGCCTCGGCTATACCGTCTCCCGCTCGACCGGCCAGGTCACAATTGCGGACGCGGCCACCCCATTTCCGGAGCTGTTCTTCCGGCTCGACAGCGCGCAGCTGTATGGCAACTACCGCTTGCGGCAGCACTTGCGGCTGCATCTTGCTTACTGGCACGAGAAGTTCCAGAGCACGGACTGGACGGTCGACGGCGTGGCGCCAGCCACGATTCCGAACGTGCTCAGCCTGGCGCAGGGCTCGCCTCGCTATAACCTCGACGTGTTCATGCTCTCCGCGCGTTACGAGTTCTAGGCACCTGCCAGCCCGACCAGGCGCAACAGCGGCTTGATCGTCAACCCCTGTACCAGCAGCGTGAGCAGCACGACGCCGAAAGTCATGTGCAGGATCAGGTCACGGTGCGGGAAATCCGCCGGGAGCGAGAGGGCAAGCACCATCGACAGCCCACCTCTCAACCCGCCCCAGGTCAGCACGGCCGCCCAGGAAGCCGGCCAGGCGCTGCTCCCGGCGGCACGCATGAGGGCGTACTTGCTGTAGACGATGGCCGCACGGGCCACGTTGATGGCGGCCCAGCCGATGATGATCTGCGGCAGGAAATGCACCAGAGTCGGCAATTTGATCTCGACGCCCATGAGCAGGAACACGAAACTGTTCAACAGGAAAGCCGCGTAGCTCCAGAACGCGTCGACCGCGCTGCGTGTGGCCGCTTCCATGCCGCGCCGCGCCCCCCACGTGCCGGTGATCAGTCCGGCGACGACACAGGCAATCACGCCGGACAAGCCGAGCAGGTCGGCCACGATGAAGGCGCCGTAGGCGCTCAACACGGTGAGCGTGATTTCGATCATCGGATCATTGAGCGAGCGCGTCACCAGGCTGATGCCAACGCCCACCGCACCACCCACCGCCACGGCGAGGCCGGCCACCCGCGCGAACTCCACCACCGCACCGCCGACGCTGAGCGTACTGCCGGTGGCCATCGCGAGCACGATGCCGAATATCACGATCGCGGTGCCGTCATTGAACAGCGACTCCGCTTCCACGACGACGGCCAATCGCTGGTCGACGCCAAGGGTGCGGAAGATGGCCAGTACGCTGATCGGATCGGTGGCCGAGATCAGCGCGCCGAAGACCATCGCCTCGATGAACGTGATCGAACCGGGCGCGAGCAGATTGACACCCTGCGAGACCAGCAACGCCGTGAGGAACGTCGCAATCAGCAGGCCGGGCACGGCGAGCGTCAGTATCGACAGGCGCGCTCGCCAGAATTCGGCAAAGTGCATCTGGTAGGCGGCTTCGAACAGGAGCCCGGGAAGCACCACCAGGAACAGCAGCCCTTTTGACAGGTGGGGTCCGGGATAAGTCACCAGATTGCCGAGGACCAGCCCGGCCAGGACCAGGCCGATGGCATAAGGCAACCGCGCGCGATTGGACACCACCGCGACCAGCGCGGCGAGCGCGAGCAGCAACAGCAAACTCAATTCGGGGTGCACGACCACTTGACTGGTCCGGGCGGCGCTATTTGCCGGGCGCCCCGGCGAGGTCGGCCAGCGGCATGGGCATGGACAAGCCGAAACCCTGTGCAAAATCGATTTTCAGCGCCGCAAGCGACCGCAAATCCTCGCGGGATTCGATCGCCTTGGCGCAGGTGTGCATCCCGAGTACGCGGGCCATCTGCGCGATGCCGGCCACCACTGCCTGGCGGCGGGTGTCGGCCCCGATATCGGTGGTGAGCTGCCGGTGGAGCTTGAGCATACGCAGGCCCTTGAGCTCCAGCAGGTCGACATGGGCCGGTTGCATCAGGAAATCATCCAGGATGATGGTGCAGCCCAGCGCCGCCAGCAACTGCGCGGCCTCAGCCGTCCGCGCCGGGCTTTGCGCGCACAGCGCGGCGTCAAGTTCGAAGGCAATCATGCCCCGCGGCAGGTCGGCCTTGGTCAGGCACAGGTCGAGGAACTTGAAGAAGTGCGGATCCACGAGCGCGGTGGGCGACAGGTTGACCGAGACGTTGATCGGGTCGGTGCGCCAGGCTTCGGGGTGTCGAGCCAGCCATACCACGAGGTCCGTGATCACGCGCCGATCGACCACCGAGCCGAGGCCATGTTTGGCGGCGGCCTCGATCATGGCGGTGGGTGCTTTCGATCGGCCATGCTCCGACCCGGTGCGGAGCAATATTTCAAAACGCCGGATGCGGTTGCCTTCAGTCATGGGTTCGAGCTGCTGCGCGTACAGGACGATCGGCTGGGCACGGAGCGCCGCGTAGTGACGGTCCAGAGCCGGGTCAACCGGAGCCGCTCGAACCGGCGCCCCGGGCGCGAGCGCTGGCGCCGGTGTCAGTGTCGGCTGCGGCGCAGCCGCGGCGGCCGCCAGGGTCTGGGGTGCCAGCAGCTCGAGCGTGGCCGTCAATTCCTCTTCCAGCGAGAGATCGAGCTCCAGCGCGGGCGCAGCAATTTCCGGGAGCGCCCGCAAGCGCAGCTGGGTCGCCGAAAGATCATCGCTCAACCACCTGGAAAATTTCGCCAGCGGCTCCTGCAGCGTCAGGTTCGCGGTCATGGCGGCCTTGTGATCTACAATGAGCATCGCCACGCCGAGCACCGAACTGCCGTAGGCGGCGCGCAGCGTGACCGCGACGCGCCCGTCACCCAGGTCATACTCGTGCCGCTCCGGTGCGCCCTCGCCCGCGAAGATCTCCAGCGACGCCCTCACCGCCTCGTGTTCGTCAGGACCCATTACGCTCTCGTTGAGCCAGAGCACGTCCCCATGCTCATCGTGCAGCGACAGGCTCCACACGCGCACGGCGCTCAGGGCGGACAGCATGGATCGCGCGATGGCTTCCAGCTCGTCAGAGCGATCGCCGGGACTCTCGCCCTCTATTGCCTTGTTCATGTTTCTCCAAGGATCATGCGGCGCTCCTTGGCGTCGTACCCGGCGCTCGCCGCCGGTTCGGGCGCGAGGACGGACACCAGGAACGCCACGGCAAAGGCCAGCGGCATCGACACCAGCGCCGGGTTCTTGAGCGGGAACCAGGCGTGCTCATGGTGCAGGATATCGATCTGGACGGTGGGTGAAAACCAGATGAGCACGGCAGCGGTCGCCGTGCCGCTGACGATGGCTGCTACCGCGCCCGCGGTGGTCAGAGCGCGCCAGTAGATCGACAGCACCAGCGCCGGGAAATTTCCGCTGGCGGCCAGGGCGAAGGCCAGCCCCACCATGAAGGCGACGTTTTGCCCCTTGAACAGCAGGCCGAGCGTCACGGCCAGGACGCCCAACAGCACGCTGGCCAGGCGCGCCACACGCAGCTGCTCGGAGTGCGGCGCCTCACCATGCCGGACCACGTTGACCCACAGATCATGCGAGAGCGCGGCGGCGCCCGACAGCGTCAATCCGGCCACCACCGCCAGGATGGTCGCAAACGCCACCGCAGCGATGAAGCCCAGCAGACCCGTGCCGCCGAGCACTTCGGCCAGCAGCGGCGCCGCCATGTTGCCGCCCTTGTCGACGGCGACGATGGCGTCGTGCCCAACCAGCACCATGGCGCCGAACCCCAGCACGAAGGTCAGCAGGTAGAAGCAGCCGATCAGGCCCGTGGCCCAGAACACCGACTGCCGCGCGGCGCGTGCGTCCGGCACGGTATAGAAACGCATGAGGATATGCGGCAGGCCCGCGGTGCCGAACATCAGCGCCAGACCGAGCGACACGGCTTCCCAGGGTGAGCTGATGAGCTTGCCCGGCGCCAGGACACCGGCGCCATAGCGCTCGGCTGCAGTGGCGAACAGGCGCAGCGGGTTGAACCCGAACTGCGCCAGCACCAGGAATGCCAGCAGCGCCGCGCCGCCGAGCAGCAGCGCCGCCTTGACGATCTGCACCCAGGTCGTGGCTATCATGCCGCCGAACAGCACGTAACACAGCATCACCACACCGACGATGACGATAGCCGTCTCATAGGAGAGGCCGAACATCAGCTTGATCAGGTTGCCGGCGCCGACCATCTGCGCGATCAGGTACAGCGACACAACCGCGAGCGATCCGAGTGCAGCGGCGATGCGCACCGGTTTCTGCCGCAATCGAAAGCTCACCACGTCGGTGAAGGTATAGCGGCCCAGATTCCGCAGCGGCTCGGCGATCAGGAACAGCACCACCGGCCACCCCACCAGCCACCCCGTGGAGTAGATCAGGCCATCGAAGCCCGACGTCGCCACGAGGCCCGCAATGCCCAGGAAACTCGCGGCACTCATGTAATCACCGGCGAGCGCAAAACCGTTCTGCCGGCCGCTGATGCGGCGACCGGCGGCGAAGAACTCTTCTGTGGTGCGGGTGTGGCGCGCCGCCCACCAGGTGATGGCGAGCGTCAGCGACACGAAGGCCAGGAAGAAACCAATCGCCGTGGCATTTGGCGTGCCCAGCGTCGCGCCCGCCGTCACGGCACACGCTCCTCGGCGCGCAACTCGTTCACCCGGCGGTCGAGATGAGAGTTGGCCCAGCGTACGTAAATCCAGGTGACGATCCATGCAGCGACGATCACCAGTGCGCCCAGCAGGATGCCCACGCTCAGCCCCGGCGCCAGGATCGTACCCACGCGCGGCTTGTCAAAGGCGATCAGCAGCACGAACCCGAAGTACACCCCCGTCATGACCACGCTCAAGGCTGTGGCGATCCGCCAGCGCTGGCGTGACAGGATGCTGAGGGTCATGCGTCGGGCTGCTACTTCATCGTCGGCATCATGAAATCGGCGCCGCCCGAAGTGGGCGCGGGCCAGCGGCTGGTGATGGTCTTCTGCCGGGTGTAGAAACGCACGCCCTCGGGCCCGTGCACGTGATGGTCGCCGAACAGCGAGGCCTTCCAGCCCCCGAAACTGTGAAACGCCATCGGCACCGGTATCGGCACGTTGACGCCGACCATGCCGACCTGGATCGAATTCGCGAACTGGCGCGCGCTCCGGCCATCGCGTGTGAAGATCGCGCAGCCGTTGCCGAACTCGTGGCGGTTGAGCAGGTCGATGGCCGAGGGCAGGTCCGCCACCCGCACCATCGACAGGACGGGACCGAAAATCTCCTCGCGATAGATCTTCATGGCGGGCGTGACGTGATCGAAGAGACTTCCGCCCAGGAAGAAGCCGTGCTCGTGCCCGGGCAGCGCAAAGCCACGGCCGTCGACCAGCAGCTGCGCGCCCTCGGCGACGCCGCTATCGATATAGCCGACCACGCGCGCGCGGTGCGCTGCCGTCACCAGCGGTCCCATGTCCGCCTTCTCGTCCATGGAGTGCGAGATGCGCAGGGCCCGGACCTGCGGCGCCAGGCGTTCGGCCAGGGCATCGGCGGTACGCTCGCCCACCGCCACGACCACCGAGATCGCCATGCAGCGCTCGCCCGCGGAACCGAAGGCCGCGCCCATGAGCGCATCGGCGGTCTGGTCGAGGTCCGCGTCGGGCATGACGACCATATGGTTCTTGGCGCCGCCCAGCGCCTGGGCGCGCTTGCCGTGTTCGCAGGCACGCGAGTAGATATAGCGCGCCACCGGCGTCGAGCCGACGAAGCTGATCGCGCGCACCAGCTCGTGATCGAGCAGCGCGTCGACCGCCGCCTTGTCGCCGTGCACGACGTTGAACACGCCGTCGGGAAGCCCGGCTTCCTTCAGCAATTCGGCCAGCAGGAGCGAGGTCGAGGGATCGCGCTCCGAGGGCTTGAGCACGAAGCAGTTGCCGCAGGCAATCGCCACCGGGAACATCCACAGCGGCACCATGGCTGGAAAATTGAAGGGCGTGACGCCCGCGACCACGCCGAGCGGCTGGCGCAGTGAATAGCTGTCGACTTCCTTGCCGACGTTTTCCGAATGCTCGCCCTTGAGCAGTTGCGGGATGCCGGTGGCGAATTCGACCACTTCCATGCCGCGGGTCAGCTCGCCACGTGCGTCGGCGATGACCTTGCCATGCTCGCTGGCGATCTGGGCCGCTATGCGGTCGGTGTTGTCGAGCAGCAGCTGGCGGAACCGGAACATCACCCGCGCGCGCTGGAGCGGCGGCACCTGCGACCAGGAGGCAAAGGCGTCCTGGGCGGCGCGCACCGCCAGGTCGATTTCCGCCTCCCCGGCCAGGGCGACCCGGCCACTGACCTGGCCGCTGCTCGGGCTGTATACGTCGGCAAAGCGACCCGAGCGGCCAGGCGTCCGTCGGCCGCCGATCCAGTGCGAGATTTCCGGGCTGAGGGCCGCTGCAGGGCGTGCGTTCATGGTTGCGCGATCATACGCAACCAGGAACGCTTCCGGCTACTTTGCCGCGACTTTCAGCACTTCGGTGGTCACGCTGTAATCGCCGATCGACACCTGGTGCGGCACGCAGGAAGTGTGGTACTCGGTATTGCGCAGCGCGAAGCCCTTCTGCAGCAGTTCATGCATCTGCTCGACCAGCTCGCATTCGCCCGCGCCCATGTACGATGGGCGGTTCGGAGCGATCTGCACCTTCTCCCAGCCGGCCTTGAGCGCATCCGCTGCGGCCGGGTCGGTTGCCGGGGCGAGCGCGCTGAACTCGACCGTCACCCAGGCGAACCTGCTGGGCCGGTTCTGGCCGTCGCTGCACCCGGTGGCCCGCACCTTGAGGTCCTTGCGCGCGCCGAAAGTCAGCAGGATGTCACGCACCTTGCCCTCGAGGCCGTCGCAGGTGTAGAGCGCGGTAAATCCGGTGTAGTCGAACTTCAGTTTCTGGGCACGCCACTGCGCCGGGGTGCCCGCCTGGTCGGCGGATGCGGCGGCGGTGGCCAGCGACGCGACGGACAGGAGCGCGGCGGAGGCGAAAAGCGCCAGGAACGCGCGGCCCGGATGCTTTATCGACATGATTCGGTCTCCTCAGGTTGCCGGCCGTACCATCGGTAGACCGGCCACGGGGCTATTGGTTCGCCGCTCACGCCTTGGGCGGCTTCGCCGGGTCGACGGCGTGCCCGCCAAAGGCATGGCGGAGCCGGGCCAGGAACCGGGCACCGTAGTCACCGTGCCCCTGGCTCGCAAAACGCACGTTCAGTGCCGCCGAAGTGACCGGGAGGGGCACAGCCAGGTCGAGCCCCTCGCGCACCGTCCAGCGGCCCTCGCCCGAGTCGGCGACCACGGGCGCCACCTGGTCCATCACCGGATCCTGGCGCAACGCACCGGCGGCCAGGTCCAGCAACCAGGATCGGATCACGGTGCCGTGCCGCCAGGCGCCGGCCACCGCAGCGACGTCGAGGTTGAAATCGGGTTTGGCCTGCAGCAGGGCAAAACCCTCGGCGTAGGCCTGCATCATTCCGTACTCGATGCCGTTGTGGACCATCTTGGTGTAGTGGCCGCTCCCGGATGGACCGCAGTGCACCCAACCCCGCTCTCGAGCCGGGGCCAGCGCCTGGAAAACAGCCAACAGCGGCGTCACCGCCTCCCTGGGGCCACCGAACATGAGCCCGTAGCCTTCCTCCAGGCCCCACACGCCGCCCGAGACGCCGACGTCGATGAAATGCAGGCCGCGCGCAGCCAGCGCGGCCGCGTGTCGCATCGTGTCGCGATAATCGGCGTTGCCGCCATCGAGTATCACATCGCCCGGCGACAGGAGCGCGGCGACCGACTGGATGGCCTGGGTGGTGATCTCGCCCGCGGGCAGCATGATCCATACCGCCCGCGGCGTACGCAGCGACGCGACGGCTTCGGCCACGGTAGCGGCAACGGTTACCCCGGGCTCGGCGGCCACCGCCGTGCGCGCCGCCTCCGCTACATCGTACCCACACACCGCAATGCCCGCGCGCGCGAGGCGCCGGAGCATGTTGGCGCCCATGCGCCCCAGGCCCACCATGGCCAGCGAGCACCCGGCCGTCATTGCATGTGCTGCCCGCCATTGATGGCGATGTTGGCGCCGGTGACGAACGCCGCCTCCTCGCTCGCCAGGTACGCCACCAGCCCGGCAACCTCCTCGGGCTTGCCGAGCCTGCCCATCGGGATCTGCGGAATGATCTTGGAATCGAGCACTTCCTTCGGAATCGCCATGACCATCTGCGTGCCGATGTAGCCGGGGGAAATGGTGTTCACGGTCACGCCCTTGCGCGCCACCTCGAGCGACAACGCCTTGGTGAAGCCGTGCATGCCCGCCTTGGCGGCCGAGTAGTTGGTCTGCCCGAAGGCGCCCTTCTGGCCGTTGACCGAGGAAATATTGATGACGCGGCCCCAGCCACGATCGACCATGCCATCACACACCTGCTTGCTGACGTTGAACACCGAATCGAGATTGGTGCGCATGACCGCATCCCAGTTGACGCGATCCATCTTGCGAAAAGTCATGTCGCGGGTGATGCCGGCGTTGTTGACCAGGATGTCGACATGGCCCAGCTCGGCCATGATTTTCTTCAGGCAGGCCACGCAGGAATCCCAATCGCTCACATCGCAGGCATAGGCATGAAAGTCGAATCCCTGCGCCCTCATCGCCGCGAGCCAGACCTGCGCCTTGGTGTTGCCCGGCGAATAAGTGGTCGCCACCGTATGGCCCAGGGCCGCGAGTTTCACGCAGATGGCCTCGCCGAGGCCGCCCATTCCGCCCGTGACCAGGGCGACGCGTTTCGTGTCCATCTTCTCTGTCCCCCTTGTGTTCAAGTGCGTTCCACAGCCAGCGCCACGCCCATCCCGCCGCCGATGCACAGGCTCGCGAGCCCGCGATGCGCGTCACGGCGCACCATTTCGTGGAGCAGTGTGACCAGAATCCGGCAGCCCGAAGCGCCGATCGGATGACCGATGGCGATTGCGCCGCCGTTGACGTTGATCTTCGCCGTGTCCCAGCCCATCTGCCGGTTGACGCCGATCGCCTGCGCGGCGAAGGCTTCGTTAATCTCCATCAGGTCAAGGTCGGCGTGCGTCCAGCCCGCCTTCTTCAGGCACAGTTCGCTCGCGGGCACCGGGCCCATGCCCATGATCTTCGGATCCACGCCCGCCGACGAATAGGCCTTGATGCGCGCCAGGGGCTTCAGGCCCAGCTCGCGCGCACGCGTCGCCGACATCATGACCACTGCGGCCGCGCCATCGTTGATGCCCGACGCATTGCCCGCGGTAACCGTGCCTTCCTTGTTGAAGGCGGGCTTGAGTTCGGACATCGCATCGACGGTCGCGCCGAGGCGCAGGTACTCGTCGCTGTCGAAGCGCACCGTGCCCTTCTTGCCGGCGATCTCAACCGGCACGATCTCGTCCTTGAAGCGTCCGGCCTTCTGCGCGGCCTCTGCTTTGTTCTGCGAAGCCACGGCGAATTCATCCTGCTCGCGGCGCGAGATGCCGAATTTCGCCGCCACGTTTTCCGCAGTGATGCCCATGTGGTAATTGTTGTAGACGTCCCACAGGCCGTCGACGATCATGCTGTCGACCAGCTTGGCATCGCCCATGCGGAAGCCGTCGCGAGAACCGGCCAGCACGTGCGGGGAGATGCTCATGTTCTCCTGGCCACCGGCGATGACAATGTCGGCGTCACCGCAGCGGATGGCCTGCGCGGCCAGGTGCGTGGCCTTGAGCCCACTCCCGCAGACCTTGCCGACGGTCATGGCCGGCACCGTGTCGGGGAGGCCGGCGCGCAACGCGGCCTGGCGCGCCGGGTTCTGGCCGCAGCCAGCCGTCAGCACCTGGCCCATCAGCACCTCGGAAACTTGCGCAGGCGCGATGCCGGTGGACGCCAGCAGCGCCTTGATCACCTGCGCACCCAGCTCGGACGCCGGTACCCTGGCGATACTCCCGCCGAACTTGCCGACCGCCGTGCGGAGCGCGGCGACGATGACGACCTCTTCCATCCCTGACTCTCCTGTTGATCGGTTCATTCTACCGGTCCCACAGCAACGAGCCGTCCACTTTTTGGACGTCGGTCGCGCCGGTGAGCGCCATGCTGACCTCCAGCTCGCTGCGCAGGATCGCGAGCGCCGTGGCCACCCCGGCCTCTCCCCCGGCCGCAAGCCCGTACAGAAAAGCCTTGCCGATCAGGCAGCCGCGCGCACCACTTGCCATCGCCTTGAGGATATCCTGGCCGCTCATGACGCCGCCGTCGAACAGCACCTCGCAGCGACCCTTGAGTGCGTCGACCACCCGCGGGAGTGCCGCGATCGTTGAGGGCGCGCCGTCAAGCTGCCGGCCGCCGTGGTTGGACACCACCACGGCGTCGGCGCCGATGTCGGCGGCGCGGCGCGCGTCGCCCGGGTCCATGACGCCCTTGAGCACCAGCTTGCCCGGCCACAACGAGCGCACCCAGGCGGCATCCTGCCAGCTGGCGGACGGGTTGAACTGCTCGCTGATCCAGGTCGACACGTTGAGTACGCTTCGCGAACCGGGCAGGCGCCCCTCGATGTTGCCGAAGTTGCGGCGCCGTGAGCGCAGCATGCCCAGCGCCCAGGCCGGCTTGGTCGCGATATCGAGCGCGTTGCGCAGCGTCAGGCGCGGCGGCACCGCCAGGCCGTTCTTCGCGTCGCGCCGTCGCACGCCCTGCACCTGCAGGTCGAGCGTCAACACCAGTACCGGGCACTGCGCCGCGCGGGCCCGCCCGATCAACTCTTCGTTGAAGCCGCGGTCGCGCATCAGATACAGCTGGAACCAGAACGGCGCAACGCCCGCTTCGCACAGGTCCTCGATCGAACAGATGGACACGGTGCTGAGGCAGAACGGGATGCCGGCCGCAGCCGCCGCGCGTGCGCCGCAGATCTCGCCGTCGCGGTAAAAAAGCCCGGTAAGTCCGGTCGGCGCGATGCCAAGCGGCATGGTGCACGCCTGCCCCGCCATGGTGGTCGCCGTGGCGATCTTCGAGACATCGACCATGACCCTCTGCCGCAGTTCGACGGCGTCGAGATCGGTGCGATTGCGGCCCATGGTCAGCTCATCGTAGGAGCCGCGCGCCGCGTAGTCGAAGAGCGCGCGCGGTACCCGTCGCCGCGCGCGATCGCGCAGGTCGGCAATGCTGTTGAGCACGGCCATCAGGCCTGGACCCCGACAATGCGGTTGCGCAGTTCGCCAATGCGATCAATCTTCGATACCACCAGGTCGCCTTCCTTGAGCGAGCGCGGCGGCTTCATGGCAAAGCCGACGCCCGAGGGCGTGCCGGTCGCGATGATGTCACCAGGCTCCAGTGTCAGCCCCGCCGAGAGCGAGGCGATGATCGTGGGGATATCGAAGATCATCTGTGCCGCGCGCGCGCGCTGCCGCTCGTCGCCGTTCACCGTGAGCGAAAGTTCGAGCGTGCCAGGATCGCCGATCTCGGCGCGATCGACGATGCACGGTCCCAGCGGACAGGTGGTATCGAGCGACTTGCCCTTGAACCACTGCTCGTGCCGGCGCTGCAGGTCGCGGGCGGTGAAGTCGTTGGCCACCGTGTAGCCGAAGACGTGCTCGAAAGCGCTGGCGGCAGGAATATCCCGCCCGCCGCGGCCGATGACGACCGCGAGTTCCACCTCGTAGTCCAGCAGGCTCGTGAGGCGTGGATCGAGCCGCACATCGCCGTCGGGAGCGTTGACCGCGCCGGTCGCCTTGGTGAAGAACTGCGGCACTTCCGGCAACCGCATTTCCTTGCCCGTCGTGGCGAAACCCTCCTTGATGTGATCGACGTAGTTGCGGCCAACGCAAAACACATTGCGCACCGGCACCGGGATGGGCGCCAGGAAACGCACCTGGGCGGCGTCCAGCCAGGCATCGGGGTATTCATCGCTGCGGGACGCCGCGCGCTCGAGCGCCGCCAGACTCGCATCGCCGCCGCGGACAATGGCGAGCATGCTGCCGAGATCGGCCGCCTCGTTGAGGCGGCGCCCGGCCGCCTGCAGGTCGAGCACGCGTCCATCAAGCCACAGGCCCGCCAGGGTGCGGCCCTCGTACATACAGGTCACCAGTTTCATGATGTCAGGCTCCGTGGAGTGGCGGCAACGGCCGGCAGATGATAAAGACCCGCATGCTGATCGCGCAGCACGTTCTTCTGCACCTTGCCCATCGTGTTGCGTGGCAGCTCGGCGACGAACAGTATGCGCTTCGGGCACTTGTAGCCCGCCAGGCGCTGCTTCAGGTGCGCGAGCAACCGTTCCTCGCTGCCGGCGTCCCGCGTGACCACCGCGGCGGTAACGCCCTCGCCGAAATCGGGGTGCGGGACACCGAACACCGCGGACTCGACCACACCAGCGACAGCGTCGATCTCCGCCTCGACCTCACGCGGATAGACGTTGAACCCGCCGGTGATGATCAGGTCCTTGCTGCGGCCAACGATGTACAGGTAGCCGCGCGCATCCAGCATGCCGACATCACCGGTGACGAAATAGCCGTCGTCGCGAAACTCAGCGTGCGTCCGGTCCGGCATGCGCCAGTAACCGGCGAACACATTCGGCCCCTTGATTTCGATCATGCCCGTGGCGCCCGCCGGCAGCGCCGCGCCGCTTTCGGCGTCGACCACGCGTACCGAGACGCCGGGCAACGGCTGGCCGACCGCGCCCGGCACGCGCTCGCCGCCGTAGGGGTTTGAGGTGTTGATGCCGGTCTCGGTCATGCCGTAGCGTTCGAGTATCGCGTGGCCCGTACGCGCGAGCCAGTCACGGTGCGTCTCGGCCAGCAGCGGCGCCGAACCGGAAACGAACAGTCGCACGTTCGCGGCCAGCGCCGGCCCGACGCGATCGTCCTGCAGCAGGCGTACGTAGTGCGTGGGCACGCCCATGAACACGGTGACCTCGGACAGGTGGGCCACGACCGCGTCGACGTCGAAAGACGGCAACAGCACCATCGAGGCCCTGGCCGCGAGCGTGACATTCACGGCCACGAACAGCCCGTGTATGTGAAACAGCGGCAGCGCGTGCAGCAGCACGTCGTCGCTCGTGAAGCGCCAGCAGGCCTTCAGGGCAAACGCGTTCGCGGCCAGGTTCCCGTGCGTGAGCATCGCGCCCTTGGAGCGGCCGGTGGTGCCGGAGGTGTACAGGATGGTCGCCACGTCGGCGTCTTCGCGCGGTACATCAAAACACAGCGTATCGGAGGCATTCGCGCGCTCCGCGAGCGAACCGCCCTGCGCGCCCGCGCCCAGCGTCACGACATGCGCAACGCCGAGCCGCCGCGCGAGCGTCAGCAGGGCCGCGAGCTTGCCGGGCGCGCACACCACGACGCGCGGCTGCGCGTCGCCGATGAAATATTCCACCTCGGCCAGCGTGTAGGCGGTATTGAGCGGCAGGAATAGGGCGCCGGCGCGCAGGCACCCCAGATACAGGTGGATGATCTGCGGGCTTTTGTCGGCCTGCACCAGGACCCGGTCGCCAGGCTCGACCCCGAGGTCCAGCAGCGCATTCGCATACTGGGCGCTGCGCGCGAGCAGGTCGGCATAACTGATGACTCCGCCCGCGGGCAGGCGGATGAATGCGCGGGACTCGTCCGGACCTGGCGCGCACAGGCGCCCGAAAAGATTGCCGCTCATGGCGCCCCGGCGGCACCCATCGCTCGGCGCTTGGCTTCGCGCCGCCGCGCGTGCAGCACCCACTCGGTGTAGCCATTGGGCTGCCGGGCGCCCTTGAACACCAGTTCGCAGGCAGCCTGGAAAGCGAGGCTTCGCCCGAAATCCGGGGCCATCGGCCGGTAGCCGGGTTCCGCCGCATTCTGCGCGTCCACCACTACCGCCATGCGTTGCAACGCCGCCAGTGCCTGCTCACGCGTGCATATGCCGTGCAGCAGCCAGTTCGCCATGTGCTGGCTGGAAATGCGCAGCGTGGCGCGATCTTCCATCAGGCCGACGTCGTGAATGTCGGGCACCTTGGAGCAACCCACCCCCAGCTCCACCCAGCGCACCACGTAGCCGAGGATCCCCTGCGCATTGTTGTTGAGCTCCTCGCCGATCTCAGTCGTGCTCAATGCGGCCGCGCTGGCCAGCGGCGGCGTCAGCAGTTCGGTGAGCGCGGCGCGTGGACGGCTTTGCAGTTCGCGCTGCACGGCGCCCACGTCGATCGCGTGATAGTGCAGCGCATGGAGCGTGGCGGCCGTGGGCGATGGCACCCAGGCCGTGTTTGCGCCGGCGCGCGGATGGGCAATCTTGAGCCGCAGCATCTCCGCCATGCGATCAGGCATCGCCCACATGCCCTTGCCGATCTGTGCGCGGCCCGCCAGGCCGCAACGCAGGCCGATATCGACGTTCTGGCGCTCGTAGGCGTCCAGCCACGCGGCATTCTTGATCTCGCCCTTGCGCACCATGGCGCCAGCCACCATCGAGGTGTGCAGTTCATCGCCGGTGCGGTCGAGGAACCCGGTGTTGATGAACACCACGCGCTCGCGCGCGGCGCGGATGCACTCGCCGAGGTTAACGGTGGTGCGACGTTCTTCGTCCATGATGCCCATCTTGAGCGTGTTAGGCGCCAGGCCCAGCAGCCCTTCGACGCGCGCAAACAGCTGCGCGGCGCACGCCACCTCCCCGGGCCCGTGGAGTTTGGGCTTGACGATGTAGATCGAGCCGCTCCGGCTGTTGCGCGCTCCGCTGCGCCCGCGCTGGTCGTGCAAGCCGTGCAGGTCGTGCAGGCCGATGAGCGCACTGAAGGCCGCATCCAGCATGGTCTCGGGCACGGGGTTGCCGTCGACGCGCACCATGTCGCTCATCATGTGGTGGCCGACATTGCGCACCAGCATGAGGCTGCGGCCCGGGAGCGTCAGTTCGCTTCCGTTGGGCGCCGTGTAGCGCCGGTCCGGATTGAGACGCCGCGTGATCTCGCTCCCGCCCTTCGGAAAGCGGGCCTCGAGCGTACCGCGCATCAACCCCAGCCAGTTGCGATAGGCGGCGACTTTGTCTTCCGCGTCGACCGCGGCAACCGAGTCCTCGAGATCCTGGATCGTGGTGAGCGCGGACTCCATCACCAGGTCGCTGATTCCGGCCGCATCGGTGCAACCGACGGAATGCTGGCGATCGATGTGGATCTCGACGTGCAGGTCGTGGTGGCGCAGCAGCACCAGTGTGGGCGAGGCAACTGCGCCCTGGTAGCCGGCAAACGCGGCCGCCGGGAGCAGCGTGCCTTCGCCGTCCGTGGTCGCGACGGCGAGTTTTCCCTCGACCACGCGATACGCCCTCGCGTCGCGGTGTGAACCCGCGGTCAGCGGAAAATACTGGTCGAGAAATTCACGGCCGTAGGCCACGACGGCCGCGCCGCGCACCGGATTGAAGCCCGGACCCCGGCCAGCGCCTTGGGTTTCAGGCACTGCGTCAGTACCGTAAAGTGCGTCATAGAGGCTGCCCCAGCGGGCGTTCGCGGCATTGAGCGCGTAACGCGCGTTGCTGACCGGGACGACGAGCTGCGGACCCGCCGTGGTCGCGATTTCCGCGTCGACGTTCGCGGTACCGATCGCAAATTCTGGCCCCTCCGGCACGAGATAGCCGATTTCACGCAGCATCGCCTCGTAGTGCGCGCCGAAGCCCGCGTCGCCCGGATGCCTGCGGTGCCAGGCATCGAGCCGGGCCTGCAGTGCATCGCGCGTGGCCAGGAGCGCAGCATTGTGCGGCGTCAGCTCGCGCAACAGGGCCGCAAGCCCAACCCAGAACTGCCGCGGCTCGATGCCCGTGCCGGGAAGCGCCTCCTCGTTGACGAAATTCAGGAGCGCCGGCGCGACCTCGAGGCCCGCGACAGCCCCTGCACCGGTCACGGCGGACATAGGTCGGCGTACTCCGGGTGGCGGTCGACAAAACTGCGGATGAACGAGCATACCGGAACCATGCGTTCGCCGCGGCTGCGGATCAGCCCGAGCGTCTCGCGCACCAGGCGTGTGCCCAGTCCCCGGCCGCCGAGCGCAACGGGCACTTCCGCGTGCTCGAGCAGCAGCGTCGCGCCCGAACGGCGGTAGGCGATGAACGCCGTGCCACCGGCCATCGCCAGCTCGAAGCGCCTGGCGGCAGTGTTGTCGATCACCTGCCCGGACACCGTTTCTCCTGAATTGACCATCCCGCTCCCGCCACTTGCCGCTCGCGCTGCCCGGCGCGTTCGTGCACCCGCCGATGGTACTGCCACCGGCCGTGATCGGCTACGTCCTGCGGCCATTGCAGGCGCTGGTCGGGGCGCCAACGCCATGCACCCACGTTCCACTCATACGCATTCTTACGGATGACTGCGCGGCGCCGGAGGACGAGTGTAGCCATGAGGGATTTCCCCTCACCGCTGGAGAGGTGGGTTGTGCGTAGTTTTCGCGTCATTCTCGTCGCCGTGCGTGAGTTGGGCGGGCGTCGCAGCGTTGTGATCGAGCGGGCCGCACAGATCGCCGCCGGGTGCGGTGCGCGGCTGGAACTTTTTCATGATCTTGCCACCCCGGTGTACGTCGATACGCTGTCCGGCTCTGGTAAGCCACTGGCCGCGCTGACCCGCGCCACGCGCACAACGGTGGTGCAGCGGCTCGAACGCCTGGCGGAGCCGCTGCGTGCGCGCGGGCTCAAAGTCACGACGGCCGCAGTCTGGGATTTCCCCACCTACGAGGCCATCGTCCGCCGCGCCATGGCCATTCACGCCGATCTCATCGTGACACGCAAACACGGGCATCATCGCTGGCCCGCGCTGCTGGGCTATACCGACTGGGAACTGCTGCGCAGCAGCCCGGTGCCGGTATTGCTGATCAAGAATCCGCGCTACCGTCCGCGCTCACCGGTGCTCGCGGCCATCGACCCGCGGCTTGCGACGGCACGTCCGGCGCCGCTCGAAGTGGCGATCCTGCGCAATGCAGCCGCGGTGGCGGCCGCGCTGCGTGCACCACTCCACGCTGTGCACGTACTGGCGCCGTGGGCGAGCGCGCTGGCCGATCGGCGTCCGCTGCTGGTGCGCCACACGAAGGCCGTCGGCATCAAGGCGAGCCGCCTGCACGTGCTCGACGGCGATCCCGATCTGCTGTTGCCCGCGACCGCCCGGCGCCTGCGCGCCGGAATCACGGTCATGGGCGCGATGAGCCGCCGCGGCCTCAAGCGGCTGTTCGTGGGCAACAGCGCCGAGCGGCTCCTGGACGATCTGCAGTGCGACGTGCTGGTCATCAAGCCGCCGCACTTCCCCGCGCGCATGCCGCGCACGCGGCGCGGCGTATTTTTTCTGTCAAACGTGCCCATGCCCTGAGCCGCATGACCGACAGGGGTTCGCAATGACCGGCAAATTGACCGCGACCGATATCCAGAAGTGCGAAGCGCTGCTGCGGCAGCGCAGAACCGCGCTGCGCACGGCGGTGCTCGAGCGCACCCGTTCGGGCGCCGGCGCCGAGTCCAACACCGCCGGGACTGGCGTGCACGATCTCAAGGACGAGGCCTTCGCGCATCTGCTGGCGAACCTGGCCAACACCGAACTGGCACATGCGCGCGAAGCACTGGCCGCCATCCAGGGCGCGCTGCAGCGCATTGCCGACGGCCGCTACGGCGACTGCGGCGACTGCGACAATCCAATCGGGCGCGAGCGCCTCCTGGTGCAGCCCGGCGCCGAACGGTGCCTTGCCTGCCAGGAGCGCGTGGAACGCGCCCAGGCGCCGCCGCCGGAATTCAGCGCCTAGGTCGGACCAGGCACCTGCACCGCTAAAATTGAGGCCCACCCCCGCTCCGCGCTATGCTGGAGCACATGCCTACCCGCTCACGCCTGCACGTACCGGCGCCTCCCGCCCGCCCGGGCCAGCCGCCTGATTTTAGCTACCTGCAGCTTTCACCGCCGGGCGCCGTGGCGCGGCCGGAAACCACCGCCTCGTGGCGCGACACGCTGCCGCTCGCCACCGGCCTGATCCGCGTGCTCGATGATGCGCATCGCGCGGTCGGTCCCTGGAATCCGCGCCTCGAGGCCGCGGACCTCCAGGTGGGCCTGCGCCACATGCTGCTCACGCGGTTGTTCGACGATCGCATGGTGCGTTCGCAACGCCAGGGGAAACTCTCCTTCTACATGAAGTCCACCGGCGAGGAAGCGGTATCGGTCGCGGCCGGCATGGCGCTGCAGCCCGGGGACATGCTGTTTCCTTCGTACCGCAACCAGGGCCTGCAGGTGGTGCGCGGCCGGCCGCTGGTGGAACTCATGTGCCAGCTGCTCTCGAATACGCATGACATGTGCAAGGGACGCCAGCTTCCGGTCATGTATCACTCGGCGGCCGCGAACCTGTTTTCAATCTCGGGGAATCTGGCGACGCAGTTTCCCCAGGCGGTGGGCTGGGCCATGGCTGCCGCCATCAAGGGCGAGGAACACGTCGCCGCGACCTGGACTGGCGAGGGCAGCTCGGCCGAGGCCGACTTCCACCACGCCTTGCTGTTCGCCTCCGTGTATCGCGCGCCGGTGATCCTCAACGTCGTGAACAACCAGTGGGCAATCTCGACCTTCCAGGGCACGGCTGGCGGCGAGCAGAATTCCTTCGCGGCCCGCGGACCCGCCTACGGCCTGCCCGGGCTGCGCGTCGATGGCAATGATTTCCTCGCCGTGTACGCGGCGACGCGCTGGGCGGCGGATCGCGCCCGCACCGGCGGCGGCGGCACGCTGATCGAGCTGGTCACCTACCGCGCGGGCGCCCACTCCACCAGCGATGATCCCTCGCGCTACCGTCCCAAGAACGAACCGGAACACTGGCCGCTGGGCGATCCGGTCGAGCGGCTGAAGCAACATCTGATCGCGCTCGGCGAATGGTCGGATGCGCGGCACAGTGCGCTCAGCGAGGAACTCGACGCGCAGGTCGTGGCCGCATGGCAGGAAGCGGTGACTCACGGCACGATGAACGAGGGCCCGCGTCTCGATCGCGACCTGATGTTCGACGACGTCTTCAAGGAATTGCCTGAGCATCTGCGCCGCGAGCGGGAACTGCTGCGCGCCGAACTCGCGGCCGCGGGCTAACCATGGCGAAAATGAACATGATCCAGGCGCTGAACTCCGCCATGGATATCGCGATGGCGCGGGACCCCAATGTAGTGGTGCTCGGTCAGGACGTCGGTTTCTTTGGCGGAGTGTTCCGCTGCACCGACGGCCTGCAACGCAAGTACGGCGAACATCGCGTCATCGACACGCCGATCGCCGAGGGCGGCATCATCGGCGCGGCGATCGGCATGGGCGTGAACGGCCTGCGGCCCGTGGCCGAGGTGCAGTTCGCCGACTATGTGTATCCCGCCTACGACCAGATCGTCAGCGAACTCGCACGGCTCCGCTACCGCAGCGCCGGTGATTTTCACGCGCCAGTCACCGTGCGCATGCCCTGCGGCGGCGGCATCCGCGGCGGCCAGACGCATTCACAGAGTCCCGAGGTGCTGTTCGCGCATGTCTGCGGACTCAAGGTGGCGATGCCTTCGAACCCCTACGACGCCAAGGGCCTGCTGATCGGCGCGATCGAAGACGACGACCCGGTGATCCTGCTGGAGCCCAAGCGCCTCTACAACGGCCCCTTCGACGGCGATCCGAACAAGCCGGCCGTGCCCTGGAGCACGCACGCGAAGGGCGAGGTGCCGACCGATCATTACACTGTGCCCTTCGGCCGCGCCGAGATCGTACGCGCGGGCACCCAGGTCACGATCATCGCCTACGGCACCATGGTGCATGTGGCGGAGGCCGCCGCGCAGGCGCTGAAGCTCGATGCCGAGATCATCGACGTGCGCAGCCTGGTGCCGCTGGATGTGGACACGCTGTGCAACTCGGTGTGCAAGACCGGCCGCTGCGTGATCGCGCACGAGGCAACGCGTTTCGCGGGCTTCGGCGCTGAGCTGGCCGCCACGGTGATGGAGCATTGTTTCTGGAACCTCGAAGCACCGATCCAGCGCGTGGCCGGCTGGAACACGCCCTACCCGCACGCCTTCGAGTGGGAATACTTCCCGGGTCAGGCCCGCGTGGCGCTGGCGCTCAAGGCCGTCATGGAGCCCAAATGAGCCGCCACGTATTCAAATTGCCGGATCTCGGGGAAGGCACGGTTTCCGCGGAGATCGTGGCCTGGCTGGTAAAGCCGGGCGATGTGCTCAGGGAAGACCAGCCGCTGGTGGAGATGTCCACGGATAAGGCCGTGGTCGAGATTCCCGCGCCAGTGGGCGGGCGGGTGCTGACGATCACCGGCAAGCCCGGGGATGTGATCGCCGTGGGCGCCGAGCTGGCGACCTTCGACACGGCAGACACGACCGGCGCGAACGCGTTGGCAGCGCCTGCCCCTGCAGCCGCAGCCGCAGCGACAGCGGCCAGCCCGCCGGCCGCTCGGGCGGAAGCCCAAGCTGGCACCGCAACGCAAGTGCGCGCGTCCCCGGCGACACGCCGGCGGGCGCAGGAGGCGGGCCTCGACCTGGCAGCGGTTTCCGGGAGCGGTTCGAGCGGGCGCATCATGCCCGATGATCTGCGCTCGGCGCTTTCGGCGCGCACCTCCGGCGGCCCGGCGCCGACCGCGGCCCCCGCCGCGCCGGCGCCGCCCGCCCCTGCACCAGCGATCCAGGAAATTCCGGTCATCGGCATCCGCCGCGTGATCGCCCAGCGCATGAGCGAGGCGGCGCGCAGCATCCCACACTTCTCTTACGTCGAGGAAGTGGACATTACTGCGCTCCACGCCATGCGCGAGCACCTGAATGCCACCGCGCCCAAGGGCGCGACGCCGCTAAGCTACCTGCCCTTCATCGTCGCCGCGCTGGTGCGCGCGCTGCAGCGCTATCCACAGTGCAACGCCCACTATGACGCGGCTCGCGAGGTCATATTGCGGCACGGCGCGATACACGTGGGCGTCGCCACGCAGACCAGCGAGGGACTCAAGGTGCCGGTGGTGCGCAATGCCCACGAGCGCAAGCTCCGCGCGCTGGCCGCGGAGATTACCCGCGTGACCGGCGCGGCGCGCGACCGCTCGGCGCGGCGCGAGGAGCTCTCCGGCTCGACCATCACGGTCACGAGCCTGGGCAAGCTGGGCGGCATCGCCAGCACGCCGATCATCAACATGCCCGAAGTGGCGATCATCGGCGTAAACCGCGCGGTCGAGCGCCCCATGGTGATCGCCGGCGCGATTACCGTGCGGCGCATGATGAACCTGTCCTCGTCCTTCGATCACCGCTTTGTCGATGGCGCGGACGCGGCCGGGATGATCCAGGCGCTGAAAGACCTGCTGGAACACCCGGCCACGATCTTCATCGCCGAGTAACGCCCCGGCGGACCGCCTAGCCGGCTTCGAGCCGCGGGCTTGCGTGTGTGAAGGCCTGCACGCAGCCGATCAGCGCCGGGTATTTCGCGGTGATCACGTAAACGGGAATGCCCGCCAGGAAGTTCCGGAAGCGCCCCTTGGCCTCGAAGCTGGCGCGGAACGGCGAGACGGCGAAGTACTCGCCCAGCCGCGGCACGATGCCGCCGCCAATATAGACGCCGCCGCGCGCGCCGAGTGTCAGGGCGAGATTCCCGGCCACGTTGCCAAGCCACGCGCAGAACATCTGCACTGCTTCGCGGCAGCGCGCGTCTTCGCCCTCGAGCGCACGCCGGGTGATTTCATTGGCATGCAGGCTCTCGACCGCGACGCCATCGAGTTCCGCCAGCGTGCGAAACAGCAGCTCCAGCCCGTCGCCGCACAACACGCGCTCGGCCGACACGTGCGAGTAGCGGCGGTGGAGCGCGACGACCACTGCAAGTTCCCGTGGCTCGACCGCGGGGAGCGTGGCATGGCCGCCCTCCCCCTGGAGTGCGAGCCACGCTCCGTTGGCGCGCAGCAGGCCGGAAACGCCCAGTCCCGTGCCCGGCCCGATCACCGCGATCGCCGCATCGGCGAGCGGCGCCGCGCCGCCGACCTGGTAGCGCTCGGCGGCCGCCAGGCGCGGCACGGACAGCGCGAGCGCGGTGAAATCGTTCAGGAATATAAGTTGCTCGAGTTCGAGCGCGCGGCGGGTCGCCGCAGCGGAGAAATCCCAGCCGTTGTTGGTCAGCGCGACGCGGTCGTCGAGCAGGGGACCGGCGACCGCAAAGGCGGCGATGCGCGGCACCGGCACCCGGCCCTCGGCACGCAGTTCGTGCAGGTAGTGCGTGGCAGCGGCGGCCGGACCGGCGTAGTCGGCGCACTTGTACACGTGCTCGTTGTGCAGGGCGTCGCGATACCAGACGCCAAAGCGCGCGTTGGTGCCGCCGATATCGGCGACCAGCAGGGCCGCACCGGCGGCGTCGGCAATGGAGGCATCCGTCATGGTTCAGAACATCGAGTTGTCGTTGGCGGAATTTTCAGGGACGTCCTGCACCACGTCCCAGTGCTCGACGATCTTGCCATGCTCGAGGCGGAAGATGTCGACGGCCGCCTTGTCAGGCTCGCCAGCGCGGTCGGCGGGGCCGGCCAGATAGCGCGAGTGCACCGCGACCAGGTCGCCCTGCGCAACCGTGCGCTTGATCTGCTGGTGCAGTTGCGGGTAATCGTGCGTCAACTTGGCCAGTGCCTGCACCGCCGCCGCGGCGCCATCGGCTATGCCAGGATTGTGCTGCCGGTAAACGGGCCCCACGTACAGCCTGAAAGCCTGCTCGACCTCGTGCTTGTTGAACACGGTATCGAGGAAGGCGAGCGCCACGGCCATGTTCTGCTGGGAGCGCACTGCGCGCGGCGCCGCGCCGCTGCTGGCGCAGGCCGCCAGCATGCAGGCCGAAACGATGGCGATTAGCGCCGACGCCGCAATCCGCATCAGACCCTTCCGAAAGTCGGGTCCCGCCTGGACCCCGGTTCCGAGGATTACCCAATCGCGGCGCACTCGCAACCCCCTAGGGCCCCGCGCCCTTCTGGAAGTGGTAGCGCGCCATCCCGGCCAGCGCCCCATCCTCGTCCCAGCTCCACTCCGCAAAGGAGACCCCGCCATCCACGTCGCAGGTCATGATGGTCGAGCAGCGGGTGCCGTACGATTCGCCGTGTATAAAGGCGCTCGAGAGCATCCGTTCCATTTCCAGGCTGACGCCCGTGCGCGGCAACTCCTCGTCCGCAGCCGGTTCCGCGTCGCGCAGCAGGTCGAGCATGGCGGCAGCCTTGGGCAGGTCGTTGAGGGCCTCGGCAAGGCGGGATTTCGCCTGCGTCACCTTTGGCCAGGGGGTATCGAGCAGGTGGTTTGACAGCGCATAGAGGCCCGGGCCGAGTATGCGCATGTTCCCCGTTGTGCTCTCATAGACGCCGAGCCCGGCACCGTCGCTGCACAGGATATTGAAGGGATTGCAACCTGCGCCGCGGCGCGCGATCTCCATGAGGCCCGCTGCCGTCGGCCAGTCGGCCTCGAGAAACCCGGTGACCAGCGCTCCGCGGCTGGGCGCTTCCGCCTGGATCGCTGCCGGGTCGCGATAATTCGTCAGCGCCGCGAAGCGCCCGCCCCGGGTGACGCCAAGCCAGGTGCCGCCCGCCTGCAGGTCGCGGCCGGCGAGGATGCCCGTGCGGCCGGGCCACCAGTCGGCCTCGGCCGTCGGCCGGCCGAAGAACTCGTCGCGATTCGCCGCCACCACGCAGGGGAAATTCGGGTGCACGCGCCAGGCAACGAGGATGAGGCACATGGCGTACTGCGGGGGGCGGCTAGTTCGGGCGCTGCGTAGTCACGGTGCCCAGTTTACTGCGCGGAGCGCCCGCGGTGTTGCTGCAACAACCAATCGTAGAGCGCGGGATTGGCATAGGCGGGATTCCACGCCTCGTGCCCCACGTCCGGGTAGACCGTCTGCTTCGCATGACCGCCGCAGGCGTTGATCGCATCGACCATCTCCCGGTCGCCGGCGACGGGAACGACATCGTCGTTGGCGCCGTGAAACGCCCATACGGGGACGTTCCTGAGGCCGCAGGCTTCGGCCGGATCCCAGGTTCCGGAAACCGGAGCAATCGCCGCGAAGTGTTCCGGATGCCGGCTGGCCCAGCCGTAGCTCCACATGCCGCCGAGGCTCAAGCCGGTGAGATAGACCCTGTCGGTGTCGATCGGGAGCCTCGCAACCAGTTCATCGAGCATGGCCTCCAGCATGTTGGGGTCGAACCCGCGCATCTCGATCAGCGGCGACTGGGGTGCGGCGACGATGAAGGGAAAGTCCGGCTGTGCAGCAAGGAAGCCCGGTGGCCCGTGCGCTTTGACTTTCTCGAGGTCATCACCGGCCTCCCCGGAACCGTGCAGGAAGATGAGCAACGGATATTTGACCTTACCCCCGGCCCTGAAACCCGCCGGCAGGAACAGCAGCAGGCGGCCATCTACCTGTAGTTTCACTGCGCGCCGGAACGCCTGCGGGTGCTGGCCCGCCGCCAGCAGCCAATCGTTACGCACCGCACAGCCCGCCAGCAGGCTCAAGCTGCCGAGCAAGACCAGGCATCGGACCTTGTGCATGTCATCAGCTCCTGAGTTTTCCGCCGCTGGCCGTCAGGCGCGTGTGCGCTGCCAACTCAAGGTGCCATAGTCAACGCAGGAAGGTAAACACCATGCGCCGCTTTTGTTTGCTGCTCGCGTTCCTGGTTCCCGCGCTGGGCCACGCTGCGGACGCCCCGCGGCGCGTGCCGCTCACGCTCCGGCCAGACGACGTGCTGGCCACCGGCAACGAATGGGTGTCGCTCCCGGACATCCGCGCCGCCGATGGCGCGCTGAGCACCTTCAACGCGCTCTCGATGCGCGACCGGGGCCTGCTGCAGGCGAGCGGCGAATCGGCCCGGCCGGTACTCCAAGCTTACTTTCAGGCTGACGGCAAAACCGTGCCACTCCAGAACCTCTCCTGGGAGCTGCTGGAATACTGGATCCCGCAGGCACACCAGAGCACCGACGGCCTGGAGTTCACGATCACGTTTCGTGCTCGCCCCGGGCCTCGAGGAGTTCAGCGCCGCGCACAACGCACGGTCACTGCGCGAAATGCTCGATCGCTCCGGGTCGGAGGCGATGATCGCGGAGGCCGCCGAGTGGTGCCGTGCCCGCACCCGCACCACCGGCCGCGCCGATCTCGATCTGCTGATGAACCGCAATTTTCTTTTTACGGCCTTCTATGCCTGGGGCCGCACGATCGATACTGAACAGCTGGTCGGCGTGACCTCGCGGAGCCCGCGCTACTACGTCTCCGCCGCCTACTGGGACCGCGATGCGATGCTGTGGAGTTTCCCGGGCCTGCTCGATTTCGACCCGCGGCCCGCGGCGTCTATGCGCAGCCAAAGGACCAGTTCGACGACGGGACGCTCTCGGTCAGCGCCGCCCTGGGCTGCCTGCCTTTTGCACCGGAACTGGTCACGCCCGCCGTGGCCGAGATGTACCGGCGCTTCGGTTCAGTCATCTATGGCGAGTATGGGTTCCTCGACAGCTTCAACCCGAGTTTCAAGTTCGACCTGTCCCTCAAGAGCGGGCGGCGCGTTGCGGAACTCGGCTGGGTTGACACGCGTTACTACGGCATCACGCAGGGGCCGATCGTGGCCATGATCGAGAACCAGCGCAGCGGTCTGATCTGGCGGGTCATGCAGAACGACCCGGTGCTGCGCCGCGGTCTGCAGCGCGCGGGCTTCACGGGCGGTTGGCTCCGCTGAAGCGGGCCGTTCACGGCCGAACTTGCGTTGCTCCCCGAGCGGGCTTATACAAGGCGCCCTGGGCCGCAATTCACTGCGCCACAACCACTCCAGGAGTATCCAATGAAGACAACTACCCTGACCCGCCGACGGCTATGGCTCGTTGCGCTGCTGGCGCTGCCGCTGGCCGCGACCGCCGCCGATGCGCCGAAGATGAGCGATGCACAATTGATCAAGAGCGCGCTGTCCGCCGCGCCCGCGGGCCTGCGCGCCCACGCCACAGTCATGGCCATGGACGACAAGGGTGCCATGCGCACGCTCCGCGAGGGCAACAACGGCTACACCTGCATGCCAGACCTGGCGAGCACCCCGGGGCCCGATGCGATGTGCCTCGACAAGCCCTCGATGGACTGGGTGCACGCGCTCATGACCAAGGCCACCCCACCCGCGGGCAAGGTTGGCTTGATGTACATGCTCGCCGGCGGTACGGATGCGAGCAACACGGATCCGTTCTCGCAAAAACCCTCGGCGAAAGATCACTGGATCAAGACCGGGCCGCACGTGATGATCGCCGGCGCCGATGAGGCGTTCTATGACGCCTATCCGAAGAATGCCGACCCCGATACCACCGTGCCCTACGTGATGTGGGCCGGTACGCCCTACCAGCACCTGATGGTGCCGGTGAAGTAACCTCTGGCAATCGGCCGCTGGACGAGCGTTCAGCGGCCGGCGGCCCCGTCGGTGCGGGCAACCAGGCCCTGGCGGATCGCGTACACGGTGACCGCCGCAGCGTTGTGAAGCCCGAGTTTTTTCATCAGGTTTGAGCGGTGCTTCTCCACGGTCTTCACCGACAGGTGCAGCGCCTTGGCGATAGCCTTGTTGGTCCCGCCGGCGCCAATGAGCGCGAGCACCTCGCGCTCGCGCGCCGTGATCGGCGCGGCCGCCACGGCGAAGCGCGCGGCCACGCGCTCCGCGTATTGCTCCAGGAGCCGCGATTCCACCGAGTCGCTGAAGAAGCGCCGGCCGGCGCCCACCACCCGCAGGGCCTCGAGCAGTTCCGCGTAGCCGTCGTCCTTCAGCAGGTAGGCGCGCGCACCGGCGAGCATGGCCAGGCGCATCTGCTCTTCGCCCGCCTGGCTTGTCAACACCAGCACGCGTGCGTTGCCATTGGCCTTGCCGAGCCCGATGAGCAGGTCGGCCACCGATTGCACGCCCACCTGCAGGTCCGACACCACCAGGTGTGGATCGGTCTGCACGGCGATGCGCAGCGCCTCGGGCACGGAACGCGCGGCGCCCACGACGTCGATTCCCGCCTCGGAGCCCAGCGACGCGCGCAGCCCGTCGCGCAGCACCGCGCGCACATCCACCAGCAGCACGCGCAGCTTGCCGGGGGCGAAGAGTTCGGGGCCGTCGGCGGGCACCACGTTCATTTCAGCAGCGGCCTGATCAGCGCTTCGAGCTCCGCGGTCTCGAAGGGCTTGGCGAGCACGGCATCGGCGCCCACGGCTGCGGCCGCGGCCAGGTAGGCCCGCGTGGTCACGGCCTCGGGTCCGTAGCCGCTGAGCTCGAAATTACCGCCCCCGGAGATGGCGACGATGCGTACGGCCGGGAATTCGCTGCGCAGCCGGCGGATCAGTTCCACGCCATCCATGCCCGGCATGATGATGTCGAGGATCACGAGGTCGTAGGCGCGGGCGTTGAGCTTCACCAGGGCCGTCTCGGCGTCCGCGGCCACCTCAACCCGCAACTCGTCTTCCTCGAGCACGCGCTTGAGTGCGTCGCGGACGAAAGGTTCGTCGTCGATGACCAGCAGGTGCTTCATGCTTGGCCCCCGGCCAGCAGCTGGTCGAGTTCCCGGCTGCTCACCAGCTGGTTCTCGATCGCGTAGCGGGTGACGCCGGCAGCGCTCCTGAGCCCCAGGCGCCGCATCAGCACCATGCGAAACTTTTCGGTCGCCTTGACGCCGCGCCCCAGCTCCCGGGCGATCTGGCGCGTGGGCATTCCGAGCGCGATGAGGCGGATGACGCGGGAAGAATCGCTGTCCAGGTCGGTGGCGCGCTGCACCTGCGGCACAGCGCCATCTTCGAGCCAATCGCTCACCACCGATTCCCACACGTTCCCGCAAACCGTACGCCGCCCGCTGGCCGCGCGGCGCACGGCCCGCAGCAATTCGGAGCGCGATGCATCCTTGCAGACGAAGCCGATGGCGCCGCCGATGAAGGCTGCGCGCACGTATTCGAGCGAATCGTGTGCCGTGAGCACCAGGATCGTGGTGCGGGGGAACTCGCGGTACAGGGCCTGCACCGCCTGCCCGCCGGACATGCCCGGCAGGTTCAGGTCGCACAGGATCAGGTCCGGGCGGGTGCGGCGCACCAGCGCCAGTCCCGCGGCGACGTCCCCGGCGCAGCCGACGATTTCGAGGTCCGGTTCAAGCGCCAGGAGCGCGGCGAGGCCATCGCGCACTACGGCGTGATCGTCGACCAACACGACGCGGCACCGCCGCGCCTCCCGTTGGGAGCGCCAGCCGGGCCAGATCGCCGCGCGCTCCCGCTTCTTCGTGATCATGCGTGCATTATCCAACAATGGCGCCTAGGCGGCAGCCGGGAACAGGACGCGGAAGGTGCTTCCCTGCCCCGGGATGCTGGTCACCAGTATCCGCGCGCCAAAGCTCTCGGCAATACCGTGAACTACGGAGAGACCGAGCCCGGTGCCCTCGCCCACCGGGCGGGTCGTGTAGAAGGGTTCAAAGATGCGCGCAATGGTCGTGGTATCCATCCCGGCGCCCGTGTCCTGCACCACCAGCTCGACATAGCGCCCGGCGGGCACCGCGCCCGTCCCGACACCGTCCATGTCAGCGTCACCAACACTGACCGTGACGACGCCCGGGCCCCCGGACAGGGACTGGTAGGCGTTCTTGCACAGGTTGACCACCAGCTGCACGGTCAGCGAGCGGCTGGCCTGCACGAGACGGCACTGCGCCGCCGGCGCGACCAGCAGCTGGCAGTTGGGCAGGATCAGCGGCCCGAAGAGCCTGAGGGCCTCGTCTACCGCCTCGCGCAGGTCCAAGGGCTCCAACACCAGATCGCTGATATCGTGGCTGAAGGCCAGGATCTGCTTCACCAGGTCACGGGCGCGACGTGCCGCCGACAGCACCTGTGCCACGTCCTGCCGCGACTCGCTGGCGGCCGGCAGGCGCTTGAGCACCAGCTCGCTCAGCAGGATGATCGGCACCAGGATGTTGTTGAACTCGTGGGCGATGCCGCCCGCGAGCGTGCCCACCGTCTCGACGCGCTCGCGGTGCTGGAGCTGGCGTTCGAGGCCGGCGCGGCGCAGTTCCAGCCGGTCCTTTTCCGCGATCTCGGCGCGCAATCGCTCGTTGGCGCCCACCAGTTCGCTGCGCATGCGATCGAGGTCAAGCGCCAGGGTGTGCAGTTCCACGATCGGCGTGCGCAGCTGCAGCCCCTGGCTGTAGGCGCCCTCGGCAATCGCCCGCGCCGCGCCCTGGAGGCGCCGCACTGGCCGCGCGATCGCCATGCCCACGAGCAGCGCTGCGATAGCCGATAGCCCAAGGTACGCGCTCAGGATCAGCAGCATCCGGCGCTTGGCCGAGGCGATGGTGGCACTGGTCGGCCGTTCGTCGAAACCGAGCCGCAACTGCAGCGTGCTCTGGCCGCGCACCACCGGCATGCTGATGAAGTAGATCTCATCGCCATGCTGGCCGAAGGCGAAATCCTGGTCGGCGGGGAACCCGAGTCCCCGCCGGTTCAATTCGCTGCGCAGGCCCAGGCCAGCACCGGCGAGCTCGGCGTAGACGCCATCGCCATTGAGAATTACGGTGTCCAGCAGATCCGTGGTGAGCTTGGGCGAATCGATGATTGTGCCCACCTCGAGCTGGTCGGCCATCAGGCGCGAGAAAGTGCGCACCTTCTCCACGAACAGCGTCTCGTGGCTGCGCTGCACAACCTCGCCGAGGCTCGAGTAAAGAATGTAGAACAGCACGGCGTAGCCGACCACCACCAGCGTGGTCATTGCCGCCGCGAGCCCGAACCTTACTCGTGCCATAGTTCCCGCAGGATCCGCACGCGCGGATTGCGCAGCGCCGCGGATTCCCAGGCGTAACTCACCGCACCGGTATTGCCCGCGACGACTGCCAGGAGCTGTGCGTTGTCGGCGAAGGCCGCGGGCATGCGCCGGCCCTGCTCGAGGGTGAGCATCAGGAGCCGTCGCTGGTAGGCGGGCTCCGACATTGACACCACGTACTGGAGAAACACGGCTTTCAGCTGCTCATCGGAATCGTTGAGCACCGCGTGCAGCGTGACCTCGCCCCGCTCGACCGGAATACCCATGAACAGGCGTTTGATGTCGATGGCATCGAGCATGGTCACAGGACTCGCGGCGTTGACGATCAGCACCACGCGATCGGCGCGCGCGGGCACGCCGCTCGCCGTGCCGAGCAGGCACAGCAGCAGCGCCAGGGTGCGGGCCCGGCGTCTCACGGGACCACGCTGCTCCACTGGATGCGGGCCACCGATTGCGTAGCGTGAATGGTCGCGAGGCGCGACAGCTCGATGGTCAGCGCCTGGCGGTGCGTGAAATCCCAACGCAGGCCCGCGAGGTTCCCGCGCGCGACGAAATCGTCGGCGTGAATGGCGACGAAGTTGGAGTCCGGCGCGTTGGCCGAGTTCTCATGGCGCACGAACCCCGTCAGCCCGTGCCCGAAGCGCCGCTCCAGCTGCAGGTAGCCGGAGGTGAAGTGCTCGCGCCGCGCAGCGGCCGCGTCGCGCAGCACGACGTCAAGGTAATACACGGTGCCGATCGCGCGCCAGGTCTCACGGTCGAGATCCAGGTAGGCGCCCATGACGTCCTGATCCACGACCTGCGCACCGAGCATCGCGCCCAGCGCCGCATCGTACACGGGCGTGCTATGCCGGCCGAGCAGCAACCCCGCGCTGCTGCTGCCGAGGTACTTTGGCAGGAACGAGATGCGCGCGGTTTCCGAGAGCCGATGGCCGCCATGATTGGTGCGCAGCAGGTCTATTGGGCTCAGGCCCTCGGCGCCCAGCACGCTGCCGTAGCCGACGCCGAGGGACAACTGCACTCCGGCGACGGCGCCGACGGGTCGGCGTGACTCGAACAGGGTCCCGGCCAGGTGCTGGGGAACCAGGCCTTCCTCGTCCTCCCAGGCCTCGATCGCCGGGCGCGTGATCGCGGTCTGCAGGTAGTGTCCGTGGTGCAGCTCGTTGTTCCAGGCGCTCCCGGGCTGGTGGAAGCGGCCGAGCCAGATCAGCGTGTCGGGCACCGGCTCGAAGCCGACCTGCAGGCGCTCCATGTCCTGCTCATGAGGACCGAGGTTGAACTCGCCCATGCTGCGCCAGCGGCCGCGGTTGGCGGCGAACACCAGGTCGGCTATGCCCCAGCTGTCCTCGCGTCGCTCGGGCCTGAGGTCCGCGCCGTCGTGGGCCACCCCCTGGAGGCTGAGGAACAGCTCGAAGTTGCCCATGCCGTGCATGTGATCGTCCGGCCACGCGGGCCACGGGGCCACCAGGCAGACCGCGGCCAGGGCCGCAATGGATCTCGACAGGTCACGCACAGCGCCTCCCACGGGCGGCCAGGGCAGCCGCCGGAAAGAGGCCACTTTAAACCCCTATAGTGCCCCGCGCAGTGTGGCAATTCGTGGCTGCGTCACAATCTGGTGCCGGGCTTTACACGGCGGTCACGCCACTGCCATAATGCATCGCAATTGCGATGCAGGAGGTACCGATCATGAAAACGGCCACCATGCCGCCACTCCGGGTCGACCCGGCACTGCGCACTGCCGCCGAGAGCGTGCTTGCCGAGGGCGAAAGCCTGTCGAGTTTCGTGACGCAGTCGATTCTCGACATGATCCGGCAGCGGCAGGCGCAGGCGGAGTTTCGCGCGCGCGGCCTGGCCTCGCGTGAGGAAGCCAGACGCACGGGCCGGTACCACAGCGCCGCGGCGGTGCTCGCCGACCTTGACCGCCGACTGAAGAAAGCTGAAGCCGGGTCAGTAGCGGGCCGATGAGCTATGCGGTGCGATTTACCAGGTCTGCCCGCGCAGACCTGGTCCGGCTATACGATTTTCTGCTGGCGGAAGATCTGGTGGCAGCGCAACGCGCCCGCGGCTCAATCGGCAAAGCCATCGAGATGCTCGCGGACTTTCCGTTTGCATGCCGCAAGCACGACGCGCGCAATCCGTTCCTGCGTGAATTGCTGATTCCCTTTGGCGCCGCCGGATACGTGGCGTTATTCGAGATCGAAGACAGCCGGACCGTGACTATTCTGGCGATCCGCCAGCAGCGGGAAGATGACTACCGCTAGCGCTGTGCCCGGCTCACTGCGGTTTCGACGTCGCGCCCGATTCGGGCGCAGCGGCGTTGACCACTACGCCGTTATGTCCGCGGTGCGGCACGAACGGCCTGGCAAACTGGGTGGCGTCAAAGGTCGGGTTGAAGGCGATCTTTTCAATAACCATCTTGTCCGTGTACGGGCTCGTACCGACCCCGGTTTCGACCAGCAACGGGAGCGTCAGCCCGTTGATGGTCTGGTAGTTGCGGTAGTAGACGGAAACGACTCCCTTTACGCCGGCCACGTTGCGGTTCGGGCGGTCATATCGCAGCTCCAGGAAACTCTGGGCGTCGATCCAGTCATCGTGTATCTGGCCCGAGGGGAGCTTCAGCTTGAGGTGGTAAGCCGGATGACCTTCCACCGGATCGATTCCCTCCATTGTCACTGACACGCCCTTGGCCTGGTGGTCGAGCAGCGGACCATCGAGCGCCACGGCATCGCGCGCGTAGCTGATTTCCTCGGCGCTGTAGTCCTTGAGATCGGGCAAGCCCGTGGTTTGCGGCCGCAGCTTCCAGCCGCCGCTGCCGTCAAACACGCGGATCGAGTGCTGGCCCTGCGTCAGGACTTCGAAGCGGGTAGCCAGGGGCCGCTTGAACATCATGAGGAACGGTGTCCGGGCGATGCCGCCCGGCCCCGACTCGATGTGCCCCGTCCAGGCCATGGTCTGGATCTTGCGCCAGGCATCCGCGCCGCCGCGGGCGGTGGCGTTGCGTGCGATGAGCTGCTCGACGGTCGGCATGGCGCTGGGCACGGCGGGCACAGCGGCCGCAGGGCCCGCGGCGCCATTCGCTGGTCGTGCCAGCGGGGCCAGGCCCATGCAAGCCGCTGCAACGAAACTCAGAACCACGCGATTCATCGTCCTGCTCCTCCTGGTAGCGGTTCAGCCGGGTGCTCAGCTCCCAGCTGGGCCTCGACCGCCGCGCGCAGTTGCGCGGCGCTCAAGGGTCCCTGATTGGCTCGGAGCATTGCGCTCACTGTCCCTGAACGCCCAATGATATACGTCAGCGGCAGCACCTGAGGTGAGCCAAATCCGTTGCTCTGTGCCTCGGCCAGCATGCCCGTCAGGTAACCGAGCCCGTGGGCGGCTCCCAGGGCGTCCTGGCGATCGTGGCGGTCGTCGGCGCTCAGGCCCAGCACCACGACACCCTGCTCGCGGTAGTCGCGATACAGCGCGTCCAGCAGCGGCATTTCCGCCCGGCAGGGCCCGCACCAGCTGGCCCAGAAATTCACGACCACGACCTTGCCCCGAAGCGCAGCGAGGTCAATGGTCTCGCCACTGAAACTTCGGGCCACCAGGGCCGGCGCCGGCTGCCCCACTTCAATTGCACCGGCAGCTTGGGCTGGCCACGCCCCAGCGGCACCAAGCACGATCGCAAACCACAGAGTGCGCTCAGAAGTGATAGCTGGCATTGAGTTTCCACAATTCGTTGGCGAACAGCTGATTGCCGCGGGCGTTGGTGTAGAGCGGCAGTGCGACGTCGGCATAGACCTTCACCTTGCCTTTCGCCACTTCGAGACCCGGCGACACCAGGATGCGCGAGTAGCCGGTATCGGCCACCAGCGCATCGACCCCGCCATCGGGCCGGCGATAGGCCGCGCGCAGCTGGGCGAGCGGCGAGAACTTCAGCGCCTGGTGCGTCGACCAGCCTTCGAAGTAGACACCCAGCACGGCGACGCCCTCGGCGCCGGGACGATAGTTGTCCTGGTGCGCGACCGGCTGGTCCCACTGACCCTGCACGAAGTAGCTCCAGCGATTGTCGGTCGTGAGGCGCCCGAGGTGATAGGCGCCGACCAGCACGTCGGTGCTGCCGCTGCCGATCTGCGTATCCGGATCAAAGTTTGGATAGCTTGAATCACCATTGGCAAGTTTCACGCCCAGCGTGAGGCCGGTGGACATATCCGCCGAGAAGCCCGTGTAGGTGCCCTTGATGCGGATGTCGCCTACGGCGCCGTGCGTGTGGCTGACGATGTCGCTAGTGGCTTCATCGGTGGTCTGGAAGTAGCGCTCCCAGTACGGCACTTCGACCGCGACTCCCCAGGAGCGGTTGAACTGGTACTGCCCGCCCACGGTCCAGAAGCTCGAGCGGATCGCCTTGTCGGGGTTATTGGCGGCCGGCGCGCTCGAGGTGCCGCTCCAGTTGTGGCTCTGGTCCAGGTAGTCGTATTCGATGAAAACCATGCCCCCGGCATGGCCCGCAAACATCGAACTTGTGCCCACATCGAAGATGCCGCAGCCGCAGGCGCAGGCGCAGGCCAGGCTCAGGCTAGGACAAGAAAGTAAAAACAATATGTTACGCAAGTATCGAAGAATCATGATCATCTCTCGTCAGAATCAGTTGGCGCAGCGGGGCCACGAGTGGCCGGTGCTGCGGACGCCATCAGGGTTGCTCAGGCGAGAGCGGGAGGGCCGCGCGGGGCGTGGCCTGCAGCGTCATGCTCTAGCCGCCCACGGCCTTGCGCAGTTCGTTGGGACTGACTGGCTCGCTGCCTTCCTGCGCCATGAGATGGTGGTTGAGCGCGAAGCGCGTGATGTCTGCGGCGTTGTGAAGCGAGAGCTTGCGCATCAGGTTGGCGCGGTGCTTCTCGATGGTCTTGACGCTGAGGTTGAGCTCACGTGCTACGGTCTTGTTCGAATGGCCCGAGGCGATGCGCGTCAGTACCTGCCGCTCGCGCGCCGTGACCGAGTGAAGCGGATCCTGCTTCGCGCCGCCCTCGCCCCGGTGCAGGTAGGTCGCCAGTACGCGCGAAGCCACCACCTTGCACAGGAAATGCTGGCCCGTCGCCACCGTGCGGATCGCGCTGATCAGCTCGGCATGGCCGGAATCCTTGAGCACGTAGCCGTCGGCCTGGGCATCGAGTCCGGCGCGGATGTATTCCTCGCTGGCGTGCGCGGTGAGCAGGATGATGCGCGCCGCAGGGCATACCTTGCGCAGCTCCCGCACCAGCAGGAGCCCGGAGCGCCCGGGCAGGCCGATGTCGGTGAGCACGATGTCGGGTTGGAGCCGCACGGCCAGCTCGATGGCATCCTCGAAGGTGCCTGCTTCGCCCACAACGTGGAGATCAGGCTGCAGTTCCAGGAGCGAGCGCAGGCCGTCGCGCAGGATGGTGTGATCGTCGACGAGCAGCAGTGACAGCGGCGTGGCGCTGGGCTCCACGGGCCCATCAACGCTGCCAGGAAGCGGCCCGGATGACTCGGCCGCAGCCGCGGCGCTGCCCTTGTCGCTCGGGTTTCTGGACTGGCCGCGTACCACCTGGTTCCTACCCCTCCGTTCCCGGAACACCGATTGTACCGCGAATCGGCTGGCTGCGGCCGGCACGCTTTGACATATCGGCACGATCGGTCATGGGGGCGGCCGCCGCTGCGCCGTGGAGGCTATTTTCCCTTGGTGAATCGCGAATCATCGAGCACGGGATTGACCGTGACCGACTCGATCGTCACCTTCTCGGTATTCTTGACGCCATCGACGACGGTCTCCTGGACGTGCGGGATCATCAGCCCGCGATCGTTGCGAAAGTCGCGCAGCATCACCGCCACCGCGTGCGGCCTGCCGTCGAGCCTGCGCGGCTCGCCGTCGGTCTTGATATCCAGGAAGCTCTTGCCGTCGACCCACACATAGCGGACCTGTCCGTCCTTGCGGGTGACCTTGAGCTTGTAGGCGGCGTTGTCCTCGACCATCTCGGTGCCGGCAGCCTCGACCCTGGCGCCCTTGGCGGCATAGTCGATGAGCCAGCCGTCGATCCCGGGCTCGATGGAGGCCTGCTTGAGCTCGCCGGCTGTAAAGGGCTCCCAGTTGTTGCGGCCGAGGAAGGGACGCAGTTTCCAGCCGCTGGCGCCGTCGAATGCCTGGACGGCCGTCTGGCCGTTGAAATCGAGCTCGAGGCGCGATTTGAGCGGGCGCTTGAAATCGAGTCGGAACGGCAGCTGCATCTCCTCCCGCTCCTTCTGCTGCAGCTGGGCCTTGGCGGTCACCGTCATGTAGGTTCGGCCACCGGCCCCCATCGTCCCCTTCCAGGACATGGTCTTGACGCCCTGCCAGGCCGCCAGGCCGCCGCGCGCGGCGACATTCTTGTCGATGATCTGGGCCACGGTCAGTGCCGGCAGTACGGGCGCCGGCCTGGCGACTGGGCGTGCCACCCTGGGAGCGGGCTTCGCCGTGGTCGTCGCCGGCGGTGCGGGCACCACCTTGACCGCCGAGGGCATGTTGGACGACTGGGCTGCGAGCGCCTGCGCTCCGGTCGCCAGCGACGCCAGCGCAAACACCGTGGTGGGCCAATAGGCATTGTTCGCCATCGTTTGATTACTCCGTTTTCCGGTCGTGCGAGCGACGACCCGCTGGGGCTGCTTCAGTTTAAGCCGGGCAGCCTGGTACCTGGGACAAATTTGGTGGGCGGCGGTTCCTTGTCGGGCAGCCCGTACTTCTTGCGCTGTTCGGGCGTCAGCACCGCACTGATCTGCACGGTCATCTGTCGGTCGATGTTACGGAATGCCTGAATGCGCTCCGCACCGGACAGATTCGGGTCAGTCCAGATGCCCTTGCTCATGGCCTGCCCGCGCAACAGGATGGTCTTGACCGAAGCCTTCTGCGGGTCGCTGAGACCGAGGCGCTGGCCCATGCGGTTGACCCGATCGTCCAAGGTGTCGGGCTTGCGGGTATGAGCGCCGGGCGGCTGGTAGCCCGCGCCGCGGCCAGATTGCACGTCCGCGGCCGCGAGCTGCGCAAAGGCACAGGCAAGCAGCAGGACAAAGCGGGACCCGTTACGCATGTCCCTATTCTAAGGCACGCCAGTCATCGCGAGCTTGTACCGAATCACAGTCCGCGTGCACCAACGGAAATGCCCCAGGGAGCCTTCACTCCCAGGGGCATGCCGTTGTACTCAAACACACCGGGCGCCAAAGCGCGCGCCCTTGTTCTCGCTCTAACTCTAGGTGCCCGTGCCGGTCACCAGTAAGGTCCTCGTAGCAGCATTGCTGGCATTGACATTCAGGTTCGCCGTCTGGTTACCCGTCGCGGTCGGTGCAAAGGTCACCGTGATCGTGCAGGTGGCCAGCGGCGCCAGGCCCGTGCCGCCAATCGGACAGGTGTTGCCCGTCACCGTGTACTTCGCCGGCTGACTGTCCACGCGGCCGCTGCCCGTGATGGTCGGGGCCGCCAGAACCAGGTTTGCGGTGCCAAGGTTGGACACGACCACGTTCTGCGTGCTGGTCGTGGCCCGGGCTACGCTGCCAAACAGCACCGTGTTCAGCGGGAACGTCAGCATCACCGGCG
>JANYLH010000071.1 GCA_025357915.1 Gammaproteobacteria bacterium
CCCTTGCGGGTGCGCGCGTTGGTGCGCGTGCGCTGGCCGCGGACCGGCAGGCCCTTGCGATGGCGCATGCCGCGCCACGTGCCCAGATCCATCAACCGCTTGATGTTCATCGAGACTTCGCGGCGCAGGTCGCCTTCCAGCGGATAGCGCGACAGCTGCGCACGGAGCGCGGTCACTTCCGCCTCGGTCAGGTCCTTGACCTTGGTGGTCGCATCGACGCCCGCGGCGGCGCAGGATTCGAGCGCGCGCGTGCGCCCGATCCCGAAGATGTGGGTCAGGCCAATGCCGATGTGCTTGTTCATCGGAATGTTGATGCCGGCTATGCGTGCCATGCTGCTACCTCTATCCTTGCCGCTGCTTGTGGCGCGCGTCGACGCAGATCACGTAGACCACGCCGCGGCGGCGCACGATCTTGCAGTTCTTGCAGATCTTCTTGACTGACGGACGTACTTTCATCGCTCACCTGTACTGGGGGCGCCGCGGCCGGCACCCAGCAAATTGGCTTTCTTCATCAGGCCCGGGTACTGGTTCTGCATCATGTGCGCCTGGAGCTGCGCCATGAAGTCCATCACCACCACGACCACGATCAGGAGCGAGGTGCCCCCGAACTGAAACGGCACGCCCTGCGAGGACACCAGCACTTCGGGCAGCAGGCACACCGCCATGATGTACGCGGCGCCCCACAACGTCAGGCGCGTCAGCACCTTGTCGATGTATTCGCCGGTCTGCTGGCCGGGGCGGATGCCGGGAATGAAGGCGCCGGACTTCTTGAGGTTGTCGGCGGTTTCGCGCGCGTTGAATACCAGCGCCGTGTAGAAGAAGGTAAACCCGAGGATCAGGCCCGCGTACAGCACCAGGTGGAGCGGCTGGCCGTAGTTGAGGGCGGCCTGGATCCGCTGCAGCACCAGGCTCATCTTCGTGTCCGACCCGGTGGCAAAGAAGCTGGCCATGGTCGCCGGAAACAACAGCAGGCTCGAGGCGAAGATCGGCGGAATCACGCCCGACATGTTGAGCTTGAACGGCAGGTGGCTGCTCTGCCCGGCATACAGGCGGTTGCCGACCTGGCGCTTGGCATAGTGCACGGTGATGCGGCGCTGCGCCCGTTCGACGAACACGCAGAAGCCGGTCACGCCGAGCACGATCGCCACCAGGGCGATGGCGAACATGGGCTGCATCTCGCCGTTGCTGACCGACTCGAAGGTGCGGCTGAGCGCGCCGGGAAGCCCGGCCACGATGCCGGAGAGGATGATCATCGAGATGCCGTTGCCGACGCCGCGCTCGGTGATCTGCTCGCCGAGCCACATGAGAAACATAGTGCCAGTGGTCATGGTAACCGTGGCCACCAGCAGCCACTGCGAGCCACCGTTGAGCACGTATTGGCCATTCTGCAGCGCCACCGCGGCCCCGAACGACTGGAACACCGCCAGGCCCAGGGTCGCGTAGCGCGTCAGTTGCGTGGTCTTGCGCCGGCCGGCCTCGCCTTCCTTGCGGTATTCCATCAGGGTTGGCACGACCATGCCGAGCATCTGGATGATGATCGAGGCCGAGATGTACGGCATCACGCCCATCGCGAAGATCGACATGCGCTGCAGGGCGCCGCCGCTGAAACTGTTGACGACGCCGAGGATGCCGCTCGACTGGTCGGTGAAGAAGCGCAGCACCGCGGCCTGGTTGATGCCCGGCACCTGGATGAAGGTGCCGATGCGGTAGACCACCAGCGCGCCCAGCAGGAACAGCAGGCGCGAGCGGATCTCCCCGCTCCTGCCTGCCTGGGCCAGCGTCGTCGCCGGATTGCTGATCGCGGTGTTGGCCATCAAGCCTCGACCTTGCCGCCGGCCGCTTCAATGGCCGCGCGGGCGCCCTTGGTAACGCCGATACCCTTGAGGTGCACGGCCTTCTTCAGCTCGCCTGACAAGACCACCTTGGCGCTTTCGGCAGCCGCGGAGACAATCTGCGCCGCCTTGAGCGCCGCCAGATCGATGACCTCGCCCTTGACGAGCGCCAGCTCATGGAGCCGCACTTCACCGCGCAGCGACTTGATGGCGGAGCGGAAGCCGACCTTCGGCATGCGGCGCTGGAGCGGCATCTGGCCGCCCTCGAACCCGACCTTGTGATAGCCGCCCTTGCGCGCGCGCTGCCCCTTGACGCCGCGCCCGCAGGTCTTGCCCTGGCCCGCGGATGCGCCGCGCCCGACGCGCAGCCGCGGACGGCGCGAACCCTCGACCGGCTTGATGGTATTCAGTCGCATGTCAGAATCGCTCCACCTTCAGCATGTGGGAGGCCGCGTTGATCATGCCGCGGTTTTCCGCGGTGTCGGCGACCTCGACGCTCTGGTGACGGCGGCGCAGCCCCAGGCCGCGTACCGATGAGCTGATGTGCTTGAGCTGCCCGTACAGGCTCTTCAGCAGCGTCACTTTCACTTTGTCGCCCCTTGCCATAATCTCACCCGAGTATGTCTTCGAGAGTCTTGCCGCGCTTGGCGGCGATTTCATCCGGCGAGCGCACGCTCGCCAGCGCCTTGACCGTCGCGCGCACCACGTTGATCGGGTTGCGCGAGCCGTAGCTCTTGGCGAGCACGTTACGGACGCCAGCGCACTCGAGTACCGCGCGCATGCCGCCGCCGGCGATGACCCCGGTGCCGCTCGAGGCCGGCTGCATGAAGATGCGCGTCGCGCCATGCTCGCCCTTGACCGCGTAGTGCAGCGTGTCGTTCGCCAGGCTGACGTTGACCAGGCTCTTGCGCGCGTGCGCCATCGCCTTGGAGATCGCCACCGGCACTTCCCGCGCCTTGCCGAAGCCGAAGCCGACGCGTCCGGCGCCGTCGCCCACCACCGTGAGCGCAGTGAAGCCGAACTGCTTGCCGCCCTTGACGACCTTGGCCGTGCGGTTCACCGCGACCAGCTTTTCCATCAGGTCATCGGCGCTCTGGTTTTTCTCGTTTCTTGCCATGTAATGCTATGTCCTGGCGAAGCCCTAGAATTCAAGCCCGGCTTCACGGGCGGCGTCGGCCAGCGCCTTGACGCGGCCGTGATACTGGAAACCCGAGCGATCGAACGCGGCCCTGGCGACACCGGCCGCCTTGGCCCGCTCGGCAATCGCCTTGCCGACGGCGCGCGCCGCCTCGACGTTGCCCGTGTACTTGAGGTCCTTGGCCACCGCCTTCTGCACGGTGGAGGCCGAAGCCAGCACCGCCGAACCATCGGCCGCGAACAGCTGCGCGTAAATGTGGCGCGGCGTGCGGTGCACGGTCAGCCGCGGCGTGCCGGTCTCGCGGATCTTCGCGCGGGTCTTGATGGCGCGCCGCGTGCGGCGCTGTTTCTTGGTGATATTCATTGCCGGTGTTCCTGCGAACTACTTCTTCTTCCCTTCCTTGAGGGAAATCTTTTCGTCCGAATAGCGCACGCCCTTGCCCTTGTAGGGCTCTGGCGGACGAATGCCGCGGATCTCGGCGGCCGTCTGGCCAACGCGCTGCCGATCGGCTCCCTTGATGAGGATCTCGGTCTGACTGGGCGTCTCGATGCTGATGCCTTCCGGAATCGCGTAGCTCACCGGGTGTGAAAAGCCCAGCGTCAGGTTCAGCGCCTTGCCGGCCACGGCGGCACGGAAGCCGACACCCACCAGGTCGAGCTTGCGATCATACCCGCGCGTTACGCCGGTGATCATGTTCGCCAGGTGCGCGCGCGTGGAGCCCGCCCGCGTGCGCGCGTCGCCTGCGTCGGCGTAGCTCACCTGCAGCTGCTTGTTGTCCTGGGCCACGGAAACGCCAGCGCTGACCGGGAGCGTGAGCGCGCCCTTGGCACCCTTGACCGTGATCACCCCGGCGCCGACCGTGACGGTCACGCCGGCTGGAATCACCACGACTTGTTTTGCGACTCTGGACATATTCGTATACCGCTCTGGTCTTGCGCTTTAGGCCACGATGCAGATGACTTCGCCGCCCTGGCCGATGGCACGCGCCGCACGGTCGGTCATCACGCCCTTGGGCGTCGAGACAATGACCGTCCCCATGCCGTTCAGTACCCGCGGCAGGTCTTCCTTGCCGCGGTAGATACGCAGGCCCGGGCGGCTGACGCGCTCGAGGCGGTCAATAACCGGCCGGCCGTCGTAATACTTGAGATCGACGGTCAGGAGCGGCTTGCCCTCCTGGTCGCCGACATTGAAGTCGGCAATGAACCCCTCGCTCTTCAACACGCGAACAATGGCGGTCTTCAGTTTCGAAGACGCCATCGTCACGCTGGTCTTGCGCGCGCTCTGCCCGTTACGTATGCGGGTCAGCAGGTCGGCAACCGGATCGGTCATGCTCATCGTTATGGCTCCTACCAGCTCGCCTTGGCGAGCCCGGGAATCTCGCCGCGGGCGGCGACTTCACGAATCTTGGTGCGGGCGAGACCGAACTTGCTGTACACGCCGCGTGCCCGGCCGGTGATCGCGCAACGGTTGCGCTGGCGGGTCGGGCTCGCATCACGCGGCAGCGTCTGCAGCTTGGTCTGCGCCGCCGCACGTTCCTCCTGCGAGGACTTAGGGCTGCGAATCGCTTCCTTGAGCTGCGCGCGCACCGTGGCGTATTTCTTCGCCACCCGTACCCGGCGCTTGTCGCGTTCGATCATGTTGGTCTTTGCCATGCCAGATCCTTGAAAGTGCCCGTGCCGCTACTTGCGGAACGGAAAGTTGAAGGCGGTCAGCAGCGCACGGCCCTGCACGTTGTCGCGCGCCGTGGTCGTGATGGTGATATCCATGCCGCGCACCTGGTCGATGGCGTCGTACTGGATCTCCGGGAAAATGATCTGTTCCTTTACGCCCAGCGTGTAGTTGCCGCGCCCGTCGAAGGCGCGCGCCGAAACGCCGCGGAAGTCGCGGATGCGCGGCATCGCCACGCTGATCAGCCGGTCGAGGAACTCGTACATGCGCGCGCCGCGCAGCGTGACCTTGCAGCCGATCGCCAGGCCCTCGCGCAGCTTGAAGGCCGCGATCGCCTTCTTCGACTTGCAGATCAACGGCTTCTGGCCGGTGATCTTGGTCAGGTCGGCGACTGCCGCATCCATCAGCTTGCGGTCGGCCACGGCCTCGCCCACGCCCATGTTGACCGTGATCTTGGTGATCTTCGGCACCTGCATGGGATTTTTCAGCCCGAGCTCAGCGGTGAGCTGCGGGACGATCTTCTCGCGGTAGATTTGTTGCAGTCTTGCCATAACTTTTAAACCCGTGCCCGACGCCTCAGGCGTCGATGACTTCGCCGTTCGACTTGAAGAAACGCACCTTCTTGCCGTCGGCCAGCGTCTTGATGCCCACCCGATCGCCCTTCTTGGCGGCCGGATTCCACAACGCGACCTTGGAGAGCGCCAGCGGCATTTCCTTTTCGATGATGCCGCCGGGCTGGTTGGCCTGCGGATTGGCCTTGGTGTGGCGCTTGACGCGATTGAGGTTTTCAACCAGCACGGCGCCGCCGCTCAGCACACGCAGCACCGCGCCGCGCCGGCCCTTGTCACGCCCGGTCAGCACCACCACCTGGTCGCCCTTCCTTATCTTTTCCATGGTTCCGCCGTCTACCCTTAGCTCACAGCACTTCCGGTGCGAGCGAAATGATCTTCATGAACTGCGCGGTGCGCAGCTCGCGCGTCACCGGCCCGAAAATGCGCGTACCGATCGGCTCGAGCTTCGGCGTCAGCAGCACGGCGGCGTTGCCGTCGAACTTGATCAGCGAGCCATCGGCCCGGCGCACGCCGCGCCGCGTGCGCACCACCACCGCGTCGTACACCTCGCCTTTCTTGACCTTGCCGCGCGGGATGGCATCCTTGATGCTGACCTTGATGACGTCGCCCACCGACGCGTAGCGCCGATGGCTCCCGCCGAGCACCTTGATGCACATCACCGTGCGGGCGCCGCTGTTGTCGGCGGCATTGAGCATGGTGCACATCTGGATCATGGCGCTGCCCGTTCGATGACCGACAGCAACCGCCACGACTTGCGGCGCGACAGCGGCCGGCACGGAGTGATGGTCACGGTGTCGCCTTCGCGCGCTTCGTTCTTTTCGTCGTGTGCCAGCAGCTTGGTGCTGCGGCGCAGGAACTTGCCATAGGTCTCGTGGCGCACCAGCCGCTCGATCAGCACCGCAATGGTCTTGTCCATCTTGTTGCTGACGACGCGCCCGGTGAGCACGCGATCACCACGCTTCTCGGCGACCTTGACCGCCGCCGGCTCGGCTGCCGCGGCCTGCACATTGTCCATTTCCGCGCTCATCGCTTTCCTCCGCTGGCCTTCGCCGCGACTGCCGGCTGCGCACCGGCGCTGGCGCGCATCGCCGTCTTCAGGCGGGCAATATTCTTGCGCACCTTGCCAAACTGGTCGGGCTTGACGGGCTGCCCGGTAGCACGCTGCATACGCAGCGCAAACTGTTCCTTGCGGAGCTTGAGCAGCTCGGCCAGCTGCGCCGAGGCCGGCTGGTTCCGCATTTCACTGGCTTTCATCAGCGCACCTGCCGTTTGACGAAGGACGTGGTGACCGAGAGCTTGGCGCCGGCCAGGCGGAAAGCCTCGCGCGCGATTTCCTCGGTGACGCCTTCCATTTCGAACAACACCTTGCCGGGCTTGACCTTGGCGATCCAGTACTCGACGTTGCCCTTACCGCTGCCCATGCGGACCTCGAGCGGCTTCTTGGTGATCGGCACGTCCGGGAACACGCGGATCCAGATCTGGCCGCCGCGCTTGACGTAGCGGGCCATGGCGCGGCGCGCCGCCTCGATCTCACGCGCGGTCATGCGGGCCCGCTCGGTCGCCTTGAGGCCGAAGTCGCCGAAGGCCACGGTACTACCGCGCGTTGCCAGGCCGTAGTTCTTGCCCTTGAACTGCTTACGATACTTGGTGCGTTTGGGTTGCAGCATTGCCTTAGATTCCTGAACGGAGCCCCGCGTGCCTTACGGTGCCGCCGGGGCAGGAGAACCGCCGGCAGCGACCGTCGCTGCCGTAGCAGCGGCAGCCGAGACTGCGGCGGCGGCCGCGGCCGCCGCGGCGGCATCGGCGCCCGCCTGGGCGTTGCGGTCGAGCTCAGCCTGATCGAACACTTCGCCCTTGAAGATCCAGACCTTGACGCCGATCACGCCATAGGTGGTCTGCGATTCGGCCAGGCCGTAGTCGATATCGGCACGGAACGTGTGGAGCGGCACGCGGCCTTCGCGCACCCACTCGGTGCGCGCGATCTCGGCGCCGTTCAGGCGGCCGGACATGCGCACCTTCATGCCCAATGCGCCGCTGCGCATGGTGCTCATCACCGCGCGCTTCATGGCGCGCCTGAACATGACGCGCTTTTCGATCTGCTGCGCGATGCCCTCGGCAACCAGCTGCGCGTCGAGCTCCGGCTTGCGGATCTCGGCGATGTTCAAGCGCACGTCGGCCATCGGGATGCCAAGGAGCTTCGCAGTCTCGGCCCGCAGCTTGTCGATGTCCTCGCCCTTCTTGCCGATGACGATACCGGGGCGCGCCGTCTGGATGGTGATGCTCACCTTCTTGGCGGCGCGCTCGATCAGGATGCGGCTGACCGAGGCCTCGGCGAGCCGCTTCTTGAGGAACTCGCGCACGCGGAAATCGGTGTGCACCAGCAGCGGAAACTGCTTCTTGCTCGCGTACCACTTGGACACCCAGTCACGGGTGATCCCTAAGCGTATACCCAGCGGATTGACCTTCTGGCCCATCGGTTAGTCCTTCCTGCCGTCGCTGACCTGGACGGTGATATGACTGTTGCGCTTGACGATGCGGTTGCCGCGCCCCTTGGCGCGCGCCGCGAAACCCTTGCGAACGCGCGCGGTGTCGACCTCGATGCGCGCCACCTTCAGCTGGTCGATGTCGGCGCCGAGATTGTGCTCGGCATTGGCGATCGCGGATTCCAGCACCTTGAGCACCAGGTCGGCGCCCTTCTTCGGCGTGAAGCGCAGCATCGCCAGCGCCCCGCCCACCGGGCGGCCGCGCACCAGGTCGGCGACCAGGCGGCACTTCTGCGGCGAGATGCGCGCGTTGCTTAGTTTTGCTGAAGCCTGCATGTCTACTCCGCCGCGGTCACTTTGCGATCGCCGCCGTGCGCCTTGAACATGCGCGTCGGGGCGAACTCGCCGAGCTTGTGGCCAACCATGTTCTCGGTCATCAGCACCGGCAGGTGCTGCTTGCCGTTGTGAATCGCGATCGTCAGGCCGACCATTTCCGGGATGACCATGGAACGGCGCGACCAGGTCTTGATCGGCCGGCGATCACTCTTGGCGGCTGCCACCTGCACCTTCTTGGCCAGATGCAGATCGATGAACGGACCTTTCTTCAGTGAACGAGGCACGCTTATTTCCTCCGCTGCACGATCATGTTGCGCGTGCGCTTGTTGCGGCGCGTCTTCTTGCCCTTGGTCTGCAGGCCCCACGGCGACACCGGATGCGGGTTGCCCTGGCCGGGCTTGCCCTCACCGCCGCCGTGCGGGTGGTCGACCGGATTCATGGCGACACCGCGCACCGTGGGGCGGATGCCGCGCCAGCGCTTGGCGCCGGCCTTGCCGTAGGTGCGCAGGTTGTGTTCGTCATTGCCGACTTCGCCGAGCGTCGCGCGGCAGTCGATGTGCACCTTGCGCGTCTCGCCCGACTTGAGGCGCACCAGCGCGTGCGTGCCCTCACGCGAGGCGTACTGCGCGGAATTGCCGGCGCTGCGCGCCAGCTGGCCGCCGCGTCCGGGCTTGAGTTCGATGTTGTGCACCAGCGAGCCGACCGGGATGTGGCGCAGCGCCATGGCGTTGCCGGGCTTGATCGGCGACTCGCTCCCCGAGCGCACTTCGTCGCCGTCCTTGAGGCCCTTGGGCGCCAGGATGTAGCGCCGCTCGCCGTCGGCGTAGCAGACCAGCGCGATGTGCGCGGTGCGGTTCGGATCGTACTCAAGGCGCTCGACCACGCCCTTGATGCCGTCCTTGTCACGACGGAAATCAATGAGCCGGTACTTCTGCCGCGACCCGCCGCCGATATGGCGCGTGGTGATGCGGCCGGAATGATTGCGCGCGCCGGTCTTGTTCTGGTGCACGGTCAGCGCTTCGAGCGGACCGCCCTTGTGCAGGTGTCCGCGCGCGACCCGCACGACAAAACGCGTGCCGGGGGAAGTGGGTTTGAGCTTGATCAGCGCCATGACTTACCTTTATGCCTTCCCGGCAGCGGCTTCGTAGTCGATGCTCTGGCCTTCGGCCAGGCTGACGTAGGCCTTTTTCCAATCCTGCGTGCGGCCAGGCGTCCGGCCGAAGCGGCGCGACTTGCCAGGCTCGTTGACCACCTGCACGCCTGCCACCTTGACGTCGAACATGAGTTCCACTGCGGCGCGCACTTCGAGGCGGGTGGCATCGCGCGCCACGCGGAAGGTGTACTGGTTGCGCAGCTGCAGGTTCTGCGCGGTCTTTTCCGTGACGTGCGGCGCGACCAGCACGTTCATCAGGCGCTCGTGACCAGGCTTGGCGGCTTGCTTGTGAACCTTGTAGTTCATTGCAGGCGCTCCTCGATGAGTTTCACGGCGGCCACGGTCGCCAGCACCTTGTCGTGCGCGGCCAGGCTCACCGGGTTGATCGAACCGACCGCCAGCACTTCCACGCCGGGGAGGTTGCGGGCGGCCAGGAACAGTTTCTCGTCCAGCGCCTCGACAATAATCAGTACGTTGTCGAGCGCGAGCGATTTGAGATGGTTGGCCAGCAGCCGCGTCTTCGGCGCCTCGAGCGCAATGCCGTCGGTGACCAGCAACCGGTCCTGGCGCACCAGCTCGGAGAACATCGAGCGCAGCGCGCCGCGATACATCTTGCGGTTGACCTTCTGGCTGAAATCGCGCGGCTTGGCGGCAAAAGTGCGCCCGCCACCGACCCAGATGGGACTGCGGATCGAGCCGGCGCGCGCCGAACCCGAGCCCTTCTGGGCGTGGGGCTTGCGGCCGCCGCCACGCACTTCCGCGCGCGACTTTTGCGCCTTGGTCCCCGCCCGGCCGGCAGCCCGGTAGGCGTTGACCACCTGGAACACCAGGGCCTGGTTGTAGTCGTGGCCGAACGCGGTGTCGGACACCTGCAATTCAGCCCCGCCGTTGGCAATTTTAAGCTTCATGACTGCTACTTATTTGCTGGGCTTGGCCGCAGCGGGTCTGGCCGCAGCGGATTTCGCAGCACCGGCGGCGGGCTTGGCCGCTGCCACCTTGCTGGGCGCAATGCTCTTGCGGCGGGCAAGGCGCGCAGCCTTGACCGACGGACGCACCAGCACCTGGCCGCCCTTGGAACCGGGGACCGCGCCGCTGATGAGCAGGAGATTCCGGGCCGCGTCGACGCCGATCACCTTCAGGTTCTCGGTCGTACGCCGCATCACACCCATGTGGCCCGACATGCGCTTGCCCGGGAACACACGGCCGGGCGTCTGGCGCTGGCCTATCGAGCCGGGCACGCGGTGCGATACCGAGTGACCGTGCGAAGCGTATCCGCCCGCGAAATTGTGGCGCTTCATGACGCCGGCATAACCCTTGCCGATGGTGACGCCCGTGACATCGACCAGCTGGCCGGTGGTGAAACGGTCGATCTTGAGCTCGGCGCCGGGCTGCAGATCGGCGTCATCGCTGCCGGTGAGGCGAAATTCGATCAACTCGCGTCCCGGGGCAACATTGGCCTTGGCGTAGTGCCCGGCAACGCCCTTGGACAGCAGCTGCGGACGGCGGGCGCCATAAGTGACCTGCACCGCGCGATACCCGTCACGCTCGTCGGTCTTGACCTGCGTAACGCGGTTCGGGAGCAGTTCCACCACGGTGACGGGCACCGAATCACCGGCATCCGTAAACACGCGAGTCATGCCGCATTTGCGGCCGACCAGACCAATTGCCATCTGTCGTTCCTCAATCACGGGACGCGCACTGCGATTGGTGCGCGTCGCACAAAATGGTGGCGTGACTACCGGAGGTCAGCGGGGAACCCGCCGATACTCTCGAGTGGTCTTGGCCAGCCCCCAAAATGGGCCCGCCAACCTCGCCCGATGCCGCATTACGCGGTTCACCCGGGGGTTAACCCGGGGGTTAAAAGGCCGCCCAGTATAGCAGCCAAGAGGCCAGTATCAACCCCGTCAATTCAGCTTGATCTGCACGTCCACGCCCGCCGGGAGTTCCAGGCGCATCAGGGCGTCAACCGTCTTGTCGGTCGGGTTGACGATATCCATCAGCCGCTTGTGGGTGCGCAGCTCGAACTGGTCGCGCGCATCCTTGTCGGCATGCGGGGAGACCAGTAGCGTAAAACGCTCCATCTTGGTCGGGAGCGGCACCGGCCCGCGCACCGTGGCGCCCGTCCGGCGTGCCGTATCGACGATTTCCTTGGCGGAATTGTCGATCAGCCGGTGATCGAACGCCTTGAGCCGTATGCGAATATTCTGACTAGCCATTGCATCTATCCTTGAGGTCGTTGAGGTCGCGCACTCGATGCTGCTTCAAGTCGCTCCCCGATACTCGCTTTGTTGAAGCGGCATCGAGTACGCGACCTCACGCATCGCCGTGCTGGTTACTTCAGTACTTTTGACACTACGCCCGCGCCCACGGTGCGGCCACCCTCGCGGATGGCGAAGCGCAGGCCTTCCTCCATGGCGATCGGTGCGATCAGGTCGACGTTCATCTTGATGTTGTCCCCCGGCATCACCATCTCGGTGTTCGCCGGCAACTCAATCAGTCCG
>JANYLH010000029.1 GCA_025357915.1 Gammaproteobacteria bacterium
CACATCGAATGCTCGGCGATGTCGGCGGCGCTCCTCGGTGATCACTTCGACATTCACGGTGGCGGCATGGACCTCAAGTTCCCGCACCACGAGAACGAGATCGCGCAGTCCTGCGGCGCCGGGCGTGCGTTCGTGAACCTGTGGATGCACAACGGCTTCGTGAATGTCGACAGCGTGAAGATGTCGAAGTCGCTCGGCAATTTCTTCACGCTGCGCGAGGTGCTGCCGCGGCTGCGGCATCCCGAGGTGATGCGCGCCTTCCTGCTGGCCAGCCACTATCGCGGGCCCATCAATTTCGCTCCGGCGCAGCTCGAGCAGGCTGACGCGTCGTTGACGCGGCTCTACACCGCGCTGCGCGGGCTGGGCGCGCCGGCGGCCGCATCCGCCGCGTCCGCGGCAACAGCGGCAGTGCGAGCGGCGGGCGAGCGCTTTGCCGCCGTGCTGGACGATGATTTCAACACGCCCGAAGCCTTCGCGGTACTGCAGGATTTGGCACGTGAGATCAACTCCGCCCGCGCGGCGGGCGCCGGCGAACTGGCGGCCGCGTTGGCCGCACAGCTGCGCCACCTCGGGGGTGTGCTGGGCGTACTGCAGGTTGATCCGGAAATCTGGTTCAGGCTCAGTGCCGGCGCGTTCGATGCACCGCCGGCCGCTGTCGCGCTGCTCGACGAGGCCGCCATCGAGGCGCGCATCGCCGCGCGCCTCGCGGCCCGCCAGGCGCGTGACTTCGCGGCGGCTGATCGTATCCGCGCGGAGCTCGCCGCGGCCGGCGTGCAGCTCGAAGACCAGGGCGGTGGCCGCACCATCTGGCGGCGCGAGTAGGGTTTCCGGATGCGCGCCCTCATCTGCGGAGTTTCTGGACAGGATGGCGCGTATCTGGCGCGACACCTGCTGGGCCGCGGCTACGAAGTCTATGGCACTTCGCGTGACGCGGAGGTGCGCAGCTTCGGGAATCTCGCGCGGCTCGGCATCGCCGACCAGGTGGCGACGCGCTCGATGGCGAGCAATGATTTTCGCAGCGTGCTGCAGGTGCTTTCGCGGGTCGATCCGGACGAGATCTACAGCCTGGCTGGCCAGAGTTCGGTGGGCCTGTCCTTCGAGCAGCCGGTGGAAACCCTCGAGAGTATTTCGCTGGGCACGCTCAAACTGCTCGAGGCCATGCGCTTTCTCGGCAAGCCGATGCGCCTCTACAGCGCGGGCTCAGGCGAGTGCTTCGGCGACACCGGCGGCGCGCGCGCGACCGAAGACACGCCGTTCCGGCCGCGCAGCCCCTACGCCGTGGCCAAGGCGACCGCGCACTGGCTGGTCGCCAACTACCGCGAGGCCTACGGGCTGCATGCCAGCACCGGCATACTCTTCAATCACGAGTCGCCGCTGCGTTCGCGCCGCTTCGTGACGAGCAAGATCGTGGCCGCGGCCTGCGCCATTGCCGGCGGCAGCGGCGAGCGCCTGGCGCTCGGCAACGTTGAAATACACCGCGACTGGGGCTGGGCGCCCGAATACGTCGAGGCCATGTGGCTGATGCTGCAGCAGCCAAGCGCCGCCGACTACGTCATCGCCACCGGGCAGGCGCATTCGCTCGGCAGCTTTGCCGATGCCGCCTTCCGCCACTTCGGGCTCGACTGGCGCGAGCATGTCGACAGTTCTCCGGCGCTGTTCCGCCCCACCGATATCGACTACAGCTGCGGCGACGCCAGCAAGGCCGGGCACGCGCTCGGCTGGCGGCCAAGTTGGGCGATGCCGCAGGTCGTGCAGGGGATGATCGCCGGCCTTGGTGCATAGTGGCCGCGGGCCGCGCCGGCATGGCAGCGCGCTGAGCGGGAGATTCCTGGTCGATGAAAGCAGTCATACTGGCGGGCGGCATGGGCACGCGCATCTCCGAGGAGACGCACCTGCGGCCCAAACCCATGATCGAGATCGGCGGCAGGCCGATACTCTGGCACATCATGAAGATCTAGTCGGCCCACGGGATCCGCGAGTTTGTCATCTGCTGCGGCTACCGCGGCTATCTCATCAAGGAATATTTCGCCAACTATTTCCTGCATATGTCCGATGTCACGTTCGACGTGCAGCGCAACGAGATGTTCGTGCACGAGCGCAAGGCCGAGCCGTGGCGCGTGACGCTGGTGGATACCGGAGAAAGCACGCTGACCGGCGGGCGGCTCGCGCGCGTGGCCGAACACGTGCGCGACGAGCCCGAATTCTGCTTCACCTATGGTGACGGTGTGGCCGACATCGATATCACCCGACTGGTGGAATTCCACCGCAGCCACGGCCGCGCCGCAACCATTACCGCGGTGCAGCCCCCGGGACGCTACGGTGTGCTCGACCTCGACGGCCAGGCCGTGCGCAGCTTCCGCGAGAAGCTCGAGGGCAGCAGCGGGTGGATCAATGGCGGCTACTTCGTGCTTAAACCAAAGTGCCTCGACTATGTGACCAGCGATCAGTGCAGCTGGGAGGCCAAACCGCTCACGCGGCTTGCCCACGAGGGTGAACTCATGGCGCACCTGCACTCGGGGTTCTGGCAACCGATGGACACGCTGCACGAACGAAATATGCTCGAATAGCTCTGGGCCAGTGGCAAGGCGCCATGGAAGACCTGGCCCTGAACGGGGCCGGCTGGCGTGGCCGGCGCGTGTTCCTCACGGGCCACACCGGCTTCAAGGGCGGGTGGCTGGCCTTGTGGCTCAAGCACCTGGGGGCGAGCGTTTATGGCTACGCGCTCGATCCGCCGACGCACCCGAATCTCTTCGCCGTGGCCGGTGTTGCCGGGGCCCTGGCCGGCGATACGCGCGCGGATGTGCGCGACGCCCAGGCAGTGCGCGAGGCGATGCATGCCGCCCAGCCCGAAATCGTGCTGCACCTCGCCGCGCAGCCGCTGGTCAGGCAGTCCTACGCCGACCCGGCCGCCACCTATGCGACCAACGTTCAGGGCACTGTGCACCTGCTCGAAGCGGCACGCGCCTGCCGTTCGGTGCGTGCCATCGTCAGCGTCACGACCGACAAGTGCTACGAGAACCGCGAGTGGATCTGGGGCTACCGCGAGAGCGAGCGCCTGGGCGGCGTCGATCCCTATTCGAGCAGCAAAGCCTGTGCGGAGCTGGTCAGTGCGGCCTACCGCGAGTCCTACTTTCGTCAACAGGATGTCGGCGTTGCCACGGCTCGCGCCGGCAACGTGATCGGCGGCGGTGACTGGTCGGCGGACCGCCTCGTGCCTGACTTCCTGCGCGCCTCCGATGCCAGCAGCGTGCTGGTCGTGCGGCACCCGCAGGCGACACGCCCCTGGCAGCACGTGCTGGAGCCCCTGCACGGCTACCTGCGGCTGGCGCAGCGACTCCACGAGCATGGCCTTCGATACGGCGGGGCTTGGAATTTCGGTCCAGGGTTGGAAGACTCGTGCCCGGTGGGCGAGGTGCTCGATCGCCTCGCGCGGCTCGTGCCCGGTACGGCCTGGGAGCAGGCGGCCGGGGCTCAACCGCACGAGGCGCATACGCTGCGGCTCGACAGTTCCAAGGCGCGCGCCGAGTTGTCATGGTCGCCGCGCTGGCAGCTGACGCAGGCGCTCGAGCGGACGGTGGCCTGGCACGCCGCCTGGCGCTGTGGCGCGGACATGCACGCCTTCAGTCTCGCGCAGATTGCCGACTTTGAAAGTGCGGCGGGCGGGGCCTGGTAGCCGATGGAGCCCAATCGCATCGAGACGACGGCGTTGACCGGGTTGTTGTGCTTGCATCGTCCGCGACTCGAGGATGCGCGCGGCTTCTTCAGCCGGCTGTTCTGTGCGCGCGAACTGGCCCCGGCCGGTTGGGCGGGTCCGGTGGCGCAGATCAATCACAGCCAGACGCGCCAGCGTGGCACGGTGCGAGGCCTGCATTTCCAGTACCCGCCACATGCCGAGGACAAACTGGTCAGCTGCCTGCGCGGTGAGGTCTTCGATGTGGCGGTTGACCTGCGCAGCGGTTCACCCACGTTGCTGCGCTGGCACGGCGAGCGGCTCTCGGCGGACAATGGGCGCGCGCTGCTGATTCCGAGGGGCTTTGCCCACGGCTTCCAGGCCTTGAGTGAGGATTGCGAGCTGCTGTACCTGCATTCGAGCCCATACGTGCCGGCAGCCGAGGGCGCAGTGAATGTCTGCGATCCGCGCGTCGGCATCGACTGGCCGCTGCCGATCGCGGCGCTGTCGGACCGCGACGCGAACCACCCATTCCTCGAGACCGGCTTCGCCGGCATCGCCGCGCCACGACCGGAGACTGTGTGAAATCGCGCATTCCGTATACGCGGCCGTCGATCACCGAGCTGGAAGTCGGGTACGCGACCGACGCCGCGCGCAACGGCTGGGGCGAGCACTGTTACGACTACATCAATCGACTGGAAGCGCGCTTCCGGGATTACCTTGGCGTCAGTCACGCGATCGCGACTTCGAGCTGCACCGGAGCCCTGCATCTGGGTCTCGCCGCCCTCGGCATCGGTCCGGGCGACGAGGTGATCCTCGCCGACACCAATTGGGTTGCTTCCGTTGCCCCGGCCGTGCACCTGGGCGCCACTCCGGTGTTCGTCGATATCCTCGCCGACAGCTGGTGTCTCGACCCGGCGCGGGTAGAGGCGGCCATCACGCCGCGCACCAAAGCCATTCTCGCCGTGCACCTGTATGGGAATCTGTGCGAACTGGATGCATTGCTGGACATCGGGCGGCGCCATGGCGTGCCCGTCATAGAGGATGCAGCCGACGCGATCGGCTCGATTTACCACGGTCGGCGCGCCGGCAGCCTGGGAGTTTTTGGCGGCTTCTCTTTCCATGGCACCAAGACCGTGACCACCGGCGAGCGCGGCATGTTCGTCACCAACGACGCCGCGCTCCATGAAAAAGTGCTGACACTGTCGAACCATGGCCGTGCCCGGGGTCAGACCCGGCAATTCTGGCCCGACCTGGTGGGCTACAAGTACAAGATGTCCAACATCCAGGCGGCGCTCGGCTGCGGCCAGCTCGAGCGCATCGATGAACTCCAGGCGCGCAAGCGGCAGATCCTGACGCGCTACCGCGAATTGCTCGCCGGGTGCACGGGCGTCAGTCTCAATCCTGAGCCGCCCGGGACGGTCAACGGGGCCTGGATGCCGACCGTCGTGTTCGCGCCCGCCACCGGTGTCCGGCGCGAACATGCACAGGCGGCATTCGCCGGCGAGAACATCGATGCGCGCGTATTCTTCCATCCGCTCTCGAGCCTGTCGATGTTTGGCGCGCACGCCGGCGCTGGGTTGGCGGCCGACATTGCCGGGCGCGCGATCAATCTGCCAAGCTTCCACGACATGAGCGATGAGGATCAGGTGTGCGTGGCCAACGTGATCCGGGGCCTGCTCGGTGAGTGAGGAACGCTACGCGATCTGGGGCGCGTCCGGTCATGCCCGGGTGCTTGCGGCGCTGATTGCGCTGCGGGGCGGTACCGTGGTGGCCAATTTCGACAACGATCCGCGGGCTTCGGGCATCGGCGGGGTGCCGCTGTATATCGGGCAGGCCGGTTTCGACCAGTGGCTCGCCACGGCGACAGCGCCGGAGTCCATTTGCGGCCTCGTCGCGATTGGTGGCCATGGCGGCCGCGACCGTTTGGCGATCCACGCCATGTTTGCGGGCCGCGGCCTGCGGCTGGCGCCGCTCGTGCATCCGCGCGCCACGGTTTGCGCCACGGCCAGCCTCGGGGCCGGCACCCAGATCCTGGCGCATGCGGTGTTTGCGACCGAAGCGCGCCTCGGGCGCGCCTGCATCGTCAATCACCAGGCCTCCGTGGATCACGAGTGCGTACTGGGCGATGGCGTGCACGTGGCGCCAGGCGCCACGCTGTGCGGCTGCATCGTGGTCGGCGACAACGTGCTGATCGGTGCCGGCTCCGTCGTGCTGCCACGGCTGTCGATCGGGGAGAATGCGCTGACTGGCGCCGGGTCGGTCGTCACCCGCGACGTGCCGGCCGGCGCACAGGTGGTGGGCAATCCCGCCCCCAATCCATAGAGGAAACACGATGTCCGAATACACGGCTTTCAAGCAGGACGGCGCGCGGGAAATCGCGGCCCAGGGTGCGGATGCCGAGCTGATGGCAGCGTCGCGCGACTGGCTGGCGCGCGCGAACCTCAGGAAGTATTCCTACCACTTCGAGTGGCTGGGTCGGCCGCT